>JAZRUV010000001.1:0-121592 GCA_045652705.1 Clostridia bacterium
AATAAGTGAAAGATATACATCAGGAATAAGTGCATTAGATAATGAAGAAATAACGAAAGAAAACTATAACCCTAAAAGAAGAATTTGTAGAGGGTTGTTTATAACAAATAGTGGCAAGAAAGTAAACGCAGATATAAATGCAAGTTTAAATATATTAAGAAATTATATAATAAATTATATTCCAAACCTAGAAATAGCGATGGATAATGGTCGAGAACAACGACCAATAAAGAAAAGGGTGGCCTAGGAATAGGTGGAAACTTAAATACAACATCTTTATAAAAAATCCTTAGACTATTTAAGGTCTAGGGAGGGCGAATTTATTCGCTTTGTTCTATATTAGATAACATTTTATGTTTACAATACATCTAAATATTGACAATATAACGATATTATTGTATAATATTTGCGAACTATTTAATATGTCCCTAATAATAATTTATAAGGAGATGAAGAAGAGATGTAGTTAACTGCTACTAAATGTTTAGTAAGTAGTTACTAGCTAAAATAGCTAGTGAGATATTACAATAGTTTAAAATACAGACTTTAAGGAGATATGACTAATGGAAAAGTATAAAAATTATTTGAAAAATAAGTTCGATACATGGCAAATAGTTATTGCTGTATTGTGCGCAGTGGCCATGGCTGTTTTAATAATTGTTGAAATGGCTGTTCCGATAGATTCCAAAGAGTTAGAAAGCCACTATGCTACTTTGGAAGTAATTAAGCAAGATATTACAAAAATCTGCGAGCTTGAAAAAGCAGACATTAACATTGGTCCGAATGGAATGACAATAACGTTGAAGGGTAGAAGCCACAATTTAAAAGCATGTTTTGATAGCGACAACAATTATCTGAGTGCTACAATTGCAGATAATCGCATTGGGTCTAATATATTTGTTAGTATTCTTTTGGTAATTGCAATTGGTGGCTGCTGTTATATGTTATCGTATGTGCTGTTAATAGTGCTATTAATTCCCGTTTTTATACAGGCAGTAATTGTGTATGTAAAAAAGAAAAAATCTCGCTCAAACAAATCAACAAAATAATATGCAAAGGCACGGAAATTCCGTGCCTTTTTGCTACAAAATAAACCATAAATATACTAGAAAAAAGCTTGAAAATATAATCTGTTTAGTATATAATCGAACTGAATATTTAAGAGGTGAAAATATGCAAGAATTCTTATTTGAAATGGACTATGAGTTAAAGAATGCTTTTAAAATAATTAAGGCTACGTATAACTTGCTTAATATGAATAGTGATTTAAAAATTCCTTCACATTCTGCAGGACAGTGGCTATTAGATAATATGTATATTATAGAACAAGAATATAATGTTGCTAAAACGGCTTTGCGTTTTGAAATTCAAGTTGGAATGCCAATAGTCAAGCCAACAGACAGCAAACAAAGTTTAAGAATAATGTTTATGGCTGATGAAATAGTAAATCGTAATAATGGAATAGTAGATGACGGAATAGTAAGTAACTATGTTAGAGAGTTTCAAAAAAATACATATGTAACATTTGAAGAATTATCCGTTCTTCCAATAATGATTAGAGTAGCACTTATAAAATATATAAAAAGAGTTTGTATTAATATATTTAATGCTGAAATGCAAAAACTAAAGGTTGAGAAAAGACTGAACAAATCTATTTCTAGACATGCAGATAAGATAACTACAAAATCTTTAAAAAGTATAGGTAAAATCAAAGGGGAGCTTACCGCAAATACTGGTGTGAAAACTAGCAATACAGCGTATATAGAATATATGGCATATAGGCTAAAGGATTTGGGAGTAAAAGGTGAAGAGTTTTTAGAAGAATTTAAAGAGGAAACAACTAAAACAGGTTTTACCATAGATGAAGCTATAGAAAAAGAACATGATGAAATAGCAAAGACAACAAGCCTTATATCAAATTCAATAATGTCTATGAAAACAGTTTCATCAACTAACTGGGGAGATGTAATAGTTAATGTAAACAGAATAGATGAGATATTAAAAGAGGACTATACTAAAGAGTACATTAAATGTGACCATAAAACCAAATCAAGATATAGACATACAATAATACAGCTGGCTAAAAAGTATAAAGTTTCAGAAATGTATATTGCTAAAAAAGCGGTAGAGTGTTCATATAAATATGAAAAACACGTCGGCCATTTTTTAATTGGTGAAGATAAAGTACTTTTAATAAAGATAATGAAAAAGAGTACTTTTGGAATAATGTTTCACAATCATATATTTAGACCAATTAAGTCATATATATATATATTGTCTATACTTGCACTTGCGACATTATTTACAGTATTTGTAGACAGAGTATTTATAGGTAATTTTAGTTTGTTTTATAGGATTATAATAGATATTGTATTATTTGCTTTTGGAATGGAAATTGCAGATAAAACAATAGCATATTTTGTGGGAAAATTTGTAAGACCGGAACCACTTCCTAGATTTAATTTTGCTAAAACAATAGACAGAGAAACAAGCACTATGATAGCAATGCCAACAGTAATAAACTCTACAGAAAAATTGGACAAGATGATAAGAAAAATGGAAATAACATATCTTGCTAATCGTTCTGAAAATATGTACTATATGCTGCTAGGAGACTGTACATCTAGCGATAAGGAATACATCGATCTAGACCAAAAAGTAGTTAAATATGGTAAAAAACTAATTGATGAATTAAATGAAAAATACCCATCAGAACCCAAACTATTCAATTTTTTATATAGAAAAAGAGTATATTCTGAATCTGAAGGTTGCTACATGGGTTGGGAAAGAAAACGTGGGGCGTTAACAGAGTTAAACTCACTTCTTTTAAATAAACTTTCAGAAGGACAAATAGCAAATAGCATGTATTTAGCTCACAGAGATATTCCTGAAGTTAAATATATGATAACTATAGACGAAGATACCTCTTTATCTCTGAACTCTGCAAAAGAGTTAGTTGCTATTATTTCACATCCTCTAAACAAACCTGTACTTAGTAAGAATGGAAAAACAGTAAAATCTGGGTATGGACTAATACAACCAGCTGTTGGGTTAGACATTGAATCTGCCAATAACAGTATATTCTCTAAAGTATTTGGAGGATTTGGGGGGCTGGACATATATACAAACGCTATATCGAACGTTTATCAAGATTTATTTAAAGAGGCAATTTATACTGGTAAAGGTATATATGATATAGAGCTTTTTGATAAACTAATAGGAGATAAAGTTCCAGAAAACCTTATACTAAGTCATGACCTTTTAGAAGGTAGCTTTATGAGAACTGGACTTGCATCGGATGTAGAAGTGCAAGATGGTTTTCCATCAAACTTTATAGCATATATGAAGAGAAATCATAGATGGTTTAGAGGGGATATGCAAATAATTTCTTGGTTGTTTAGACCAAAAAGTGGGCTTAATTTGTTATCTCGTTGGAAGATTTTTGACAACTTAAGAAGGGAATCGCTAGATATTATTGCAATGCTATTTTTAATTGTTGCGTTGTTTATACCTGGAAATAGCTTCACATATTCTGTAATAGTAACATTTGTAGTAATGAATTTTGGCTATATTCTATCTGTAATTGACCAATTGTTGTTTGGAAGAAATGCAGAACGAAAACAAAAACAATACATACCTGTAATTTATGGACTTAGAGCAAACCTTTTAAAAATGGTATTTAATATAATCACACTTCCATATAAAGCTTGGATTACATTAAATGCGTTCTGCACATCATTATATAGAATGTTCATTTCAAAGAAAAAACTTCTTGAGTGGGCAACTGCAGAAACAATTGAAAAAGGTGCAAAAGAAAAATTACCATATGTATATAAGAATATGATACCAAATATTATATATGGAGCATTATTATTAGTTATGGTAGCATTAAATAATTATTCTTATGGCAAACAAATATTTACACTAATATTTACAGCATTTATATTAATAGCCCCATATGCAGCGTATATAATGAGTAAAAAGGTAATATTTGAATCAGCAGGCAAACTAGATAATAAAGAAAAACAAGATATATTAGAGATTGGAAGAAGAACTTGGAAGTTTTTTGATAGTACAATGAATGAAGCAAGCAACTTCTTACCACCAGATAATTACCAAGAAAATAGACGTCCAAAAGTTGTTGGCAGAACCTCATCAACCAATATAGGATATGGAATAATGGCAATAATTAACGCATACGATCTTGAATATATTCCATTAGAAGAAGCAGTAAATAAATTACACAACATAATGAATACAGTTAAAAAACTACCAAAATGGAACGGTCATCTATATAACTGGTATAATACAAGAAACTTAGAACCATTAAGACCTAGATTTGTATCTACTGTTGATAGTGGTAACTTTATAGCTAGCATTTATGTTGCTGAAATATTCTTGAAGAAACTAGCTAAATCTAAAATAGTTATAGAAAAACTACACACACAAGTGGAGGAAATGCTTGATATATGCAGAGAGTTTATAGATGAAGTAGATTTTACAAAATTATATGTTAAATCTAGAAATATTTTCTCGATAGGTTATGATGCAGAAGGGAACAAACTAGTAGATAGTTACTATGATATGTTAATGTCTGAATCAAGACTTACAAGCTTAATTGCGATAGCAACATCTCAAATAACATCTAAACACTGGTTTGCGCTAGCTCGTAATCTAGTGAAGATAAACGGCTCAAAAGGGCTTATATCTTGGAGTGGAACTTGTTTTGAGTACTTTATGCCAAACCTATTTACTAAAACATATAAATATACACTAGTTGATGAATCATTAAGTTTTGCTTTAGATAGTCAAATAAACTATGCTAAAGCAGCAAACGTTCCGTGGGGCGTATCTGAATCTGCGTTTGCACTTCAAGATAACGAGCAAAATTATCAATATAAGGCGTTTGGAATACCTTGGCTTGGACTGAAACGTGGCCTAAATGATAATATGGTTGTTTCGCCATATTCATCGCTTATGTGCTTGCCTTATGCTCCTAAAAAGGTATATCACAACATAAAAACATTAAGAAAATATAACTCATATTCTAACTTCGGTTTCTATGAAGCAATAGACTTTACCAAGACACATATTGGTAAAAATAAAAAATATGAAGTGGTAAAAACGTATATGGCGCACCATCAGGGTATGATACTTACTGCAATTAACAATTATATAAATGATGGTATAGTACAAAACAGATTTCACTCAAATCCGAATATTGATGCAGCTGAAATCCTATTAAAAGAAAGAATACCACTTGCGGTTCCAATAAAGGAGAACATAAACTCTAAATACAATAAATTTGTACAACCTGCCAAAGAAGAGTTTACAAGCCATATATCTTATGAAGATTATGCTAAATTTAAAAATAGACTTATGCCTATGATAAATATTCATACAAACGGAAAAATTAGTACACTACTTACAGATGATGGTTCAAACTTTATGTACTACAAAAATTATGCTATTACTAAAAACAGATATGTAAAAGATGTTACACTTGGAAATCAAGTAATATTTACAGATAAGTCTACAGGATTAATTTGGTCTGGAACGTATGCTCCCAACTATAAAGAACCAGATAGTTATTCACTTGCATATTCACTAGCGGCTAGTGAATATAGAAGAACGGATGGGGATATAGAGACAATAACAAATATTTGTGTAGCTCCTAAGTATAATATGGAAATACGTAAATATACATTATATAACTCTTCTAGTGAAAGAAAAGAAATAGTAATTAATACTGAGCTTGAACTGGCAATGACGGAAGAAAGGGCAAATATTATTCATCCGGCATTTAATAGTTTGTTAATAGAAGAAGATTATGATGAACATTTAGGTGCGTTAATTGCAAAAAAACGTTCTAGAAACAATGAGGAAGAAGAGTTTTACGTATTTACTAAACTAGTGGGTATAGATTTAGAATACGAAATGGAGACAGAAAAATCTAAACTTATATCTAATAATGGTAAAGATGCTTACGATGGTGAATTTGTAAAATATCCATTGTGGCCTGTAATGTCATATAGAGCAAGAATTCTATTAGAGCCAGGTGAAACACAAACATTCTACTATCTAACTGGTGCGGCAGATAGCAAATACAACATTTCACATACTATTGTAAATGCAGATTATGAATCGTTAGAAAAAGAAGCTATGTTTGCTGTACAAAAAGAAAACGTTAATGCGAAATATTTAAAATTAAAACCAGGCAAGGCAGAAGCGTACAATAACATTATTGCAAAATTATTATTTGGTTCAGATAAAGACTTGGATAAAAATGCTTTTTGGAATGCCTCGTTTAGTCAATCTATGCTTTGGAAATATGGTATTTCTGGCGACATACCAATTATGACTGTAAGAATAGGAAGATTAGAAGATTCAGCAATTGTAGATGAAATCATAGCGTTTATGGATTATGCAAAATATAGAAAAATAGATGTAGATATAGTACTATTAGTAGACGAAGAATTATACAGTGGTGAACCTATAAAAACACATATTGAAGATATTTTAAAGAAAGTTGTATATATGTCATATACAAAAGGAAACATATATATAGTTAACCTGAATAATATATCTGAAGACGAAAAAGGATTATTTGATTTGGTAGGCAAACACATTATTAAACATATAGAAGAGTTTATGCCAAAGACCAACAAGGAAGAAAAAACAATAGAAGAGGTGAAAGCGGATGAATAAAACATATAAAGCTTTTAACGGATATGGCGGATTTAATAAAACAGGAGATGAGTATGAAATATTAAATACTCATACTCCGCTTCCTTGGTGTAATGTTTTAACAAACGAAAGATTTGGGACATTAATCTCAACTTATGGAACAGTATATTCTTTCTATAAAAATGCAGGGGAATTCAAACTTACGCATTGGTGTAATGATTGGGCGGATTTTGTGCCTGGAGAGCATTTTAAAGGCGTTTTTGATAACACATATAACTTAACATATGGTTTTGGATATGTTAAGGTAAAAGGTGAATCGGGAAGCATTGAAAGAAATATGGACATATTTGTCCCAATAAATGATGATGTTAAAATACATTACATTACTCTTACTAACAATAGACCTTTAGATAAAGAGGTAATTATTGAGTATAAACCAGATATGGTAATGGGTGTAGCCAAAGAAGTTTCTAGTAGCTATGTGCTATGTAAGTATGAAAATGACATGCTATATTTCAAAAATCCATATAATGAATTCTTTAATAACGTAGTTGCATATACAAAAGGTGTATTTTTAAATAAGTCTGAGGGCACTGTTGAATATGACCCAGAACAAGCAACAATAAAAATAAAGTGTAAAGTTAAAAAGGATGAAACGGCAACGGTTGCAATACTTTTTGGTGCAACTGATCAAGGAGTAGAAACTATACAAGAAGTAATAGAAAAGTATAGTGACGTGGTAAATCTTCTTTACGAATATGAAAGTACTAAAGCATATTGGAGAGAAAAGGTAACTCGTAATTTTAACACAGGCGATGAGTATGTAGACATAATGGCAAATGGTTGGCTTATGTATCAAGCTATTGCATCAAGACTATTTGCAAGAACAGGACTTTACCAAGCGGGCGGAGCATTTGGGTATAGAGATCAATTACAAGATTCACTTGCATTAATATCATCTTGGCCTGAAAGAACAAGGGCGCAGATTATAAAACATGCGGCAAAACAGTTTGAGCAGGGTGACGTTCTTCATTGGTGGCACGAACATAACTCTAGAGGAATAAGAACTCATTTTAGCGATGATTATCTTTGGTTGCCATACGTATTAAGTGAATATGTTCTAAAAACGGGAGATGACTCTATATTAAAAGAAAAAACACCTTTCCTTGAAGATAAACCACTAGGAGATAGGGATGAACTTTACGATTATTTTGCTCCTACAGAAAATACAGCAAGCATTTACGATCATGCACTTGTGGCTATAAAATATGGACTATCTAGAAAAGGTAGACATGGACTATTGTCTATTGGAGATGGAGATTGGAATGATGGATTTAGTAATATAAAGGGCGAATCTGTATGGCTTACTTTCTTTATGATGGATATATTAGATAGATTTATAAAGATAGCAGACTTAAAAATGGATGAAGTAAACAAAATGCGCTTTATGAGTGAAAGACATGTTTTAAAACATGCAATATTTGCATCTGCTTGGGCTGGTGATTATTTTGCAAGGGCTTTTTTTCCAGATGGAACACCTCTTGGCACACCAGATAGTGAGCAGTGTAAAATAGATTTAATTTCTCAAGCTTGGGCTGCAATCGCTCTAAAAGGCTATCCTGATACGAAAGATGAAATAAAATCTTCTTTAGAATCTGCTGAAAAATATTTAGTAGATAGAAAACACAATGTAATAAAACTATTAAATCCACCTTTTGATAATCCTAAACATAACCCCGGCTATATAAAAGCTTATGTTCCGGGTGTAAGAGAAAATGGTGGTCAATATACACACGGGGCTATATGGCTTGCTAAAGCATATTTCGAAACAGGTGAGCCTGAAAAAGCCTTAGATGTACTGCACATTTTAAATCCAATAAATCACAGTGATAGCAAAGATAAAGCAGACATATATATGGTCGAACCTTATGTAGTAGCTGCAGATGTTTATGCTAACGAAAATCACGTAGGACGTGGTGGTTGGACCTGGTACACAGGCTCTGCTGCTTGGATGTATAAAGTTATTGAAGATAATTTTATACAAGGAGAGATGCCTAAAAAAACTACTAAGAAAGTGACTAAAAAGATAAGCAAAAAAGAGGAAGTAGAAGACAAAACAAAAACAACAACGAAAGCAAAAAAGAAATCGGAATAATAGTCATATAAAAGCAATTATAACAATCTTTGTTATAATTGCTTTTGGTTTCTGTTGTATTTACATAAAAAATGTGATATAATTGTTTAGATCAAAATTTATATTATTACTAACTATGTAATAGGGGTGAATATAATGTTTGGCGTATTATTTACGTATAAAGTTGCAATATTTCCTTTTCCGGCGGTATTTATTAGTGCATCTAGCGAAGTCCCTGCAATGATTCTTGTAGAAGTTGAAAAAAATATTATTTCTAATATAGTTAGTATATTAGAAATAGCTCAAACAAAGTATAAAGCAATTGCTATTATTAACGAACCTACAGAGCATACACATCAATTAAATTTTACAAAAAGCAAAAATGCAGTTGCAGGATATTGTTCATTAAGATTTCAAAGTGTAACCGAAATGTATACTTTCATACAAAATGAAATTAAAAATAAGGAATAATTTAAAGGGGGATATACTATGGATGTAAAGACACATTTAAAACAAATCTGTAATTTAGAGCAGACCCTTAAAGAGACAGAAATGACGATACCTAAACATAAGGCAAAAAAGACAGAGACTGAAGAAAAAATCGATAAAAAAAGAAAAGGGCTTCAGGCTGATATTACAGAGCAAGAGGAAAGAATCAGCTGTTTAGAATATTGCAGAAAGAGTAATGCGAATTTTGTATTTGAAGGAACAGAGAAAGAAAAGAAAATAACGTTTGTTGTTTGTGTAATAACTATTATTATACAAGCAATAATAACAGCTATTATTGTTGCCTGCTTTGGCGCAAACAATTTCCTTGCAACTTCAATAGTATATACTGTTATATACACTATTTTTGCTGTTTGTTGGTTGCACTTCGAATACACAATATGGTACAAATTTCCTTTCTTTAAGACTATTTTGGGCGTTATAATTCTTGCTATACTTTATCAAATAACGCATTGGTATTTTAAAACCTGTAATAACATTGGGGTTAATATTATTGGTGCAAATATAATTTTTACACTATTTGTTCTTGGTGTAGAGATATGTTTGGGAGCACGTGCGTGCAAGAAGGCAACTAATGCTCAAATAAAAGAGTATAACAAAAACAAGAAGTGGCTTAAGGATTCCGAAATTAAGTTGGGAAAGCTGCAGAGCGAGTTGAAATTAAAGAAGCAAAAGTTGAATGAATTCAATACTACTTCTGCTGATGCATTAGCTAAAATGGAAGCTGATATAATTTCGCTTGAGAAGTTCTATGTTCTTACAAAAACAAAATTGCAAAATTTGTATGCACAGAATGTGTTGCATCCTAATTATCAAAACTGGGTTGCTGCTGCAACCATATATGAATATTTGGATGTCGGACGTTGTTACGAACTTAAAGGACCTGATGGTGCGTACAATATGTATGAGAAAGAGCTTATGGCAAAAAAGATACTTGACTCTCTGTCAGCAATTAATTCCAGCATTAATTATCAAGGTTCGAGAATATACAACTCACAGACGTATATTAGGAGCCAACTTAGCGAATGCAACAGAAATGTTGAGCAAATCGTAATAAACACATACGGATTCTAAAAAATATAGCGGTGAATTTTCACCGCTATATTTTTTGTATGCAAAATCTAAAATAATACATAATAAAACACAATTAAACATAAGGTTTATCTTGTATTCTTGGGAATTTGTGGTATAATTAAATGGCAAAACAAATTGAAAGGAAGTATAAAAATGAGTGTAAAAATAACAAAATTAGAAGGTTCAAAAATTAAACTTGAATTTAATGTAGAAAAAGAAAAATTTAATGAAACTTTAGAAGAAGCTTTTAGAAAAAATGCTAGCAAAATAAAAATGCCTGGCTTTAGAAATGGTAAAGTGCCAAGAAATGTTATAGAAAAAACATATGGCGAAGGCGTATTTTATGACGAAGCATTTAATATTGTTGCCGAAAAGGAATATGCAGCTGCTATAGAAGAAAATGAACTAGAAGTAGTATCTCATCCAGAAGTAGACATTCAAGAGATTGGTAAAGATAAAGATTTAGTATTTACAATTGAAGTATATATTAAACCAGAAGCTACTTTAAAACAATATAAAGGTCTTGAAATAGAAAAAGTAAACACAGAAGTTACTGAAGACGATGTTAAAGTAGAATTAAATAATGTAAGAGCTAGAAATGCAAGGGTTACTGTAAAAGAAGATGGTAGCATAGAGAACGGAGATATAGCTAACATAGACTTTGAAGGTTTCTTAGATGGTGTTGCTTTCGATGGCGGAAAAGCAGAAAAATATGATCTTGAAATAGGTTCGGGTTCATTTATTCCAGGATTTGAAGAGCAACTTGTAGGAATGAAAGTTGGAGACGAAAAAGATATAACAACTACATTCCCAGAAAATTACGGAAACGCAGACCTTGCAGGCAAAGAAACAATATTTAAAATAAAAGTTCACGAAATAAAGAAAAAAGAATTACCTGAACTTGATGACGAATTTGCAAAAGATGTTTCAGAATTTGATACTTTAGAAGAATATACTAAATCTGTAAGAGAAAGACTTGAAAAATCTAAAGAGACAACTGCTAAAGCTGAAAGAGAAACAAAAGCTGTTGATGCTTTATGCGAAAATGTAGAAGTTGAAATTCCTGAACCAATGGTACATGGACAAATTCACCAAATGATTCATGAATTTGAACAAAATTTGGCTTACCAAGGTATGACATTAGAACAATACAAACAAATACTAAATATTGACGATAAAGCTTTACACGAGCAATTTGAAGCTAGCGCAGTTAAAGATATTAAATTAAAACTTGCATTAGAACAAGTTCTTAAAGCTGAAAATATAGAAGTAACTATGGATGAAATAAACGCAAGAATAGATGAACTTGCAACTACTTACGGAAACGACGCAGAACCATTAAAGAAAAATCCTAACGTTATAAATTATATGACTGAAAAATTAAGACAAGAAAAGGCAATTGAAGTTGTAGTTTCAAATGTTGTGGAAAAATAATTTTTTGGAGGTTATTTTATGAAAAACAGTTTAGTACCTATGGTTGTTGAACAAACAAGCAAAGGTGAAAGATCTTATGATATATATTCTAGACTTTTAAAAGAAAGAATAATATTCTTAAGCGAAGAAGTAAATGATGTTTCAGCATCTTTAGTTGTAGCTCAATTATTATTCTTAGACGCTGAAGACCCAGGAAAAGATATACATTTATACATAAACAGTCCTGGCGGCAGTGTTACAGCCGGTATGGCTATATATGATACAATACAGTACATCAAATCTGATGTTTGTACAATATGTATTGGTATGGCAGCGAGCATGGGAGCATTCCTTCTTGCAGCTGGTACAAAAGGGAAAAGATATGCTTTACCTAACAGTACAATTATGATACACCAACCTTTAGGTGGTGTTCAAGGTCAAGCTAGTGACATTAAAATTCACACAGAATATCTTTTAAAAGTAAAAGAAAAACTAAACAAAATCCTAAGTGAAAACACAGGAAAACCATTAGAACAAGTTGAAAAAGATACAGATAGAGATAACTTCTTATCTAGTGCAGAAGCTAAAGAATACGGCTTAATAGACGAAGTTATGAATAGTATAAACGAGTTATAAGGAGAGAACCATGGCTAAAAGAACAACAAATGATGATTATGATATATTTTGTTCGTTTTGTGGCAGATACAAAGATGAGGTCGGCAAATTAATTGCCGGCCCTAATGGCATATTTATATGTGAAGATTGCATAGATATCTGTAACAAAATAATACTAGAAGACCTTATAGAAGAGGAAGATTTAGAAAACATTCTAATGGAAGAAGAAAATACTAGTAAAAAGAAAGCAAAAGCAAATAAAGAGCTTATAGAAAATACAGAGCTGCCTACTCCAGACCAAATAAGAAAGATATTAGATGAATATGTAATTGGACAAGATGATGCAAAAAGAGTACTTGCAGTTGCAGTATATAACCATTATAAACGTATTAGAAATCTAGACAAGATAGATGATGTGGAGATACAAAAAAGTAACATTCTTATGATGGGACCTACTGGATGTGGTAAAACTCTTATGGCTCAAACATTAGCTAAAGTATTACGTGTTCCATTTGCTATAGCAGATGCAACAACTCTTACAGAAGCTGGTTACGTAGGTGAAGATGTAGAAAACATACTTTTAAGACTTATTCAAGCTGCAGATTACGATATATCTAAAGCTGAAAAAGGAATTATATATATAGATGAGTTAGATAAGATTACTAGAAAATCTGAGAATCCATCTATAACAAGAGATGTTAGCGGTGAAGGTGTTCAACAAGCGCTTCTAAAAATAATAGAAGGAACTGTTGCAAATGTACCTCCACAAGGCGGCAGAAAACATCCTCAACAAGAATATTTAAAGATAGATACAAGTAATATTCTATTTATCTGCGGTGGAGCTTTTGAAGGCTTAGATAAGATTATAGAAAATAGAATAGGGGAGAAATCCATTGGTTTTGGCGCTAAAATAGAAGAGAAAAAAGATATAGACTACAAAACTATATTTAAAAATGTTCTTCCAAATGATATTATTAAATTTGGTCTAATACCAGAGCTTGTAGGGCGTCTTCCAATAATAACAACTTTAGGCCAATTAGATGACAAAGCTTTAATAGATATTGTTACAAAGCCTAAAAATGCATTAATTAAGCAATACAAAAAGCTGCTTAAAATGGATAAAGTAGATTTAGAATTTAAGAAAGATGCTATTGAAGAAATAGTAAAACTTGCATTAGAAAGAAAAACTGGCGCAAGAGGCTTAAGAGCGATTTTAGAAGAAGTAATGTTAAATCCAATGTATGAAGTACCTTCTAATAAAAACATTAAGAAATGTATAATAACAAGAGAAGTTGTAACTAAAGAAATTGGACCTATATATGAATATAAAGAATAAGTTGAAGATATGAAAAGGACAGCAAATTAATGCTGTCCTTTGGCCTCTCTTTTTGATTTGAGTTTTTCAAATATCTTGTTTACTATGAATGAGCAGGGGAAAGTTAACAAGGCTCCAATAGTAACTGATAACACTGCAAGCAAAGCTCCAAGGATTATAGGGGCGTTCTTTTCAGTATATAAACGGGGTCCTTCTAATTGAATATGTGTAAACTCTTTATCGTGTGTAAAATATAATGCAAAAGTACACGTTCCTTTAGTTAACCTGACAACAATGGCTTTGTCTTTAGGGGCTATTGAATAGTTGTCTTGCAAATATACATTTTCAAAATCTTGTTGGATAATTTCTGCTTGTTCATATAGCGCTTGAGAATCAGTTTCATATTTATTTAAGTTCCTTACTATTATCAAGTCTGTTGTTACAGCAAACAAAATAATAGCAATCAGTGCCCAAATAAAATAGGGATTACTTATAACTTTAAGAACAGATTTGCAAAGTTTTTTCATAATTACTCTCCTTTAAAAATTTATTTATTATTTGAGATGTGCAAGTGAATTATCTTAGCAAGATTATGAGTTTGAAACGCTAAAAAATTAAGCTCGTCTGTAATAACTGCAAGGGCAACGGGAAAATATTTGTCATCTTTTGAAAGTTCTTCGAGAAAAGAATCGAAATATTGAGTAGCATTTTTATCGTAGATGGCAGCTTTAACCGCCTCGATAAAAGTCACAACATCAATTTCATCTTGATTGACATTAGGCGTTCGATATTGCTCCTCAATAATTGTTACACCTCGTCCAGGTGTACAAATAAAAAGCTGATCCAACTTGCCATCTGAAAAACCAAAGTCGTAATTTTGTTTTCGTACTTGATCGTTAAACATAAAATGTTTAATCATAAAAACACCTCCTAAAATTATTTAATAGGTATATTCTAAATTCTTGATAATTATATCACACAATAGGAATAAAAGCAATACAGTAAACATAATACAGTTACAAACAAAAAACGAACAAATTTTCGATAAATTTAAAAATTACTATTGACAAACGAACGTATGTGCTATATAATATTAGCAGAACAGAGGTTCGGGAGGTAATATTATGAAAAGATATAGATTAAATATGAAAAGAATAATGACAAACATATGCATAATTTTATTGTTTATTATAGTAATGAATTTCATTTCCAATTTCACTTTTGGAAACAAACATATAGATACTAAGTCTGTTACTGTTGCAAGTAACGATACTCTTTGGAAGATAGCTGAAGATGTTTGTAATAACTCTTCTGAAGATTTAAATGTACAAAATATAGTTATTGAGATAAAGAATATAAATAACTTAAAAAGTAGCAACATTTATTCTGGGCAAGTATTAGAAATACCTATATATAATTAGAAATAATATAAAAGGACACTGCAACAATTTATGTTGCAGTGTTGTCTTTCTTAGCATTTTTATTGGACAATATTTTATCCACAATACCAATTAAGAGTACGCCTAACAGAGAAAGAGAGATTATCCAACCACAGTAGAAAAGTGTCAAAACGAATATCCAACCTACTAATTGTAAATTAGCTGGTATAAGAGGGAGAAGGCCGCCATTACATAGCAACGTAGTTGTTAATATTGAAATAATAATTGAAACAGTAAATGTAATAACTATTCTTTTATCTGTACAACTAATGTAAATCCGTTCCTTTTGCATTTTTAACATCTCCTTAAAATTATTTTAGAGTTAATAATAAAACCACAAATATTATAACATAATACTTGTGATTTTTCAAATTATATTAATTACATATTATTTAATGGATTGTTATCTATAGCATTTTTAACTTCTTCACTATCTATATGAGTATATATTTGAGTAGTAGCTATAGTTTCGTGTCCTAATACTTGTTGTAATGTTCTAATATCTACACCACCATATTTGTGCATTAGAGTAGCTGCAGTATGTCTAAGTTTGTGGGGTGTGTATTTCTTAGGGTCAAGCCCAGCCTTTACAATATAGTCTTTAACCATTATTTCAACCATTCTAGGACTTATCCTTTTATACTTTCTACTAATGAATAAAGCATGTCTATCTTCGCCTTTAACCTTATCTATTGGTCTATCCTTAAGGTAATCTTGAATTGCATCTAAACACGCCTTATTTAAGTGTACAGAGCGTTCTTTGTTACCTTTACCAATGACAGATAGGGAATCGCCTTTAATATGCTCCATATTTATATTTACAAGCTCAGAAAGTCTTAACCCACAGTTTAAGAAGATGGTTAAGATTGCATAGTCTCTAGTTTTAAACTCGCCATCAACAGAGTGGAGTAGGGACTTGGCCTCAGTAAGTTCTAAATATTTTGGTAATCTTTTTTCTAATTTTGGTGATTCTAAACCTACACAAGGATTTCTGTCTATTATTTTTGCAACATTACATAAATAATTAAAAAAAGATCTAATTGATGAAATTTTTCTAGCTCTAGAAATTGCTTTAGTATTTTTATCATATAAATATTCATATATATCTGAAACTTCAATTGATTTAAAAAAACTTGCATCTAAATCTGTAATATTTATTTCTTTAAAATTTTCAACTTTAATATTATATTTATCACGTTTAATAAATTGAAATGCATCACGTAAGTCATAATAATATTCTTTAACAGTTGTTTTAGATCTGTTTTTAGTTATTATTAAGTAATTTTTAAGATAATCTTGTAAAATTCTTGGCATATCATCAAATGTCATTTGTTTCATAAAAACCTCCAAAAAACGACGCTCTAAAATCGATTTTAAGACGTTTTTAGAATTGGGGTGGTATCATTTGACGTCTGAAAAAAGCCTTTAAAATCGAATTTGAGGAAAAGGGCTAAAATTAGTTAAATTTTATAAATTGTATATAAAAGTATATACTAAATATAAAATATATAGTAAAATAATATAGTAATGAATGACAACTTATAATAAGTAGAGTGAAATAGAAAGTTAAATAAATATATTTATATAAATAAGAATATATATAAGGTGTCAGACAGCATATAAGCTATGTATACTAATATTATAATAGAAGTGGGCTAAATAATCAATAGCTCCTTCTCCAAAATACACAAAATATTTATTTTGCGAAATAAGGCAAAACAAAATAAACGGTCTTTGACCTTCTATGCCTTGCCCTATCTCACTTATATGGATTTCACTATTTTTTACTTTTTGTAAATTTTATATTCTTTCCAATTATAAAAATTATTTTTACAATCCGCTGTTATCTTATTTATAGATAAACTCAAATCAAAAATATCTTCTTCAAAATTATTTTTATCAAAAAACAATTCAACTGGTATTTCTTCCATCTTCTTATAATATAAAGATCTTCTTGTAAATGCTAATGAATTAATTATAAGACTTGCGTATCTTCTATTCAACTTTAAGTACACATACTTGTTGTTCTTAAGTTTCAATTTTTGCTTCATTTGTTTTTCTATTATATTGTTTTTCATTCGATTTCTGATGATATACGGTACAAACATTAAATCACTCTCCTTTCAGACGTAAACTTTATCACCTTGAAAATTTTAACCTCTTAAAATCGATTTTAGAGCGTCGGTTTTTGTTCATATTTGTATAAAATAAATCAAACCCCTACTATATGTAGAGGTTGATTATAAGAGGTTATATATGAAAACTAAAGTTTTCTTTAGTCAGCATTCAATTTAATATTTCCAGATTCCTAATCCGTCATGTCTTGCTTTAATTTGAGCCGCTACTAATAAGTCTAATTTATCTATGTTTTGTCTTTCTGGTCTTAATTCAGCAAGTCCTTTTGCAAGTAATGTTTCATTGTATAATGTGCCATCAACATATATATAACCATAAACTTTACCATTTTCAGTTTTTACATTGTCATAGTCTACAGTTACTGTCTTACCTTTTAAGTCATTTGCAATAGTTTTAGGTAATTCTGTATTTTTATCATTTTGCATTATACCTATAAGATTAATGTCATATGTGTTATTATTTGAATTAACTGTTACAGTTAAACCGTTTGTTTTAGTTACTGTACCTGTTATAGCCTCTGCTGTATATGCATATGCGTTAGTGTCTACAACTGGATTTACAACTTCTTGTGACGGTTTGTCCGGGTTTTCTGCAACTACGTTACTATTATTCATAGAATTAAATCCTATAACTACACCTGTAACTATTAAAGCTAAAGCTGCAACTATAACTAATGCCACGGGACCATATTGTTTTATGTAAAAACTACGTTTATTCTCATAATACATAAGCTATCAACCTCCTTATATAAATAATGCAAAAACACATTATCTATATACTATAATACCATACTTTTTATGTAAAGTCAATATTATGTTATCAAATAGGCCGAAAAAAGTCTTTTTATATGTATTTTAAGTATAAACGTAGTGTAAATTAGTTTACAATTTATATATCTGCATTATGCCAAACGTTTTGAACGTCGTCATTTGCTTCCATTTTGTCTATAAAATTCTCAAGTTTTGTTGCTTCTTCTTCAGATAATTCTTTCTTTATTGTTGGAACCATTTTAATTTCTGCTTCAATTGCTGTATATCCTTTAGTTTCAAGGTATTCGCTTATTTTAGCAAAGCTTGTTGGTTCAGCTATAATTTCAATGCATTCTTCATCAGATACCATATCTTCAGCACCCAAATCTAGTACTTCCATCATAAGTTCATCTTCATCAATATTTGCTGACTTTTCTAATACGAACACTGCTTTTTTGTTGAACATATATCCAACAGAACCTGTTTGTCCCATGCTTCCGCCGCTTCTATCAAAGATACATCTAATATCTGCAGCCGCTCTATTCTTGTTATCTGTCATTGCTTCAACTATAACAGCAACACCGCAAGGACCAAAACCTTCATATGTTATTTCTTCATAGTTTGCGTTACTACCTTCTCCTGATGCTTTTTGAATACATCTATTTATATTATCATTTGGCATGTTGTTAGCTTTTGCTTTAGCTATAACATCTCTTAATTTTGCGTTATTTGCAGGATCAGGTCCACCTTGTTTAACTGCAACAGTCAATTCCTTCCCTATTTTTGAATATATTTGGGCTTTCTTTCCATCTACTGCTTCTTTTCTTCTTTTTATATTTGCCCATTTGCTATGTCCTGACATAATTTCACACTCCTTTTAATTTTACCTTAATTATTTTACCATAATTTTATTCATTTGTGTAGCCCTATTTAATAAATTATAGCTAATATTAGATTATATCATAAGAGTAGGGAGTTAAAATTAATAGTGATTTTATAGTATTGAAAAAATGCGTGCAAATGCACGCATTTTTTTCATCTTAATCTTAACAGATGGGGCGAAAATTTCCAGTAACTTCGAAAAGCTTGGGGAAAGCATTACGGAGAGCTTCCAAACTTGCAAACTTTCCGCCATCATCATTCAAATTTCGCATAATGTTGCCCTTATCATCAGCGGGATGAAAATCAGCTGTTACGCCATATGTTTTGGCAAGATGTTTCCACGTTACACCGATACCTTCAAAAGTATGGCCTTCAGGAACATCTACGGCAAGAACGTTCTCGTGCACGATCCAAAGGTAAAGATTTTTGGACATGCCTTCAGACTTGAGGATAGCTTCTTCTAAGGTCATTTTTTGTTCTTCTGCAAAGATGTTTTTCAAAACCATGTCACTCCTTATATAAAATTATTTATTTAATTTGCTTTAGTGAACGTATATATTATACCACAATTAACATAAAATTACAAGTATTAGTGCATAATTAAAGACAGACATATGCCGTCTGCCTTATTTTGTATATATTCTATTCACTTCTAAGCGCAAGTACCGGATCTTTCTTAGCTGCTTGTTTTGATGGAATTAAGCCACCAATAAGTGTTAGTATTACACTAAGTATTACAAGTACAATTGCTCCCTCTGTTGGAAGTACTGCCGTTATATTCATATTATTTGTAACAGCATGTATTATACTGTTTATTGGGAATAACAGTAATAATGACACGCCTATTCCAAGAAGTCCAGCAAATAGACCAACTATAAATGTTTCTGCATTGAATATAGAAGATATATTTTTCTTTGATGCTCCTATTGCTCTAAGTACACCTATTTCTTTAGTACGCTCTAGTACGGAAATATATGTAATGATTCCTATCATAATTGACGATACTATTAATGAGATACTTACAAATGCTATAAGTACATAGCTTACACTATCTACTATTACTTTTACTGATGACATCAATATGCCAGTTATGTCTGTATATTTTATAACTTTTTCATCATCTTCTTTTTCCATTTTGTCGTTATATGCGTCTAAGAAACTAATAAAGTTTTCTTTAGATGCGAAATCTTTAAAATAGAAAGATATTGCTGTTGGTTCATCCAAGTCTTGGTAACCTAAAGATGTTAAATTAGTTTCAGCAGTCTTAGTAGTTGAATTTGTCATAGCTTGGAACAATCTTTTTAGTTCTTCTTCGTCTAAATTAAATTTAAACGCTTTTGCAATTTTATTTTCATCTACTTTAAATGCAGATGCCATAGTTGACATTAGTTTGCCACTTAACTCCCCTACTGAAGTTAAAATTGTTTTGTTCATTGTGGCTTCTACCATCTTTCCACCCATAGTTTTTGCTGCTGTCAAAATCATTTCTTGCGATACAAATGCTTCAACCATTTGATCCACCGCATTTTTTACAAGCATAGCACTTGGGTCTTCAGAATTAGGGTCCATCATAGAAATATATTGACTCAAGAAACCTTTAATAATAGGTGAATACACCTGAATAAAAGCATCTATAGGCACAACATATTCTTTTTCTAGATTTTTAAGTAGTGTTTGAGCTTGTTCAGATTTCATATATTCATTTACAACACTATCTACTTGGCTTAATTTTATTGAAGCAAAACCTACTACTTGACTATTATCTATATAACTATTTAATAATCCTTTTGTTAGTGCTGTTAAGGCATCTATAAACGCTTTTTCTGCTTTAGACGTATCTGTTGTAATAGCCTTAGATATTTCACCCATATAGCCTTCTGTCATTTTAGTTATATCTTTTTCATTTATTTTAACACCAAAAGCCGAAGACAACATATTTGTATCTACAGATATCATATCCTCAAATTTTAGTCCCGTTTGTTTCTCTTCATCATCAAAATATTTATTACTAAATACATTTATATTTCTGTTTTCTAGCTGTTTCTTTACAATTTCAGATTCAGAAGCTTCGTTTATTACATACTCTGTTAGTTCCTTTTTATATAACACTCCTGACATTAAATTAGAAGAATTAGAACTATCTTTTGGAGCTGCAATTCCAACTATCTTTAATTTTAAAGAATCGTTATATAGACTTTCCATAAACTTCTTATCTGATGTCATATCTTCATATACTTTGTATTTACTGTTATATTTATATGTATCTGTTGCATGTATAAGTTTAAGATCTATGTTCATAAGCTCATCATATGTAAGTTCTAATGGAACTGTGTTATCTTCAGTAGCTTCTCCTTGCATTATATTAGTAAGCATTTTCTCTAGGTCTTTTACATCTTTTAAGCCTAAACTGTATAGCAATAAATCAGAAATTTCGTTTTCTGCCGGAAGAACTAGAAGTACTTCATCATATTTTTCAGGCCATTTACCTTTTAGCATCTTATATGGACTTTTTGCCATCGTATCATTATCTACCATTTCAGTAAATACAGATACAGTACCACTTGCCATAGACATTATTGAATCTCCACCATACATTGACGCCAGTATTTCGCTTGGATTTAATTTTGTTATATCACCTTTTACATTTTTAGTATATATAAGAGGATTTATATTATATTTGTATTGTGTTAAAGATACCATATCATCTACTTTTTTCTTATTATCTTGCAAGTAGTATTTTAAAGACTTAAGATCGTTTTCTCCTATTTTTGAAAACATATTAGTAAAGTTTTTATTTTCCTTTACAACTCCATCTTCTCTTTCTTCAGTATCGCCCGGCACCATAGAAAGAAGCATTGATGTGGCATCTGCTGTTTCAGCCATTATACTTAATGGATATGATGTTAATGTGTCTTCTTGTATCTTATCTATATAGTTTTGAAATCCTGTAGATAAAGATAGTATGAGAGCTATACCAATTATACCAATTGAACCAGCAAAAGCTGTAAGTATTGTTCTTCCTTTTTTAGTCAGTAAATTATTAAAACTCAAAGCTAAAGCTGTCATAATAGACATTGATGCTTTTCCCAAGTTCTTATACTTAGGCTTCTCTTTCTTTTTATCTTCTATTATAAAAGGATTTGAATCGTCTATTATTTTACCATCTCTTAATTTAACAATTCTTGTAGAATAAGTCTCTGCAAGTTCTGGATTATGAGTAACCATTATTACAAGTCTATCATTTGCCACTTCTTTTAAAAGTTCCATAACCTGTACACTTGTCTCTGTATCTAAGGCGCCTGTAGGTTCATCTGCAAGAAGTATATCTGGGTTATTGACTAAAGCTCTTGCAATAGCAACCCTTTGCATTTGTCCACCAGACATTTGGTTAGGTCTCTTATGGGCTTGATCTTTTAACCCTACTTTATCTAATGCCTCTAATGCTCTTTTCTTTCTTTCGCTTTTCGAAATACCACCAATAGTTAAGGCTAGTTCAACATTTGCTAGAACAGTTTGGTGTGGTATTAAGTTATAGCTTTGGAATACAAAGCCTACAGTATGGTTTCTATATGAGTCCCAGTCTCTATCTTTGTAGTCTTTAGTAGATACGTTGTTTATAATTAAATCTCCTGTATCATATCTATCTAAACCACCTACTATATTAAGTAATGTCGTTTTACCACTGCCTGAAGGTCCAAGAATAGATACAAATTCGTTATCTCTAAAGTTTAAACTTACATCATTTAACGCAATTTGTACTAGCTCCCCTGTTTTATATTTTTTAGATATATTTTTTATTTGTAGCATATTTCCTCCGCTAAAAATTAAATAAACACAATTCCTTTAATCATATAATTTTACTACAAAAAAATAGTAATAGCAACGATTATACGCAATTTCACATATTATTTATAACAAATAATTAGAAATATATGGAAACTCCTATATCTATTATATGGAAATATTTTTGCAGTATACTATACATAGCAAAAAGGATGGTAAAATTACCATCCTTTTTAGTTTTACTAATTATCGTAAGCTTGGTCACTGTAATACGAGCACATTATCATAAGCACTGTAATGTGGTCAAGTGTACAATTGTCTGAAACTTTTACAGTAAAGTCGTTGAAGAAAAAATTAGATGAGTATGTTGCTATAAGCGTTCCATCTTTATCTCTCATTTCACCAGAAGTGTTAAAGTCATTAAATTTTACTTTGGCTACGAGATTCTCTTCAGTATCATATATTTTGTACTCTTCTCCCAATAGCTCTACTTGACCTACCATATCTACAGTGAAACTATCATTTACATAGATGCCATGTGAATCCTGAGCTATAAAATGATAGGCATCTCCTGCATAGGCGATTTTATCTCCAGATGAGCTATACATAGTAAGTGGATCGGTTACAAGGGCAAATATATTCCCTTTTACCTCACCTATTTCGGTACCGTCACGTTCAACCTCAATGGTTGTAGAAAGTCTAAAGTTTTTTACATCACATTTATATTCTGTAATATTCCCCGCAAGTTTAGGCATAAGGAACATTGAGATTATGCCTAACAATATTATAGCAGTTATAATAGCAAAATAAATTATATACCACTTTTTCTTATTCATATCCAACACCTCTTTCTTTATCACGTTTTGGATATTCTGGAGCTTTAGGCATAATTCCTCTAACCTCATATCTGTCATCCGGAGCTTGATAAGGTAAAAATCCTCCTGTACTTTTGCCAGGTTCTGAATAATCCATAATTTCTACTGGTTTAAACCCTACAGGTTTCCACAAAGCAGGATTAAACCGCTTTTCTTGTTTTACTATGGGTATGTTATTTTCATCCTCCACATTATCTGTTGCATTAAGATTTCTGCCGCATAACGGGCAAACTTTAACTTCTAACTCGGCAGAATTCCATGGTAAACATACTTGCATAATATTATTCCGAATAATAATCTTACATCTCATTCCTCGAGATTCAAATTCATATCCAACTCCATTACAACAATTGCACATTTCTTTGCATTCTCCTTAATATGAATTATAGATCTTTTTAACCTCTGGGGCTTTAGGCAGAAGCCCGGGGACTTCAAATTGTTCTTCAAGTGGTTGATGCTCAATAAAACCGTTATGTTTAGTTACAAATGAAGTAGTTGCAATCTTAGTAGAATCAATTTCAAATAGTTCCCATAAGGCGGGATTCCACTTCTTTTCACTCTTCATATTCTTCATCCTCCAACGAAAAAATATCTCCTTCATTAGCTACAACAACATTGTCAAATATTGCTTTTGCCTCTCCAACATAGCTTTCAGGAGATTCCTCAGGCCAAAAATGCGTAAGCATAAGTTTCTTTACATTTGCTTCTTTGGCAATAATTGCAGCTTGCTTTGCAGTAAGATGCGGATTAATTTCCGGAAATCCATGCCTTTCAAGAAGGCTAGATTCACATATGAGTAAATCTGCATTTTTTGCAAACCCAATTATCTTATTCCTCGTATTTAAAACAAAAGAAATATCTGAAGTATAAACAACCGTACGAATACCATCTTCTACTTTAATAGAATAAGATTCATTGCTATGCCCATTCAAACAAAATGATACTTTGAGCTTACCAATCTTCACCCCTATATAATCATTAAGAATGGTAGCATAATTTGCAAACGCGTTGTCTTCAAGAACAATATCTTCATGAATATCTGTAGGCATCATCGGAAGATAAATAGAAATGGGCTTTTCTAACCGTTTCTGCTTATGAAATACATAGGATGCATATTGTAAGTTGTATACATCGTTGTAATGGTCGCGATGTAAATGACTTATAAACACATGAAGATTTCTCAGATCTTCGGGGTAATTTAACAGCCTATGGCTGCCGCTTCCGCAATCCAACATTACTTTTGCATCACCTTCGGTGATAAGAAAGCCAGGACAATTGTGACCTTCAGTGGCATATGGAGATTGAGTCCCTAAAACCTTTACTTGCATATTTTACCTCCAAAATTATTTTTATTTAAAAGATAGTTACTTTTAATTTATATAAATTGCGTAGTTATTATAACATACATTATGTCAATTTACAAGCTGTTTGCATTGCAATATCTTCATGACTATGATATAATTAGTTATACTATAAATTTAAGGTTAATTGTTAATACAACAAAGGAGATGTATATATGAGCGATAACTCTATCGAAAGAGCCTGGAAATACTTTCTTGAACGGACGAAAAAAGT
The DNA here is from genome assembly GCA_045652705.1 of Clostridia bacterium. Lineage (GTDB taxonomy): Bacteria > Bacillota > Clostridia > TANB77 > CAG-465 > UMGS1649. The sequence goes on from JAZRUV010000001.1 coordinate 25,185, forward strand.
TTATATAGAAAAGCGTGTAGAAATAGAAACATTTGAAGAATACCTCGCCCACAGATATCGTGACAATTGCTATTACTATAGTGGCTATGCAATTATGGGACTTATGCCTCAAGACTATCTTTTAAGAGGTGAGCTTACTTTAAAAGATGATTGGCCATGGCAAAATGGCGGTTATAGACATGGCTGGGTTGAATTTGAGTTTGAAGGTGAATGCTACGTTTTTGATTCTATGCTTAAAACCCCTGTGCCTAAACAAGAATATTACGACTATTACAAACCTCAAATCAGTTACAAGAAATCTCAAAAAGAAATTTTAGATATATTCTTAAATGTACCTGGCGCTATAAAAATCGATGATTATTTTTGGCAATTCAAGTATTGCATTACGCATATAAGCCCTAAGGAACTTTCATATGATGAAATTATTGAATATGATCGTAATAATGGTTACGTTCCTAGTGTATTAATGCTTGCTAGAATTCAAATTAATAAGTATACTGGCGAGGTAACACGGTTTATCGCATATTCAGAACCATCAGGTTAAAACTAAAACAGATTAGATATTAATTTTATCTAATCTGTTTTTATATGTTCAAATTAATATAGTACTGTGTAATAGTTATAATTTTTAATTACACTATTTAAATAGTTTCTTGTTTCTTTATATTTAATGCATTCATATACATCCGAGAATGTTTCATATGCTTTATATTCCTTGTCAAGCCACGCCTTTGTGTTTCCCATTCCCGCATTATATGCTACAACTGCGAGGTAATAATTCCCTTCAAAATGACTTATTAAATAAGATATGTATTTAGTGCCTAAAAATATATTTGTATAAGGGTCATATACATCATACTCTTTCTCATCTATACTGTCTGTTTTTCTTGCCATATCATAAGCTGTGGCATCCATAAGTTGCATTAATCCCTTTGCTCCACTATGTGAAGTAGCACTTTCATTAAACTTACTTTCTTGCTTAATAATTGCGTATACTAAATTAGGGTCAACATTATATATACTTGATGCTTGTTCAACTATATCTTTGTATTTTCTAGGATATACCATATTTCTATATATCCATAAAACGACAATACAAACTGACGCAACAACTATTATTATTTGTAATATTCTTTTTAGTATTTTTTTCAAAGCGTTCTCTCTCCTATTTTGCTTCTACCCAGCTATTTCCAACATTTATATCTATAGCTAGTGGTACTTTTAATTTAGCTGCATTTTCCATTGCATCTTTCATATATTCTTGAACTTGTTCTAACTCTTCTAAAACAGCTTCTACAATAAGTTCGTCATGAACTTGCATTACTATTTTAGATTTAAGGCTGTTTTCTTTAAATTTCTTGTACAAATTATTCATTGCTATTTTCATTATATCCGCTGCTGTTCCTTGAATTGGCATATTCATAGCAACCCTTTCTCCAAAACTTTTTGTGTTATAGTTTGAAGATTTTAATTCTGGTACATTTCTAATTCTGCCAAACTGAGTTTTAACATAACCATTAGTCTCACCAAATTTTACAGATTCTGTCATAAAGTTTGCAATACCTGTATAGTGATTTAAATAGTTTGTAATATATTCTTTGGCTTCTGCTCTAGTAGAATTTATGTTTTTTGCCAAACCATAATCGCTTATTCCATATACAATACCAAAGTTTACAGCTTTTGCTTTAGAGCGAAGTTCTTTTGTTACATTATCCAAAGGTACATTAAATACTTGTGATGCTGTAACAGAATGTATATCTGTATCACTTAAGAATGCGTTTATCATATTATTATCATTTGCTATACTTGCTAAAACCCTAAGTTCAATTTGGCTGTAATCCGCATCTACAAGCTTTGTATTTTCATTAGGTGCTGTAAAACAATCTCTAATTCTACTTCCTATTTCTGTTCTTACAGGTATATTTTGAAGATTTGGTTCTACACTACTAAGTCTTCCTGTAGCCGTTACCGCTTGCATAAATGTAGTATGTATTCTTCCATCTTCACCCACTGAGCTAAGAAGTCCTTCTCCATAAGTTGAAGCGAGTTTAGCGAGTGACCTATACTCTAATACTAGTGGCACTATTTCGTGTTTATCCTCTATAGCTTCTAGTACCTCTTTATCCGTAGAATAACTTGTCTTAGTTTTCTTATAACAAGGCAAGTCTAATTTCTCAAATAAAATATGTCCGAGTTGTGCAGGTGAATTTATATTAAACTCCTCTCCCGCCAATTTATATATTTTAGTTGTAAGTTCTTTTATATGTTCATCTAAATATACACAAAAATCTTTTAATTTGCTTGTATCAAGATACATTCCATTACTTTCAATATTGGCAAGAGTTTCAATAAGTGGTATTTCTATATTATTATATAACTCTTGTAAGTTAAATTCTTTAAGTTTTTCATTTAATATGTAATTTGTCCCTTTAATTCCCTTCAAATATGTATAAATATACTTTTTATCGGTATCTGTTAATTCTAATTTTTCTACCACAGGTATGATTGGAGTATCTAACATATCAAAAAGAGATGTTTGAGCGGGTTTTTTCTTTACATTTTGTTCTAATTCTGGAAAGGCTACATCTAATAAATTGTATACTATATTAGTAATAGAATAATTAGTTTCGGTTGCGTGTAATAAATAATATGCTATCATTACATCTTGGTTAAACCCCATAGGATTTTTGTATCCCGCATCGAAATACAGTTTTAAAACCTTTTTAGTGTTATAACCCATCTTTACTCTATTTGACTCGCAAAAAACTCTTAAAGCGTCTTTTAAATCTTCCTCACGCATATCTATAACATATATATTCTCGTCAATATATAACAATAATTTGCTTCTTAATTTATCATATGAAAAATCATTACCTATATATGTAAATGTAATATCTTCATTGCTGTTTGAAATAACATTATTCACTTCATCTAGTGTAGTTAATATCTTAAATTCTGTTTTAGATAAGTCTTTATAGAATTTAGCTGCAGAATCAGTTTCTAAATTTTTAATTTCGTCTCCAGATACATATCTTTCTAAAAACTTCTTAAAAGCAAGTCTTGTAAATAATTGACTAAGTTTAGGAAGATTTACATCTTTTAATTTAAACTCGTCATAATCCATATTAACAGGCACATCTGTATTTATTGTAGCAAGCCTGTAACTTAAATATGCCATATCTTTATTATCTTTTAGACGCTGTCTTAATTTTTCGCTTACATCTATAGTGTCTACATTTGAATATATATAATCTAAATTATTATATGATTCAAGCAGTGATAAAGCTGTCTTTTCTCCTACCAAAGGTACACCAGGGATATTATCTGATTTATCCCCCATTAGCGCTTTCATATCTATAACTTGCGCAGGAGTTATGTTGTATGTCTCTTTAAGTTTTTCTATATCATATATAGTATATTCTGTTTTACCCATTTTAGTAGACGGCATAACAATATTTGTATTTTCGTCAATAAGTTGGAACGAATCTCTATCTCCTGTAAGTATATATGTTTTTATTCCCTGTTTAGAATTATTTTTTGCAACAGTACCTAAAATATCGTCAGCTTCATAGCCTTCTAATTCTAGTATAGGAATATTCATAGCAGAAAGTATGTCTTTTATAAGTGGCAATTGTGGTCTAAGCTCATCTGGCATAGAACGACGACCTGCTTTATACTCCCCATACATTTCATGTCTGAATGTAGGTTTAGAGATATCAAAAGCAACTGCTACGTAATTTGGATTTAACTTTTCTTGCATCATATAATAGATATTTAAAAATCCATATGCTGCATTTGTATATGTTCCATCTTTTGTTGTTAAAATTCTTATGCCGTAGAACGCTCTATTCATTATACTGTTTCCATCTATAATTAAGAATTTATTTTCGTTTTGTTCCATATATTCCTCCATTTATTTATGCAAAGTATTGCTATATAAACTCTTGCCAAACAATATTTGCAAGGTCTTCCCCTTTATACGTAAGAGATATATTATCTCCTACTCTTTGTAATAGTCCGTCTTTTATTAGCTTGTCTATATTTTCTTTATATAACTCATATATGTCTTGTTTAAATTTTGTTTTAAACTCTTTAAGATTAATTCCTTGTTTTAATCTTAATCTTAAAATTATATATTCCTTTATAAGGCCTAACTTATCCATCTCTTCTATATCTTGTTTATTACTAGTAGCATTTTGTATATTTGCAATATACCTATCTATATCTTGTATATTCGTATATCTTATACTATTTACAAAGCTAGATGCTGCTGCGCCAAAGCCTAGATACTGTTCTTGGTTCCAATATTTCAAGTTATGTTTTGACTGGGAGCCAGGCTTAGCATAATTAGATATTTCATATCTGTTAAATCCAGACTCTTCTAACTTTTTATCTAACATATATTTCATTTCACGTTCTACATTTTCATCAGGAAGTGTCACAAAATTATTATTTACTAAAAAATCTAGTTTAGTATTTTCGTGTAATTCTAAACCGTACGCAGATATATGTGTAATATGTTCTAAGTTTAATACATAATCTACTGTGTTTTCAAACATATCTAACGTTTCATCTGGAAGACCTATCATTACATCACAAGAAATATTCCTAAATCCAGCTTTAACAGCGTTGTTATATGCTTTTTCAAACTCTTTTAGTGATGCTATTCTTCCTATTTTTTTAAGCGTAGTATCATTTGCAGATTGTAGCCCTATACTTATACGATTTACACCCGCATCAAAATAATCTTTTAGTTTTTGTTCTGTTACCGACTCAGGATTAACCTCTATTGTTATTTCTGCATCCTCTGTCGCAAACAACTTTAGTACATCTAAAATCTTTACTATATATTTTGAATCTATTACGCTAGGTGTTCCGCCACCTATATATATTGTGTTTAATCCTCTAACAGATAAAAGTTCTGCCTCAGACATTATTTCTTTTATTACTGCATCTATATATGCTTCTACATTAGTTTTATTTACACACGAATAAAAATCGCAATAAAAGCATTTAGACGCGCAAAAAGGTATGTGTATATATGCTCCAAGCACTACTCTTCCTCCGCTATTTTAATAATTTTATTTAACCTGTGATATACTCCTGACTTAGATATTTTATATGAACATTTTTCGGCCAGTTCATCTAAAGAAGCTTCTGGGAATTTTTGCCTTAAAGAGGCTATTTCTTTAAGCTTAGGATTAAGCTCGTTAAATCTATCTTCTGCCTTTAGCTTATTTATTGCTTCTTGTTGCTTTACTGCAGCCTCAATTGTTTTTGTTAAATTAGCAGTTTCGCAATTTACACTTCTATTTATATTGTTAGTTATACTTTTACTTATTCTAATATTTTCATACTCTAAAAGCGCCCTATTTGCCTCTAAAATAGCAAGCAGAGTAGATATTTGTTCTGAGTCTTTAAGATATATTACATAGTTTGAATTTCTTTTAATTATCTTAGGTGTAAGTTCAAATTCACTGAGTAACTTTACAATGTAATCTGCATATACCTTAGATTTAGTTGTAATCTCAAAATGGTAATCTGTATTTGGGTTTACAACACAACCACTGCCCAAAAACACTCCTTTTAAAAAGGCTTTTTTGCAGCAACTATCTTTAATTAGTTTTTTAACTTCAGTAATTTTTAAATCTTTTGATTCCGTTATAAGCTCACCGTATCTTAAGGGTAAGATACAGCATTTTTTGTTTTTAGTCATAAGTATTTCATCTTTTATTTGTTCTGAAAATGACATACTACCACCCTATCTTTATTATTTATATCTCGTATGACTTGAATATTCCCATAACACTTGTGTGACAAGATTATATCTATTACATCTTGTGCTTGTGCATACCCAATTTCTACTGCAATTATTCCACCATCATTTAAAAAGTTTTTAGCATCGTTATATATTATTTTGTAAAAATCTAGCCCATCACGCCCACCGTATAACGCAATGCTTGGTTCTTTTTCTACAAATTCCGAAATCTCTTTCATTTCACCTTTTGTAAGATATGGTGGATTTGAAAGTATTATATCATATTTATTGTTTAATTTGTATATAGCATCAAACATATTAGACTCTATAATATTACATTTATTGCCTACACCATTTAAATTAATATTTTCTCTTGCAACTTGTAGCGCTTCTGAAGAAATGTCTGAGAGAGTTACGTGAGAGATATCTGTATGCTTTGCAATAAGTATACCAATTATTCCAGAACCAGTACACATGTCTAAAGCTGTTTTGTAACCGTTCTTCTTAATACTATTTATAGCAAATTCTATTAATGTTTCTGTGTCTTGCCTTGGGATTAATACACTTTCACTCACATTAAATTCATCTCCAAAAATATATTCCTTATTTGTAACATATTGAGGTGGAGTTTTTTCATTTGCTATTTTATTTAACATATCTTCTAAAGTCTCAATATCCTTATCTTCTACCTTTACCACGTCTAATTTAATATTTGCTATACTTGTCTTTTTTATATGAGATAAGAGCATAATAATAAGTTCCCTTGGGTTTGAAGTTACATCAAGGGAATTTAAATTGTACTTTATCATTAAATCATTTATTTTACTATTTAATTTACTATTCATTTTCCGTCCTTTTACTAATTTTATTTAGTACATTTTTTACATATATGTCTATATCGCTACCCTCTGTATAATCTGTAGTTGCAATATAGTTTACTCTGCCATCAGCAAGTAATTTATTTGCTAACGCTTCTTTTTTGTCATATACAGATATAGCGTGTCCACCGCTATCTTTTACAAGTTTCATACACGGTACATCTGTTAAGCCATCACCAAAATACACCATATTTTCAAAAGGAATTTTCTTATCCTTTTCTAACATTTTGTCATTTATGCTTGCGTCATATACTTCATATATACCTTTATTAATTCTATATAGAAATTGAGTTTTATTTGTATAGTTTACAGAAACTGCTGGCCATTTAGCAATTTCATCTACATTGTATAAAAAGCTACAAGCATATATTCTTTCAAATTCTTTTGCAATTTCTGTTCCTTCTATCATTTCTTTAATTCCAGAAGAAACAATATAATGGTGCATTGTAATTCCAAGATTTTCAGCATAAGCATTAATTCTACCAAACCAATCTAAAACACCAGGATAAAATTTTATATTTTTACCATATTTTACAAAGGAAGATTTTTTAACAGACATATTCTTCTCCTCTGCCTTTTTAAGCATTAGATACATATATGCTAAAACATTTTCCATGTTATTTTTTATCTTTAGCTTCTCTACTTCATTCCAAAATTCATCGCTAGTCATTTTTAGTGCTGGTATAAAGTTATATTCTTGTATATTTCCATGTGCTAAAGTTCCATCAAAATCATAAATAAATGCTACGTGTTTTTCTTTCATAATACCCTCTTTTCTATATAATAAAAGTGCTACATTAAGTAGCACCATTATATTACATTTTTGTTCCGTATTTTTCCATAAATTTTGCGGCTCTACCTTTAGAAGAAACAGCTTGTTTTAATCCTGTAAAGAAAGGATGACATGCACTACATGTATCTGTTTTCATTTCTTTTTTAGTTGAACCAACTTTAATTACGTTACCACAAGCACAAGTTATTGTTGCTTCGTTGTAGTTTGGTTGTATTTCTTTTCTCATTTTTTGTCCCTCCTTGTATTTGGAATCGTTTTTACCTTAATATTTTAACATAACTTAAAATAAAATACAATGCTTTTTAGAAAAAATATTTGTTTAGATAATTATATTATTGTCTTTTATATACTTTTCGACTATTTCTAATTTGACTTTATCTTTTGCTCTACGAGTTGTTATTAAATAATTATAGTATCTCTTTATGCTTTCTAGATTGTATTCACCATACTTTTCAACCTTCCAATCATCTTTAGTATCTAATACACATTCTACTTTATCATTTACTATATACCAACCATTTGGTTTTTGTTTAAGGTAGAATCTTTCCTTTAGTTGCTCTAGACCTTTTTCAGTAACAGCGATATCTAAATCTCCTGCATCTGGATATAACCCTCTTATAATAAGAGCCGATGTAGACAATATCCAAAATTCTTCATAATCTATTCCTAAATTTTCAATTACATTAATCAATTCTTCTTTATTCATTCTTTTTTCCATTTTAATAAACTCCTCTTATGCAGTTTAAATGAAGTGGAATAAATCCACTTCATAAATTGCTATTGCTCTTCTCTAAATGATTTAGCCATATTTAAGGCGTGTGATTTTATAAGTTCACCTTTTGATTGATCTTCTGAAGTATCATATACGATCCAATATGCATATGCCCCGTTAGATTTTAGTGTTGTAGCATAAGCTACAAAGCAATATTTGCGGTGTACATCTTGCCATTTGCCCATACTCTTAATTTCAGTATCAAATTCAAAATAACCTTCAAACATATGCATTTGGTAATCGTTAATCTCGACTGCTCGATTATTTTCAAGTGAGAATTTAAAATTATCAGCAAGAAGCCCATATATACTTTGAAGAGTATATTCTAAATCATTAAAAGCTGTTGGGAAAAATGTTGAAATATTATCAATAGTCGTTAAATTTTTATGTTGTCCTACAACGATAGTACTTGTGCCATCAATATGTTCACTATATAATCCGCGTCCCTCTGTATAACCACGATATTTGGGTTGATTTATATAAAACGGTGCTGAAGTTCCTTTTTCAGCAGTCCAACGGTCGGTAATTCCCCATTCTTTTTCTTCTTCGTTTTTATCTGTTACACTGTTATTTGTGTTATTTTGATTATTAATATTAATTTCTGTTCCACTATTTGCATCGTTATTATCCACCGCTGTATTGTTATCTCTGTTAAAAATTAATAAAACCGTTGCTATTACTACGGCAATAACAGCAATTATTACTATTGTAACTATTAAGCCTATTCCTTTTTTATTGTTTTTCATTTGTTAATTCCCCCTTTTATCTCTTATAAATTATATATTAAATATAATTTTATAGCAATTGTTTTTTATAATTTTTATTTTATTTTCTAAAAATGATGGCTATTTATAATTCTTATTTGTAATGTGTTGTATTGTGATAATATATTATTTATTCATTCAACATCATTAAAATTAATTTATAGTCCTTGACATTGGTAACAAACGAATGTATAATGAGTATATTAATAGTATTATTACTTTTAATTCGAGTGTTTCGCGACTCATTTAACTGCGAACTAAATATTGAGTGTCTCACAGCTCATCTAATGGTGAACTATATATTCGAGTGTTTCGCGACTCATGTAATGGCGAATTTTAATCGGGGGGTTAAAACTTTTGTTTTAACTTCCTGTTTTTATGTTAGGAGGTGATTATATGAAACTTAAATTCTATGAGGTAGATAGTGAATATATAAAATATTTAAAGGAAAATGCAGATAATAAAGTTCCAAATTTTGAGTACAAAAAACACAAGAAGTTTTTTTGCGGTATTGTACTAACAATCAATAATTTTAATTATTTTGCACCTGTTTCTTCGTACAACAAAAAGAATCAAACTACTTTCATAATTCTAGACAAAGATAAGAAAACAAACTCATTAAAACCAATTTCATCGTTAAGATTTTCATTTATGTTTCCATGTCCAAATAAATATTTAAGTCAAAAAGATTTCTCAAAAGAAGATCCAAAATATCAAATTCTGCTTCGTAAAGAACTAAAATATTGCAATGCCAATAGCGATAAAATAGTTAAATTAGCTAAAAGAGTATATAATTTAGGCATAAAAGAAAAAACGAGAACTAAATTTAATATTTGTAATTTTACCAAATTAGAAAACATATGTTTAGAGTTAGAAAGGCATAGTGGTAATTTAGAATAAGACTTTTATTGAGGAACATACCAGTCTTTGCAGATACGTTCCTCATTTATTATAATTCTTCCAGATAATTTACTGTCTTACCTGTATTTTTAGCATATTCAATTTCAGATTTTGTACTTTCACCTATATAACCGCCTACATTTATTACAAATATCTCATCTGCCATATCTATCTTTCTTTTATGCATATCGTCTAGCATTATTTTAGTTTTAGTAAGTGTTCCATCATCCATATTCTCCCATACTTCATTATCTCCAGAATGACCAAATAGTCCTACTGAAATTACAATATTTCCTTGCAGTGTTAAATCTTTTTGAGCCTTCATAAATTCGTCTTTAAATTTAGTAGAACCACATAATGTTATTATCTTATAATCCTTTATCATATATAACCTCTTCTATTATTTTAATCCTTGAATTTTTTCTATTATCTTTTTGTTAACTGGTCTTACCCAATCTACAATTTCGCTGTTTGTGGCATCTTGTAAGTCTATCCATTTAACACCCTTACTCTCATCTTCTCTAAAAGATAGCTCTTGTGTGTCGTCTGCTTCTACGAGATATATAACATCATAATGTATGTGGGCTGGTACATATTTGCCGCGTTTAACATGTCCTTTTACTGGAGCTGCTTGTATAGCAAAAATGGTTTCATCCAACACTTTTGCTTTTAAACCGGTTTCTTCCTCTACTTCTCTCAATGCTACAGATAGAAAATCTGCTTCACCATCAGCATGTCCACCAGGAAAAATCCATCCATCATTAATTATGTGATAAACAACTAGTGTTTTTGTTCTATCTTTATTTACAACAAATGCCGAAGCTGAAAAGTGACCAAACAAATTATCTCTTGTAAGTATATCATCAAAATTATCTATAAACTTTAAAAAATATTCCTTGTCTTTTTCTTCTTGTTCATTAAAAGGAACAAAATCTTGTATTTGTTTTCTAATATCCATAAAAATCCCCCTTATATATTTACATATTATATATCTAAACTAGCAATTACCATATAATGGTCTGAAACCGATTTAATCATTTTAGTGCTATAATTTGCATCTTTTTTAACAAGAATATCATCAAACATTTTACCATCTACTGTTGTAATAGTATTAAACGTTCTTATATATTCCACATTTGTTTTATCCATCATTGTCATAAAATTATCTGCGTTAAAATCACCTGTTATAACATCTGGATTTAAATCACATATTGCTTTATCAAATTCTTCAAATATATATTTATTATCTTCAGGAGTTGAATTAAATCTACGATACGGGAAACCGTGATGTGTAAGTACTTTTATACTTTTATCATTTACATTTATATTTGCCATTAAATATCCTTTATCGTAAGTATAATAAGTGTTTCCACTAGAAGTTGTTTTAGATAATCTAGGATTAGTAAATTTTACTTTTATACTTTCTGTAATTGGATATTTAGAAAGTATGGCTAAGCCACAGTTAGTATCTTTTACTATATTGCAAGGACTAAGTTCAAATTCCTCGTTATATTTAAGTTCCGTATTATCCATGATTGTTTGGATATATTGTATTTTTTTAGTAGTAATTATTTCTTGGAAACAAATAACATCAATATTTTCTTCGTTTATATAATTTATAATATTTTCTAGAAGCTTATTGTCTACTGAAGAAACTGCTTCCCTATCTAGATATTCCGTTGACTCATCTCCAATATAAAAACCCCCACTTATATTAAAACTTGCTATTTTTAACATAATGTTCCTCCTTTATTATCTTATTCCTTAATTAAGTTTAACTAGTTCAAACTTCGTGTAATCTCCACTAACCATTTTGTATTCCACACCGTCTATTTCGCCTTCACGCACCATATAATGACCTTCACCGTGAAGATGTCCATAAATACACTTTTTCACGTTATACTTCTTAAAAATCTCTTGTATCTCGTGCCTACAAGGTGGAAAATGTGTCATTACCAATATGTCTTTATCTTTATTATCCTCCTCAATGCTATTTAAAGAAAGTTCCAAACGTACTAGTTCTCTTAGATACACTTTGTAATTGTTCGTTTTATCATCCTCGGTATTGCCCCAACCTCTAAAACCACATATATTTATATTTTCTACTAAAAAGCTATTGTTGTTTAATATTTTTATGGTATTGAAGTTATTCTCTTCTAAAAATTTATTTACTTTTGTTAGAGTTGAAAAGTAATAATCGTGGTTTCCTTTTAGTATTATTTTATTTCCTGGAAGACTGTCTATATATGCAAAGTCTTCATATGCTTCGTTTAAGTCTATTGCCCAAGAAATATCTCCCGGAATAAGTACTGTATCTGTATCTTTTACAGTTTTTCTCCAATTTTCATCTAATCTTTGTTCGTAATTTTCCCAATCTTTTCCAAATAGTTCCATTGATTTGTTTGGAACCGCTTTTGAAAGATGCAAATCTGAAATTGCATATATAGCCATAATCTCACCTCTATTCCTCTTCTATATTCATGCTAGCTTTTGCATTTAAGCTTAAATCTTTTGTATATTTACCTTCTCTATACTTAAATATTCCTGCCGCCGTAATCATAGCAGCATTATCTGTGCAATATTTAAGTTCTGGTAAATATACCTCTATATTTTCTTTATTTCCTTGTTCTGACAACAACTCACGTATCTTTCTATTTGCAGATACCCCTCCAGCTAAAGCAACTTTGTTTATACCAGTTTGTTTTGCCAAAGCAAGTGTATGGTCTACCAAAACTTCAGCTACATTATTTTCAAAGCTTGTACACATATCTGCTACTCTTAAATTTTCTTTTTCTTTATTTGCTATATTTAATACAGCTGTTTTTACACCACTAAAGCTAAAGTCAAAATTATCTTCAAATTTAGTCTTAGGTAGTTTGTAAGTAGCTTGTCCTCTTTCTGCCATTTTGCTTACTTCAGGGCCACCTGGATATCCTAATCCAAGTACACGAGCCACTTTATCGAAAGCTTCTCCTACAGCGTCATCACGTGTTTTAGCTAAAATCTTAAAGCTTGTATAATTTTTTACCTCTATAACATGAGAATGTCCACCAGATACTACTAATGATAAAAATGGTGGTTTTAGATTAGGGTGTGTTAAAAAGTTTGCTGCTATGTGACCTGCTATATGGTGCACTGGTACAAGTGGTATGTTTAATGTATATGCTAAAGCTTTAGCAAAAGATATACCCACTAAAAGAGCGCCAACAAGACCTGGCCCTATAGTCACAGCTATAGAGCACAAGTCTTCAAGTTTTATCCCTGCAGCGTCTAACGCTTCATCTAACACAAGTCCAATGTTTTTAGTATGGTGTCTTGATGCTATTTCAGGCACTACTCCACCATATTTTTTATGTACATCTATTTGCGAAGACACTACATTTGCAAGCACTTTAAAATTGTTATCATTATTATCTTTTTCATTAAATTCAAGTATTGCTATAGACGTTTCGTCACAGCTACTCTCTATTCCTAATATATACATTTATTTTCCCCTTTACAGCATAAGTATTAGTCCTAACAACCATCCTATTAGTGCATATGCAGGTTCAATTATATATACATATGCATCTGTTATAAATAATACAAGTAATATCCAAAATGAATATTGCTCTAATTTATCAAACCACTGTTTTGCTTTGTATGGTAAAAAGTAATATAGTACTTTTGAACCATCAAATGGTGGTAATGGTATTAAGTTAAATACAGCAAATATTATATTAAACTGTATCATAAGTAGTAGTATATTAAATATTATAGCAAGTACACTACTTGTAGTTACAGCATCAAACACTCCTACCACTAAAAGTATTTTAAAAAGTACAGTTACAACTAATGCTAGTCCTAAATTAAACATTGGACCTGCTAGTGCAACTAACATATTTCCTTTACCTCGTTTTTCAAAATTTCTATCATCTACCATAACAGGTTTACCCCAACCTATTCCAATTAAAGCAATAGATAAAAATCCAAACCAATCTATGTGTGCAAATGGTGAAAGAGTTAATCTCCCTTGCGCCTTTTGACTTCTATCCCCTAGCTTATACGCAACAATTGCGTGGCCAAACTCATGTATTGCTAGAGATAACAATAACGCTGGCAAGAAATATAAAAATTCTATTAATCCTTCTCTTGTAAATATATCAAACATAACATCCCTCTTTATTAATTTTTAATTTATGGTTGTTTATTATTTCTTAATCTTCTAAAACACTATCTAATACTTGTTTAAAACTTTGTATAAAGTTTTTAGTATTGCTAGTGTATTCTTTGACTTCAAAGCTTTCTGCCTCTTTTATTTTTTCAGCAATTTTATTTTCGTCCTCAGTACTTAAGATATAACCTTGTTCTGTCATCTTCTTAATTACTTGAAGCTGATGGTCGTTAATGTGTTCACCATACTTTTCAAGTCTTGGTACAGCTATAACTTTCTTTTTTAGTTTTAATGCATTAAGTATAGAGCCTACTCCTCCGTGTGTTATTATTATATCAGCTTTTAAAAGATAATTGTTAAATTCATCAAAAGGAACATAATTTAACACATTTAAAACCTTAGATTCATACTTAGTATTTCCTGCTTGTACTATAACTTCATCTTTTATTTTACCATCTATTACAGCTTGTTCCACTGCCTGTATAATCCTTGTAAAAGGTTTGTCTTGTGTTCCAACTGTCAAAAATATCATTAAAATATTCCCCCTAGATATGTAGCTTTAGGATATACTTTTAACATATCCTCCCACTGCACAATAAACTTATCTGCAAATTTATATATAAACTTACCTGAGCCGGTAGGTGTAAATACATTTGCGTATGTTTCTATAAATATTATCTTTGCTCCTAAAAGCTTACCAATAATACACATAGGCATTGCTGTATGTGTACCAGTTGTAACCACTGCTTTTGGTCTTATTTTTATAAACAAACCTAATGATTTTATAGTATTGAACGTTGTTTTAAAAAAGTATGTAATCTTTTTTACTCTAGTACCATATACCAAATAATGCATTCTCTCTTTATATTCCTCCTTAAGCGAAACCGTAGATGCTGTTTTTTCAGTAATTAAGTGAAAATCATAATTCTCAAAAATCGGTTTTAATATCATAAGTTCTGAAAAATGACCACCGGTACTAGAAATAAATATAACCTTGTTTTTCATAAAGAAAACTCCTTTATTTATTAATTATATTTTTTACCATTTTGTACAATATAGTTTATATGAGATAAAAATCTGTTAAAGTGTTTTATGTATCTACCTTTTATCCCCATTAATTTTAAATATCTATTTCTCTTGTAATTTGGAAAATATTCATTTACTTTACTAAATGCAAATTCTATTCCCTTGTTATATTTTGTTTTATCTTTGCATTTAGCAAGTCTTTTTGGAAATGTTGTAAATGCATATCTTGCATATAAATATTCAAGCTCATCTTTATATTCGTCATATACGCCCTCAGCTTTATAATATTTAAAAACACGCTCCATATTATTTATTATATCATAAAGTTTATCATTGTAAGTATATGTAATTGAATTTTTTCTTTGTAAGTAATTATATAATGGAACTTTTACTACCCCAACGCTATTTATATGAGGGTAAAGTTTAAGTAGATATTCCATATCTTCATACCATACTCCACTTGTAAATTTAACTTTTTTAACAAGTTCTGTTTTATATACTTTGTTCCACACAACAGGATAAAATATTGGCATAGTCTCTCTTATTTTGTTTTTGTGATATAAATCCCTCATATAACCTGACGCAACAACTTTTGTATCGGAACACGTCTCATACACAAGTCTTGCATCACAAGCTACGATATCAAAATCATCTGATTCGATTTTACTTATCATAGTTTCGAAAGCAGTAGGTTCTATGTAATCATCGCTATCTATAAAAGTAATGTATTTACCTGTAGCCTTGTCTATACCGTCGTTTCTAGCTTCGCTTATGTCATTACGATCCCTTTTTATATATATAACTTGTTCTGAATATTTTTCTTTACACTCTAACATTATCTTTTCAGAGCTATCCTCAGATGAGTTATTTATTATTATTAATTCAAAATCTTTAAAACTATTATTAAAAATACTTTGTAAACATTTTTCTAAATACTTTTCAGTATTCCATACTGGAAGTACTATACTAAGTTTTGGATTTTTCATCTATCTTCTCACTCCTATAGAAATTTGTAACAATTCCCGCCACAATACCTAAATAAATTGAAATTATATACTCATCTATTACGTGTCCTGCAAAGTAACCTGTAAAGTACGTCATAACTATAGCGAGTACATAAACTGCAAACTCCATATTTATTATATCAAATAAATGCTTTCTACATCTATACAAAGAATATATAATACCTAGTAAAAATGGAGATACAAAAAGTACTATTCCTACTATACCCAAATTATAATAATGAGATATAAGGTCGTTTTCTATCATATAGCCTCTAGAATTTAATGGAGTTGCTCCCATACCAAACAATGTATCTAATAGCACATTATCATTATTTTGTTTTATACGCTTAATAATCGCAATTTGTCTTCCCCTATTATCTCCTTTTACAGATATAGGCATATCAAAAATTTCTAACCAAAAGTCTAGGTCATCTTGATATGGATAAATTTCTAAAATATATTTATTTGTTATATAATGATACTTATACATTTCAGATATATATTTACTCTTAGCAGCTATTATTAAGTCTCCCTTTAATCCCTTTGTATATCTTTTTAATTTAGCCTCGTCTGCAAGTATCTTTCTAAATTCTTCTACTGACATATATTGGGCTTGGTCTATTTCGACCATCTCTTCATTATACATTCCTTCATGTTCTGAAGCGAATGCTCTTGTATTTGAAGGAGAATGTATATATAAAACTACTGCTACTATTAAAACTGTACTTAGGCCAATTATATTTTGTAATTTCAACTTAAATCTCTTGGTAAAATATAATATGGCATACATTACTATCATAGCTACAAATACTAGTATCCAACCGTAATTTGCAACTCTAGTACCTACTAACACCATACTTACTACTTGTAGTAGGACTACTATATATAAATACCATTTACATTCTCTTACTGTGTAATATATAGTCATAGGAAGTAAAAATACAAGTAACGCCCCAATTTGATTTGCAGAAACAAAATAGCCTTTAGAAAGCGTTTTATCATATGTTAGGTCATCTTTTATAAACCAATCTATTACATTATACTCTATTTTTCCATTTGTCTGAGAATACGACGCATATGACACTTCAAATATATTAGTTATTATAATTACTAAAGATATAAAAGCTACTACCGCTAGTATAACTTTAAACAAATCTTCTTTTGATGGTTTTGTTATTATTACAATATATATTAAAAATACTGGTATTATAAGCCTTAATACATACAATATTTCTGTTAAGAAACTATATATTCCCTCTGTTATAAAATAACCATCAGAACTTATTATATTTAAATGATGTAATAAACTATAAATTATTACAACTAACAAATACCCTAAAATCGCATAAGCATATTTAATATGATATTTATATTTTATTTGGCTAATAACAACAATTGCAAATATTGTTATTACAAATATTGTTCTTAGCAACGTTGCTATAGAAATGCCAAATACATCAAACGCATCACCTACAAGTGCCATATAAACATCTAATAGTGGTTGTAATACCAAAAATATCATAAGTAGCTTATTCAGTTTTTCGTATAGTTTACATTGTTTCAATTTATTCCTCCAATAATTTTGTGATTTTATCTAATATTTCTTTGTTTTTTGTTTCATAAGAATAATCCTTAACTTGTTTTCTTAAATTGTCTACAAGTTCTTTATTCGTTATAGCCTGTTTTACTCCATTATATATTCCTTGTTCAGAGTTTTCTACCACTATTCCAAATTTATCTTGTATTAATTCTTTAGTATAGGCAACATCTGTTGTAATTACAGGAAGTCCCAATGTTAAAGCTTCAACTCTTACCATTCCGAACGATTCAGATAAAGAGGATAATACAAACATATCGCACTCTTTCATAAGAGCATAAGGACTATATGTTATTTTATTACTTTCTATTATATCTATATTATCTTGTAAATTTAGTCGAATTATATCGCCTAATAATTTCTCTTTATATTCTCCATAGCCTATTATATAAGCGTGAACATTTGCAATGTCTATTTCTTGTTTTAGGGTATATAGTGCTTTAATAATTCTTTCAAATCCTTTTTCAGGGCAAAATCTGCCTAACGTTACAAGATTCCATTTTGATTTATCTATTGCTATATTGTTTGCAGTAATTTCATTATTTGCTTTTTCTAATATAGCTTTAGTGTCTATATAGTTTTCTATTACAAATGTTTTGTCTTCATTTCCATATATTTTACAAAATGATTTTTTAGCATCTTCAGATACTGTTATATGTTTATCAAATAGGTTAAAAATTTCTTTAAATGTGTTTTCATATCTTTTTGTTCTGTTATATGTTGCATAATCTTCATGTATCCAATTTGTTTTTCTTTTTGAGTTACCATAGGCTACAAAAGCAGAACAAAAGCCGGCTTTAAAAGCGATTTCTACATCATAATTTGCAAGGCCCATATTTTTTCTTTGCCTTTTAATAAGCTTTACTATTTTGCCCGTTTTAAGCCTGTATGACATACATACTTTCTTTATAGCCTGTCCCAACTTAAAGCCTTTAAGTAAGCTCTTAAAATCTCGGTCTATTACATTAAATACTTTAGGACCATATATAATATTTATATTTTTATCTATATTTTCTAGTCTATCTCCGCTGTTATGCAAAACTAATATGTCTATGGCATACTTTGTTATATCTAAGTTGTTAAGTATATTTTCAAGAAGTATACTTACCCCACCTAGTTTTCTTTCATCTACGACAAACAGTACCTTTTTCACTATATCACCTTTTATTTATATTCTAACTTTTATTTTTTCTTAATTTGCTTATAATTCTTCTTGCTAAACGTTCCCTACTCATCTTGTTTATATACTCTAGTACATTTTCATCTTTTATATTATCTAGTCTTTTAAAGAATTTTTCTCTATTTCTGTGAGGATTGTCTGGTTTTTTATGGTTATATTTAAATACATCTAGTGTCTCATCTAATTTATATAACGTTAACCCTTGTACATCTTTAAAAAACTCCTGTCCTTTTCCCGTATTAAGTAATATTAAAGATGTCCCATTTTGGTAATTAGATATATTTGTTAGTTTATCTACTCCCCAAAAATCCCCAAGCGTTATATCCGCAAAGTTATATGGTTTAATAAACTTACAGTCGTAACAGCAAGGCCTGTTTAGAGTAGCTCTTAAAAATGCCGTTAAGAAAGTTAATTCTTCCTCACGAGTACCATCTGCATATTCTACTATAGGTTTTAAATTATCCCAACCGTTAGATTTAGCTCTAAACGAATAACTTTTAATCTTTGAACCTCGTTTTAATTCTAGCGCCTTAATATATCTTTTAAATACTTTAGGTGAAGGGTTCGAGTGGCAAATTATATCGCACAAAATTAAATTTGGATAATCTTTATTTAAATATGTACTAAGTCCTGCTGTTTGACAAGGTGTCCCAGTAAACAACACTTGTTTACCAGCTTTTAAATCTTGTTTAACACTTTCATATATACCTGAAATATTACTTCGTAGATATTTAGAACCACGGAACTTAAAAGCTTGCTCTAGAGTATCTGCTCTCATATGTACCACTTCAAAGTTTTTGTTATATGCCACTCCGTAGCAGACTGCATCTTTATTTTCAAATAGTTTCTTAACAAGTGCACTAAATGCTCCACCTGATGTGCTTTCAGATAATATCTGCGCGTCGTTATTTATTGCAGCATAAGAGATATATTTTCTATCTTCAGCTTTAGAATAGTTGCTACAAGTATTTAAGCACTTACCACATTTAATACATTTTTCTTCCATAATTCTTGGATATATAAAGCCTTCACTGTCCTCTACCATTTCTATTGCACCTTTAGGGCATATTAAAGCACAGGCTGTACAACCATTACAGGTTTTCTTATCTTTGGTTTTTAAATATATGTTTTCCAAATTAAGCTTCTCCTTTTGAAAATTTTCTTTTTAATATTTTCCCAATTGATTTAAATGAATTTTTGTTATATAGCACTGAGAACATTACAACCGCTACAAGCATAACCACATTTAGCCAATTTATATTTATATAATACATTATAAATGTAGCCACAAACGCTATAAACATAGAAGTTAGCATTTTAATGTCCCATTTCACTTTTACATACTTTCTACAGTCTATTCCTCTGTATATAAACATTGCAAGATATGCCACTGCAGTAGATAATGATGCCGCATAAAGTCCTATATATTTTATTAAAGCAACATTTACTACTATATTTATAACAGCTGCAAAAAATGACGTTTTAGAAATATCCTTTGTGCGTTTCATTGCAACATATATTGCGCTTATTAATCCCACTCCTACGTTAAATAAGGACGATAACATAAGAAGTGGTATTTGGTTATATGCTTCACTAAATTTAGCATTTATTAACATTGGAAATATAAAAGGAGTTATCCCAATTATTATAAGTGCAAAACACCCAAACACTTTAAATACTGTATTTATTGTTTTAGAAAAATATTCATCTTTATCATGATCATTTATATGCACTGCTGCTGATTCTGTCCAAGCTACGTTAAATATGTTGTATGCGTTTATATACATTCCAGAAAATTTATTTGCCGCTGCATATATACCGTTTGCTGCAACAGACATCATACTAGAAATTATTGTTCTATCTGATACGTTTATTACCCACCAAGATATTGCGTTTGGTATCAAGGCTGCTGCGTATTTTACCATTGCCTTCAATAGTTTAGAACTAAACATTTTAGGCACAATATATTTATAGGTCTTTTTAGATAGTAACAAGTATATTGTAGCCAATATATTAGCTATAAATATAGCTAGAAACATTCCACTAACACCAAGTTCTAATATTACTATAAATAACACATTAAGTATTACAGTAAATGCGGCTACTATAAAGCTCCCTATTGAATACTGAGCGTTGTTTCCTAAACCTCTTGCCACTTGCAACATAAGTGTAGATAATATAGTTGCAAATACATTTATCAAAAGATAATATTTATACTCGTTAGATATAAACGGAGCTATACACATAAATATTACTGTATATGCCATTATACCTATCACAACAAGTGTAAAAGCACTTGTAATAAGTTTTGTCTTGTCTTCTTCATTTTGTCTTGCGTCTATTAAAAATCTAAATAGTGCTTGTTCTATTTGTATTGTAAGAATTGGTACAAGTAATGCTACTATTGTATTAAATAGGTCAACTACACCAAATTCTGTTGTACTAAATACAGCTGTGTAAAGAGGAAGTAAGAAAAAACTTATCATTTGTGTACATACTCTTCCTATTGTTATTATTCCTGTATTTTTTATTAATTCCTTTTCCCTAGACATAGTCTATCTTAAAGTACCCCTTTCTTTAAATATTCTATAGACTGAGACTTCATCTCCTCTATTTTTTCTTTTGCGTATGTATAATCTATCTCTTTATCGAAGTTTATATTTTCCATATTCTCTACAATTCTAGAACTCAAGTTCAATGTGCCAAGTAAATCTTTTATTCTACCAGCTCTAGCTATAGGCAGTACTGAATAAAATTTCTTTTCATAAATTATACTAAACACTGTTCCGTGAAACGAATTGGTTATTACATATTCTGCGTTTTTAAAAGCATTTACAAAGTCTATTGGGCCTTTAGAATATAAATTCATATATTCATTATCATAAGCGTTATATTTTCTAAAATGTATTACCTTAAGTCCGGTAATTTTAGATATATAATTTGCAATTTTAGTTACTTCATCACTTTCAAACAAAGTATATACCAAAATATATTTTTTGTCTTTTAAATTTATAGTAGCATTATTAGAGATTAACTTGTCCCAATCAGATTTATCTAAAAGTAGTGTTGGGTCAATTACTTGCTCTACTTTTTTACCACAAATATTTTCTAATGGATTAATTATGCTTTGTTCTCTTACAGATATATAATCTAGTTTTTCCGTTTTAGTTTTAAAGTCTAATGCATGTTTCTGTAATAATTCCTCATTACCTAAACTAGCGCCATATATTACTCTTTTAATATTTTTATCTGTTTTAAAGTTTAATGTATATATGTCAGACAGACCATCTGTTAATTCTGGATTCCATATTTGGTCGCTACCTGCCAAAAACACATCACCAGTTTCAACGTCTTGTTCTATTTGAGAAATCTCTGTATACTTCTTACTATTAGCATCTAGGTATGCATCACTAAAGCTCTTAAAACTTATTTTCCTTTTTAAGTTACGTGGTAAAAAACACAAACTTGAAAAAAAAGATTTAAGAGAATTTGTTCTTATTAATTTGTAATCTGCAAGTATTGCTTTATTTTCATAATTTACAAATGATGGATTTGTTCCAAGCTTTTTTAATGTTTCTTTTAACGCATAAGCTTGAAGTGTTGCGCCGTAATTTTCTGCATTATGAAAAGTAAGCATCTTAACTTTTAGCATTTAATTTTCACCACAAATATTATACCAAATATTGGTGAGTATATCAAGGAAATACTAGAAATATCTGTATTTCTATGAGTAAAGAAAACACCCTACATACAATTTGTACGTAGAGTGTTTATAATGCTTTATACTACAACCTGTCTGACCAAATAGCTATAAGAAGAGGAATGAATATCACAAGGAAATTTATTAATATGTCCATATTTCTTATCCTTTCAAACTACAATGTCATCTTTTTGTTCGAATCGCTTTTGTTGAACTTCATCTTGCTTGTCTTCTTTTAATATTTTAATGAGATATAAACCATTAAAAATCGTGTATAACGCAAGAGTAATTACTATAAACCAATCGTCTGACATTACTTTCTCCTTTAGTAGTTGTTTATTATATGTGTAAGATAAATATAGTATACTTGCTCATCCGTATCTTCCAGCTGTCTGTCAACTATTTCGGGTACATCAAACATACCTGTTATAAACTCAATTTTTTTCTTATAACTCACCGGTCCAAGATGCTGTTCGATGGTTTCATTAGCAGATTCAACATTATCCGCGAGTATAATTAAGCTGTATGCTAACCTTCGCGAAATTTTACCTCTATTGCTTTCAATCATTATTAATGCTTTTGTAAGTGCTCGCCTATATTTCCTTTCTTCTTCGAACAAACTATTAGTATAATATTTTTCCAATTTAATAATCTGTTCCATCCTCAAGCCATAACCCGCCGCCAGTTTAACAAGACATTCTTTACTTACATTTATCTTTTTTCCTGTCTCCAATTCGCTTATGTAAATAGCGCTTACACTCGTAGCTTCGCTTGCCTGTTTACGTGACATATTATTAGCAATTCTTATAATTTTTAATACCTTGCCAATATTTTGCATAAACAAATCTCCTTTTAAATTTTGTATAAGGTTCATATATGTTACGTAAACATTATAACATACAAACCATATTTTGACAAGACAGCAAAAAGATAGGCGCCCCAGCCTATCTTTACTACATTATAATTCTTCTGTTTTAAATGACATATAACCTTCATATAGATAGCTGTTATCTATGCCTTTCATATATACTTGTCTGTCATTAACCTTATCTGTTAAAGCTTGTTTTAATAGCTCTTTAATTTCTATGTCTTTTATTGGGCTACGTTCCATCGCAAGTAAATAGTCTGTTTTATCCACTTTACTCCAGTCAACAACTACGCCCAACTCTTTTTTAAAAATTAAGTCTAACCATATTCTTGTACTTCTTCCATTTCCTTCTCTAAACGGATGGGCAATATTCATCTCTACATATTTTTTCACTATCTCTTCAAAAGTAGATTGTGGCATTTTCTCAATGTTTTTAATTGCTTCATCAAGATATGCAAGAGGAGTAAATCTAAAATTATCTTTTGCTATATCCACTTTTCTAATAGTACCTGCAAATTCATATATTTCGCCAAATAGGAAATTGTGAATTTTGCTTAATGTTCCAAATGTTCCCGGTTCTAGCGCATCTAGATAACCCGTTTCAAACATTTCTTTTGCACGAACCTTACTACGTCTTTCTTCCTCACTTGCTAATTCTGCAGGATTAGTAATATTTAATTTGTATTCTAAAATCATGTTTACCTACTCAGATATTATGTGGTTAATCCTTTTTAAGCGGTTTCATTGTTGGGAAGAATAGAATGTCTCTGATTGAATAGCTGTTTGTAAGAAGCATTATTAGTCTGTCTAAACCTATTCCTAGTCCTCCTGTAGGTGGTAAACCTATTTCTAAGCAATTTACGAAATCTTCATCCATTCCACCAGCTTCTTCATCACCTTTTGCTTTTGCTTCAGCTTGTTTTACAAATCTTTCATATTGGTCTATTGGGTCGTTAAGTTCAGAATAAGCATTACCATATTCTCTTCCACCAATAAATAGTTCAAATCTTTCAACAAGTGTTGGGTTAGATGGTTTTCTCTTAGTTAGAGGCGATACTTCTACAGGATAGTCTATTATAAATGTTGGTTGAATTAATGTATCTTCAACAAACTCTTCAAAGAACATATTTATAATGTGTCCTCTTGTATTTTTTAGTTCGTCTACTTCTAGTCCTTTAGATTTAGCTAGTTCTTGAGCCTCCACATCTGTTTTTATTGTTTCAAAATCTATGCCTGTTACATCTTTAATAGCTGTAATCATAGGTATTCTCTTCCAACCAGGTGTTAAATCTATATCTACTCCTTGATAGTTTATTTTTGTTGTTCCAAGAACATTTATAGCTATAGTAGATATAATTTCTTCTGCTATATCCATCATATCGTTATAATCTTCATAAGCAGAATATAACTCTATATTGGTAAATTCAGGATTGTGCTTAATATCCATTCCTTCATTTCTAAAGTTTCTACCGATTTCATAAACTTTTTCAATACCACCAGCTATAATTCTTTTTAGATTTAGTTCTGGTGCTATTCTTAAATACATGTCCAAATTTAATGTATTGTGGTGAGTTACGAATGGTCTTGCAGCGTCTCCTGTAGCAACAGTTGTAAGTATAGGTGTTTCTACTTCAATGTAACCTTTATCGTCTAGAATTCTTCTTAATTCCTTTATGATTTTACTTCTTACAATAAATGTATCTTTAACCTCAGGATTCATTATCATATCAACATATCTTTGACGATATCTTAAATCTACATCTTTAAGTCCGTGGTACTTTTCAGGAAGAGGTCTTAAAGACTTAGTAAGAAGCGTTATTTCTTTTGCGTGTACAGAAATTTCCTCTGTTCTTGTTTTAAATACAAAACCTTTAACTTCTATAATATCTCCTATATCATAAGATTTAAATTCTTTATATGCTTCTTCTCCTAAATCGTTTGTGCTAATATATAGTTGAAGTCTTCCAAACATATCTTGTATATGACAGAAAGATGCTTTACGCATAATTATTTTACCCATAATTCTTCCAGCAATTAGAACATCTTTTTCTGCTAATTCATCATAGTTATCTTTAATTTCCTTGCTAGTATGAGTTCTATCAAATTTTGTTACTTCAAATGGATCGCGCCCATTTGCTCTAAGTTCTTTCAGCTTGTCCTTTCTAACTTCAACTAATTTTTCTACATCTTGTTCTAATTCTACATTATTGTTTTCTTCTTGCATATTATTCCCCTCCTTATATATGCCACACAGAGCATGTAACTTTCTACACGCTCTTTTTAATATCTAATATTTTGTATTTATTAACTCCATCTGGAACTTCAACTTCTATTTCATCATCCTTACGTTTACCAAATAAAGCCTTACCTACTGGAGATTCTAAAGAAATTTTGCTTTGAGCCACATCTATTTCAGTTGCTCCAACTATGTGATATTCTATTTCCTCTTCAAATTCATAATCATAAAGTTTTACGGTAGTTCCAATACCTACAGAATTTGTAGATACTTTCTCTACGATTTTTGCTGAACGAAGCATTGCTTCTGTTTCTGCAATTTTTGCTTCAAGTAATGCTTGCTCGTTTTTAGCTTCATCATATTCTGAATTTTCAGATAAGTCTCCGTACTCTCTAGCTTGTTTTATCTTTTCAGCAACTTCCATTTTTCTTGGTCCTTTAAGATAAGCTAGTTCTTCTTGTAATTTTTTATACCCTTCTTCTGTAAGAAGTGTTTCGTTGTTTTCCATTATTTTTCCTCCTAATTAAGTCCTTATAGTTTACCGCAAATACTACGATTTGTCAAGAACATTTGTTATTTTATTAACCACCCTTGCTAGTTCTAGATTATCATATTTCAACTTTAGCTCATCTATATTTTTAACATTTACATTTTGTTTATTTGTAAATTCCTTTAAATATATTAAATTTGAGTTATATTTATCCTGGTTTGTTGTTTCTAAATCTATTACCTGTGAACTTTTGTTTAATCTAAATCTAGGGTAATTTTCCTTAAAATCATCTACAAAATAAATAACATTATAATCAATAAAAGACTTTCTTTCTTTTTTTAATATTTCTATTGTTGTTCCTTCCGTTTTGTTTATTTGTTTTATTCTTTTTAAAATATATTCCGAAGGAGCGTCCTTTAAGTATATATTTACACTTTTAAATTTCCTTATTAAATTCAAAAGCAGAGTAATATTCAAGTTTTTAGAGTTTGTTACAACTAATAGTACTTTTACTTCATACGATTTTAATTGTTCATTTTTACTTACATATTCATCAATATATCTAAACACATTATTGTCCATTTCATTTGTCTTTGATAATTTATAGCCTAACAGTTGTTCTAATTTATTAGATAAATATTTATTGCTCACATTTATATTTTTAGACAATATATAATACCACTTTTTATCGTAACTATCCAAAGCTTTAAGTATTATTTTTTCTATTTTTATATCATAATATTTATATTTCATTTTTTCAAGAATACGTCTAGGCTCATTGTTCATTGAGTTTAATGTGCTCTTAGAAAATACCACTTCATTTATGTAACAATTACTATCTAACTCTATTTTATTTATTTCACTTTTGCTTTTATCTTGCACATTAAATAAAATAAATTTCATATATATCACCTTATGAATAATATATATGAATAATTTATTTTGCTTATGATATTTTATCTGCTTTTTCCTCTAATTTGTCTTTAGCTTTCGAAATTTTTACTCTTTCTCTGTTATTATCCAACGATCTAAGTAGTATGCTAGATAATTTATCTCCATTTAAATCTCTCTTCATTTTTCCATCTTCAACAAAAGAGATAACACCTGTTTCTTCTGATACTACGATTACAAGTGCGTCAGATACTTCACTCATACCAATAGCTGCTCTATGCCTTGTTCCCACATTTCTTGGCACCATATTTTCTGATGCTAAAGGTAGTACACATTTAGCTGCTTTTATTTGATTGTTTTCTATAATTACAGCGCCATCGTGCAGCGGGGTTCTTGGATTAAATATAGTCTGTATAAGTTCAGATGAAACTTTTGCAGATAAATCTACACCCTCACGAATAATATCATTTATTTTAGTGCTTTGTTCTATAACAATTATTGCACCTATTTTTTTAAGTGACATTATTTCTACTGCTTTAACTATTTCAGAAATAACTTGCTTATCTCTTATTTTATCATCGAAATCAAAAATATTTGTAAAGTTTTTTCTGCCTAATTTTTCAAGCGCACTTCTTAATTCTGGCTGGAATACTATAATCATTAAAATCATACCATATGTTAAGAAATTTTCTAATATAAAGTTCAAAATAACCAAATCTAAAAGTTCGCTTACCGCAAGCAATGCTAATATTATTAAGAACCCTTTGAATATTTGAACTGCTCTTGTCTTTTTTATCAATACATATATTGAATATACAACTATAGCAACTATTGCTATATCTAATATAAGCATTACAACCCTAAATGGGCTAGATAAATCGAACGCGTTTTTTATGTTGGTTAAGAAATTAAAAAATTTTACAGACAAATCCATCCTAACCTCCTACATAATTGCATATATTAAAGACATAAATACTCCAAGTACACTACCACCTATAAGAATCCATACTAAAGCTTTTGCCCATAAGCTATTTTTTCCATTTCCCATAATACTACCTCTTTTCTTTCTAATTTTCTATTGTTATATCTAAATAATCTTTATTTTCTCCCATCTCTCCAGGATTAAACATTATATGAAGTTTACCACCTTTTACGTAGAACTCTTCTAATCCAGTTAAAGAATATGTATATGTCTCTGCATTAAATAATTTTTTAGATATTACAAAATCCTTTATTTGTTCTTTTATTATAGTTTTATATGTTGAGCCAAGTATTGCTATAGCCGCCTCATCTTGCGTCATAATTTTTCTTGCTGCTAAATCTATATTATATGCATAAAGTTTATATGTCACATCAGTTCCTTTGGCATCATCAATAATTCTTTCATAGAATGTAAAAGTTAAAATTCTTTTATTATCTACATTACTTTCATATTTGTTATATGTAACTTTGTATGTAAATTTGTTTTCTAAATTTTGAACTTCGTCTTTTACAGAGTTGTATCTTACCAAGAATTTGTTCAATATCTCTTCATTTATTTCCGTTAGCTCCTCGCCATCTATTTCAATTTTAGGCACGGCTATATTTGATTTGAATTTTCCTCCACTTGATTTATACACATCATTTTTTACTTTATATTTAATATTTGCTACATATTCTTCTGAATATATATCCACCTCTTGATTTGTATTAGTTGAAGTTGCTGGGATATACATGTCTTGTCCTAAAACTGTAGGTTCTGGTTCGTTTGCCATCATATAAAATGTTGCAACAGTCCCCACACAAGCAAAAAGTACAAACCCGACTATGCCGGCTTTAGAGTTTTTCTTGTTATCCCTGTTATAATTCATTGTTTCCATTTAGTTTACCTCTTTTTTACCACAAAATTTTATCATATATAATATACAACTGCAAGGAATATGCTCAAATTATTTAATTTATATTAAGTATTCCTAGCCTGAACACAAGTTATAGCTACAACACCCACTATGTCTTCTGCTTTACATCCACGGGATAAGTCATTTATTGGTTTTGCCAAGCCCTGAGTTATTGGGCCATAAGCATTGGCGCCTGCAAAACGTTCAACTAGTTTATAGCCTATATTCCCAGCGTCAAGATTTGGAAATACTAAAACGTTTGCAGCTCCTGCAACGTGACTTGTTGGTGCTTTAAGTCCCGCAACTTTTTCATCCAGCGCTGCATCAAGTTGAAGCTCACCATCTATTACAATATCTGGTCTTAAGTTATTAACTATATTTTTTGCTTCCATAACCTTTGTTGTAGCGTCAGACTTTGCACTACCTAATGTAGAATAAGATAAAAGTGCTACTTTAGGCTCATTTCCTATAAGCAATTTATATGTATCATTTGCAAGTATTGCAATTTCCGCAAGGTCTGTTTTATCTGGATTTGGTATTAGCCCGCAGTCCGAAAATATATATTCTTTTTCGTATTTTGAATTTTCTATTTCCATTAAAAAGAAAGATGATACAAGCTTAGTTCCACTTTTAGCTTTTACTATTTGAAGCGCTGGTCTTAAAGTATCAGCTGTTGAATGACTTGCTCCTGAAACAAGTCCATCTGCTAAACCCAGTTTAACCATTAGAACACCAAAGTACACTGGGTCTAACACATATTCGCGAGCCATGTTTACTGTCATACCTTTTTCTTTTCTTAGTTCGTACAAATAATGTACAAATTCTTCGTAATGTTCACTTTGGGCAGGAGTAATAAATTCAATATCTTCAATACTTATGTGTGCTACTTTTGCCTTACGTAAAGCTTGTAATTTGTCTCCTACTAAAATTATTCTTGCAATACCCTGGTCTTTAATAATTCTTGCTGCTTTTATAACCCTCTCATCTTCCGATTCGGGAAGCACTATTGTTTTAATATCTTGTTTTGCTCTCGCAATAATTTTATCTATTATCTTTTCCATTAGTTTCTCCCAACAACAATTAAAATAATTTGTTTTCTTTTCCTGCTATTATTCTTTCAATATTTGCTCTATGATTATATACAACTACAGCAACTGTAATAAGTAATAGTAAAAAGTTATAATTTGTAGCCATAAATATATCTAGTACTACAAGCATTATAGAACCTGTAATACTTCCTAAGGACACCATACGAGACACAGCTATCACTGCTACACCTATTCCTATACATATTAGTGCTATTTTCCAGTCAACTATTATTGCAGACATTAAAAATACTGCAACACCTTTTCCGCCTTTAAATCCATAATATACTGGAAATGAATGCCCAAGAACAGATGCTAACATATATAATGTTTTAACACTAGACGAAATATTTTCCTTGAACATCCATGCCACTAGACATATAACTCCATAGGGAATCACTACTTTTAAAAGGTCTAGTATAAACACTAAAGCTCCTATACCTTTTCCCATAGTCCTTATTGCATTTGTTGTTCCTGCGTTCTTACTTCCCAAATTACGTATGTCTGTTTTTAAAACTCTTTTTGAAATTACTATAGCAGGGTTTATTGCTGCTATTAAGTAAGCTATTAAAAATGTAACTATATATAACATTATTCTTCTTTTTCTCCCCTTTGTCTTACAACAATATTGATTGGAGTGCCCTCTAAATCAAAATGCTGTCTAAATACATTTTCCATGTGTCTAATGTATGAAAAATGTGCTAAGTTTTTATCGTTTACAAAAAGTACAAATGTTGGCGGATTAGCCTTAACCTCTGTTCCATAATAAATTTTAAGTCTTTTACCTTTATCTGTCGGTGGTGGAACTATTGCTACAGCTTCCATGATTATTTCATTTAATACACTTGTAGAAACTCTTAGGCTATTTGCCGCATACACTTTGTTTACAATATTAAATATATCCTCTACCCTTTTACCAGTCTCGGCAGAAAGTGTAAGTATTGGCGCATAAGACATAAATTTAAAGCTTTTTCTAACTTCTTTTGCATATGATGCCGGTGTCGTTTCTTCTTTATTTACTAAATCCCACTTGTTTACACCTATTATCATAGCCTTGCCTTTTTCGTGTGCATAACCTGCAATTTTTTCGTCTTGGTCTGTTACACCTTCTAATGCATCTATTAAAATTATAGCAACATCTGCTCTATCTATTGCAGCTCTTGCTTTTACTATACTGTATTTTTCTATATTATCATAAACTTTATTTTTCTTTCTAATTCCAGCCGTGTCTATAAATACATAATTGCCATATCTGTTTGAAATTTTACTGTCTGTTGCATCTCTTGTTGTCCCAGCAACATTACTTACAATAGCTCTTTCTTCTCCTAATATTTTATTTACTAATGAAGATTTACCAACATTTGGTTTGCCAATAATTGCAACTTTAATACTTGTTTCATCTTCTTCTGTTTCAGGTATTTCTTTAAAGCTATCATATATTGCGTCTAGCACTTCACCAATTCCAAGTTTTGCTCTTGCTGAAACCGCTAGGGGTTCACCCAAGCCTAAGTTATAAAATTCATATATGTCTTCTGGTGGAAGCCCTACATTATCTACCTTATTGCAAACAAGTATTACAGGCTTACGAGTACGTCTTAACATTGTTGCAACTTCCATATCTTGTGCCACAAGTCCAGCTCTTATATCTACAACAAACACTATAACATCCGCCATATCCATAGCTAGCTCTGCTTGTCTTCTCATCCCTTTATATATAACGTCATCTGTTTTAGGTTCTATTCCACCTGTATCTACTATTTGAAATGTCGTACCTCTCCACTCACAATCAGCATATATTCTATCCCTTGTAACTCCTGGCTCGTCTGAAACTATAGATAAGGCTTCTCCTGCAAGCAAATTAAAAAAAGTAGATTTACCTACATTCGGTCTTCCCACTATCGCAACTATTTTCTTTGACATTTTTTCACCTTCTTTTATCCTATATATTTTACATTAATTTTAACTTAAAGTAAAGGTTTTGATGTGAATTTCCAAATTTCTCTTTGTAACATATTTATGCAAAAAATGTCACATAAATGTAGTTGTATTTATGTCTGGTTGTAATATAATTAAAATATATTATTGTGTATTTATTTTACAAAGGAGAAGTTATGCAAAGAAACATAAAATTATTTCCAGTATATAAATTATTTTCATACGATATACTGTTTTATTATGCCGTTTCAATACTGTTCTTAACTGGCGCAAAAGGGTTTAGCTTGTCTCAAGTAGCTTTGCTTTCTAGTATCTATTCTTTTGCCGCAATACTAAGTCAAATACCGGCATCTATTGTTGCAGATAAAATCGGCCTTAGAAATTCTATGATAGCCGGTAACATTTTAATTATGATATGGGCAATATTTTATTTAATAATCCCAACGTTTAGCCTAATTATTGTAGCAGATTTCTGTTGTGCTTTTGGGTTTGCATTAAAAGGGGTTTCGGAATCACCTTTCTTATATTCTAGCTTAAAGAAAATGAACAAAGTCTCAGATTTCGCAAAGGTTGAAAGTAAAGGCTCTTCCCTATACTTTATAGTTGAAGCCATTGCAAGTATAGCTGCTGGATATTTATATTTTATAAACGCATATTTACCAATGATTTTTTCAACAACTTGCGCTTTAATTTCAACAGTATTGGCATTTTACATGAAACCAATTAAGACGTTAGATAAAGATAAAAGAACTGCTAAAGAAAGATTTACTGAAATGTTCGGCGGATTTAAGTTTATATTTAAATCTAAAAGGCTACACGCAATACTAATATTTGCTTGTGTTTTTTATGGAGTACTTTCGTTATCCAATATGTATATTAAAACTTTCTTAAACGATATAAATGTATCTTCTAAGATGTTTGGTTACATATTTGCCATTGCATCAGTAGCCTCAGCCGTAGGTTCAATGGTTCAAGACAAAATAGAAAAGAGACATAGAAACAAAACACTAACAACAATATCTATTACCTACATATTGTCTTTTGTACTTCTTGGAATGATTGCTTTAATATTTAAAAACTATAACATATTATTAACAGCTGGTATTATTATATTTTTAATACAATCATTAGTAAAAGGGGCTTACAGAATAATAATAAAAGAATATGTAAGTCGTTATACAACTTCATCTATAAGGTCAAAGCTTATGTCTATATATTATTTAGCTGAATCTTTTGGTTCTGCAATATTAATGTTTATAGCAAGTAAAACAATAGATTTAGTTCCAATTGGTGTAAGTTACTGTGTATTTGGATTTTGTTTATTTATAGTAATGATACTTATTCTTAACTATATGTCTTCAAGAATGGGCCTTGACCCTTCTAAATATGGGAAAAGTGATAGAATGGATTTACAGGAAGAATAAATTACCAATATTAAATAAAACAAATTTATATATTATAAAACATATAATAAACCAAGTCATTTTAATATGACTTGGTATTATTTTATTATGTTTAATTTATACAGATATATTCTGGTGTTCTAGCACTTGTTATTTGTGCTGTTTTCCCAGTTGTTATATCTAATTTGTTTATCCCTATTGTCCCTACCACTGTATAATAAATTGCATTTCCATCTATTTGAATTGACTCAATATTTTTCTTTATAACAAGCTTTATTTCTTTAGTTTTTGTATTATACATATACAGTGTATTGTTATCGCTTTTATTTATATAATATATAACATCTTTGTAGCAAACAACATTCTCTGCTTTTGCAATTTTACTATCTACTACTTTTTGTATTTTTCCACCAGATTTAGAAACCACATATAAATTAGTGTCTTTTGAATTTATAAAATATATATTATCTCCATTTAATATCATACTAGTAACAATATATTTGTCAGATAATTCTTTTTCTTTTTTACCATTTAAATTATATTTTATTATGCTTTTACTTGTTTTTCCTGCTGTTATGACATAAATATTATTACCATCTATAACAAATCCAAAACATTTTCCATTGATTATTTTCTTAGTTTCTCCTGAACTTACAACATATTTATATATT
This sequence comes from Clostridia bacterium, assembly GCA_045652705.1. Taxonomy (GTDB): domain Bacteria; phylum Bacillota; class Clostridia; order TANB77; family CAG-465; genus UMGS1649. The sequence goes on from JAZRUV010000001.1 coordinate 59,166, forward strand.
CCATCATCTAATTTTAAATATATAGCCTCTTCCTGAACTAAATAATCTTGTACTTTTTTATCTGAAATTTGCACTTTCTCGTTAGTCAATAAATCTATTGAGTATAACTTTCCTGCACAAACACCATATAACTTATTCTCTACAACTTTAATATTGCTAAAGTTTTCACTGCCAATTATTTGTGTTCTTGATTCATCATAAGATTTATATAGCATAACTGATGTATTTCCATCTTTAGTATAAGGTTCAGATACGTAATACATTGTCATAGTCCTAGCAAGTTTTGTTTCTTCAACTACTTTATTTGCTAGTTTAGTAACATTGTTATATACGTTAAGTTGTTTAAAAACATAAACTCCAAGTAATACTACCACTATAATTAAAAGGACGTACTTAAGCTTAGAAAGCCAAAAATTGCTTTTCTTTTTGCTTTTTAAATATTCTTTTCTAGTCATTGTATTACCATTAGAATATTCCACGATAGCACCTCCTCTAATACATTTATTATACTCTCCCTCAAGCATTTTTTCAACAAAATATTGTATATTTATTAATATATTTTTTTATTAATATACGAAAAAAGAATAAGCTTTGAAATATCAAAACTTATTCTTTTTATTGTTACTTTTTAAGCATAATACCATATCTTCCCGAGCGATAATACATTCCGGGATATGCAATTTGTAAAGCCCTTAAAACACTTCTATTTCCAATGTGCGCAAGCAGGCCGTCCAAATTGTTGTCAATAAAATCTTGCTTTGTAAGATTACAGGCTTGTTCAGGAGTAAGCTGTAGCTTTTCTTCTACAAGCCACTTAATAGCAGGAACTACTTCGTCTTCGTGCCAAGGCCAAATTACAGTTATCTCCCACTTTTTATACTTATCTTTAGCCACTGTGTTTAGCAAATTAAACAAACTTCCTGCATTGTGCATTGCTTTGCTACCACCATATCTTATAATAAGTTCAGCATTTATCTTTCTGTAGTCTTCCTTGGTGCGAAGCTTTATTTTTTCCTTTTTTGCTACCCATAAAAGAAAATCTCGCCTATTTTCCTCGCTCTTCCAAAAGTTTTGTGGTACTTTTTCAAATTCCCACGCTTTCAATTTCCATTCCGGAAAACAGTAGATAAGCATCTCTACGTCTCTATTATTGAAGAACTTCTTAGCGCCTCCAAGACAATTATCCTGTAAAAATACGTGATTTACTTTTGTCAAAACGTCTTCTCGAGTATAACCATGAAGTGTTAAGATAAGATGCCGGACCATAACCTTGATACTTTTTTTGTCGAGATAGTTGTTAGGAAAAGTTTTTAACTTTCCCTGAAGCAACATCCCATACATAGTGATAGGGTCTAATCCCAAGTGATTCTTATATTTTGCCACTTTATTACCTCCAAATTATTGTTAGTTTTAATAAAATCCCTTCTTGTATTTTACCACAAAAAGAGATTTTTATCAATATTATGTGAAGTGATTTCGTTAAATGCATGTATTTTCTGCACAAATAATTGAATTACATTATTCTACATAATCATATTCCCAAAGACTTAATTTGCCATTAACAGATATATGCTCTATTTCTTGAACGTTTTCTAATTTAAATCCGTAACCTTTCCAATTGTCTTTCATCGCTATACCTTTATATACCAACGGATCTTTTGGTACTACTTGCTCTCTAAAATTATCATCGACAAAAATACAATCTGTTAATGTTGCTTTAGCTATAACACATCCAAGTGGATATTCCAAATTTAGATGTTCAAATCTTTGCATAGCCTCTTTATCTACACCTTTCCCAGCATGTATTAATATGTTTCCCCTATAGTTAGTTTTCCATGTTCTAAATTCATATTCTTTATATCCCTTGGCAATCAATGTTGCCCATGGTTGTTTTATAGTTATAACTTTCATTTGTATCTCCTTATCACACTACAGTTTTTCTCAACTCTACTACCACCTATTGTTGCATAATATATTTGAAATACATCTTTTATTATTTTATCTTCACTTTCTATTTTATCCATAATAGGAAGTAATAGCGGTGTATAGATAACCTTATATAATATAAAATCACAATTAAGTTCAATAAACCCTAGCTTTTTATAAAACTGCATTCTTCTTTGTCTTAACTCGTTTTCTTTTTTGTCTTTACCTAATCCCAATTTTTCTACTTCTATAAATATCCCTTTATATTTACTACTCATTTGTTTTAGCCTATCTATAGCTTGCGTACCATATCCTCTACCCTGAAACTCAGGTAATATTGCAAAGTAATCTACTTGAAAATAGCCATTTTTGTCTAATGAATTAGCCAAAACAAACCCCACAAAATCTTCACCACTGGTTATTTCAAATATTTGTAATATTGACTTTTTAAAAGCCGTTTCTAATTGTTTATATGATTTTCTTTCAGAGTCTGGAAATAATTTTAAATATTCCGGATATATTTTATTTTTAAATCTATTTATATCTACTCCTACTAATTCTAACATTTTTATTTGCTCCTTAATTAATAACAAAATTAATAATTAATATTTTAAGAATAATTTTACTACTCTTTTTGCAATCTTGTATGCAGGTCCCTCTAATTCTTTTCTTGCATTTTTTAATTCCTTACGTATTTCTATCCCTTGTGGACAATGCTTCTCACATTTGCCACATTCAATACAATTTGATGCTGATGTAGATTCTTTTCTAAGAAGTGTGCACATAACATACTCTTTTATTCCTACAAATTTATTATCTGTATAGCATTTATTATACGCCGAAAAAGTTCCTGGTATATCTACATTCTTAGGACAAGGCATACAATAGCGGCAGCCCGTGCATCCCACTTTCATATTGTCATTTATAGCTAATACTACTTTTTTCAACAGTTCTTCATCTTGCTCACTAAATTCTCCTACTTTTGATGTAGATGCCACTTTAATATTCTCCTCTACCATTTCCTTAGAATTCATACCGGATAGAACGCACATAACTTCTTTTTGATTCCACAGCCATCTAAAAGCCCACTCGGCAGGAGTACGCTTAATATGATAGTTTTCAAATAACGTCTTCGCCTTATCTGGCAAAGCATTTACAAGTCTTCCTCCACGAAGCGGCTCCATAATAATTACTGGTATACCTTTACTTGCCGCATAATTTAATCCTGTTCTACCCGCTTGAGAATGCTCATCTAAATAATTGTATTGTATTTGGCAAAAGTCCCAATCATATGCGTCAATAAGCTTACAAAACATATCTGAATTCCCGTGATATGAAAAACCTATTTGACGTATTATACCTTTTTGTTTTTTGTCCTCTAACCACTCAAGAATACCAAGCTCTACAAGGCGTTCCCAGCTCTTTACGTCCGTCAACATATGCATTAAGTAATAATCTATGTAATCTGTCTTTAAACGTCTTAATTCTTCGTTAAGACACTTTTCAGCCCCTTCTTTTGACTTAATCATATACTGAGGGAGTTTTGTCGCAATATATACTTTATCTCTAATTTTATTTCTTTCAAATATTTCACCTATAGCAGCTTCACTTCCAGGATAAATGTATGCCGTATCGTAGTAATTTACTCCTGCTTCATAGGCCATCATTACCTCTTGTTCAGCCTTTTTTATATCTATCTTGCCCGCCTTTTGAGTAAAACGCATACAACCATACCCTAGTACAGATATTTTATTGTTATATTTATCTAAACGATATTCCATATTCCACCCCTTTATTTATATATATTTATTGTTGAAATTATATCATTACAAAAAAATATATTCAACTACAAATAACCACGACAAAAGATTAGTGATTATCACTAACCTTTTAATATATTTATTTACTTTTTATTCCCTCTATTTTTATACGCTTATCCTCGCAAGCAAGCTTTAACTTTTCTGCCCTATATGAACATATTTTATATTGCTTCTTTCCATCGAACTTTATAGTTACGCATTTTGTATATGTGTTACTTTCTAATTTAGGATATTCCGTTATTATTAGACTGGCTTTAGTTTCTTCTAAAGTTTCAAATGTTGTCATAAAACCCGTACCTGTACCGCCTCTTTCTTTATTAGTTGTGACCGCCTCTAGTCCTAATTTCATTAATGTATCAATTGTAAAATCTACACCCGTATCATAAATAGACAATTCGTATTTCTTATTCTTAACACCAAGTATCGCAAGAACTTCCTTGTTATTCTCATCACTCAAACTAACTGCATTTATAGCATCTCTTAAATGGTCGCCTATTAATGTTTCTAATTTGTCTTTAGAAATTAAGTTATTAACTAAATAATGAATATTACCTATTACTTTTAACTTGAAATTAATGTCGTTTTTCTGACACTCACTTTGCATATACTTAAACATATTGTCTATTTCTGGCATTTCAGTTTCATCAAGTTTTGGTAGTTCCTTAACTTCCTCAAATCTTTCAGAATATTCATTAGTTAGTGATTCTATTATTTTTAAAACATTCGGGCTTATATTTTCTTTATCTATATTATATGAATTCATATTACTTGCTACCATCAACTCTAACGCTTTTTGCCTGTTATAGAATTCGTGTGTAATTTTGCTTACATTCTTCTTATCTTGTTTTAATGCATCTATTTCATTTTGCTTTTCAATTAATTCTTTCTTGTACTCTTCCATAGTGTCTGTAAGTAGCTTTTGTTTGTAATGCATAGTTAACATCTTATGAATTGTGAAATACATTACAACTCCTATTATTAAAAATGATATTATTAAACTCCATGTTATTTGATCATATTTTGCTCCTAATAAGCAATAAAGAATTATCATAATCGTACTTATATTAATTATTATAATATTTGTTACTTCATTATTAAGCTTAGCATTTATAAATAAAAAACCATTTTTAAATCTTTTTATACTAAAAAATGCATATAGAATTCCAAATTCTATCATCAACATACATAATAAACTTACAAATTTGTTGTCAAACCCTAGCAACTGTTCTATCAATTTGTAGGGAATAAAACTTATAACAACACTTAATGTATGAAAAATTGCTAAGATTGCATAAGCCAATATAATTATAATCATAGAGTAAGATAATTTTTTGCATGTTATTTTTGATATTATTAATGTATAAGTAAAATATAATAGTATAAATGCAAGAAATGAATCAAACACTGTTTTCATATAAATATATGATGGTATTAAAAATATATTTACTAATATTAATATAATGTTATGTTTTATAAAGTTTTCCTTACTATTAGATACTTTTACAAAGCAATAATACACCCATATGTTAGTTATAAACAATCTAATAAAATATATTATTGTATCTATGTTAATTTCCATTTATTTCACCCTGTTAATAATTATAACTAAAATTCCTAATATTAGCAATATTTTTAGTATTTACTTATGATAAGTTGTGTTCAAATACTAAATAAAGCAGTTCCTAATAAATAGAAACTGCTTTGTTTGAATATATATTAATATCCTAACCAATATCTTAACCACTCTAGAAAACTCATATATAATCACCTCCACCGCTTAATAAAAAAAATACCATCTATGCGCTTTGCATAAATGATATTTGGAAGTGTTTATATGTTATAATTGATTACATTTTGTTATAATTTGTTGTTTTTTGCTTTAATTTTATTACATTTCCTTTCTAATCTTGTCTGCATAGTAATATACAAACTCTGTCGGTGTTGGAACACCAGTTTCATAATTAACTCTTGCTGTATAATATTTAGTTAAGTCTTCTATTGGCGTTATTCTCCAAGCGTGCAATATTGCATTTTGCATTGCTCTACTTATAGTACTACTAGACTTTTTATATTTGCCAACTAGATGTTGTACTATAGATAGTTTAGAATTATCTCCACTATGAAGAATAAAATGTATTGCATCACACAAATATTTTCTTCCGTGAAGATGTGAGCCAACACCAATTAAGTCTAGCTCCTTATTTATTTTGTTATATATACTTTCTTCTAATTTATTATCTTCTACTTCAATCGCAGCAACTTTATTTGTTGTTTCATAACTTTTAAGCAAAAGCAATGTGTTTATTACAGTTTCTCGAGAATAATTCTTTTGCTTTTTATAAAATACAAAATCTATATTGTTATTATGGCAATAGTCATATACTGTATTAGAATGTACATTTGTCGTTACTATTATCTTAGGACGTTTGTTTATTGGATATTCTTTCATTGTTTCAATAAAGTCAAAACCGCTACCTTCACCATCCGTTAATTCTAAATCTAGTATTACCGCATCTGGATTGTGAATTTCAAATTTTTCAACTGCTTTGACTGACGAATTAGTAACAGAAACTATTTTAACATCTTCTCTATTCTTTACAATATTTTTATAAATTCCACATTCATTCAAATCATCTTCAACAAGTAAAATTGTTAATGGCATCTTTTCCATACAAATCTCCTCTCACGATTTTGTAACATATTATCATAATTTGTCACTTGTTACCACACTCAAGCACTATGAGTTTTCACTATTTAAATTATTATTTTAAATATACTTTAATTGTGGGTGGTAAATTATGAAAAAAGAAATCGGTCAAAGAATTAGAAAAATTCGCGAGAGTATGTTCTTAACAAAAGAAGCTTTTGCAAAAGAAATAGGAATAACAGGTCAATATTTAGGTTTAATTGAACACGGTCAAAATTATCTATCAATAGAGAAACTTAAAATACTATGTGACTTCACAGGCTTTTCTGCTGATTACATTTTGTTTGGTAAAGACTTAAATGTGATTAAAACCACTAAAGAAATGCTAACAGAATTCTCTGACGAACAATTAATTAGTGCTTGCCTTGCATTAAAAGATTTAGCGTTATATTTAAAATCTAATAATGATGACTAAATAATAAAAAATCAGTCGATAATCTTTTTTGATTATTTGTCTGGTTTTATTTTTTATCTTATTTGAACTAATGTCTAATAATATTTGAATATTTTACATAATTATGCTATAATATTATCGTTAATACTATACTATCCTTATGGATTATACATATATTAAGCACAACATCTCATTAATTAATGAAAGGACGATTTTTATGGAATCAAAAAAACGGCATAATCTTAACAAAAGAAAGCTAATTATTGGATTAATTTTTTGCGTTATTCTTTTATCTAGCTTACTGTACTTTTATCATAATCATTGGAACGGACTTTACATTGTAAATAATATTCCTACCTCCATCACCGGAGTTGGGATAATTATTGTCATTTCGCTTACAATTTGCACAGTATTTGTCCTTGGAGGATTTCTTCTTGGAATTTACTTTCCAGCTGAAAGCAAAAAGAAACTTACGAATTTATCGGATAAATTCGTAAGTGTAGCTATTAAAGATTTTGATAACTTTCCCTTAGCCAAGTTTATTTCTAAAGATGATATATCTTGCATCGCTAAACTTGGTGCAGATAAAAAAGTTAGCTATTCTTTTAACGTGAAGGCCAAATTCTACCAAACTGATGATTATGAGCTGTTTTTGAAACATTTTGATGTTTAAAAAAGCTCCCTCGTACACTTATTTGTGTTACGAGGGAGCTTTTTATTGTATAGGAAATATCGTTAAATTAATGAATATAAAAATGTCGAAATTTGCGATGAAAAGCGGAACAAAAGGTCTTGGCAAAACATTGTTCTGGATGTAAAATATGTCTAATTCAAGAAGGGTGGCCTAGGAATAGGTGGAAACTTAAATACAACATCTTTATAAAAAATCCCTAGACTATTTAAAGTCTATGGACTTGTCAACAAAAAGTAGACACAAAAAACCTATCGAAACCCTAATTGAATTTTATATTCAATTGGGGTTTTGTAGTTTAATGCATAACTAGGTCTATATTCATTATTGTCCCTTACAATATCTTTTATAAATTCTTGTACTGTGTTATAATTATTTGTGTCAAAATCAATATACATTTCTTTCTTAAGCCAACCATTTTTGGATTCTATAACCGGATTATCTGTAGGTGTTCCGACTCTAGACATGGATCTTGTAATAAAGAAGTGTTTTAGCATATTGTTAAATGACGCAGAGGAATATATCGCGCCTTGATCTGTGTGGAAAATTGTTTCAAGTTCGCTATATCCTCTTTTTTGTTTGTTATCTAACATCTCATTTAACGCAGCACGATGATTTAAAATATTGCAACCATGTTTAGATTCTCTAACGTCAGAGCCTACAATTTCGTTGTTGAAAACATCTAGATAAAAAGTCCAATCATAAGGTTTTCTTTTAAACCAAAATGTAGTTGTATCCGAAACAATCTTTTCGAAAGGACGTGAAACGTTCCAATTACCCTGTATTATATTAGGATATTTAATTGATTCTTCGCCTGCTTTTTTATATTTGTAATGTCTAGCCTTTGATTTAATATTTAAGGCTTTACATACCTTATGAACTAAATTATCCGATACAACCCAATCAGTTTCTCTACGTATTAAAGCATTTATTCTACGATAACCGTAACTAGGTTTCTTGATATGAATTTCTTCAACTAGTTTCTCTAAATCCAACCTATTAATCTCATAAATGTTTAAAACATCTTTATTCTTTAGCCATTTGTAGTAACCACTTCTAGAGATTTTCATATATTCACATAATGATTTAACATTAAACTCAGAGCTTAATGCTAAAACAATTTCAAATTCTCTTTCTTTGACTATTTGAATATTACAACGGAACCATCTCCTTTCACAATGTATCCTTTTTTTAATCTTTCATTCTCGATTCTTAATTTCATATTTTCATATTCAAGTTTTTCTAATTCTGAAAGTTCGTTACGTCTTTGATATTTAGTTAACGGATTACCAGGTTTTCTTTTATTAGTTAATCCAGGCTCTCCTTCGGACAAGTATATTCTTGTCCATTTTCTAACTGTACCACTATCTACATTTTCTTCTCGAGAGACTTCTCTAGAAGATTTTCCTTCCAATACAACTTTATTAACTATTCTTAATTTTTCTTCTTTACTCCAATATTTGTTTTTTCCACCTTTTGGTCTTCCCATAATACATTCCTCCCTAATGTTATTTTAACACAAACAAAAAAATGAAAGTAGATTTTTGTGTCTACTTTCATTTTACCACTTCAACTATTTAAAGTCTAGGGAGGGCGAATTTATTCGCTTTGTTCTCTTATAACAAACGTTGTACTTAATATTATGTCGTTTTACAGGTTTACTTAAGCGTCAGAACCGCTACGCACTCCACGTGATGAGTCCACGGGAACATATCTACTAAGTCTATAGACCTAATCTCGTAATTTTCTGTACAAAGGAGGTTCAAGTCCCTAGCAAGAGTTGCCACATTACAGCTAACGTATCCTATCTTGTTTGGTTTTAATTTAAGTATTAATTCTATCCCTTCTAAATCTAAACCTTTTCTTGGAGGATCAACTACTATATAATCAAAAAATTTGCCTTCATTTACAAGTCTTAATGTTTCTTTAGTAGCATCTCCATTTACATTAATTATATTTGTTATATTATTAATTCTAGCATTTTCTTTTGCAGCTTCAGTTGCAGATTCTACTATTTCAACAGAATATACGTCCTTAACACCATCAGATAAGAATATTCCTATGCTACCAACTCCGCTATAAAGTTCTAACAAGTTTTTATCTTGCTCAAGTTCTAACTTTTCCTTAAGAACACTATATAACACTTCTGCTTGTATTGTATTTACTTGAAAGAATGAATCGGCTGTTATTTTAAATGTATATTCACCTATTTTATCTGTTATATATTCCTTACCGTATATGCAAACATTGTCATTAGATAAAATAACGTTTGTATTTTGTTCGTTTATATTTAGCACAAACGAGCAAATATCTTTGTATTCTTCTGTAATTTTTTCTATTACATTTTTCCATCTACTGTCATTTGTTAGCTTTTTATTATTTATTACAACAACACACATAATTTCATCTGTATGTGTACCACGTCTAACCATTATGTTGCGTATGTCTCCTGCACCACTTTTTTCATTATATCCTATAAATTTATTGTCATTTATTAGTTTGAATAAGTTATGCGCAACATCGTGTGTAATCTTATCTTGTATTAAGCACTCTTTGTTTTCTACAATATCGTGAGTTGATTTTATAAACATACCCATAACCGTTTTTCCATTTACGCATCTTACAGGATATTGTAATTTGTTCCTATAATAATATGGCTTCCCCATTCCATAAATACTACCAATTTTGCTTACATCTACATCCTGCTTGTTTAATGTATTTATAGCGTTTGCAAGTTTAATATCTAGTGTAGTATCATAGTCCATGTGCCTTGCTGCACATCCCCCACAAAGTGAATATGATTTACAGTCTTCCTCTAATCTATTTTGAGATTTAGTTATATATTCTTTAACTTCACCTAATGCATAAGATTTATTAACCTTAATTATTTTAGCATTAACCATTTCACCTTTTAACGTGCCCGGTATAAATACAGTGTGTCCATCCTCAGCTTTTGCAATACCTTCAAAATTTATTCCAACATCTATTATTTCAAATTTATATATCTTTCCTTTTTCTAACATAATTATCTCCTATTAACATAATAACAGAATATATATAATTTTTCAACATTTAGGATATTAAAGTTAAAAATATCCGCGTGTAAAAACACGCGGATATATAATATGTGTTAAAAGTACTTTTCAATTCCATCAGAAGAAAGCTTAACTGTTCTTCCGTAAAGAAGTGCATGAGTTTGCTTGCAAAGGCCACTGTACCTTTTAGCATAGTTAACCTTAGAGTCGTTGACACCGTGGTTAAACAAAATTGCTTTTACATTCCAAAACTGTGCCAAGAATCCATCCATTTCCTCGGTAGGTACATGAGATGAATAATAACCAAACTGGTATCTCTTACATCTAAGTTTAATACTCTCGCCCATATAGTTAATCTCTGTACCACAAGGCAGCGCAATAATGTTCTGAACTTCGGGTGGAACATATGCAACAAAGATTAATGTGACATTGGGGTCCTCAAGCATTTTTGCACCATAGTTTAAGAATGACCCTTGATAAAATCTTGGAGAAGTACAGATAATCATACGAGGACCATGTTCTGCAAAGATTTGACCTCTAGATGTCTTATCCACAACACTAAAGTTGTTGGGAAGATAGCCATTACCATAGATATGCAAATACTTTTGCAGACACTTGACACCAAACGTAGAATCCAGGAAAATATTGAACTTTTTCATTTGTTCAGAAATTCTTGAATTCATCTGCATGGCTCTCAAATCAACGCCAACGCGCTCTGGTCTTTCCAAAGAGTTAGACATATACATTATTGTGCCTCTTTTATTTGCCACCTCACGAATAATGTCCATGTGTTTCTCTCTTTGTTTTTCATCATTGCGATGTGCTTCAGATGAACCGTAAGTAGATTCACACACAATGTAAGAAATTTTATCTGCAACTTCCTTAGGAATTTCAGTCACTACATTAGTTACAGGATTCGTAAGACATAAATCACCAGTAAACAGCAAATGCATTTCTTCTGTTTCGCTAAAAATTCTACATACCGTAAGAACAGCACCAGCAATATGAGCATTGGGATAGAAAGTAATTTCAAGACCAGGATACGGAGAGAAAGTATCATACAAATCTATTACCTCAGTATGGCTAATAATCTTTTCAATATGCTTTCTCTCGTAGAACAAACGAGGCATCTCTGGGCCTTTTTCCTTTTTCTTAGATTCCCGTCTGGGTTTATCCCGTTTGCCACGCCCATGACCTCTTGTCTTCTCCAGCTTTTTAGCTTGTTTTTGTCTTATATACCGCTTAAACTGAGTTCTGTAATCATCTTCCAGCCGCTCATAGCTTTCTTCAAGCACTACGGGAAGAATCTCTGCTGTCTCATAAGAAGTATATAACGGGCCATTAAAACCTTCTTTAGCTAATTTAGGGAACATACCAACATGGTCAGTATGAACATGAGTAGCAATTGCAAACGCAATATTTTCAGCCTTATACGGCAGTTTCTCTGCATTTCTATGGTTGTGTTCCTTTTCCTGGAACAGTCCACAGTCTACAACAAAGGCGATTTCCCGCCCATCTGGCCATTCGACCTTGACGTGATTGTTGCTTCCTGTAACTTCTTCGGAAAAAGATGTTACAAACACTTTTAACCTGTCAGATAACATACACAAGTCTCTCCTTTAATTAAATTTAAGCCTAGGGTTTTGCTACTAATATTCTATCATTCGACCGCACATATTTCAACATAATTTGACAATTTTCTTAAATTAGATAGTTTCTAATTTATTTTTCAAATATTTTATGTATTCTTCAAAACTAACTTTACCTCTTAGTCCGCAACTTATTTCAATTGCCCTCTTCACTTCATTTAAAACTTTCTTATCTATTCTTCCAACCTTTTCTTTAAGTCTACTTTTGTCTAAAGTCCTAATTTGTTCTGCAAGTATAATAGAATCTTTTTCTAAGCCATATTTATTACCCTCTATCGCTATATGCGTAGGCATACTTATTTTGGCTTTAGAAGTTATAGGGACACCTATTATTGTTGGACTAAATTTATTTCCTATATCATTTTGTATAATAAGGATAGGACGTACCCCAGACTGTTCACTACCAACAACCGGGCTTAAATCTGCATAATATATATCTCCTCTTTTTATATTCATATTCTCTCCTATGTGTCTGTATTTACTTTATCTTCAAACACATTATATACTATGCTAATATATTCTTTTTGGTTTATATCTAAGATAATATAATTTTTAGGAATTCCATCTACTAATATTAATTTTAATGTTTTAATTCCCATTTCTTGAACTATCTTATTACAATTGCAACTACAATTGCAGTTCTCATTTAAAATAATAGTAATTATCATTTCGTTATCCTTAATATATTTCTGTCTTTCACATTTACAGCTGTCCGAATGATTATTATACATTTTTCCAAACGTGCTAAGTGATGCTATATTCTTATTACCTATCATATTATTTATTGCTAATTTTGCAGTATTACCACTGTTTTGTATAGTACAATTGTTACCTTTTAATGTAATTATAACTTTATTTTTCACATAGTCTAAATATTCTAATTTTGTATAATCCTCTTTATGCCACTCTTTTACTGCATATGTATTTATGTTTTTATTAGAAATTACTGTCATATCTGCCTGGACATAATATTCACTAAAGGATAAGTCTAACTCCCCCTTAAATATTTCGCCATTTTTTATTTTATCTATAATATTTAACATAGCAAAAATACTTATTATAAAAATTATAACTGCTAGCCCAAATACTAATAACGCCCATTTGCCTTTAGATTTTAAAGAAATATTTAAAAACATAATAAAAACCCCTAACTTACATAATATAATGTATGAGTTATGGGTTTGCTATTATACTTATTTTAATGTATCAAAATACTCTTTTAATATTTTAAGAACGCCGTCTAATGTCGTTTCTTTATTTATAGCGTCTTTAGCCACAGAACTGTTTTTAAGCCCTTTTAAATACCAAGCTATATGTTTTCTCATCTTAGGTATTGCAGTTTTTTCTGAGTCTCTTTTAACTGCCAAATCTAAATGTTCTAGTATAACGTTATATCTTTCTTGTATGTTTGGAATATATTCCTTACCTTGAAGTATCGTTTTAAATATCCACGGATTACCAAGCGCCGCTCTACCTATCATAATACCATCAACTTTTGTATGTTCAAACATCCTTTTAGCACTATCTAAATCTACTATGTCTCCATTGCCGATTACGGGAATAGAAACTTGCTCTTTAACTTTTCTTATTTCATCTATATCTGCCTTGCCTTGGTAATACTCATCTTTAGTTCTTCCGTGAATTGTAATCAAAGACACACCATATTTTTCACAAAGCTTAGCAACAGCTATTGCCGTCATATGATTCCTGTCATATCCAAGCCTAGTTTTAACTGTTACCGGCTTTTTAGCTACTGACATTATTTCTTTTAGGATTATTTCTACTTTATTTAAATCTTTTAAAAGTTCACTTCCATCACCGTTTTTTACAACTTTTGGTGCAGGGCATCCCATATTAAAGTCTATGATGTCTACGTCATCACTTTCATTTAATTTTATTACAACTTTTTTTAAAACTTCAGGTTCACTACCAAATATTTGTACAACACGTGGAGATTCTCCTTCGTATCCATCCATAATCTTGTGTGTTTTATGGTCTTTGTACACAAGTCCTTTTGTGCTAACCATTTCCGTAGGAGTATATACTACTCCACCGTATTTATTACAAATATATCTAAATGGTACATCTGTAACCCCAGCCATAGGAGCTAGAAACACATTATTTTTAACGCGTACATCTCCTACATTAATCTCCCTAATATATTCTTTTAGCAATTGTTCCTATCCCCCTTAACTATTATTTATTGTTTCGCTTATGTTTTCTATATATCTATTTTATAAATAACGACTTTTGTCTTCTTGAGCTTACGCTTAACACTAAAGCCAGTGCTACAAAATTTGTAAGCATACTACTTCCACCATAGCTTACAAACGGAAGTGGTATTCCTGTAATTGGCATAATCCCTATCGTCATGCCAATGTTCTCTAAGAAATGGAAGAAAAACATTCCAAATACACCTATTGCTATAATTGACCCTAGCCTGTCCTTTGATGTTTCTGCTATTTTTAATATTCTAAGTAACATTACTACATAAATTACTACAATTAATGCAGATAATACAAATCCTAGTTCTTCAGAAATTACAGAAAATATAAAATCTGAAGATTTAACCGGAAGATATCCCCATTGAGTTTGTGTTCCTTTACCTAAGCCTGTCCCAAATAGCATTCCTGAACCTACCGCAATTTTAGACTGTATTGCATTGTATCCTGCTCCTAAAGGTTCTTGTTCAGGATTTAAGAACACTTGTATTCTTGCTTGTTGGTAGTCGCTTAACACAAAGAAATATAACAAAGGAACTGTTACAATTAACACTAGTAATAACGCTAATATATATTTATAACTTAGACCAGATTTAAACAGCATAAAGAATGTTATACTTGCAAACACCAAAGCTGTACCAAAGTCTGGTTGAAGCATTATTAGCATAACTGGCACTAAAAATATACATAGAGCAACACCAATATAGTACCATTTATTTATTGCATCTTTTCCCTTAGTATACACATAGTCTATATATTTAGCCAAAAGTAAAATATATGCAAGCTTCATAAATTCTGATGGTTGTATTAAGACATTTCCTATATGAAACCAGCTGGATGCTCCATTTACCTCGGGCATAAATAGGACTATGACAAGAAGTACCAAACATATAGGATAAGCTATAAGACCCACCACACTACTTATATGATAATCTAACATCCATACCACAAACATAGCCACTAATGATATGCCTATCCAAATCATTTGCTTTATATATTCTTGCTCAGAGCTTGTACTATTTAAGCCCGCGCTATAAATTCCCACTACACCAATTATAGCAAGAATTATAGCAAGGATTAATATTATATAGTCTGTATTTTTAAAAATACTCCTCATAAATCCCCCTTAAACTTTATATATTTAATATGTTGTTCATTAATCTATTAATAGTTATTGTTTTTAACTAACTATTAAAGAAAGCTTTATACCCTTTATATGTCATATAAATATCTCCAATGCTTGCAAGTTCGTATGGAGAGTGCATAGAAAGTAGCGCTGTTCCGCAATCTACTACTTCTACCCCTTTATTTGCTAAGATGTAAGCGATAGTTCCACCGCCACCTTTTCCAATTTTACCTAATGTTCCCATTTGGTAAACAACATTTGCTTTATCTAATATTGTCATAACCTTATTCATAAATTTAGCACTTGCATCATTTGCAGAATATTTTCCACCACTTCCTGTATATTTTTCAATAGATAATCCACAGCCTATTATGTTGCCATTTTGCACATCACTTAAATGCTCATGCATTGGATCTACTGCTGCAGATACATCTGCTGAAAGCATACTAGAATTGTTAAATGTTTCAAGTAATATCTCTATATTCGCTTGTTCTCCTTTAAGTCTTAACATTTTGCTTATAAATAAATCAAAAGCATCTGAACTCATAGAAGTGTTTCCTTCGCTTCCTATTTCTTCTTTATCTACTATAACAGCAACTGCTGTTTTATCTAACACTTTACCGTCTTTTACACTATTGATTAAAGCGGCAATGGTTGCATAAGCACATACTCTGTCATCATGGCCATAGCCTGCAACAAGGCCTTTATCTAAACCTACATATTTTGCATTAAAACTTGGTACAAATCTAATATCACTTCTTGCAAAGTCTATTTCGTTTATTCCGTACTTTCTATTTAATTCTTTTAATATTTTAGCTTTTATTTTAGATTCCTTTTCATCACTATCTGGAATAGAACCTACAACTACGTTTAAATTTTCAGGGTCTATAAACTCAGAAGCTTTTTTCTCTTGCTCTTCTCGCCCTAGGTGTGGTAAAAGGTCTGTTATAACAAAAGTAAAATCATCTGATGCTTCTCCTAATACAACATCAATTTGTTCGCCTTTAGAGTTGTATACTTTACCATACATTGCAAGAGGTATTGCAAGCCATTGGTATTTTTTAATTCCACCATAGTATTGTGTCTTCATTAAAGCTAAACCTTGTTTTTCAAATAAAGGCATAGGCTTAGTATCTAAACGTGGACTGTCTATATGTGCACCTATTATATTTAAGCCTTGAGCTATATTTCCTTTACCAATAACTGCTGCAAAAAGCGAACGTTCTTTGTTTATATAATATACTTTATCTCCAAGATTTAGGCCTTCCTTCTTAGCAAGATCTACAAAACCATTTTCTTCTAACTCACGTACAATATATTCAACACATTTGTATTCTGTTTTTGCATAGTCTAAAAACTTAATATATTCATCTACATATTTATACATATTCTCTTGTTCATATTTGTTAGTTTGTTCAAAAACATTTTTCTTTTCATACTTCATTTTATCACCTAATATATATTATTTTTTAAAGACATAAATATTATACCATAAAATGCTATTTTTTCAATGTTTTGAATATATTAAAAGACGCGTTTTTTCACGCGCCTTCTAATTCTTCTTCGGAAATTATTCCATCTTCAATATCATCTGCTAGACACCTTAGGCCAGCCGCTTCCGTTAATAGTTCAAGGAAAGTATCTGGCACGTAAGGATTTTCCCTATCTATACAATTCTTTTCTTCCCACTCTCTTACATATGCTTCATTACTCTCAGCCGCTTCATAAAGCTCTTTTGCTTTTGGATTAGTAAACTCTCTCATAGCGTTTTACCGCATTTACCAATAAATTGTTACATTATATATAACGCCATACGTAGACTTAAAACCAGCCTGCTCTGTCATGTTGCTTAATACTACCTTATAACCCAACTTCTCCAGCGTTTTCTCGAGTTCTTTAGAATTTACTTCCTCTTCTGTAAAAAGTTTGCTTGCCTGATTTTGTTTTTTGAACATTGCGAGTTCAATTTCGGGTTGCAGTTTCTTTTCGCACCAAAGAACAATTCTGTCATAAGACTCTTCTCTTGCTTGTTTTGCAGTAATCATAAAAACATTTCCTCCTAAAATTTTATTTGGATTTATTACATTTTTCGACATTATATCACAAAGTAAATAAAAAAAATACCCCTTAAGGGTATTTTTTCAAAACTATTTGTTAACAGTTTCTTTAAGAGCTTTACCAGCTTTGAAAACTGGAGCTTTAGAAGCAGGTATTTTTATTTCTGCTTTAGTTTGAGGATTTCTTCCTTTTCTTGCAGCTCTTTGTCTAACTTCGAAAGTACCAAATCCAACTAATTGAACTTTTTCTCCTTTAGCTAGAGCTCCTTCAACTGAAGACATGAAAGCATCTAATGCAGCTTCTGCAGCTTTTTTAGTTAATTTGCTTTCTTCAGCTATTTTTGCAATAAGTTCTCCTTTATTCATTTTTCTTACCTCCTACAATAAGATTACACCAATGTTATACTTCAAGTTAAGCTAAATGTCAACACCTTTTTTTCAACTTTTTTCGAGTTTTTTGACACGTGACATATTCTGTTTCCATAATTTTAAAACAGATTTGTAATATTCGAATTGGCATATAAGCAAACGCGCCAAGCAGCAGGTGTTTCGCCGCACTCGCCTTCATTTCTTCTTAATCACGCATCATATTATGTTTACTTAAAAGTTTTTTGAAATTTTTTCGAAAATTTCTTTTATTTTGGCTTTTTATTTACTTTTTCTGTTTACAATTGTATAATATGTATGGTGAATTTAATGAAAAAGTATGTAACTTACTCTGAACAAGAGACCGAAAAATTAGCTTTTGACTTAGCTAAAAATTTAAATAATAATTCTATTATTGTACTAACAGGAAATTTAGGCACAGGGAAAACTAGATTTATGCGTGGTATTGCTGAGTATTTTGGAATACAAAATGATGTATCTAGCCCTACATTTACAATAGTAAACGAATATACCCCAAAGGCAAATAATGAAAATGTAGATAAAATATTTCATTTTGATGTATATAGATTAAGTGGTTCCGACGATTTTGAGGATTCTGTTGGAACAGATTACTTTAACAGCGGACTATGTATTTTAGAATGGGGCGAAATTGTTAAAGATATCTTACCACCTTCCACTATATATATAACTATCCAAAGTACCGACGTAGAAAACGAACGCGTTATAACAATTAAAGGAGATATATAACTATGAAAATTCTTGCAATAGATACAACAACAAAAAAAGCAGGCGTTGCTTTAAAAGATGAAAATAATATATTTTTTAAACAAATAGATAATGAGATTACTCATTCAGAAAAGCTTCTCCCTCTTTTAGACCAGGTTTTAAATGAAAATAATGCTAGTCTTAAAGATATAGACTTGTTTGCAATCACTTTGGGTCCTGGCTCTTTTACAGGAGTTAGAATAGGAATTGCTAGTATAAAAGCTATAGCTAAAGTAACAAATAAAAAAATCTTCGGTACAACAAGTTTAGAGCTTTTAGCAATAGATGGAATTAAAAAATGTACATTTACACCAAAATATGTTCTATCATTAATGGATGCTAGAAACCAAAGAGCATATTATAACTTATATAAATATGAAAACTCTAAATTAGAAGCATTTGATTTCGCCGGAAACGATTTTGCAAAAGATATTATCTCTAATGTCCAAAATATGAATTTAGAAGATTTATTAATAGTAATAGATAATAACAGCAATATAAACTTAGAAAATGTTATGGTTGCAGATTTAGATTTGAAAAACATATTTGAACTAGATATGACTACTTCACTTTTTGACTATCTTAACCTAGATGCAATGTATTACAGAAAAAGTGAAGCCGAAAGAACAACTGAAGGTGAATAAGTATGGATGTAACTATTGAAATAGCAACTATACAAGATTTAAACGAAATAGAAAAAATAGAAGCAAGTCTTGAACATAGGATCCTGTCCCCTACTACCCTATCTTCAACACTAAATGAAAATACATATTACTATTTTGTAGCTAAAATAAATAATACCGTAGTTGGATATTTATCTGCTGAACTTTTAGTCGACCATTTTGATTTGCTTGCCATTGCAGTCGGCAAAAATTTTAGACGCCAAAATATTGCGACATATCTACTGGACGCGCTATTTAGTTTATGCACTGAACTAGGAGTTCTAGACATATTTTTAGAAGTAAGACAAAATAATCTATCTGCTATATCATTTTACGAAAAGGTTGGCTTTGAAAAGATTAATACTAGAAAAAATTATTATACTGACACAAATGAAGATGCCTATATATATAAGAAAGTGGTGTGAAATTAATCACACCACTATATCTTTACTGTTTAACTCTCTCATACGTTTTTCGTATTCAGCATCCCACGTATACTCAAAAGCCAATTCAAATATGTTTTGTGCTGCCGCATTATCCTCATAATATGCAATAAACGGAGCACACATTGTATATACTAATGGAATAATGAATTTTAATACTATTGGTAAGCTAGTATATGCAATAGAAAAAATAAGAGTAAAAAACGGCAATACTAACATTAATCCCCGCAGAAAGTCAAGAGCGATGTATTCCTCAAAAAAAGCTGCAATAAAAGTTGTAGCTAAAATAATAGTCATTATAATTATATGAGCACGGAAATTAATAATACTACCAATCACAAAAAGTATTGCAAATACTACAGCATAACAAATACCAAACACTTTTTCTAGTCTTGTTCCTTCCATGTTTCCCTTAAGCCAAGAAAATAAAATAACGTTTACAACATATCCTAACATTACAATAGTTAGTGGAATTGCTGTAGCAAATTCACATGAATAAAAGAAGTACGCACAACCACTGAAAATCATCGCAAAGAATACATAGAACGAAATAGTGTTTTCGTCGCTAAGCAAATATCCTGCTCCTAATTTATATGCAGTGCATATTTTTTTCATAAACATCTCCTTATTTAACTACTACTTTTTGACCTTTGCCCTTACTAATCTGTTTTTTTACTACCTGACTTTTCTTATATCTATCGTAGTTTAAAATCGCAATGTATATTCTAAGCTTCCGTTGACCTTCTGACTTTCTTTCTAAATTCGTTGTACGCCTTAAAAGGCTAGTACACATAAGTGTTGCTACAAACTGCATATCTAACAAGACACTACAAACTTTTGCTTTGCTAAATGGTGTATCGAAGCAAATTCCCCAAATGGGATTGTCTAAATACTCTTCTAACACGGTGGCAATGTGAGGCACTTGCAATTTGTACGCGTCATAGACGTCATATACTTTTCTTACAAAATCACCTGAAAATTTATCACTACTTTTAAAGCGTCTTTCTACCTTCTTAATAGCAATTTCGTCTTTTTTCTTGAGATCCCGCCACGCCTTATCGAAATCTTTTTTCATATTTACCAGTGTAAACATTTTGCCTTCTCCTTTATTAAAAATAGAATTAATTTTTACCGTATAAAAATTATACCACGGCTCAATTTATATGTCAAATTTGTTACTTGTTTTTTGCCTTAGTATTGCATTTCTGTTGTTAATATATTTAAATTTATCTTTTATACAAAATTCCTTGAAAATTTATATGATTTGTTGTATAAATAACATATGAAAATGTAGTAACAAATGAAGCAAATAAATATAATTAGGAGTACTTATGAAAAAGATAAAAGAATTAAAATCCTCAGATTTAACATTCAAATTAAACGCTTCACAGTTTAACTTTAAAACAACCGATGATATCTCTGGTTATAACGGAATTATTGGTCAACGTAGAGCTTTAGAAACTGTTGAAACAGCTTTAGAAATGCCTCAAAAAGGCTTCAATCTTTATGTTTGTGGACAAGTTGGTATGGGTAAAATGCCTTACGTTTTATCAATAGTAAATAGGCTTGCAAAAACTAAACCCGTTCCACATGACTTATGTTATATTCATAATTTTGAAAATCCAAATGAACCAATTGCAATATTTTTAAAAGCTGGTCACGGTAGAACTTTTAAAGAAGATATGAATCGTTTCATCTCTACTGTTCGTAAAGACCTGCTTAAAATTTTCGAGTCTGAAAATTATGAAAAAGAAAAGAAAATAATAACTAAAAGCTACGAAACTAAGAAAAATGAAATAATGCAAACTTTCGATAAATATACAACTGCTCAAGGCTTTAAAATTAGAACTGCTACAGATGGTATATACTTCTCACCTGTTTACCAAGGTAAAGTATTAAATGAAAAAGAGTTTAATGCTCTTGATGAAAAAGTAAAGGCAGAGTTTAAAGCTAAGTCTCCAAAGATTCAACAAGAAACTCACGAGATAATGCAAAAGTTAGAAGTTCTAGAAAAAGAATGTGCTGCAAAAGTTCAAAGCTGGCAAGCTAATATGGTTACTTATGTTGTATCTAAAAATATAAACGACTTGAAAATTAGATATAAAGGTGACTTAAAAATACAAAACTTCTTATACTCTGTACAAGAAGATGTAGTTAAAAATGCCGAGAAATTCAAAGATTTAGCAGACAATATACAAAATATGCCACCTCAAATGCGTGCTCAAGCTAAACCTTGGGAAAAATATAGAGTGAATTTAATAGTAAATAATGAAAATCTAGACCACGCACCTGTTGTTGTGTGTTCTAACCCAACATATTATGATTTATTTGGAAAATTAGAATACGAAAACTATATGGGAAGTGTTAAAACAGACCATACAATGCTTAAAGCGGGTGTTTTCTATAAAGCAAATGGTGGTTATCTATTAGTTAATGCTCGTGACCTTTTAACCAATATGACTGTTTGGGAAGCTTTCAAAAGAGTTATTCGTAACTCTGAACTTACGATAGATAGTTCAAGAGATATGACTACTCCTGTTACTATGATAGGAATAAAACCAGAATCTGTTCCAATAGACTGTCAAGTTGTATTATTTGGTAGTGAAGCTATATACCAACAATTATCTAATCTAGATTCAGACTTTAAAAAGTTGTTTAAAATGAAAGCGGATTTTGATGATTCTATAGATAAAGATACTGATACTGTAAGAAGAACTATTGAATATGTTGCCTATGTTGCTAGGAAAGAACATCTACTACCTTTTAAAAGCGATGCAGTTAAAGCTATTATTGAATACAGTTCTAGATGCGCTGGAGATAAAACTAAACTTACTGCTATGCAAACTGATGTAACAGACATAATTATTGAATCTGCTCATATTGCCAAAACAACTGAGAAAAAATCTGTAGATGCAATAGATGTTATCACTGCTGCTGAAGATAAAAAAAGAAGATACGGTAAATACAACGATGGTATTATGAAAATGATTGAAGAAGGCGCTGTTATGATATCTACTTCAGGTGCCGATGTTGGTAGAATAAATGGTCTAACAATACTTAATACTGGCGACTCTTCTTATGGTAAGCCTGTAAGAATTACAGCAAATACATATATGGGAGGAAAAGGAATTGTAAATATTGAACGTGAAGTTTCAATGAGTGGTACTACTCACTCAAAAGGTGTATTTATCCTTTCTGCTTACATAGGCGAAAAATTTGCACAAGAATTCCCACTATGTTTCAATGCAAGCATTTGTTTTGAACAATTATATAATGGTGTTGATGGTGACTCTGCTTCTTCTACTGAATTATATGCAATACTTTCTTCTCTATCTGGTGTACCAATAAAACAAGGAATTGCAGTAACAGGTTCAGTTAACCAAAAGGGTGAAATACAACCTATAGGTGGGGTTTCAGATAAAATTGAAGGTTTCTATGAAGTATGTAAAATGCAAGGTCTAACTGGCGAACAAGGTGTTATAATCCCTTACCAAAATGTTAAAAATCTTATGCTTAAACACGAAATTATAGAAGCTGTAGATAAAGGAATGTTCCACATCTACCCTGTATCTCATATAGAAGAAGGTATAGAAATTCTAACTGGTGTAAAGTACGGTACATACAAAGAAGGTACTGGATTTGAAAAAGACACAATATGCGAAAAAGTTTATAACAAACTTAAAAAATATTCTGAATATGCAAAATAGCAAAGAGAGAACATTTAGTTCTCTCTTTATATTAATCATTATAATACCTATCTCTGTCATAAGGAGTAAGTTCTCTATTAAGCTTAGCAATTGTTACCTCGTATTCTCTGCTCTTACCTAACACCTTATCACACATGTTCCAAATTGCATCTAACTGTTTATATATGTCCTGTCCTTCTTGTATAAGGCTATCTACACATTGTTCCAAAGGCTCGACTTGAGCAAAGTATTCTTCTACTTCTTTTTTTGCATCTTCATAAATACAAATTCTTTCTTGCGGCCAATTACTTGTATCTTGTACTAACCATTTAGCAAAGTCACTTCTTGAGTCTATGTCAAATCGACTATCCATTTCGTTTTCGTAACCGCCAACTCTTCCCCTGCAATACGGACAACTATAACCACGCATCATTCTAAGGTCATCCATAGTAAACGGAGAACTATACTCTAATCGTTTATGAAAAGAATTTCTTTGACGTTCTTGATACATAGCATTTCTTTCTCTTCTCCGTTCCACTTGCTCAGGAGTTTGGTCGTGGAAAGTTTCCGAACATTGATTTCTAAGAGTTGCCCAAAATATATGATGTGCTTCTCTTAAGCTCGTTAACCGCTCATTTATATCCTTTAATTCTTTCTCAATAGCTTTTCTCCGATTAACTAATTGCTCTACCGTATTTACTGCCATATTACTTCATCCTTTCTGAATTAATTGTCATATGACTTTATATTAAAAAGTCAATTTAATTATTTGATTTCAATATTATACCATATAATAGCCATATTTTCAAATTACGAATTATACTTCACCTATCAATTCACTTTTGTCTATTTTTGTTTCTTTTCATCTAATTTTGTAGAATATATTTACAACTCTTCATAATATGTGTATAATGTATTTATATAAACGCTATTAGTTTTGTTTATAACTTTGGAGGTGTATTATGAATTATAACTGTAAAAACATAAACGATAACAATTTATGTGTAGCTGAAATAGACCCATTAATTTCTAATTTAGACATTGAAGAAATTACAGCAGGTATAAATAGAAGTCTTGAAGACATTAAATGTGGTAGATATTATGATTTGGAAACTGGAATGGATAAAGTAAAAAGGATGCTTTTTAATGAATAAATATAATATCGTTATAACAGAGGAATTTGTTAATATGTTATATCTTACTCTTCTTCCTATGCTAAATATTTCTAACTCCTATGTAAATTTAATTCATGCTGAGACCTTATACTATTTAGAGATTTTAAAAAAATTTCCTGATATGTTTTCTATCTTTGAAATTCCAATTAATCATATTTATTACAAAAAGATTGTTCTTGAAAAAAGATATTTAATAATATATTCTATTAAATCTAATTTTATTTATGTTCATTATTTTATTGATGCAAGACGTAATCCTAACAATTATTTAATATAATTTTATAAAATTAATCAAAATCAATTTACTTATTCTTCTTAATAATATATAATGTGCTTATACAAACGCTAATAGTTTTGTTTATAACTTAGGAGGTGTATTATGAATTATAACTGTAAAAATACAAAAGATAACAATTTATACGTAGCTAAAGATGATGGACTTGTTTTTGACTACGAGGAAATTCGCGCTGGTATTGAACGTTCAATTGAAGATATTAAATGTGGTAGATACATAGATGGAAGAACTTTTATTGCAAATCTAAAGAGGAAATTTTGTGATGAATAATTACAAAGTTGTTATTTCAACAGACCTAAATGCTATGATAGATAATAATCTATCTTATATGAAAGTTCTTTCACGTTCTTATGTTCGTTCTATCTCACTTGAGATATCTTACTTCATTCTTATATTAGAAAAGTTTCCGTTCGCTTTTTCAAGATTTTTTCTACCTAACAATAATTCTTATTTTCGAAAAATTACTATTAGCAAAAGATATTATCTCATATATAGAGTTATTGATAACATAGTTGAAATTCTTTATTTTGTGGATGGCAGACGTTCACCAAAAAAATATATTTAACTACTAATTAAATTCTATTTTATATTAATTCAAACTATATTTACAACATAATATTATTTGTGTATAATATGTTTATATAAACGCTAATAGTTTTATTTGTAACTTTGGAGGTGTATTATGAATTATAACTGCAAAAATACAAAAGATAACAATTTATACGTAGCTGAAGATGATGGACTTGTTTTTGACTATGAGGAGATTCGTGCTGGTATTGAACGTGCACGTGAAGATATTAAATGTGGTAGATATTCAGATATAGATAGTTGTTTGGAAAGAATAAGAAAGACGTTTGCCATTGAATAATTATACTGTAATAGCTTCAGAAGAGTTTGAAGCTATGCTTAATCAAAACCTATTGTATATACAAATTCTTTCCCCTCAATATGTTAATTATATTACTTCTATTATATCTAATCTTTCGTCTATTTTAAAAAATTTTCCATTTGCATTTCCAAGATTTTTACTCCCTAACGATATTTCACGACTTCGTAAAATTACTATAGCTAAAAGATATTATTTAATTTATCAAGTAACAGATAATATTGTTGAAATCCTTTATTTTGTTGATGGTAGACGTTCCTATGAAAATATGTTAATAGACTAAAAAGCTACAAGCTTAGCTTGCAGCTCATCTTACATTTGATTACTTAAAAAATCCGTTGCTACTTGTAGCATTTTAAGCTCAGTATCTGTAGCATTCTTTCTTGTTCCTTCTGAAAAAAATATTATTGAGCCTATTATATCTCCATCTGAAATAATTGGAGAAATAACTTGGGATGCGTATGAATTAGGTGCATCTTTTTCTGTAATTTTAACTTCATTGTCTCCCTTGTTTATATATAACGCTCTTTCTTCTAGTATGTTTAATAATTCTTCTGTTATTTGTCTATCTAAATTTCCTTTTTTAGATTTAGAATTTACTGCAATAACTGTTTGTGTATCTGTAATATATACTGAAAATCCTGTGTTTTTAGCAAGGACATCTGCAAGACATATTACCTCATCTACTATATCTCCAAGAGGTGCAAATCTTTTAAGTATAATTTCACCATTTTTTTCAACATAGATTTCCATAGGGTCGCCTTCACGTATTCTTAAAGTTTTACGTATTTCTTTAGGAATAACAACTCTTCCCAAATCATCTATTTTTCTTATCATACCTGTTGCTTTCAAAATAAAAACCTCCAAACTAGCTTTTACGTATATTATTATCTTAATATTTTAAGATTATACATAAAGTTTGTTTGGAGTGTGTTTTTATGTCATATTATATTATGTCAATTTAATAATAGCTGTTCTAAGATTTCCAAGAAGAGCTTTTTTAATTGTCATATCTTCGTTTTGTGTTTTTTCTTCTATAACTGTAGCTAAACGTCTTAAGTTTGAACTATCTTGACTTAATAATTCTTTATTATTTTCATATCTTGTTGCAAGTAAGCTTATTAAATTGTATAAATCACTGTTTTGAAGATTTTCTAGTTTTGAATAAAGTACATCCATATCATATTTTTCAAATATTGGAATGTTTGCAAATTCACCTAAGATTTGTTTATAGAATTCATCAACATTTTCAGCCATATTCTTAAATAGTTCACTTACTTTTTCTCTTATGCAAGTATCGAAAATTGCAACTTTAAGTCTATTACATTCATTTGCAAAATCTTTTATTAATGCATCTGTTGTATCAAAATCTTCATTCTTTTCTACAACGTCAGGATTTTTCCTTGCTTCATTTGTAAGAGAAGCTTTATATCCTACTAAGAATTTAGTATGTATATCTTCCATATCTGTACGTATTACGCCAATTTCAACCAAATGTTTGTATACAGCAAATAATTTTATATATTCTTTTGAAGGTACTTTTCCCTCTTTAACATCATATAATACTTGTTCTACTAGAATTGTGAAATCAAAATCTTGTAGTTTCCAATACGAACCATTTAAAAGTTTTGTATACTCTGGGTCTTTTTTCTTCTCTACGTGAGTATTTGACATATCCTTCATATTTTGGTTAAATACTTTATTGTCAAAAATTCTTTTTCTTACATATATTTCAATAAATTTAAAAAATCTATAATCTTCTTTAGAATTTAAGAAATATCTTGTATCAAATTCACGAAGATAATATCCTGTTTGGTCATTTATAATGTTTGAAGTGTATATAATAGATTTATATTCTTCGTTAGAGTTAATGTCTGTAAATATTTGTTTTACTTCACTACCAATCTTTATTTCAAAAGAAATAGCTATTGTAAACATTAAAATTGTACGTAAAGCTTGTTCTGAAGTTTCTGGGTAATTCCCCTTTACCATATCGAAAATCTTTTCAAAATCGTTTAAAGCATGTTTTAGAACTCTTAGATTTCTAGTATTTGTCTTTTTAAACGTAGATATAATTGTAGATATTTCCATCTTCAAGAATTTCTCTAATGGTTTATTATATTCGTATTTTATTATCATACCATTTAGAATATA
Organism: Clostridia bacterium; assembly: GCA_045652705.1. GTDB lineage: Bacteria > Bacillota > Clostridia > TANB77 > CAG-465 > UMGS1649. The sequence continues at coordinate 87,246 of JAZRUV010000001.1, forward strand.
TGAATATTCTGGCATATATTCAAAACACTCACCAATTAATTTTTCTTTAATTCTTTCATAAGCATTTGTTCTATCAAAAACACTTTTAATTTTAGTATCTAATTTTGCAACAAGTGGCTCGTTATCGTCATCCTTTAATGCTACTCCCTCTTCTTTTAAAAGTTGTGTTGCAATTAATGTTTTCATTTCTATATTTGCATTTTTAAACTTAATAGCAAGTTCTTTTTCATTACAAATAAGAATCGTTTTAATTCCATCATGCTCAACATAGTTATTTATATAACCCAATATGTCTATGATGTCTATATTTGCTCTTTCAAGGTCATCAAAACATAGAACTTTATCGTTTGTTGAGAAAAGCTTAGAAAAGTCCATTTGGTTTGGAGATGTATTCATTGCACCATAAAGGTTAGCAATATCTATACCTGTTTTTACATATTCAGGTATTACATTACCATCTGCATTATCTACAAATTTTTTCAAAGTTTTAGACATCATAGGATTTGTTTCTAAGAATATCTTTTTGCTTATTTCTTCTATACTATTTATACCATATAGCGAAATATATATAGTTTTATATAGCTTTCCGTCCTTGTTTTTAATATTTTCTATTCTTTGTCTTAGCTTATTATTCCAAAAGTGAGTTTTACCACTACCCCATTCACCATTTATCATAACAGCATAATCTGTATATGGTTTTCTTATATAATCTTCAATACTTTCAATTAACTCTTTCATATATACCCCCATACTTTTTCTATATATTATCACAAAAAATGTAAATAATCTATATATTTTGTAGAAATTAGTAGCATTTTACACTAAACTCTGTATCTTGTGCTTTAGCCCTGTTATCCTTAAATTTTCTTTTGTGTTATCTATCATAAAATCTAATACAGATTTACGTCCAACAAATATTAAAAGTCTTTTTGCTCTAGTCATTGCTGTATAAAGCAAATTTCTATTAAATAGTTTCTCAAAGCATACATATAGCGGAATTACAACTGCATCAAATTCGCTTCCTTGAGATTTGTGAACTGTAACTGCATATGCATGTTCAAGTTGGTCTAAATCATCAAACTCATATCTTGTTTTTCTTCCATCAAAGTCAACAACTAAATACTCATCTATTAGGTTTATTGTTTCAATTGTTCCTATGTCTCCATTATATACGCCTGTACCTTGCACTCCTTCATAGTCCCAATTTATATCGTAATTATTTTTAACCTGCATTACTTTATCGTTTTCATAGAAAGTCCTATCTCCAGAATTTCTATGTCTCATTTCTTTATTTGGATTAAGCCTAATTTTTTGTATTGCCTTATTTAGTTCGTATGTCCCTATCTCTGTTTTCTTTATTGGAGCTATAACTTGCGTGTTTATATCCATATCCTCTCCAAAGAAATTCTTTATTCTATGAGAAAGTAAACTCTCAAGTTCTGCTTTTGTTTCTTCTAGACTATTTGCCTCTATGAAAAACAAATCCGTGTCCTTATTTTTAAATGTTAAATGATCTCCATTTTTTACGGCATGTGCGCCCATAATAATATCGCTTTTAGCACTTTGTCTATATATTTCTGTAAGATAAATTGTATTTACCATACCACTGTCTATAATATCTTTTAATACGTTTCCAGCACCAACCGATGGTAACTGATTACTATCTCCAACAATTATTAGCTTTGTATCTGAAGATAATGCTTTTACAACATTATTCATAAGAAGAGTGTCTATCATTGATGCTTCATCTATAATTAACACATCCGCATCTATTGTATTTACTGGATAATTTACAAATGTGTCTACATCTGTATCTTCAATTTTAGTTATCTCTAAAAGTCTATGAAGTGTCTTTGCTTCTTCTCTTGTTGTTTCAGTTATTCTTTTAGCTGCTCTTCCTGTAGGCGCTGCTAACACATAACTTTGTTCACGTCTTTTTAATATATCTATAACGCATTTAATGATAGTGGTTTTTCCTGTTCCAGGTCCACCCGTAATTACAGATACATTATTCTTAATTGCAGATATAACCGCTTCTTTTTGTGTATCTGAAAGAACAATAGACTGCTTTTCAGATACCCTCTCTATATCTTTTGTAAGCTTAATATTTAATGTCGGCTTACGTGTGAGCTCTACTATTTTGTTTGCAATATTTAATTCTGCAATATATACGCTTTTTCTATACACGTAATCATTATCTTCTCTTGTTTCAACGAACACTTTATCTTTGTGTTTTAATGACTCAATACCACTTAATACATTATCCTCACTCACACCTAACAAATTCTCGGCCTTTTCAAGTAATGTATCCATTAAAATATTTGTGTGTCCTTCTCTTAAGTAATATGACAATATATATAGTATTCCCGCCCTTATCCTATCTGGGTGAGTTTCATCAATAGAAAGACTTTGGGCAAGCTTGTCCGTAGTTCTAAAATCTAAATTAGATACAAACTCCATTAAAGCATAGGGATTCTCCTTAATTATATTTACAGCATTCATTCCTAAGGCTTCATATATTTTCATTGCCATATTTATTCCAATACCGTGTTTATTTAAAAACGTTGTAAGATTATATCTTTCCCATTCATCGTTTATATATTCACTTAAAGCATATGCTTTTTCATCATTCATTCCTTTGATGTCCATTAACAAATCTGGTTTGTATCTTATTATTTCTAAAGCATCGTCACCATATATTTTTATAATCTTCTCTGCTGTCTTTTTACCAATTCCTTTAATACCACTTTTTGCTATATATTCTATCAAAGCACTGGCGTCGGATGGTAGTACTTTCGTAATACTTGTAAAGGCGAATTGCTCTCCATAAGATTTGTGATATACAATTTCGCCTTCAAGTTCAAACTCGTCTCCAGGCTCTATACTTCCAGTTTCCCCAACAGCAGTAATATACTCCCCTTCTGATTTAACCAGAAAGACAGTATATCCATTATTTTCATTCCTATATATTATTTGCGAAACTTTACCTGTTATTTGCATATTCCCTCTTATATTCAACCGTTATATTAATTTTATCTCTATTCCAACTACACCATATTTTTCAATTTCTGTAGGTAGATAGTACTGTTCCATATCTGTATAAAGTGCTATTTCGTGTTCCTCATATCCAAGTAGTACTTTATCAAATTTATTGTATAAATCTTCAAATGCTGGATAAACATGTAGCGCTAAAACTACATTTCTCATCATAAAGTCTTAGTTCGATTGTTTTAGTCCCTGCTTTTATTTTTTCAAAAGGACTTTCATTTAATTTCATGTTATGTATCATAATAATCACCTCTTAAATAATAAAAAATATACTATCTATTATCTATTTTCTCTTAATAATCTTTCTTATTTTCTTATATATTGGAAGTAATTTTACAAATGCCAAATATACTGGTTTGTTATATATAACATCTACTTCGCCTATGAATTTTGTAACACCTTCTTGTCTACAAAATCCTTCTTTAAATCTATATAACCCATTTGCTTTGTTTATTTCAAATATTCCACCAAAATCGTATTCTGAGCAACCTGTTTCTATAGCCCATTTAATCATTGTCTGCTGCATTAAGTAATTAGGCATTAGATTACGTTTTTCGTTAGAACTTGCACCATAAATATAGAATAGCTTGCCACCATAATTTAGGGCTATTGCACCAGATAGTGCTTCACCATCATGTTCAGCTATATATATTCTTAAATATCCTTCGTTGTATGCTTCAAGCATACGTTTGTAATATTCATAGTCTCTTAATACTATACCGTCACGTTTAGCTGTAATCTCAGACAAATCGTAAAACTTCTTTAAATCTGCTTCATCACGAGACCATCTAACTGTTATTCCTTTTTTCTCAGCAACACGTATGTTATATCTTGTTTTTTCGCTATATCCTTTAAATATTTCCTCTTCAGTTTTACCTTTAATTCTTAAAATCATATTATATATTGGTTGTATGAACTCATGCTTGTGCTTGTCCTTATTCCTTACTTTAAATCCTGCTTTTTTATATAATGCTTCTAACTTTTCATCATATAACACTTCCGGGTCAAATTTTAGTACAAATGCATTATACTTTTTAGCTACTATTTTTGCTTCATTTATAAGTTCTTTTATTGTAGCTACGTCATAAGCATCACATACCGGCCCACGAGGAACATATATAATGCTAAATCCTTTTACAAATGTACGAATAAGCATAGACATAGCGGCAGTTATATTTCCGTTTTTTTCTAAATACACCGCCTCATGTCTCCACTCTTCTTTTTTTACATATGCCCAATTTAAATCTTGAAGAGCACTCGTATGTTCTCTATTTCTTACAAATTCATTATACTTTTCTACTAAGCTCTTATTTTCCTTATCTAATAACGGCATACTTTCCTCCTATAATATATTAGTTAATTTAGTTTATTTTTTCTAATTTTTGTCCTTCTTTAGTATCTATTACTTTATATCCCATAGATAACAACTTATCTCTTATTTCATCAGAAAGTGCAAAGTTTTTATTTAATCTTGCTTGTTTTCTTTCTTCAAGTAAAGCTTCAATTTCTTCATTTATTTCAAGTTTAACTTCCCTTTTAAAAGGTTCTTTGTCTACATCTAAAGATAAAACTGTATCGAAGTGTTTTAGTAGTGCTGCGTAATCCTTAGATTTCACTTGAGACTTTGCAACTTCCCAAACTACTGCAAGCGCTGCTGGGAAATTAAGGTCATCATTTATAGCTGCTTTAAATCTTTCTTTTAACTCATCTATTCTAGCACCATCTACTGTATCACTTCCATTCATATGTTCTTTGTAATTTTCACGAAGTCTATTTAGCGATACTTGAGATGCTTCTATTCCATCCCATGTGAAGTTTAGTTTATTTCCATAATGCGATGTAAATGTAAGATATCTATATGCTAAAGGTTCATAACCTCTTTCTTCTAATGTAGTAACTGTATAGCAGTTGCCTAAACTTTTAGACATCTTACCGCCATCCATCAGTAAGAACTCATTGTGAATCCAATAATTTGCTGGATTTTTACCTGTTGCACCTTTAGATTGTGCTATTTCATTTTCATGATGAATTGGAATGTGATCTACACCGCCAGTATGAATATCAAAATGTTCTCCAAGATATTTATTTCCCATTGCAGAACATTCAATATGCCAACCAGGATAACATAGTCCCCACTGGCTTTCCCATTTCATTATATGGTTTTCTGGTGCTTTAATCCATAAAGCAAAATCCAGTGGATTTCTCTTTTCCTCATCCACTTCAATTCTTGCCCCAGCCATTTGTTTTTCTAAATTAGCACGTGAAAGTTCTCCATAAGACGGAAGTTTAGAAGTATCAAAATAGATTCCCTTTGATGTTTCATATGCATAACCATTGTCCATTATACGTTTAACGTACTCTTCCATTTCTTTAATATGTTCTGTTGCTGGTGTTATATGTTCAGGACGTTCAATGTTAAGTTTATCTATGTCTCTTAAAAATATTTCTGTATATTTTTTAGCTATTTCCCAAGGCGATAAATTGATAAGTCTTGCTGCCTTTTGCATTTTATCTTCGCCTTCATCAGCATCTGAAACCAAGTGACCAACATCTGTTATGTTCATTACGTGGTTTAGTTTATATCCGTTATATTTTAAAACCTTTCTTAAAGAATCCATAAAAAGATATGCTCTCATATTTCCAACATGTGCTTCACTATATACAGTTGGACCACAAGAATACATTTTTACAGTCTCTTTATCTAAAGGTACAAATTCATCTTTTTTTCTTGTTAATGTATTATATAATTTTAACATATATCTCTTCTCCTTGCTTTACAGTTATATAATATTCTTCTTACATATTATATATTACAAAGCCTTTATTTGCAAGGTAAAACAGCAAATATATATACAAAAGTGAGACACAGCTAAATAGCTGTGTCTCTTTTTGTAGTCGGTGCGTTCTTATAGCACCGCGAGCAGTATGCCCGCACGAAGTGCTGTGCCGCACATGACATATTCTTTTTATTACTTATTATTCGTGGACCTTGGTGCCGCCGCCAGCCGCAGACCATCACATATGCTAGTGATAATTACTAGTAGTAGGGCGGGGCCACGTCTACCCGACGTCTGGTGATCATAGTTTGTTCCCCCTTGGCGGAAATACCGCCGATGTGTTTTAGTTCATGTGAGCAACTTTATCTGTTGCTAGTAGTAGGGTGGATTAGTGAGCCGAAACATGATGTTACCTCCTTATAGCCAGGGCAAATGCCCCGCAGCCGGTGAGCAGTTACATTTCAAAAACAGAAAAACACTTACACGATCGTCTCATAACGTTTTTCTCCTTTACAATAAATTTGTCAGCAAGTTCATTAGTACTTGCATTTATCTTCCTGACAATTATTATTATACCATATTCATAACATTTTTACAACACTTATGTAAACTTTTGTGGGTTTTGCTGAAACACTTACTGTTCTACAATCCTAATTTTGTCAGCTTCAACACCAAACTCGTCTTCTATTATTTTTTGTATCATATTAGCTTGGGCATCTGTAAGTTTTTTATCTACTTTAACTATAACATTGTATTTATCTTCGTTTGGAACAATTACTATTTCTGTTATACCTTTAGCTTTAATGATCCCCTCAACTATATCTATTAAATGTTTCTTCTTTACTACACCATCAAGTTTCTCTTGATATACTTTAGCCTCCTCAGCACTCGCTGTTTTACTTATTACAGCTGTATAATTTTCTTCTAATTCTGAAAACATATTATCCCTAGAAATTTTAAAACTTGTAAGAGAACTTTTTGAATTTTTATTATTGTATATTGTTGCGTTTTTATCTAAATTCCCTACAACATCCGCATATACCCCAACATCATTACTAGACGAAAATAGATAGACTTCATCACTATTTACTTTCATTGTTTGACCTAAATTTTCTTCTCTTTTAGGGTCATATTTGTAGTTTATATAACCTGCTATCATTATCATGAAGGAAATAGATAGCATTGCCAGTTGACCTCTTTTTATAATTTTCATAAACATCCCACACTTTCTAATTTACAAATATTTGTACTTTATGTAGCGGTACGTTTGTAACCATGGCAACCGCCTCTTTAATCTCTAGTTTTGTATTTTCATAAATATTTCCATTTACTACAACTATAGCTCCTGTTGCTTCAGCTGTTTGTTTGCTTTCTAAAAGTGCATTTTTGCCACTTCCTTCGCCTTCGTATGCTACAGTCTTTTCTACTGTTTTTTTACTGCTAGTTCTATCATCTTCTGTTGTTGTATCTATATTTTCTTTTGTATCATAAACGGGTATTATTTTTTCTGTTGATGAATAGCTTATCATAACACTTGCAGACTCTACGCCATTTATTTTAGATATAACATTAGCCAGTCTTGTTTCTGTACTTTCTGTAATATTCACAATATTTTCACTTAACACTGATGTTGTTCTATCTTTATTTTTATCACTATTAAATATACTATTAAATGATATTAAAACTATTACAAGAAGTACTAAAATTAGTATCAAATTACTTGTTTTTTTATCCTTATTTAAAAGTTCCTTTAGTTTTTCCATATTATTCATTCTCCTTAATTACGTTTATTAAGTCTGCTTGTATGCTATATGTTCCTGCAACATAATCTATAATCTCTCCTGCCACCCTAACTTCAGGCAAGTTTTTAACATATATGTCTATATCCTCAATTAAATAATCTTCTGTTAACGTTATCCTTACTTTACTCACATTATATTTTGTGAAATTTTGTTTACATTTAGCTGCTATTTCCTCTTCCATATTTTCTCTAGTTGACGAAAGAATTATTTTATTTTTTACGTTGCTAAAATCATATTCTTTTACTTCTATTTTACTTTTAATACTATCTACGGCATTAGATATCGTCGCCACAACACTTTCACTTTCAAACAAATTTAAGACAGGACTAATCAGTGTAAGTATTATAACAAGAGAAACTAACACCCCTATATATTTCTTAAGTTTGTTTTCTGGAAGTATTAACTCTAAAATTATACAAAACATACATATATATATTATTGTAGATATATATTCACTCATTCTAAGACGCCACCTTTCCCATCAAATTTATAACTACGCCTATCCCTATTACAAAAGTTACTATAACTCCAATCATTATCCCTAAAAGTGTTTTGTATTGTTTAGACATAGACTCGCACAAATTTGTAATTTTACTATCTGTATTTAATAGTTCAGAAACTGCCGAAAGAACAAAACACATAAAGCTACAAAGTATTATTTTAATAATTGGAATAAGAGAGCCAATTACGATTACAACTATACCAATTATTCCAGCAGCTTTTCCAATTATTTCCGACGCTCCCATTACAACTTCTAAGCTATCTGATACAAATTTACCTACAACAGGCACCAGATTAGATACTGCTGCTTGTGTTGTTTTTACTGTAACTTCATCTATACTTGTTGTAACACTTCCCTCAAGCTCCATTATTCCTAAAAACACTGTAAATACAATTCCTATAGTCCACATAGCAGTAGAAGAAAATATTTTAGATAATTTATCCACCTTTATTCCATCGGACATATTAGATATTATTTTAAATACTAGAGATGCAGTAAGAAGTGGTAATATTATATATGTAATAACCACGCCAATAAGACTTGTTACAAACAAAAGCACAGGTCCAATTATTCCACTAGTTACAATTTCTCCTGTGGCTATTAGTATTGCGAGCATAAATGGTGAAACTATTTCCATAACACCTGTAATTAATCCTACTGTATCACTAAACACCTTTATAATTGAAAAATATGAATTAAGCAACATTGATACAACTACAAGAAAACCAAGTAGAGACGTTACCTTAGACACAGTACTATCTTTTTCAAGTTCTATTCCTTTAATGATTGCCATTAAAATTATTACAATTAATACCGAAACTGTTGTTTTTAATGCTATCCTTATTTCATAAAACAATTTCTCTATTACAAAGTTTCCGATTATACCATAATCTATTCCTTTGCCCGTTATTAATTCTTGAGCCATATTATCTATATCTATTTCGTCATCTGTATATTGTTTTAATGTGCCAATAAGCGAATTCATATCTAATTCACCTGCTACATCATTTACATCTATTGCATATATAGTAGAAAAAGTAAATATACAAAAAATATATACTGCTAATAAAATAAATGTTTTCTTTAGTTTTACCATAACTCACCTACAAAATATTAAGCACTGTAGAAATTACTGATGTTAAAATTGGTATTGTAAGAACAACAATAGATATCTTCCCTAGCATTTCAACTTTAGATGCAATTGCACTGTTTCCTGCATCTTTACATATATTACTTGCAAGTTCAATTACATAAGAAATCCCTGTTACTTTTAAAAGAAGTGTTAAATACTCTTTATTTATCCCAGATTTTTCTACTAAACTTTCTAGAAGCAACGTAATACTTTCAAGCTTTAAGAGTACAAGCGTAAATAATATAATCGCAGTAATTATTGTAACTACTAGAGCAAAATCATCCTTTTTTACAGATTTAAGTATAGTAATTAAAAGCACCGCTACTATACTTAATGACACTATTTTATATATATCCATATTTCCTCGCTACAAACCAAACATTGTTTTTACACTACCAAAAAGAGAACTTATTTCTTTTGCAACTATCATAAGTACAATTACAAGGCCTGTTATAGTTACCATCATTGCTTGGTCATCACGTCCCGCTTTAGATAACACTTGATTTAACACTGCCACAAGTATTCCAAGTCCTGCTATCTTTAGTAATAAATCTACACTCATAAATACCTCCCACTTAAATAAATACTATTGCTATCATAAGGCCTGTTGCAAGTCCCACTGTTTTATATAGTTTAGAATTTTTCTTTTTTGCTTCTATTGAATCTTGTAATTGGTTTTTAAGTGTCACACTTGTCATATTAATAATCCCCGATTGGCCATCAACATCACTTTTCCCAAGTGTTATTATTCCATTTGAAATTGTTTGTATATCATAAGGGGTAAGCTCACTAAGTTTTGCAATTTCATTTGTTATTTTCTCATTTGATACGTTGTACTGTAAAAGTTCAAAGCTTACTGCCCCCATTACTTCTTTTAAAGGCGTTATCATATTTTGTCTTATAGATTCAATAGCATTTGGTATAGGTGTTAATGTGTACTGTATTTCATTTCTTATTCCTTCAAAAAGCATAATAGCCTCTCTTAAAATGTATTCTCTGCTTTCATATCTTTTAGATTTAATAATACCAAGTGCTGTACATACTATAATTATCCCAAGAGCAATTAATAATTTTAAAACTAACATACAATTTCCTCCATAACGCTTAAATTTGTATAAATTTTTTCTATACTTCCTATTCCACATTTTTTAGATAAAATTATTACTGTATCTAAATAACCTTCATCTATTATTCTTTTCATAGAGCCTCTTGTTATATCTTCAAAGTGTTTTCCATGCATTGTTGTAATAAATGCAACCCCACTTTTACAAAGATATTTTATAGCTTCTACATCTTGCTTATTTCCTATTTCATCGGTACAAACTACATCTGGCGCAAGACTTCTTATCGCCATTTGCATCCCTAGTGATTTATCTACAAACGAAATCACATCTGTTCTATCTCCTAAATTAAGCGAAGATTTCCCATCATACATGGCAGCAATTTCTCCCCTTTCGTCTATCACTGATACATTGTAACCATATTCACTTAAATTACGTATTATATCTCTTAAAAGTGTAGTCTTTCCAAGTCCTGGTGGCGAAATAATAATGGTATTTTTAATCACACCATCTTGTACAATTTTGTCTATGATGCCATCCGAAATTCCTATAAACTCCTGAGATACACGTATGTTCATCGAGCTTATCTCTTTTACGTTTTTTATTTTCCCATCTAGTACAACAATTTCACCAGCTATTCCAATTCTATTTCCTCCTTCGATTGTTATAAAGCCTTTATTAATATCATTTTGTACAGAATAAATACTATTTGATGAGACATTACTTAAGATTTTTATTAAATCCTGCTTAGAAACGTTAATATTTAATTCTCTTTCTATCCCACCAAAATATACTCTTACATTTTTACCTACTCTAAGTCTTATTTCTGTTACACTTTCTTTATCTTCTAGTGTTTCAATACTAACTTTAATCTCATTAGGTAATATCTTTGTAATATTTTCTATCACTTCACTCACCACTATAACTATACAATACAAGCTATACGAATATTGTAATATTTTAGATAAGCTTAATAAAAGTTTTAGACGTATTAGTCGAAAAAAGAAGTTCACACAATTTGTGTGAACTTCTAAAAGTTTAATTAATTAATGTATCTAATATTTCTTCTACATTAACACCTTCAGTCTCTTCAAAGTGTATAATGCAGTAGTTTACTGTTGTATATGCTTCATTTCTGGGTACATTTATCTTTGCATCAGGATAGCAGGCCAATTTTTCTTTTAGCCAATTTTTTACTTTGTCTTTGTCTGCCTCTACAGGACTTCTGGAAGTTTGCATCGTACTAGCAAAATGCCATCCAACAAGAGAGCTTGGCTTATGAACAACAAGAACTGCTACATATTTAGACATACTTTTCCTCCAAATGTTAAAACATCATAATTAAGCTTTTCAGCATAGTCTCTACATTTTCCTTTTCGCTCTCTTCAAATGAAATAATGCAGTGTTCTACTCTATAATACTTTTCAGGATATGCTTTTTTTATAGTTTCAATCCATTTTTCAGCTTGAGCTTTTGTTTCTTGAGTTGGACTTTTTTGAACAAGTCTTGTAACACGTCCCAATTGTTCGGGGTCCAGTCCACATGTATAGCTGTGTGTCGCCTGAAAAATTGCAATGTATTTTAACATACTATCTCTCCTTTAGGAAGATTCTATTGTTTTATCTTATTAGAAAACGTGCATCAAACTTTCAAGCATATATTCAGCATTCTCACTTTGATCAGTATCAAAAGCAATAATTCCTGAAGACACAATATAGCTTAATTCCGGATACTTCTTGGTGTTTTCTTCTAACCATTCTTTGGCAGAAGCATCATCCTCACATACAGGGCTCATATAATTCCTATGGCTCGGTCCTGTGTGATACATTGCTAAAGCCTCCCGGTTTGTCGCTTGAATAATTGCCACATACTTTAACATACTTGTTCCTCCCTTAATATATTAATATTTTTACAGGCTATAACCTGTAAGTTTTGGTAAAAACATTTTGTTCATATATTATACCAAAATTTCACTAAAATGCAAGTATATATCGTTAAAAGGAGGCCACCGCCTCCTTTATTATTTCCTTATTTTTTCTATTAAGTTTTCTATTTCATCATTAAATTTCTTTACTTCGATTTGTGTTACCTCTTCATCTTTTAAGTTAAACTTTTCTTTCAAGTCTAATATTTTTTGCACCCTTAAATCTATAGCTTGAGGAGTTAAATTACCATTTTTTATCTGCTTTGTAATATCCTCTAGCACTCCTTTTACTTTTTTAATATCTTTCATAATAATCATATCACAACCAGCTAAAATTGCGCGTCTTGCACATCCTTTAGCACCATACTGTATATCTACACATATTTTAGAGATATCGTCAGAAATAACTACCCCTTTATATCCATATTTTTCTTTTAGTAGTTTTTCTACTACTTTATATGACATAGTTGCTGGCGCAAACAAGTTAAGTCTAGCTAAATTTATATGACCTACAAGCATGCCAGGTATACCTGCTTCTATAGCCGCTTTAAATGGCACTATATCTGCCTGTTCTAATTTAAATATAGACTTGGTAGTAAATGGAATTACAGCACTACTTCCTCTATTTTTTGTTGTACTATGCCCAGGGAAGTATTTTGGTACAGCTATAATACCCGCATCGTTTAAGGCAGTTACCATTTGTGCACTATAACTAGACACTAATGTGGTATTTGCACTTATACATCTATCTGAAAGCTCTTTTGCTTCTACCTGGCCTCCCAAATCTAATACAGGCCAAAAATCCATGTTAAACCCAAATGATTTAAGGAGTCTACCTGTAAGGTTTGACACCTCATATATCAAATTCTTATCTTGGCCGTCTGCTATATATTTAATAGCTGGTAATTTCCTAATTTCACTAGGAAGCATATTTGCTCTACCACTTTCTTGAGCTGCAGCTATAATTAAAGGAATGTCGTTCCCAGCATTCATAGTTTTTAGAGAATTTATAAGTCTAGCTAATTGTTCTACGCTTTTTACATTTTTCTCGTTTATTATAAAGCCTCCAACTTTATACGTTTGTATTAGTTCCATAACAGTTTCATCTGCCACAGCACCATCTAAACCTATTATAAACATTTGACCTACTTTTTCTACCAAAGATAAATTTCCAACAGATTTACCCATTGTTACACCTCTTCCCATTTTGTCGTAATGCCACAAGGCAGTACTACATCAGATTTTTCCATTTTAAGTCCTATTTCATTCGTTACAAAGTTTCCTTTGCTTATTAAATCACGTCTTTCATCTTCTATTTTCATTCTAAGCAAGTTTTGTATAACTGTACCAGACAGTCCACCAGTATACGTATTAATAATCACAAACGCTGGCTTATCTGAAAGTAACTTTACACATAGTGTCAAAAGATTTTCCAAATCTTTTTCTATGCTCCAAACCTCACCATTTGCACCTCTTCCATAACTTGGTGGATCCATAATTATAGCATCATATTTGTTTCCCCTTTTTATTTCACGGCTAACAAATTTAACTACATCATCTACTATATATCTTACTGGCTTGTCTTTAAGACCTGAACTTATTACATTTTCCTTTGCCCAAGCAACCATTCCTTTAGAAGAATCTACGTGACACACGCTAGCTCCTGCAGAAAGGCAGGCTACTGTTGCACCACCTGTATATGCAAAAAGATTTAACACTTTTGTTTCTTTTCCATCACGTTTCCTCTTTTTTATTTTTTCCATCATATATTTCCAATTAACTGCTTGTTCTGGAAATAAGCCTGTATGTTTAAACCCCATTGGTTTTATATTAAATGTTAAATTTTCAAATGAAACTTGCCAGCTATATGGAAGCTTTGTTTTAGTCTCCCAATGGCCACCGCCAGTTTTGCTACGTATATATCTTGCGTCAGCCTTTTCCCACAGTTTAGCATTCTTTTTGTTTGACCATATTATCTGTGGGTCAGGTCTAATTAAAAGATAATTACCCCAGCTTTCTAGCTTTTCACCATTTGCCATATCTAGCAATTTTACATCTTCAAAATTTTCTACAGTCTGCATATATTATTCTCCTTTTTAGTAAAATTTATAGAGGTTATTATATGAAATTTACATTTTATTTTAAATACAAAAAGGTTATTTGTAATATACTAATTTTTACTATAATATTTTATTTGCTTTTAAATTCTAAAATATTAGTAGCATCTATTAGCTCCTCTATAGATATATTTATATATAAACTTATACCTGCGCTTTTCCCATACCTTCTAATTACCGAACTACTTATACACTCAGACAAAATATATGACTTGTCCTCCGGGATCAGTTCTCAGTTATCTAAAATTTTTAGAATTCCATCACATACTACTTCAACTATAGTAGTAGGATTTTTGCTTGGTTATCCAAACGCAGCAAAATGCGTTTTAAAAATGTATAACGAGAACAAGATAGACCAAAGGCTTGCTACCAAACTCATTTCTTTTACAAGCAACGCTAATCCTTCATATATTATTGCAACTATTGGAATTGGTATGTTTCAAAGCATAGAAATAGGTATAATTCTTGCAATTTCTCACTTTCTTTCAGCTGTAATTATTGGCGCGATTTTAACGCCTTCATATGACATTAACATTATACAACAAACAAATACAAATTCAAATAGTTTTAGAAAAATATCTTCATCATTTGAGTTATTGTCTATAAGCATATTGGGTAGTTTGAAAACACTTGCATATATATTTGCATATACCGTTATATTTTCACTAATTCCTACTGTTATATTTAGCGGTTTCAATGTGCCAACAATAATTAAGGCATTAACTATAGGTATATTTGAAATATCTAATGGAATTAAAAATATACAATTATTAAATATTTCATTAAACAGTAAGATTTTGCTAACATCTTTTATATTATCCTTTAGTTCACTTATGATACTAGTACAGATATTTTCATATGCTTTTAAAGCTAAAGTGTCTTTCAAAGATTTGTTAAAACATAAACTTATGCAAGGCATACTTTCTTGTGGCATTACATACATAATCTTAAAACAAATATATACCCCAGCCGTTTCTGTTTTTACTAATCTAGATAATGTTTTAACTGACTTTAATATCACCCCATTTAACATATATATGTCTGCTTTAACAATAACAATTTTATTGTCGTTTAGTATATTTGGAAAAAAGCGACAAGCTAAACCTGTCGCCTAAAAAGGGGGATACTCATTTAATTTATGAGGTAATCATATTATGAATCGCTTTTTAATATATTATTCATAAGGAGTTGATTTTTTATGGAAGATAGATTCTTTTTTAATCCATATGGTTTTCCTAGTGGATTTGGCGGAGGATTTGGTGTAAATTTACCACCCAATATTACACCACCACCAAACATTGCAAATAATCCAAATACAAATAAAATGACACCAAAAGAGTTTTACGAAAATCAATACTATTATTACAGATGCTTAAACGAAGCTATGGATTACCAAATTAAATCTCAAGATTATATGGACAGAATGAATAGAAATACAAACACACAAAATAAAAGTATTTAGGAGTAGCTAAACTACTCTTAAATACTTTTATCTTGCAAACTTTCTAAATATCTTTGCTTATACTCCTCTATTCTTTCCAAATCCACTTTACCAATTTTAAATAATATCTGCTCACTCTCTATCTTATATATTACATCTGTTTTTACTACGCTATCTTTTCTTAATCCATTTTGTTCATCTTTACCGAGTAATATGTTGGATTTGTATTTCAACTTCTCAAGTCTAGAAGAAAGCAACATTCCAAAAGATTCAATAGGAACAGCCATATTGTTTTGAGATATAATTACAAAAAAGTGGTCAAATCCTTCTGTTCCGTCTAAATATTTATATTTTTTTACAAACACTATATCTCCTACAAAGTATGGTCCGTATTGAACATTTTCCTCTTCAAAAACGTTTTCTATTTTACCACCATGCCACTCTTTTTCAGGCGGGAACTCTTCGAAAGCTTGAGATACATCTTGGACTTTCCCTTTGCTATACGCAATTTTTATAAATTCTAAATCATCCACATTTATACCTCCTGTGTGTTTTTATTCACTCTATATGATATATTATATATGCGTTATGTTGTTATGTCAATAATTATATATTTGTTTATTGCAGCAAAATTAAACTAAAATAATAATACTATTTTAGACATCTAATTATATTAAATTATTCTTTATTTATACGAATTTTGGATGATATATCCAAAAGATTTAATTAAAAGATAAAATTATTTTGTGATTTTATATTTATTGGAAAACTTTTTAAAATCTTGTTTCCCGTGGGCGACGAATAATATATGAACGAGTTGTTTTTCTTCTGAAATGGAATAAACTATTCTATAACTCTTGTATAGTATTTCTCTTAGCGTCTTATTTGGGACTTCTAATACATATCTAGCTATATGCAGAAACTTAGATAATACATTTATACGAGCATATATATTGTTCACTGTTTCATTTGCATATTTTACAGAATCTTTAGAAATATATTTATAAATTTGTGTAATGTCTTTTCTTACTTGGCTAGATATTACCAGTTGCATATTTTTCCTCCAGACTATCAATATGTTGTTTCAATTCTTGTAGAGTAATAACATTACCGTTTTGTATATCCTCTTCAGCCTTTTTTAATTTAGCTTTAAAATACATCTCATATGCTGTATCGTCCTGTAATAAATAGTATTCTTTACGTAGATTTTGTTTTTTGGCATTAATCATATTTTTTCATTCCCTCCGTTTGCATAAAGCAGTATAGATATATTCCATACTGCTTTTACTTATTACTATTTAATTATGCTCTTTCAACTTTTCCTGATTTTAAACATTTAGTACAAACATTCATTGTTTTAGATGTTCCGTTTTCTTTTACTTTAACTGATTGTACATTTGGTTTATATGTTCTTGAAGTCTTTCTGTTTGAGTGACTTACATTGTTTCCAAAAGCAACTTCTTTTGCGCATATTTCACATTTTGCCATTTTGTGTTCCCTCCCTTGATACTAGTCTAAATTTTACACATATAATATTAACACATTTTTTATATATTTGCAAGTTTTTTAACAAATTTTATTATATTCGAATTACGGCACCCATTGCCTGAGTAGATAAATAGTTTTCGGAAACATGATCGTTAGAGGTTCCGCCACCTAAAATTGCTATATCTCCCTTTTTCATTAAGCCTTGTTCTAGCAGCGTTTCTACACCCCTTTTTAATATTTCTTCAAATTTATATATTTCTGGAAAATAGAATGCTTTAACTCCCCATTCAAGCGACAATTGTTTATATGTTTGCTCATTGGCTGTAAACACATAAATTGGACATGCCGGTCTGTAGCCTGAAAGTACAGCTGGTGTTTTTCCTTTATCTGAAATAGAAATAATTGCTTTTGCTTCAGTAAATAGCGCACTACTACATACAGCAAAATTTATTTGTCTTCTTAGTTTATCTACCGCCTTCATTCTTTCTTCATGTTGTTCTATATATGCTCCCATTTTATCTACATTACGTTTTTTAAATCTATTCCAATAATCTATATTATTTTCTGTTGTCTCAGCTATATCGTTCATCATCTTAACACATTCTTCAGGGTATTTTCCAGACGCAGACTCACCAGATAACATTATTGCTCCACTACCATCATAAATGGCGTTAGCAACATCTGATACCTCAGCTCTGGTAGGTCTAGGATTAGTTATCATAGACTCTAACATTTGAGTTGCGGTAATTACAATTTTGCCACATGCTATCGCTTTCTTAATCATCATTTTTTGTATCGATGGTAATAACTCAATACTTACTTCAACACCCATGTCTCCTCTTGCTACCATTATTCCATCAACTAATTTTAATATTTCATCAAAATTATCTATACCCTCTTGGTTTTCAATTTTAGCAATAATTTTTACTCTAGTTCCATTTAAACTATCCATATATTCCCTAATAGTTAGAACATCCTCCGCTTTTCTAACAAAAGACGCGGCAATAAAATCTATACCATTGTCTATTCCAAATTTTATATCTTCTCTATCTCTCTGTGTAAGAGATTGTAATGATAACTTTATACCAGGAATATTTACTCCTTTTTTAGATTTTATTGTACCCGTGTTAATAACAGTACATATAACTTCATGTCTTTTTACTCTCTTGACTTTAAGCTCAATTAAACCATCATCTAATAATATAGTTGTTCCTTCTTTAACATCTTTTGTTATATCTTTATATGTTACACTCGCTCTTTCATCCGTACCTAGTACATCTTGTGTTGTTAAAATAAACTCTGTCCCTTGTACCAATAGCGCCTTGCCATTCTCAAAATCTCCCAAACGTATTTCAGGGCCTTTAGTATCTAACATAATTCCAACATTTGTACCCAATTTTTCGTTCAGCGATTTAATTTTATTTATCTTTACTAAATGTTCCTCGTGTGTTCCGTGCGACATATTAAACCTAGCTACGTTTAATCCTGAGTTTATTAATTTTTCTAGCATTTCTTCACTTTCCGAACTTGGTCCTATAGTTGCTACTATCTTTGTTTTTCTCATTTGCTCTCTCCTTTGTAATATTTACATATTTAGTATATATAACTTGTGTTTTAATGTCAAGAATATACAAATATTTTATGACATTTTGCTTTACCACTTTACCAAATCATTTTATCTATATTAACTTGGATAAACTGTTATGCATAATATATTGTAACGGAGTGATGTTATGAATAATACTTGTTTTTTGGTAAGTATAAGGCAAAGAATTTGTCAAAGTGGGGTACCTACAAATATAGATAAAACATTTGTAAACGTCGAAAACAATGCAACATTTAACTTGCTAAACGGTTACACAGTAACAATTTACAGAATATCCAACTGCCAAATTAGGCTTACCTTCACAAATGCAACCTTCGACTTTAACTTTTCATTTGACGTAAACGATTCCACTACAACAGCTTTTGATTTACCAATAGACAGCGGAAGTTTTAGAATTCTAATTTTTGCAAGTATTCGTTGTTGTAATAATTGTCCTTGTTCTACCTAAGAGGAGGTGTAATAATGGAAAATTTCAACGTAAATATTACTGTCAATGATTGTTGTTATAACAAGTGTAACGTATATAATAATACAATAACAAAAACATTTAATAATACTCAAGATTTTATAGAGTTGCAATGTAGCTACTATCTAAAGATAATAGCTGTAACTAGTACATATATATTATTTTCTATAGATAATGGTGTAATATATTTTGTAAGAAGGGCTTTTATAGCCGTACCTCTTAAAATATGCATACCAAATAATTGCTCAACACATATTATTACAATAACTTTAAATAGCATAACAGCCACTTAGCCGCTATGCTATTTTTACTTATTATCTGCTTTTTTCCATATATTCATTATATAATTTTCTGGCTGTTTCAGGACTATCTACACCCTCTTTATTTTTTATTGGTGCAAATTCTTCTTCGCGTGCCACTCTTAGTATTAACATATCTTCAAATTTAGAGAATGCGTCAAATATAAATGTTTCAAATTTATATGCATTTGGCATTGGTGGTGTTATAATTCTTCCAAACTCATCAACATAATCCGTTTTCTTAAATGCTGTATGGTATGGCAATCTCTCTTTTTCGATTTGTTTTAAAGCATCTATGCTAAACATGTTGCAAAGAATATGCGACTCACCATATAGCAGTTCTCCCTGTTCATCCGATTCATAAGCCATTTCCTGTGTAATTTCAGTATACTCAACAACACTAGGTCTACCATTTCTTTTACAAAATACTCCTACTTTTTCTTCAGGATTAGCTTTTACAATGGATTTGCCAGCAAGATTTACACCTTTTTCTATAGCAAGACCCATAAATAACGGATCTACCATTTTTAATAATACGTTATCTATTCCTCCAATGAATACCCATTTAACGCCTTTTGATTCCATATCCTTAAGAATTTCATTTTTATAAATAGCCTCAAAAATTCCACCATGTCCATCAGCCGCCTCTTTAACGGTATATTTATTCTCAAGCACAATCTTACCATCTGCCTGTACCATTGGTAGTTCTTCTTGCTTAAAGAATTTGACCATTTCCTTAGGATAACCGAAATAATTATTTATTTCAAAAAAACTAACAGTATCATCATTATTTTCCCTACTTGTCATTATGTACCAAGGAATATATACATCATATATTTCCTTAGCTTTTTTTAAAGTATCGCACATAATTTCAAATAAAGATTTGTTTGGAGTAGGCGCTAACACAAATGTTCCTTTTGGGCCTTTATGTCCAAGTCTTGTTCCTTGACCTCCTGCAAGAGTTGCAAAAGCCAGCTCACCTCTTTTAATCGCTTGTTCACCAACATTAATATGTATTTTCATCTCACTATCAGACAATCTATATTTATCTATATATTCTATTGGTTCGATTAAATCGTCCATAACTAACATGTTATTTCTTTCGTTATATAATTTTGAGGTCAAAGTCAAATCAATATTTTCTATTTGTTTTAACAATCTATCTTTTTGCTTTTCATCTAATTCATCAAAAAACCTTAATAAATGTTCCTGATTATACCCCGCTAGTTTAATTTTAATTTGTTCCATTTTATCCATAACTACACCTCTTTGGCATTCAATTTATTGTATAGTTCAATAGCCGTTTCAGGACTATCTACCCCTGATTTGTTTTTTACAGGTGCAAACTCTTTCTCACGCGCTACCCTCAAAATTGTTACCTCATCAACTTTGTTAAAGTAATCGAATATAAACGCTTCATATTTAACAAGGCATGGCTCTGTTGGTTTTTGCACATTTCCTTTTGTATCTATATATCCCATTTGTTTTATCGCCTTATGAATAGGTAGTTTGTCATGTTGTATTTTTTCTATTATTTTTATGTTTATTAAATGATTTACTATATTAGCTTCTGAATAAAGTATATCACCGTTACTCCCTTTAGCATATCTCATTTCATCATTCATTTCGCTATACTCAATAACACTTGGCTTTCCATTCCTCTTACAAAATACTCCTACTTTTTCTTCAGGTGAGGTTTTAACTATAGATTTTACACCATTTAAGTATCCTTCACTCGCTACCAAACCTATATACAATTCATCTGCCATGTTTACTAAAATATTATCTACTCCGGTAACTAAAAGCCACTGTATCCCTTTATTTTTCATATCTGGCAACACTTGAGCAATTGCATTAAATACCCCACCATTACCATCAGCCGCTTTAAGTACTTTATGTGTGTTTTCTAAAAGCAAATTGCCATCCATATCTGTTATTGGTAGTTCGCCTTGCATAAAAAATTTAACCATTTCTTTAGGATAACCAAAATAATTATGCTCTTCAAAAAAATCTATAGTTTCACTATTATTAGCTTTACTTGTCATTATATACCAATTAATATGTACACCATACGTATCATATATTTTCTGCAAATTATCTATAAATATTTCAAATATATATTTTTGTTTATCTCCTAGGTTTAGAGCAAAAGTTCCTTTAGGGCCATCATGTCCAAGTCTCGTACCTTGACCTCCCGCCATTGTTACTATAGCATACTTTCCTTGCAAAATAATATCTTTACCTTTTGCTTTTAGAGCATTTATTTGCACATCTGTAAGATTTTCACTCTTGTGTGCTGTAACCGGTTCAATCTTTTCTACGCACTCTACTTTGTCTTTAATTTGTTTAAAGCTGTTTATATAATCAAAATCTATTTGTGAAATATCTTCTATTAATTCCTGTTTCTCCATAGGATTTAAGGAATTGAAAAACACTAATAAATGTTGTTGTCCATATTTTTTTAACTTATTTATTATCTCTTCCATATACACCTCAATTATTGTTCTTTATTAAATTCATAGTATCTGTTGCTATTACCATCTCTTCATCAGTAGGTATAACATAAACATCAACTTTAGACCCAGAAGATATTTTTGCTACAACCCCTTTTACATCGTTTGCATTGTCATCTATATTAACACCTACGAACTGCAAATAATCACAAATTTGTTTTCTTACTCTCACTTGGTTTTCCCCAATACCACCTGTAAAGGCAATAACATCTAAACCTTTCATCTTAGCTGCATATCTTAATATATACTCTGACACTTTTTGACAAAATATATCTATTGCTAGTCTTGCTTCATCGTTAGTATCCGCCAAGCTTTCTATCTGTCTAAAATCTGGTGCAAGCGAACTTATTCCAGCAAGGCCAGAATTTTTATTTAATATATTTTCCGTTTCCTTCGGAGAAAGGCCTTCTTTTTCCATCAAATATGTTACAACAGATGGGTCTAAATCTCCCGAGCGAGTAACCATTGGTATACCTCCAAGTGGTGTAAGCCCCATACTTGTATCTATACTAATACCGTCTTTTATTGCTGTAATACTAGCGCCTTGACCCAGATGACAAGTGACAATTTTTAAACTTTCAATTTCTTTTCCCATTAACTTTGCTACTTCATTTGCTACATACTTGTGTGATGTTCCGTGTGCTCCATATTTCCTTATTCCATGTTCTTTATAATATTTATATGGAATAGGGTACATATAGCTTTCCTTTGGCATTGTTTGATGAAATGCTGTATCAAAAACAGCAACCATTGGAGTGTTTGTCATAAGCTCTTTACACGCAAGAATGCCCTGCACCGCTGCTGGATTATGTAGCGGTGCAAAGGCTGCACATTTTTGAATATTTTTAATTGTCTCGTCATCGATTAGAGCAGACCCTCCAAATATTTCACCACCATGAACTATTCTGTGTCCTACTCCATCTATTTGGGTTAAAGAAGATAGTGTATTATATTTAGGATTTAAAAGCTCAGATATAATTACATTTAATGCCTCTGTATGGGTTTGTACTGGTTTATTAATAACATTTTTATCGCTTCCTACTTTGTGTGTTAAAAATGCTTCATTCTCACCAATTCTTTCAAAATTACCCTTTGCTAGTAGTTCTTTGTTTTCCATATCTATTAATTGATACTTAAGCGATGAACTTCCACAGTTTAATACTAATATCTTCATATCCATCCCCCTATATTAGATTTAATGTTTCTCTTGCTATCATTAACTCTTCGTTAGTTGGAACTATCCAAACTTTAGTTTTAGAGTCTGGTTTAGAAATTTCTACTTCTTCAGCTCTAATGTTGTTTAATTCTTCGTCCAGTTCTACGCCCATAAAGCCTAAATATTTACAAATCATTCTTCTTTCATTTACGCCTCTTTCACCAACACCTGCTGTAAATACTATTACATCAACTCCATTCATAGCTGCTGCAAATTTAGCAATATATCCTGCTATTTTGTATGCATAATGTTCAAGTGCAAGCTTAGCATTTTCGTTTCCTTCCTTTATAGCTGTTTCTATATCTCTGTTATCTGCTGAAACTTCAGACATACCAAGAAGCCCAGATTTTTTATTAAGTATAGTTTCCATTTCTTTAGGAGAAAGGCCTTCTTTTTCCATTATATATGTTACAACAGATGGGTCTAAATCTCCTGACCTTGAACCCATAGGTATTCCAGCAAGTGGTGTAAGTCCCATACTTGTATCTATACATTTTCCATTTTGTACCGCAGATATACTTGCACCTTGACCTATATGGCAGCTTACTACCTTAAGATCGTCTCTTCCTAAAATTTCTGCTATTCTACCAGTTACATATTTGTGAGATGTACCATGTGCTCCATATTTTCTTATTCCATATTTTTCGTAATATTCATATGGTATTGGATATATGTAATGTTCTTTAGGCATTGTTTGATGAAATGCTGTATCAAAAACAGCAACGTTTGTTTTTCCTGGCAATGCTTTAAAACATGCTTCTATTCCTTGAATGTGTGCTGGATTATGTAGTGGTGCAAATTTTATTGCATCCCTTATTCCTTCAACAACATCTTCTGTTATAACTACTGAAGATGTAAATCTTTCTCCACCATGAACTATTCTATGACCTATACCATCTATTTCATCTAGGCTAGATACAACAGCAATGCCTGGTTGTACAAATTTTTGCATTGTAAATGTAATTGCTTCTTCGTGGTTAGGCGCTGCGTGTTCATACACTTTTTTCTCATTTCCAAATTTATGAGTTAAAAAAGCCCCTTCCATTCCTATTCTTTCATAATTTCCTTTTGCTATTACTTCATCAGTGTCCATATCTATTAGTTGATATTTAAATGATGAGCTTCCACAATTTAATACTAATATTTTCATAATTTTCTCCTTTCAATTTTTACATTATTATATCACAAGAAAGTATTTTTTCAAGACATTCTTAGTAGATTTCTCTGGCTTGACATCTAGCCACCGTCATGATAAAATAGTGTCATAAATTAAATTAAAAAACCTATTAATATATGTTAGGAGTGTCTGTCATGAAAACTTTTGCAATCGTTTGCATTTGTCTATTCGCTTTAGTAGCTTCCTCTGCGCTCATCATGGCATTCTTTTGTGCCACCACAAACGACGGTACTAAAGAAACTCAGAAGGTTATTAAGCTTTATCGCAATATATTCTACGCAGCACTTATCCTATGCGTTTTAAGTATAATATTGCTCTTGTTTGCTTAATAACCATAAAACAGGCCTTGAATATTTTTAGGCCTGTTTTATCTGTTTATAATTAATATGTATAGGATTGTGTTGGTATATTAATTCTCAAAATTGCATTAGCCTTTATTGGTCTCTTTATAGGTTGTTATGCCTTTTTCTAACACCAAAATACACCTCGAAAATATTCAGGGTGTATTTTTACATAATATTATTTTCTATTACTTTTTTCTTTCTTTGGCACTCTATCTCTTAAACTTCTATGATAAGTTATTACAAATCTATGAACTTCATCTTGCAGTTTAGTTAGAAGTGCAAATATGCCTTTATACTCTTTTTTATCTCTTAAATCTATTTCTTTTTCATTTAAATCTATTATTCCACGCGTTTTGTGTTTGTTATCTTTTATCATACCTATAGTAGGAACTTCAACTTTACGTTCATTTAAAATCTTTTTTACTGCCCTTACTTGATTTAGTCCACCATCTATTAAAAACATATCTGGTAATGACAATGTATCTATATGGTTTAATCTACGAGATATAACCTCTGCCATTGACATTACATCATTTTGTGTTTCAGTAGATTTTATTTTATACTTTCTGTATTTAGACTTATTAAATTCTCCATTTTCATAAACTATTCCTGCTCCTACAATAAAGCTGTCTTTCAAATTGGATATGTCGTAACACTCTAAATTATCTAATTCATAATCTATATTTAGAATTTCCTTTAATTCATCTAGAGGGTTTCTTTCTTTATCTTTTAAGTTTATTTTTATGTTAGTTTCTATCATTTGGATAAGTTTTAACTTATCTCCTTTTTTAGGGATATACATGTCTACTTTAGATGTTTTTAAACTCATTAAGTAACTTGCTACAGTCTCAATATCTTGCTTAATTTTTTCTTCATCCTTTAGCTTTACATATACCTTGGCAGGCATGTCTATACGATTTTTTGTATAATACTGAGATATAACGTCTAACATTATGCTATCTAATTTTGTTTTATCTATCTCATCAATATATAAATTATCATGTTTAAGCAGTTTGCTGTTACGTATTTTAAATATTTGTATATATAACCTTTCTTTTACGACTACATATCCCCAAATATCTGTATTAGTTTCATTAAGATTTGACACCTTTTGTTTTTCTGTAATCTTAGTTATCTTTTCTAGTCTTTCATGTAGCTGTTTTGCTTTCTCGAATTCTAATTTTTCAATACATTTATCTATATTTTCCTTAATATATGATTTAACAATGTCCGTTTTTCCCTCTAAAAACAGCACTACTTGATTTATCATTGAGCTATATTCTTCACGCGCTACGTCATTTATACAAGGTCCTAAGCATCTTCCTATGTGGTAATATAAACAAGGGCCTACGTTTTTGTTTGTCTTTTTACTAAAATTATACTTACATCTTTTAAGAGGAAATATTTCTTTTAAAGTATTAAATACTTCTCTTAGTGCATTTACGTCAGTGTATGGGCCTAAATATTTAGAACCATCTTCTATTTTTCTTCTTGTTATATAAATAGCTGGGTATTCATCTTTTATGGTTATTTTAATATATGGGTAGGTTTTATCATCCTTAAGCATTACGTTATATTTTGGCATGAATTCCTTGATATAGTTACACTCTAAAACCAAAGCTTCAAGCTCGTTGGCTGTTACAATATATTCTATATTTCTAACATGAGACACCATGTTTTGTATACGAATTGTTTTATTCGTTTTATTAAAATACTGTCTCACTCTTTTTCTTAACGATTTAGCTTTGCCTACATATATTATTTTATCTGTTTCATCCTTCATTATATAAATACCTGGTTCAAATGGTATTTTTTCTACTATTTCTTTTTTTATATCCATATTTACCACCAAAAAAGAGCACGAAAAAGGCGTGCTCTCGATTTAAGCTAATTATTCTGCTGATTCAACTTCTGCATCATCAGTTTCATTATACTTAGCTATTATTGCTGATTGAATTTCTTCTCTAGTCTCCGTGTTTATTGGATGAGCTATGTCTTTGAATTCTCCGTTAGGAGTTTTTCTGCTAGGCATAGCAATGAAAAGACCTTTATCGCTTTCTATAACTTTTATATCATGTACTACGAATACATCATCAAAAGTAACTGAAGCGATAGCTTTCATTCTGTTTTGAGAAGCTATTTTTCTAACTCTAACATCAGTAATTTGCATCTTGAACACCGCCTTCCTTAACTGTTACGATTATTATACATCAAATTTGGTATATGTCAATAGTTTTGTTTGCAATTTTTGGAAGCAAATACTATGACAAATCTTATTATTAACAATATTCTATCTTTACGTGGAGCGGCAGTCGGCAGTGCTACTTCTTTATATATAGTGTAGGACGAAAACCGAGGCTTTCTTTCGCGTCATCTGGGGTGAAGTAGACATGGGCCGAAATGGGACTTGTGCTACCATCGTTGCCGTAGCTGCTTCCGTGAAGAACACGGTAGCAATAATTGTGGCCCTCCATTGTCCATTCATACATATTTCCTGCCATATCGCAAATATTATTTACGCTTGCTACTTTTAATGCTCCTGTAGATAAAGCCCAGCAAGTTCCACTTGCTTTTGTTGAACTCGATGTTGCTGTTTGAAATGATCCCAGTATGTGTGTAGATGAATTATCTACTGCGTATTTTGCGCCGTCATTTAAATCTCCCGCTGCTATTACATGATTATAATAATTACCATAAGCTGTACTATCTGTTACACTTGTTACCTCATTGCCTTTTCCATTTTTTGCTTTTACTTCTAACCACCATGCTAACGTTCTATCCCACTGAACTCCATATATTAATGTTGATACTACTCCATAATTTGCATTTGTTGCCGGATACATACTTCTTGCTACTTCTACTGCTCCTTTTGTATCTTTATTCATACTATCATTCCATGTCCATGGTATATGTGTATATGGTATTTTACCCATTACTGAATATACTGTTGTTCCTTCTTTTATTCCAGGCAAATCTGCCACATTTCCTTTGCCTGTTCTTTGTGTATCTATTCCTGCTTCATAACGGGCTATATAAAATCCTTTATATTCTTTTACACTTTCATACATTTCTTGTACTTCTGCTAAAGTTGTAGTTGTCATATATTCTGAATCTTGTGAAGGTAGTGGCATATTTGTTGCAGTATCTAATACCACTTCCCAAACTGTACCCGTTGTTCCCAATGTGTTAGATATTTTATATGACTCACCAAAATTTTGTCTTACAAACTTACTAAAATCTTCTACCGGTACCCATACATATTGGTTTCTTGTTCTTTTTGCATCTTCTACATTTGCATCTGTTACTGGTATTGTTCCTTCATATATTACAAGGCCACCATTTTTTGTATTTTCTCCTGTGGCACTTGAGGCAACAAATCCTTTTGGTATTGGCACTGTATCTACTATGTTTACCACATTTGATTTCCATGTTTCCGGAATTGTTGGTGTATTTGTATTACCACCTTTTAACGCTACTTTAACACCTTTATCTGTTACTGTTATTTCATATGGTGTTAAGTCAAGTTTTTCATCATTTAATCTTTTTAATACTTCCTCTTCTAGTTGCTCTTGAGTTGTATTTCCATCCACGAATGCTTCTGCCCATTTTAATGAAGCTAGTGTTTGCACTTCTTTTAGGTTTGTTTCATCCACTGCACTTTGAGCTTTTTCTATTATTCCACTATTGTTTAAAGATAGAATAATTGTTCCTGCTAGTATTATCATTACTATTATTGTTATTACTAACACAATTAATGATACCGCCTTTTTGTTTTGCATATTTTTCCTCCTCCTTTTTTCTATGCAAAAAGAGCAAAGCCAACATAGAATTTACTCTATGTTAACCTTGCTTTTTATATTGTTATTTGGGTATGAAAAAGCGCCACTACTTTGTAGTGTTTGTTTATATAATATTGTGTGTGTGTGTGTGTGTGTGTGTTACAGCCCCAAGGCTTTCAGCGTTTTTCATTTGTTTTATTCCCCTTTATTATGCATTTAGTTTATACTAAACAAAAATGAAAGTCAATGGTTTCCCATCAACTTTCATTTTTGTTGTTTGTTTTTTGTTTTTTATTGTTTATTATTTTTTACAATATTTGTCTAAGTTCAGACAAATTTGAAATTATTGTATCAGGGCTACATCCTGTTAAATCTTGTGCACCAAGGTTTATTCCAATTGTGTAAATACCCATTTCCTTAGCTGGTATGATGTCTGATGTTAGGCTATCTCCAATCATTACAGCATTCATTGCTGGCGTATTCCCTAACGCCCGTGTAAATGCTCTTTTATCTGGCTTTGCATAGAAATTATCCCAAGCATATACTTTTTCAAAATACTCATATATCCCTTTATATTTCATATTTTCGACTTGGCCATTATAAAAGCCATTGGTGAAAAGGCATAATTGGTATCCCTTTTTAACCAAATACTCTAATGTTTCTTTTGCATCCTCAGCAAGTCTTGCACTCTTTATGGACTTTTCTGTTATAGCATCATCTAGTTGCTTAGCCGTTATTCCGTACTGTTCTAAAGGTCCCATTTGTTGCTCTAAATTCCAATAATGCAAGTCATACGTAATCTTTTTTCCGTATATTGTATAACCACTTTGGAAATACTTTGCAAGTCTTGCTTCAAAATCTTCGACTTGACATTTTGGAATACCTAAAAGTGTTGCGATTTGCTCTCCCTCGTTTTGTTTGTCATGTATAATAAGTGTTCCATCATAATCAAAAAGAATGCGACTGACTCTAGTATTCACTATAATCCCTCCAAATTTTATTTTGTAGTATTATACCATACTATGATATCGCATTCAAGTTTATGACTATATTTATGTATTCTAATTATATTTTAAATATGCTTTTTATAACAAATCTCATAAAGCCTTTTGGTTTGTATACAACTATTTTCATTTAAATTCCCCCTTAGCATATAAGCCAAACAAATCCTAGTACCATAAGTACTGCAGCAACTATTAAAACCCATAACCAGAGTGGCAGAAATAATGTTATTACTGCACCTACTCCAAAAGCTAACAAAAATAATCCTATTGTTTTTCTAAACGCCCCTATAAACATACTTCCTCCTCTATGGACTTTATATAGTATTTGATGTAAAATATATCTGTAAAACTTAATATATATTATGATACATTTATGGTTTTGTGAAAAAGGACGTGAATAAAATTGAAATATAGATTGTTAAGTAAAGATGAAATTCCTATAGTACTTAAAATATTACAAACTACATATCCAACTCCAAAATGCGGTTTATATTATACTAACGCTTTTGAACTTTTATTATCTTTAATTCTTGCTGCACAATGTACAGATATTAGAGTTAATATGATAAGGCCAAATTTAACAGATAAATACCCATCCCCTGAAGATATTGCAAAGCTTTCATATTCAGAAGTATATAATATAATAAAATCTTGTAGTTTCCCTAACAACAAAGCTAAACACATTGTGGAAGCCTCTAAAAAGATTGTAAATGAATTTGATGGAAAAGTACCAAGTACAATGAATGAACTTACTTCTATTCCTGGTATAGGTAGAAAAAGTGCAAACATTATACTCACAGAAGCATTTGGAATTGTTGAAGGAATAGCTGTGGACACACATGTTACTAGGCTATCTAAAAAGATAGGATTTACAAGTAGCGAAGATGTACTTGTTATAGAAAAGGATTTGATGAAGAAAATACCAAAAGAGATTTGGGGTAGTATAAATCACACTTTAGTTGAACACGGTAAAACAACATGCATCGCTAGACGTCCTAAGTGTGATGACTGTTGTATTAAAGAATATTGTAGAGAATATTCAAAAAGTAAAAATACAAATATTTAATAATTTGTTTGTCGATATGTGTCGAACGATTCTTTGGAAAGTTTTACATTTTATATTGACAAACTTTTGTTTACGGTAGTATACTTAACTTAATCTAATAAGGAGTTGATATTCATGAAAAATTTAAATACAATAAACATTCCATACATTGATAATGAGGATATTGACAACTTAAAACTAGTTGGTCCAATTGATTTTTTGTCTGACGAAGAGAATAATCAAATACTAGAAGATCTGAAGGTTCGCTTAAAACAAGAAAAATATACCAAGTGGTATTCATTAGAAGAAGTAGACAAAAGTATAAAGGAACAATTCGGTTTTTGAAAAAATATAATATAATTATATCCAAAGCCGCTTTGAATGATATTCATAACATAGTAGAATATTGCAATTCTACTTATTCTCCTTCTTATGCTCTAAAAGTCTATTCTCTTCTTATTCAAAACATTCATTCTCTATCTATATTTCCAAATTCCAATCCATTACATTCCGTAACAGGTACAACAATTTTTAGAAAAAGAATTGTTATAAAAAGATATTTAATCATATTCAAAGTTTTATTTGATACAGTTGTAGTCTCTGAAATTTATGACGGACGCAGAAACATAGCTCACAACACTTTAACTTAATCCAAATCTCATACTAATTTGTTTGTCGATATGTGTCGAACGATTCTTTGGAAAGTTTTACATTTTATATTGACAAATTTTTGTTTACGGTAGTATACTTAACTTAATCTAATAAGGAGTTGATATTCATGAAAAATTTAAATACAATAGAACTTCCAGACATTAATGATGTTGAAATAGATAATATGAAGCTTGTTGGACCAGTTGAATTTCTATCTGATGAACAAAACAATCAAATATTTGAAGATGTAAAGAGGCGTTTAAAAAACTTAAAGTACGATAAGTTGTATACATTAGAAGAAGTAGACAAGAAGATAAGGGAGCAATTTGGATTTTGAAAAAAATTAATGTAATTATATCTAAAGCCGCCCATAACGATATTATTACTATATTTAATTATTGTTGGCTTTCTCACTCACATTCTTATGCTTTAAAAATCTATGCTCTCCTTGTTAAAAATATTTATTCCTTATCTATTTTCCCAAATTCTAATCCATTATATTCTGTCACACTTACTGACATCCTGCGAAAAAGAATAGTTCTAAAAAGATATTTAATTGTATTTAAATTTCTATCTAATACAGTTGTGGTTCTGTCAGTTTATGACGGACGTAGAAATATATCGCCTAATAATTTTACATCCAATTAAATGTCATCTAAACATTATTCAAATTAAAATCCGGCACATATTCTTCTTCATGTTCTCCTAATTCTTGAATATATCCATTAATCATATTCAGTTCAAATATATAATCTTCTATTTGTTGTAATTCCTCTTTAGATATCTTTCTATTAATTTCGTTATATTCATTTGCTTTATGTGTTGGGAAGTATTGTGCCATTATACTTATTATTGTGTCTTCTCCCAAATTGTCTTTCATCCACTTAATAACCTTTTTAGTGTTCTCAATATGATTTGGAAGTATCATATGACGTATTATAAGGCCTGTCTGCATTATGCCTTTTTTATCAAACGTATCTTTAGTTTGCCTTCTCATTTCTATAAGTGCCTCTTTCACATATTTTGAATATTGTTTAACATTAGAATATTTGTCTCCCAATTCATCATCAAAATATTTAAAGTCCGGCAAGTATATATCTATATACCCTTCTAATGCTTTTAATGTTTCTATGCTTTCATAGCCACTTGTGTTATACACTATTGGTATATTTAGTCCTTGCTTTTTTGCAAGTTTTATTGCCTCTTTAATCTGATAAGCATATATTGTTGGAGTAACTAAATTTATATTATGTACTCCTCTTTTTTGTTGTTCTAACATAATATCTGCTAGTCTTTCTATTGTTATTTCCTTACCATACATTTTTTGGCTTATCTCATTATTTTGGCAATATACACAACCTAAATTACACCCCGTAAAGAAAATAGTCCCCGAACCATTTTCTCCACTTATTGGTGGTTCTTCAAAGTCGTGAGTGCTAACAAGGGCAACTTTTATATTTGCCCCTGCTTTACACCTACCAAGCTTTCCAAACCTATTTACTTTACATTTGTGCGGACACATTGTACACTCTTTAAGCATTTGTTCCATTGTTTATACCTCTATTAATTTTTTCAATGCGAATGAATAAATATATGTTTTATCCACTTTTACATTATACGCTTTTTCTATTGCTTTTCTATATACCCTTAGCTGTAGTGCATATCTGTCTAGAAGCTCTTTATCATTTTCTATCCTATCCGTCTTAAAGTCTATTATTATGTGTTTATTGTCATTTGTTACAATATACATATCCACTACACCTTGAATTAGTGTGTCTTGATTAAATTCTACACCTTGCATATCTTTAAGATTATCTTGCATAACAAATTCCAATTCGCATTTAACGGTTTTAGCCTCTTCTAAGTACCAATTAATTATACCTAACATATCTAGTATGTCTATTAGTACATATTTTTCATTTATTTTATCTTGCATCATCAATGCTTTTGCTTGGCTTTGTATAACTGTTTTAATACTATCTTCCGTTATATTTGTATAATCTATATGCTCTATTATAGAATGTATGAATGTACCATAACTTGTTCCCGTAACCTTAGCTACTAATACTTGTGGTTTCAGTTCATTAAGTATCGTTTCTGTTTGTTTTAACTCTGTTACAGTATATTTTTTATTTATGTCTGAGTTATTTTCATTACATATGTATTTAGATTTAAGCTTTTCAACATTTTTATCTTCTAATTTGATACCTGTTTTATTTATTCTTTGTTGCAAATCACTGTATATTTTTTTATTTCTGTCTAATCCATGTGTTTCTTTATTTTCAGTTTCTATATTCTGTACATTATGCATTAAAACATTAAAATTATCTTGGCTTTTCATAGCGACTTGCAAGATACATTTTAAATGAGAATTATGCCCCGATGCAATTATTTCTGATGTTTCTTTGTTTTTTATATCCATCATTTTTGACATATATTTATCTAATGTTGGCACTGTACCATAGACTATTAATTTTTCTTTAGCACGTGTCATAGCAACATAAAGCAGCCTTAAAGCTTCTGAACGCAATCCTCTTCTTGTTTTTGCCTTAATTGCTTGTTTTATTACAGATGGATAAGTTATACCCATTTCCTCATTATATATATCTACACCTATACCCAATTCATCATCAAATTGAATCTTATCCTTGGTATCTTGTTCATTATATTTTGCCGCTGTATTCATAAGAATAACTATTGGAAATTCCAATCCTTTACTTTTATGTATTGTCATTATTCTAACAACATCTTCATTTTCACCAAGTAGTTTTGGACTAACACCTGCGGACTCTTTTGCTTTTAATACATTTAAGTACTTTATTAAAGTATATAACGATGTGGTAGCTTCACTTTTTTCAAAATCTGCTACTATTTGTACAAAATTATCTAAATTTGCACACTTAATCTCTCCTAGTTTTTCAACTCTTAAAGCCTCATATATTCCTGTTTCATTAT
>JAZRUV010000002.1:0-16877 GCA_045652705.1 Clostridia bacterium
CACTTTTACCTGATAAATATTCTTCTACAACCATAATTTTAAATTCTTTTGAATAAGTTTTTCGCTTTTCTCCCATGAAAATACCCCCTTAAAGTATACACTCTTTTTTATTTTGTGTCTACTTTAGGGGGTATAGTTCAATATGCATTCCCTTAATATAATTTATTTTTTTTTAAAATACAAGAATGAGTTTAGTAAGTTGTCCTTTTTCAGAACCTCCTGTTGTAGCACTCACCAATTCATATCCTTCACTTGTAATTTCATTTGCAATTTGTTCTGCTTTTTCTACTCCAAAACGTATATCCAATTTTTTAATAATCTCTTTTTCCGTAATTTTACTCATAAAATCACTCTCCAAAAAAATTATTTTTGCATTATATACACTTGGATAAATCATTTGTACAAGTACATTATACCAAATTTATGTAAAGCTTTCAACTTTATTTCTTTATATATCCCATAAGCTTCGGTACAATTTGTTTCTTTCTTGAAAGCACACCGTCAACATATATTCCTTGATGTATTTCATTTAGTTCTAAGGCCTCTTTAACCTTCTCCTCATAAGCTGTATTATATAATATATATGAACCATTTTTTATTATATCTGTAAGACAAAGCATTGTAATTGAATAACCTTTAGAGTTAGACAAATTATCCAATACTTGTATATACTCTTTTTTGTTGTTTAAAATTTCTTCAGAATTTAGAGTAAATACTTGAGCTACAGCTATTTTTTCTTCATCTATTGGGAACACCTTCATATCTGATAAAACTATTTCCTCTGTAGTTTTCCCTTCCAGTTTAGTTCCAGCTTTAAACATTTCTATAGAATACTTATCTATATCTATTTCAGCTATTCTTGCCAAAATATGTGCCACATTCTTATCCATTTCTGTTGTTGTTGGAGAAGTGAATTTTAATGTATCTGAAATAATTCCTGAAAGCATAACACCTGCAATATCTTTTGGTATTTTTATTCCCGATTCAGTATAAAGCATATATATTATTGTATTTGTACTTCCCACTTTCATATTTCTAAAATTAATAGGATTATTTGTAGTAAGGTCACCTATTTTATGATGGTCTACAATTTCTGTTATCTCTGCCTCATCAAGTCCAACAACACTTTGCGCGGCTTCATTGTGATCTACAAGAATCACTTTTTTTCTGTTCTTTTCTTTTATATCCGTTACCCTAATAAGTCCTACACATTTACCTTTTTTATTTACAACAGGATAATTGTTATATCCTTGTTTGCTACTAAGTTCCATAAATGAATCTAAATAATCCTTTTCATTTATTTTCTCTATTCTTGCATTATGTAATAATGTTCCTACATATCCACTAAGACCTATTAATTTAGCTGTATGAAAAGTATCATATTCAGTAGATATTATACTTACATTATTCTTTTTTGCTAGTTCTAAATGTTCAGGTTTTACTTGTTCCCCACCAACAACAACAAGCAATTGAACTTTACTTTGTACTGCATATTCTATTATACTATGTCTATCCCCAACAATAACGATGTTATTTTCATTAAGTTGTATAGTATTTAAGATAGTTGAACTTCTAAATGCAGCTGTAAGTAATTCACCTTCTAATTCTTCTCTACATCTCAATACTTCCTTACCATTTAACGTGTCTAATATATTATTATATGAAGTCTTAAGTTGTGTAAAATCTCCGCTTATTAATTCATTTCCTATCATCTTAACAGTGACAAGGCCCAACAGTTTTCCATTATCATCTACTATAGGAACTCCTGTTATCCCTTTTTCTTTTATATATTCATATGCATTTTTTATGCTTTGTTTCTCGCATATAAAACAGTCCTTATAATAACTTACATCTTCTATTTTAAGTTTAACGTCATTTAAAAATTCTGGATGCTTTATTCCAAAATAATCTAATACAAATTCCGTTTCTTTGTTTATATTATCTAACACAACCGGCATTGTTTTGTGTCCTCTTTTGTTTTTTAGATAAGACAAGGCAATTGCAGACGCAACAGAATCTGTATCCGGTTTTCTATGTCCAAATATATATGTTGTTTGTTTCATATTTTTCTCCTTTTTATGTAAATCTCTTTTATAATTTTACACCATTTATTGTCTATTGTCAAATAAAGGATATATGTTATATTCCATATATCCTTGGCTTTTTTAGTCTTCCTTTTTTATGTCACATCCACCAAATAACGAGAATGCTTCTACAAATATTGTTTTTTCAGGTTGTGCTACTTCTACTTTGTTTTCTACACCACCAAATATACTTGTTGATTTTACTACAATAGCCGTTCCTTTAGGTACTTTTATATCTATCCCACCAAATAGCACGCAAACACTAATCTTGGCATCTTTTGTGATATTTGCTTTTGTTAAATCTAAGTCTATTCCTCCAAATACAGCTGTTAATTTTGCACCATTAAACTCTTGAGCATTATAGTTTAAATCCTGTCCTGAAAACACTGCTATATGCTTGTTTATTACTTTCTCTGCCATTTTATCACCCCTTATATAACAAAATACGCCCGTAAATTACGGGCATATATTTTAATAATTTTCTGCTTTTAATTCGAAATATGCTTTTGGATGATCACATACTGGGCACATTTCTGGAGCTTTAAGTCCTACGTGAATATGTCCGCAATTTCTACATTTCCATATTTTTATTTCACCACATTCAAATACTTTTCCTTCTTCTATATTTTTTAGAAGTTTGTTGTATCTTTCTTCGTGTTCTTTTTCTATTTTTCCAACGGCTTCAAATAGATATGCAATCCTATCAAAGCCTTCTTCTTTTGCCACTTTTGCAAATTCTGCATACATATCTGTCCATTCATAATTTTCGCCGGCTGCAGCGTCTTTTAGATTTGTTATTGTATCTGGAACACTTCCATCATGTAATAATTTAAACCACATTTTAGCGTGTTCTTTTTCATTATCTGCAGTTTCTGTAAATATTGCAGCTATTTGTTCATATCCTTCTTTTTTTGCTTTAGAAGCATAGTATGTATATTTGTTTCTTGCTTGTGATTCACCTGCAAATGCGGCCATAAGATTTGCTTCTGTTCTTGATCCTTTTAATTCCATAATTCATATCCTCCTTTTAAATAATATCTATTATATTATTTGCA
Source organism: Clostridia bacterium (assembly GCA_045652705.1). GTDB lineage: Bacteria > Bacillota > Clostridia > TANB77 > CAG-465 > UMGS1649. The sequence continues at coordinate 3,140 of JAZRUV010000002.1, forward strand.
AAATTAGTATATCACGAGAATATGTAATTTTCAAGATATTTTTTTGTGGTTTTTCAAAGATAATTTTGTTAATTATTAATTATCATTAGTAAGCAATTCATAATATGTTGCTCTTCCAACATTTACTTGTCTTAATACTTTTTCGTTAATATATTTTTTTATTTTTCTTGCTGCGGTTGCTTTACTACATCCTATTAATTGCTCAAACTCTTCTCTAGAAATCCCACCATTTTCTAGTATAAACTCTACCATTATTTTTTCTTCTCTAGTTGTATATTTTCTTTGTTGTTCTGTTTGCATTTTAGGTAAAGATACAGAAAATGTATTATCTATAATTTCTATATGGGGTTTTTTGTCTTGTTTTTCGTACTTAGCAAGCATTCTAGGTATTCCTGAACCATATGCTTCTATATAGCCTAATCTATGAAATATCTGTGCAAGTTTTGGGTTTCTTGTTGATGATCGTCCCTTCTTTATTGCTTCTAAAGAAAGTCCTATAACTAAACCACCAATATTTACTATTTCCATTTTATCTTCATATATATTAATTAATGTAGGACCAAAGCAATCATAATCTCTGTGAATTATACTGTTTATTATTACCTCTCTTAAAACCGAAATATCGTACTCTGGATACTCTTCTCTCTTCATCCCTACAATTTTTGCTGGAACCTTTATAATTAAGTTTAAGAATTTTTCTATTTCATGTAATTGTTCAAATACACTCATATTATCCAATTCTTTTTTATCTAAAAATTCGACTTTATTATTCCCTTTATACACAGCAATTTTTATTGCAAATGGATTTTGGTCGCTTAAAATATGTGCCAAATTGGTGTAAAGTCCCATCGTTGTTACCAATCCCATATTCTTCATTTTTACACTATCTAGCTTTAATTCTTTATCTTTAAATTCTTTTTCTAATAAATTAAAAGTTAAGTTCTGTTCTACAGAAATATTGTCTTCAAACTTTATTCCTCTGTCTTCCATTATCATTTTTATAATATCATCTCGTGATGCTTGCTTATTAGTTGCCCCTAATCTTAAATATACGCCATCACTTGTCATCCCTTTACTTTTTAAATAATATGGTCTATTGTTTCCTTTTAATATTTTAACTACTATTATACTTTTATCCTCAATTTCTACTATTTCCATTGTAATATTAAATATGACATTTGGATCTATTTTATATGTAATGAGATTACTTAGTTTATCTAATTCTGACTTAGCATTCTCCACTCCAATAAGTTTAGAAGTATCATCATACCCAATATATATTGTTCCACCTTTTGTATTTGCAAATGCTACAATTTCTTTACAAATACTCGGTGAAACTTCTCTTTTTAATTCTACTATATCACTTTCTTTATACATATATACCAACTCCAGTAGTATTATATTATACTTTAAATGATACTTCAAATTTTTCGTATCATTTCGTATCTTTTAGTATCATTTTTATTCTTTTTTTGATACGCAAATCTCGTTTTTATGCTATTATGTAATAAAAGACTCTGAATAATCGTATAAATACAATTATCCAGAGTCAATATTTAACTAAATTAACTTTACTGTTGTAATTTTGCTTTTAAGCGTCTTACCAGTTCAGGTACAGCTGCTAATTTTTCTGCCTGAGTTGTGAAACTTTCAACAAGCTCAATTAACCATTTATCACTAATTCCGGGATTCTTCACAACGAATTGTTCAAAACGATTGTTGCCTGATACTAACTTACGCAATTTATTCTCACTAGTATTCGGATGAATTGCTAGGCTTTCAAAGATATTCATAGCTATCCTATGCGGCGTAGAATCAACTTGATATCTCCCAATTAACCTCATCGCAAAATCATAAATTATATCTAATGTGTCCGTATCTGTCTTGCTATTTTCAGCAGCTCTAGCAATTACACCAAAAGCATCATCATTATTGTTATATTTGTCATATTCTGTTACTGTTATGCGTTCAATGATAACAGCAATCGTTTCTTTGGACGTATGTATACAGCTTACTACTGCCTTAAGCGCATCCAAAGAGTCCGACTTTGCCATTTCAGTTAAAACAGCCTGCCCCAACTCGCTTGTGAAAAAAGCACTTTGCTTATCCATATCGACAGAAATAATAGGCATAGTTTATTCCTCCATAAATATTATTTTTAAATCTTACTTCTCATTGCTTCGTTAATCCATGAATCAAAAACATCTTTATTTTCTTTAAATTCCTTAGCCGAGATTATATTTACTCTTACATCTGTATACCAACACCAACTAAGTTTAGCAATTAGATGCTTTCTGGTTTTGTCACGTAATATAAAATAGAATTTACCGTCATATTCTTTTTTTAATACGAGAATATAATTCTCCTCTTTAAATCTCGTTCCGCAAGTCATTCTATTATAATAAAAACGAATTTGTTTATTAATATAATGTTGCACTTGTTCAAACCAAGAATCAAAAGCATCCTTATTTTTTTCATATTGTCTGCCTGTTCTAGAAACATTTACAATGTCTACACTGCCATTATATACTAATTTTTCAAGCAATAGTTCACCATGCATGTTCTGAATTATTAAATAAAATTCATCACCCAATTGGTATTTACCTAATATAACATGTTTTACCAGCTTCCTATCGTATATACTATCTCCTCTACCATAAGCCCTATAATACGATTTCACTCTTTTTAGTCTTTGTGTTGCTGCTTTCCGCTTTGTTCTGTCAGTAATTTTCATTACAAACTTCCTCCTTACAATTTTGTTTGAGCATATTCTTTTGCTGACATGTATTATATCATATTTTTCATCAGTTTTCTATATGTTTGTCTCAGTTTAGCAACATATACCACCAAGGGAATTCCCTTGGTGGTATATTATTAATTTTCTTCTTTTTTAGTTTTTTCAATTATCTTCTTATATCTCTTAGCAATTTGCTCATATGCCTTCATACATTGTTTGCTCTCTTTTTTATAATTATCCAAAATTGCAAAAAGGATTTCATCCGGAGTTTTGCTATTTTCAGCCAACTCCTCTATAACATCAATCAACACTTTATTTTTAGCCAATTTATACAACTTACAAGCCAGATCATCATTTAGCTTTTTACTTTCTGCAATTTCTTCAAGTACTTCTACAGCTTCTTCATAACTACCCACAAATTCACTTGCGAAATCCAAGAGTTTTTCCAATGTTTTTACAGAAATCCTAGAATGTTCGGCAACATCTTCAAGAAGCTCCAAATTCTTTCTAATCTTATCTTCAGACATATACCTTGTAGCAATTTTATCCAAGATGTCTGCTGTACATTCTCCCCATTTTGCCAAGCCTCTTACAGCATCATAGTCGCCACTATCAATAATTTCTGTGATTAGTTTAAGACCACACTCGCTTTTAAAAAACTCTTTATAACTGTCCAGGTCGATTTTAATTTTGCACATACACCCATTCTCCTTTAGATTTTAATTGTTTTACTTGTTACAAATAATTTGCTTCTTGACTGGTTTATAATTTTCTCCTTTCAGCAACGTTCATCAACCTCCTTAAGTTACAATTTTGTCCTTAACATTTTTATATTGCCAAAGTATTATATCACAAACACTCACATTTTTCTAGCCCAATTTTACGTAAAAATACACAGGTCAAAAGTGTAAATGACCTGTGTCTAAATATATTATTTGTAAAATTATATAAATTATACATTTTATTTTAAATTTTTATTAATTTTGTTCAAATCTATCATAACCCCACCAATCAGGAATAAGCTCTCCTAATTTTATAGTTTTAAGTGTTTCATAATCTAACAAAATTTCAATATCTTTACTATCCTTATCTAGTTGCATCAGATATTCCCTACAAGCTCCACAAGGTGAGCCAACTTCATAATTTCTATCTACGCAAACTAGTTTTGTTATTTTAGATTCACCATTTGTTATCATATTTGCTATGGCATTTCTTTCAGCACACATTCCTAATGTACAAGCTGTGTCAATACATACACCTTTGTATATATTACCTTTGTCTGTTAGTATTGCAGCTGCTACTCCACCTGCTTCTATAAACGGAGATACTATTCTTGGATTTAAAACACTTATTGCTTCGTTATATAGTTTTGTCCAAATTTCTTTTTCATTCATTTTTACCACCTCACATACGGTAGTACAAACTATCCATTTTTTCTTCTATTTAGCTCTTCCATAATAAGTTTATTTACAACACCTGGATTTGCTTTACCACGTGATGCCTTCATAACTTGACCTACTATAAATCCAACTGCTTTATCTTTACCATTTAGGAAATCTTGTACAGATTGTTCATTTTCATTTATTACAGATACAACCATGTCTCTTATAGCTGACTCATCTGTTATTTGAACAAGGCCTTTTTCCTCAACAATTTTAGCTGGTGCATCACCAGATTCATACATAAATTCAAATACCTTTTTAGCTATTGCTGAAGATATTGTACCTTTATCTATAAGCTCAATTAACTCTCCTAGATTTTCTGCTGTGAATTTAACATCTGTTATTTCCATTTCAGTTTCATTAAGTTTTCTTGAAAGGTCAGACATAATCCAGTTAGATACAAGTTTAGCATTTCCACATTTTGCAACTGCTTTATCAAAAAACTCAGCCATATGTTTTGAATTTGTAATTTGTGTTGCATCATATTCTGGAAGCCCTAGTTCATTTATGTATCTATCACGTCTTACGTTTGGCATTTCCGGTAAAGACGCTCTTAATCCTTCTACATACTCATCTGAAAGAACTATAGGTGCTAGGTCTGGTTCAGGGAAATATCTATAATCATGAGCATCCTCTTTAGTTCTCATTGCATAACCTATTCCCTTGTCATCATCCCAACGTCTTGTTTCTTGGTAAATTTGTCCACCATTTTCTAGTTCTTTTATTTGTCTATCTATTTCAAATTCTATTGAACGCCCAATAGCTTTGAAAGAGTTTAAGTTTTTAGTTTCAGTTCTTGTTCCGAACTTTGTTTCGCCTTTCTTTCTTACTGAAAGGTTAACGTCACATCTTAGTGAACCTTCTTGCATTTTACAGTCACATATTTCAAGATATTCCAAAGTAGATTTTAATGTCTGCATATATTCAATTGCTTCCTCTTTAGAACGTATATCTGGCTCAGATACTATTTCTATTAGAGGTACACCACAACGGTTTAAATCTACTAATGTATCTCCTGTATATGGGTCGTGTATAAGCTTTCCAGCATCCTCTTCAATATGTATTCTTGTAATTCCTACAGTCTTTGGTTTACCATCCACCATAAAATCCACATGACCTTCATAACATAAAGGCAGGTCATATTGAGAAGTTTGGTAAGCTTTTGGAAGGTCTGGATAGAAGTAATTTTTTCTATCTTGTTTTGAAAATCTTGCTATTTTACAGTTGGTAGCAAGTCCCATTTTAACCGCATATTCTACAACTTTTTCGTTAAGTACAGGAAGTACTCCTGGCATTCCAGTACAAATTGGACATACGTGTGTATTTGGGTCAGAACCAAATTCTGTTGAACAACCACAATAAATTTTACTCTTTGTAGCAAGTTCAGCATGTACCTCAAGTCCTATTATAACCTCATAATCTTCTCTCATTTTTATACTTCCCATCCTTTCATTTTGTTTTGTATAAACTCATATATTGCGTCCATATCTACAAGTTCTGCTTCTGCATCTCCTGTACATTTAACTTCATATTTAGAAATTTCCATATTTCTACCACTTACAACTATTCTAATACTTGCACCAATTAGGTCGGCATCCGCAAATTTAACACCAGCACTTTTTGCTCTATCATCTAAAAGTACATCATAACCTTTCAAAATAAGTGTGTTATATAGTTCATCTGCTTTAGCTTTAACCTCATCATTTTTAGTATAATCTAATGGGCATATATGTATGTCAAAAGGTGCAATAGAATGTGGCCAATTGACTTGTTTTTCAGTGGCTCTTGCTTCTAATACTGAAGCTACAAGACGACCAACACCAATTCCATAACATCCCATAATTGGAGTTTGTGATTTTCCGTTTTCATCTAGGTATGTCATATTCATAGCTTTTGTATATTTTGTTCCAAGCTTAAATATATTACCTACTTCAATACCATTTGAAACTCTAAGCTCTTGTTTTCCACATTTTACGCAATAATCTGTATCTTTTACCTTTGCAACATCCACAAATTCTACATTGTCCACATCACGCTTAATATTAACACTTGTTAAATGATAATCTTTTTTATTTGCACCAGTGACTAAACAAGCTTCACTTTCTAGTGATTTATCCCAAACTGTAACAAGTTTTACATTTGCTTTTAAATTTACTGGTCCAATAAATCCATAACACAAGCCATCATCTTCTTCAGCCTTTGGAACTAAGTGTTCATCATCAACTTTAAGTATATTTCTAAGTTTAGTTTCATTTACTTCTTTGTCTCCACGAATAAATACAACTACTGTTTCATCTGTGTCTATTCTGTAATATACAACTGCTTTTGCAAAGTGTGTATTTGGAATACCTAAATATTTTTCCAAATCTTCTATAGTCTTAACATCTGGTGTATGAATCTCAGATAACTCTTTAATTTCAGTTGTTATTGGTGCTTGGCCTTTTGCAACAGCAACATCCATATTTGCGCTATAATCACAATTCTTACATGCAACTATCTTATCTTCACCAGCGTCACATAAAAGCATATATTCATGCGCTCCGCTTCCACCCATCATACCTGTATCTGATGCTACTGGTACAACCTCAGGAATTCCAACACGTGCAAATATTCTGTTATATGCATCATAATATTTATCATAAACTTCGTTTAAAGATTCTTCAGAAGTATGGAAAGAATATGCATCTTTCATGGTGAACTCACGAACTCTAATTAGTCCACCTCTACTTCTTGCTTCATCTCTAAATTTAGTTTGTATTTGGTAAATAGAAAATGGATATTTTGTGTAAGATGCAGCTTCATTAAGCACACTAAATACAGCAGCTTCTTCGTGTGTCATAGAAAGAACCATATCTGCTCCAGTTCTATCTTTAAAACGTAAAAGTTCTGAACCTATTGCATCATATCTTTTTGCGCTGTCCCATAGCTTTTTAGTTGCAACAACTGGCATAAGAATTTCTTGAGCATCTATTCCATTCATTTCTTCACGTATTATATTTTCTATTTTAGCTGCTACCTTCTTACCAAGTGGCATAAGTGTAAAAATTCCACTTGCCATTTGTTTTATATATCCGCCTTTAAGAAGCAACCCGTGACTTTTTAAAGTTGCTTCATTTGGCCATTCTTTCTTTGTATCTGATATTAATTTAGATTGTAACATAATTTCTCCTTATATGTTTGGTTTTTGTTTATGGTATTCTGTATTTTGTTCATAAGCATAAGCTGTGTTTAAAAGTGTTGTCTCATCAAATGCTTTTGTTATAAATTGTAGTCCTATTGGTAGCCCTTTTGCGTCAAAACCACAAGGTACAGATATACCAGGAATTCCTGCAATATTTACTGGAACTGTAAATATATCTTCAAGATACATTTCAACTGGATTTGAGCTCTTTTCACCAAATTTAAATGTAGTATTAGGGCAAGTTGGAAGTGCAATAACATCCACAGTTTCAAATACTTTCTTAAACTCTTCACTAATTAATGTTCTCACTTGTCCTGCACGTTTGTAATATGCATCGTAGTAACCAGAAGAAAGTACGTATGTACCAAGCATAATTCTTCTTTTTACTTCGTCTCCAAATCCTTCTGTTCTAGATTTAGCATAAATTGATTCTAAATCTTCAAAGTCTTCTGTTCTATATCCGTATTTTATTCCATCATATCTTGCTAGGTTTGATGATGCTTCAGCTGTTGCTACAATGTAATATGTAGGAAGTGCATATTTAGCATAATCTAAAGATATTTCTACTATTTCAGCACCTAAAGTTTTTAATGTTTCTAGTGATTTTTCAAAGGCTGATTTAATTTCTGGATTTAGTCCTTCACTTATGAATGCTGTAGGAACACCTATTTTTAGTCCTTTAACATCTCCTGTTAATGCTTTTTCATATTCTGGATATTCCATATCTACTGATGTAGTATCTTTAGCATCATGTCCTGCAATTACATCGAGCATTATAGCTGAATCTTTTACATCTTTTGTAAAAGGTCCTATTTGGTCTAGTGATGATGCGAATGCAACAAGACCAAATCTAGATACTAATCCATATGTTGGTTTAAGTCCTACTACAGAGCAATATGCAGCTGGTTGACGAATACTTCCACCTGTATCTGAACCAAGTGATGCTATAGCCATATCTGCTGCAACTGAGGCTGCCGCTCCACCACTTGAACCACCCGGAACTCTCTCTAAATCCCAAGGATTTTTTGTTTTCTTCACATATGATGTTGCTGTAGAAGAACCCATAGCAAATTCATCCATATTTGTTTTACCAATTATAATTGCATCTGCATCTTCTAATTTTTTAACTACTGTAGCATCATATGGGCTTACAAAGTTGTTAAGCATTTTTGAACCACAAGTTGTCAATGTGTCTTTCATACACATATTATCTTTTAATGCAACAGGTATTCCACCTAAGCTACCCAAAGTTTCTCCAGCATCTAATCTTGCTTGTAACTCTTCCCCACGTTTATATGCATATTCTTTATTTAAAGTTACATATGCTTCTACTTTAGATTCTACAGCATCTATTCTTGCAAATACATCATCTAGTACTTCTTTTATTGTAACTTGTTTATTTGTTATCTTATCTCTTAATTCATGTATTGTTAATTTCTCGTACATAGTTTCCTCCTACTCCACTACCTTAGGAACACTTATGCAACCAGCCTCTTTACTTGGTGCATTTTTAAGTATTTGTTCTCTAGGGAAAGAATCCTTCATTTCATCTTTTCTAAATACATTCTTTTTATCTACAACGTGTGCTGTAGGTGATACTCCTGTTATATCTACTTGGTTAAGCTCTGCAACAAACTCCGCAATTTGTCCTAATTCTTTAGAATATTTTTCTACTTCTGCATCGCTTAAACTTAATTTTGCAAGTTTAGCTATATGTCTTACTTCTTCACTTGAAATTACCATATTTACCTCCATAAATTTTTCCAAATAATTACTCATACATTATATACCAAAGCACGCTATTTTGCAAACTTTTGAGCGTATTTCTTTGCATAAAATTTAGAAAAAAGTAAACCCGGAAACAAATTAATGTTTCCAGGTTTTATAATTAGGTTTTCTTTCGCTTTCTTGTGCATATTTTAATAATAAGTTTTGTTACAAAATATGCTCCAGCGAACAAATACGGGAACAATGTTGCAACAATAAGAGCCCACACTATCCACATCGGCGCTGTGTAAGGCGCTACGGCCTCCCAAACAAAAAGAATGAGAAATATTACACCAAACACTACAGCAGATACTATAGTTGCAATTTTAAATATTTTCTGCCACCGTGCAAGACTTGCCATCAATTCATCCTTTTTCATTTTATCACTCCTTAAAATAATTATTTTAATTTTGTTCATTTTTACGTACGTCAATTATATCACAAACTCAAATTTATGTCAATTAACTTCTCGATTTGCCGTAATATGTTCTCGATTTGCCGTAATATGTTAAAAATTAATCTGTTCCAAATAAAGTCTGTCTGCTATTTTCACTATTTCAGAAAGCGCTTTATCATCTACTTTAAAAGAGAATACTTTTTTAGTATCGCTTGCTACTATGTATGTAATGCCATAAAAAGCTGCCATACTTATTGATATATACCATCCATTTTTTAATTTCGTCTCATTTTCTTGTTTTAGCTTATTGTAACATTCTCCGCATAAAACACTGTTTGTATTGAAAGAATAATAATATCCAATATTGTTTTCAGAAAGCATTCTTTTACTACAATTTGAGCAAGTTACAATACTTGGGCTATACCCTAATAGTACTAGCATTTTAAGTTTAAATATACTCATTATATAATCAAACTTAAGCATGTCTTTTGAAATTACAAAAAGTGAATTTAGATACAGTGAAAGTATCGCCTCTGTCTCTTCGTTTTCTACGACTAAACTGTTTAACACTTTGGTTATTTCATATGCTTTTTGAAGTTTATCGTAATCTGTTCTTAAGTTGTAAAATGTATCTATTGTTTCAGCAGAATTTATGTGGTAAAAACTTGTCCCTTTGTATAATACAAATTCACTATATACTAAAAGTTGACATGAAGCAAGAAGAGCCGAATTTGTCTTTTTCGCCCCTTTTGCCATACATGAAATCTTACCTAATTTATCTGTCATAAGAGTTATAATCTTGTCGTTATCTTTATATGGTACTTCCTTGATTACTACTCCCTTCACTTTCAGTAGCTTCATTTAATCCCCCATCAAAACTTATTCCATCTATATTTTGTATTCCTTTGTATCTTAAATAATCTTCTATTTTGCCACTTGCTTCAAAACTATTCCAATATTTTTCTTCCATACCTATCACCTAATAATAGTTTATGTAGTGATAAGCTTGTTATACAACAAATATTGTTTAATTTTAGCGAATTTTATTCTTGAAGTATGTTAGGTAACTGTCGTTATCGTCCCAATCTTTTCTAACCTTAACCCAAAGCTTAAGATTAACCCTTGAATCCAACATAAGCTCTATATCTCTTCTTGCAGCAGAACCGATACGCTTTAGCATTTCACCATCTTTTCCAATTATTATGCCTTTGTGAGAATCTTTTTTACAAATAATATTTGCTTCTATATCATAAACAGTATTTCCATTTTCGGTTACTCTATCTTTCATACTTTCCACTTGGATTATAAGGCCATGAGGTATTTCTTCATCTAAATATTTTAACGCTTTACTACGTATATATTCTTCTACCAGTTCACGTTCAGTAACATCTGTTACTTCATCCTCTTCAAATATATAATCTCCTTCTGGTAAAGTATCTTCAATGCATTTTACTAAGTCTTCTAATCCATCAGAATTATATACAGATATTGGAACAATTGCTTCAAAACTTCCGCCCAAAGATAATATGTACTTGTTATACTCTTCTATAATTCTTAGTATATTTTCTTTCTTTATTTTATCTACTTTATTTATAGCAAGAATAACTTTCTTTTTAGTTTCTACTATTTGTTCAATTATTCTTTTATTCGCTTCATCTAATACTGGTTTAGCTCCATCTACAAGGTATAGTATGCTATCTACAGAATCAACCGCAAGACCTACACCTTTCATCATATATTCACCAAGTTTATTCTTTGGACTATGTACTCCAGGTGTGTCTATAAATATAATTTGAGAAGTCTCTGTAGTTCTTATTCCCTGTATATTAAATCTTGTTGTTTGTGGCTTTGGTGTAATTATTGCTACATCAAATCCTACAAGTTTGTTTACCATACTAGATTTTCCTGCATTTGGTTTTCCAACTACTGCTACAAATCCCGATTTCATAACTCATTCTCCTTATCTATTAAATATTCATATATTATTCTCTTTGGTTTCATATTATTTTTTTCATAAAACCTAATTGCGGACTCATTAAATCCCCAAACATTTAATTCTACTGTTTGAACGTTTCTATTTTTGGCTAAATTCTTAATTTCTTCTAACAACTTAGTGCCTGCGCCACATCTTCTATATTCCTCATTTACCGCAATATAGTCTATAAATAGAATATCTCTTACACAAGTTTCAATATCATCTCCGCAATGTTTTATTTCCGCTGTACAAACCCCAATAACGTTATCTTCACTCAAAGCTACTAACATAATCCAATCGTTATCCTTATGTCTTGTTACTAGATATTCTTCCCAGTTTTCTTCTTTAGGTATGAATATGTCTTGCCTTTTTTCAACCATTGTTTTGTGTAGTGGCTGTATAAGCTTAGCAGCCTCTTGTATATGTTTTTGTTCTAATCTTGAAATAACTACATTTTTCATTAAAATTCTATTACTCCTCTAAATTCATCCATTAATTCTTTTAGTCTTGTCTCTGTTGTTGCTTCAAATCTTAAAGATACATCTGGACCTGTTTGTGTTGCACGAGCAAGCATCCAACTATCTTCAAACTCTACTCTTACTCCATCTATTGTAATTGTTTCATATCCTTTATTTTCAGCATACTCTTTTACTTTATCTACAAGCAAATATTTTTCATCTTCAGTCGATTTTATTTTTATTTCTGGTGTAGAATAATACTTATTTATACCATCTAATAGTTCAGACGCTTTTTTGTTTGTTCTAGATAAAATTTCTACTATTCTTAAGCCAGCATAAATTCCATCATCAAAACCAGTCCACTTATCTCTAAAAAACATATGTCCAGAAAGTTCTCCACCAAAAGCGAAGTCTCCTTCCTTCATTTTTGCTTTTATGTACGAATTACCTACTCTATACATACAAGTAGTTCCACCCAACTTCTTCATTTCATCTGCTATAGCTTTTGTACACTTTACATCATACAACGCACATTTGTTGCTCACTTTATTAATTATATCTCTCCATATTATTATCATAAAATGGTCAGGTGAAATATATGTACCATTCTCATCAACTATGCCAATTCTATCTGCATCACCATCTAGCGCAAGTCCAATATCTGCTCCCACTTCTTTTACCTTTGCTTTTAGCATTTCAAGGTTTTTTTCAACACTTGGGTCTGGATGATGGTTTGGAAATGCAGCATCATTTGTATCGCAAATGTATGTTACATCTACATTAAACATTTCAAATACATCTTTAACTATAACACATCCTGTACCATTTCCAGGATCAACTACTACTTTAAGTTTTTTATCTCCTAAATCTATGCTAGATTTTACAAGCTCTAGATAATCTTTACGTATATCTGCATATTCAAGATTTCCTTTACCTGTTTTAAATTCACCTTTTTCTATATATTTTCTAAACTCCTGTATTTTTTCACCAAAAGCGTTTCCGCTTTCATCAAAAGCGAATTTAAATCCGTTATATTCTTTAGGGTTATGACTTGCGGTTATCATAAGGCCTGAATAAACGCCTAGTTTTTCCCATGCAAAATAGTACATAGGTGTTGTAACAAGTCCAATGTTTACAACATCTATACCTGTACTTAAAATTCCATCTATTAAAGCTTTTTCTAAAGAGACAGATGATGCTCTGTTATCATAACCAACTATTGCTTTTGTTTTACCAAGTGAGAATATATACGAACCAAATCCTTGCCCTATTTTATATGCTACATCTTCATCTAAATCTGTTCCATATATTCCACGAATATCATATCCTCTAAATATGTGTTTTGCTATCTCCATATAATACCTCTCTTTTTAATCTATATAAAATTCTACTAAATAGTATTTACTTTCCATTCGTATAATACCACAGTTACCGCAAATTTACAATAGAAAAAGGTGCCTTACGACACCTTTTAAATAAAAAGTTTAGGTGGGTTGGTACTCCCACATCTCCTACACCTTACGGTGGGCTACGGCTACCAGTTCCGTCCTCAGAAACTTTCTATAATATTATATTAATAATAACATAATTTTATTTAATTTTCAAGTTAAAATTTATAAAAATAGTTATGTTGTTTATATTAGTCAACTGAAATAGTAAATTCTATTTGCTCCTCTAGAACAGTAGAAGTTGTAATTACACTTAGTTATTGTAAGAGTTACTTCCGTTTGGTATAATTAAAATGTAGATGGTTCTAGAGGAAAAGAGGTATCTTATGAGTA
>JAZRUV010000003.1:0-35266 GCA_045652705.1 Clostridia bacterium
TTGCTCCAGCTTCTGTTAAAGCTGCTTTCATTTTTTCAGCTTCTTCTTTAGCTACGTTTTCTTTGATTGTTGCTGGTGCTCCATCAACTAAATCTTTAGCTTCTTTAAGTCCAAGACCTGTAGCTTCTCTTACAGCTTTGATTACTTGGATTTTGCTAGCTCCTGCATCTTTAAGAATTACGTTGAATTCTGATTTTTCTTCAGCAGCTGGTGCTCCTGCTGCTGCTCCTGCTACTGCAACAACTGCTGCAGATGCAGATACTCCAAATTTTTCTTCGATAGCTTTTACTAAATCAGCTAATTCTTAAACTGTTAATGTTACAACTTCAGCGATTATTTTTTCAATTTTTTCCATTTTAAAATCCTCCTTAAATTTCTGTTAGTCTATTAGGCACTAACTTGTTCCTCATTTTTCTTTGCTACTTGGTCAAGTACTACTGCTAGGTTACGTATGTTACCGATAAGTGCAGAAGCAAGTTGAGTAAGTAGAACTTCTTTTGATGGTAATTTAGCAAGTTTGTTAACTTCATCTACATTTACTGCTTTACCATCCATGATTCCAGCTTTAAATTTGTAAAAATCATGTGTTTTTGCAAAATCATATGCAATTTTTGGTCCAGTTGTATATTCTTCATTTCCTATAACTACTGCTGTAGGGCCTTCAAGAACTTCGTCTAAACCTTCAATGTTTGCTTCTTTACAAGCAAGCTTAATTAAAGAATTTTTAATAACCATACATTCGTTACCTGATTCTCTGTATGCTTTTCTTAAATCTTTATCTTCGTCAACTGTTATTCCTTTATAGTCTACGAAGAAAGTCATTTTAGCATTTGCAAGTTTTTCCGCTAATTCTTTAACTTGAGCTTTTTTTGCTTCTAGAATTTTTGCGCTTGGCATTTACAATCTCTCCTTCCTTTAGTCTAATTAAAAATACTGTTACCCATAAGGCAACAGTATCATATATTTCAATCTTAAAATAAGAAAATTAACACGATAACTCATCACCTCGGTAGGATTTATGTTTGTACCTACTGTCTTGGGTAAATTCAATTTACGTTTATTATTATAATATATTATTTGTACTTTGTCAACAGTTTATGTAAAAAATCTTTACATAAATAGTGAATATATTTAAAGTTTTCATAATAAAATATACAAGGTGAAAAATATGTTATTACTACAAAATGGTTCTCGCGGACCACTGGTTAGCTTTCTTCAATTAACACTAAAGGATTTAAATCTATATGATGGTGAAATAGATGGAATATTTGGAACAAACACATTAAATGCTGTAAAAGAATTTCAGATAAACAATAGCATAGCAGCTGATGGTATTGTGGGAGAAAACACTTGGAATTTACTATTACCTTACACACAAGTTCCAACTACTATTCCCTATACTTATGATATTCTTATGCTCAATCTTAAAGCCATTTTAAATAAATATGATTTTATTTCATCCAGCTCAATTGGAGACAGTGTAATGGATAAGGACATACCATATATTAAACTGGGGAATGGAGCAAAACAGTTGTTGTATGTTGCCGGAACTCACGCTAACGAATGGATATGTTCACCTCTACTTATGAAATTTGTAGAAGAATATGCTATCGCGTATGCTAGCGGCGACAAACTTTTCGATAAATTTGCAAAAGATATTTACGATACTGCTACAATATATATAATTCCTATGCTTAATCCAGACGGAATAGATTTAGTAACAGGTGCTTTAGATAGAAGTTCTAATGAATTCTTAAATGCAAGGCAAATTGCTAGTGCTTACCCAAATATTCGTTTCCCTGATGGTTGGAAAGCAAATATACAAGGTATTGACTTAAATCTTCAGTTCCCAGCTCTTTGGGAACAAGCAAAAGAAATTAAATTTTCTCAAGGATATACAACTTATGCCCCAAGAGATTTTGTAGGCGACTTTCCTTTACAAGCTGTTGAAGCAATTGCACTTTATGACTTCACTATAAATCACAATTTTGAACTTATGCTTACCTATCATTCACAGGGAGAAGTAATATATTGGAAGTTTTTAGATTATAACCCACCTAAAGCTTTAGAAATAGGAGAAGAATTTTCAAGACTTAGTGGTTATGCGCTACAAGATACACCATATGCCTCCAGCTTTGCTGGATTCAAAGATTGGTTCATACAAACATATAACTTGCCAGGTTATACAATGGAAGTGGGCCTTGGCACTAATCCATTACCAATTTCTCAATTTGATACCATTTACGAAGATAATATTGGCGTATTAGCTTCAGCGCCATTTTTAATATAACAATAAGTTTTAATATACATTAAGAGCGCCCTAAATTAGGGCGCTCTTATAGCTTAACCGAAATTTACAACAGGTGCATCTTTGGCATCATCATCCGCTTCAAAATAATCCGCAGCTTCATAACCATTCATGCCTGCTACAATACTTGTGGGGAACATCTTAATCGCCTTGTTATATTCGCTTACAGTTTCATTATAATTTTGTCTCGCAACAGCAATACGATTTTCTGTTCCTGCCAGTTCGTCTTGCAATGCAACAAATTGTTCGTTTGCTTTCAACTCAGGATAGTTTTCGGTAATAACAAGCAGACGATTCAAAGCAGAATCAAGCTGATTACTTGCTTCATTGATGTCCTCAACATCGCCTGTTTTAATACTTCCCGCAAGTTTGGAGCGCGCATCAGCAATCTGTGTAAACACCTCTTCCTCGTGCTTAGCATACCCCTTTACCGTCTCGACGAGGTTAGGAATAAGGTCGCTTCTCCGTTGTAATGTAGTCTCAACCTGAGAAAACTGAAGCTTTACTTCTTCCTCCAGGTTCACCAAATTGTTCTGTGCGCCGATAAACCAAATTACCAGCACAGCAACTATTGCCAAGATGATTACCAATGTTTTTGTAGAACTTTTCATTATATAGTCCTCCTTAAAAATTTGTTATATTTTTTGTTTTACCTCGAAGCTCCACCGCCACCAGAGCGGCCACCGCCGAAGCTTCCGCCAGAACTTCCACCAGAAAAGCCACCACCATAGTAAGTGCCATCACCAGAAGGTTTTAGAATGGCCACAATAACAATTATAATAAATATAACGATATATACCCAAGTTGGTAGATCTTCATCTGTATCGTCTGCAGTTTCTGCCTCTCCTACGTTTTCAAGTTCAACTTGATATTCTTCAGCAATAACATTTAGCGCTGCTATAACGGTGTTTCTTGTAGCCTTAGTATAGTCTCCTTCTTCTCTATAAGGAACAAAGTTACTGTCCAATATTCTGCCGCATTTGGCATCATTCAAACAACCTTCCAGTCCCCTACCTATCTCCAGCCTTACTCTATTATCCGACTGAGAAAACAGAAGAAGTACACCATTATCCTCGCCGCTCTTGCCAATTCCTAGAGCATTAAACAATTCATTTGCGTACTCTTCGATGGTGTATCCGCTTAAAGATGTCACAGAAACAATTGCAAATTCTGCTCCTGTTTTCTCTTTAAGTTCTTTTATCATAAAGTTGATTTCCATTTCTATCTCATCATTGATACACTTATCTTGGTCATAAACAAAAACGTCCTCTACTACCTCAGGAACCTTGATGCTTTCTTTTGTCCCGCAGCCTACCAAAGCAGTCGCAAGCGAAGTCAGCATAACTACAAGAACAAATATCGCGATTATCCGTTTCTTACTCATTTTGCAACAACTCCTAATTTATAGTATTAAAAACCTCTTGAAGCGCCACCGCCACCTGAACGACCACCAAAACCACCAAAACCGCCCGAACTATGTCTGTACGAACTTGTGGAATTATATGATGCCTGGCGTCTTCTTTGTTCCTCTTCCTCACGCCTTCTACGGTCGTCTTCCTCTTCCTCATCTTGCTTGATTCGTTTAGCACGTCTAAGCATTTCATCGATTTTGGAAATAGCTGAAGCATCAACGTAACTTCTTGTCTCTGTGTCCAAATTCTCATAAATATTTTTTGCATTTCTTAGTTTAGATATGTGACTTGAACGAACAACACCAATTGTAGCAATAATACCCAAAAGTTGTTTTGTAATATCTGCAGCCTTGTCTTTCCGCTGTTCAGTTAATCTTCTTCTACGTTCTTCCTCAACTTTTTGCTCGTACTCTCTTTTGAGCTTATTACATTTGCTGCACAAAATGTTGAACCTACTCATATCTGACTGAAGATATTTTGCCTCATCAGAATTCAGGGAATCAATCTTACGCTTAATAGATGCTAATCTGTCAACCAAAACTTTATCTGGTGCTAGATTTATTACCGATGCAATAAGGTCATCTACCTTTTTTGCTGCCTCTTTATCCCTAGCAACTTTTTCAGCCTCGATCATTTCATCCACTTTTTTATCCGCATCAGGATAAATGGCAAGAATACGTTTGTGCCTACTCCTAAGAGTTGCCAAAGATTCATTTGTAGCATTGATTTCATCTTGCATATGCCTTTTCTCTAGCTTTAAGTTATCAATTGTACGCTGCTCAGTATCAATTGTTGAATTGAGCCTTACTATCCTATTATTAAGAGTCTCAATCTCACCTCTCAGGCTTCGGATATATTCCTCTTTTTCTTGTTTTTTCTTTCTTATTTTGCTTACAATAAAGATAACAAAGAAAATAAGTCCGCCCGAGGCAGCAATAATAAGAATTGTAAACAACACTGCTCCCCAGTCAATGTTAATATCTATATCAACATTGTTTTCGGTTGTACCATCTGAAGTCACACAATTCTTAATCTCTTCAATAAAGGCCTGTTGGAGACTTATCAATCCCTCATTAAACTTATTCTCCTTAAGATAAGGAATTGCATATTTGTCCATAAAGCGTCCTGCTTTAGCATCATTAATATAGCCTTCCATAGCTCTTCCAACTTCAACACGAATTTGTCTATCCTCTGTAGCAAGAAGAATAAGAAGTCCCATATCATCTTTACCGATACCATATTGGTTGTACATTTTATATGCATAGTCTTCTACAGAATTGCCATCAAGAGAGTTTACAGTGGTTATAACAACTTGAATGCCGTTATGCTCATTCGCAAGAGAAACTGCATTTTCCATAAGTTTGCCTTTTTCAGCTTCAGAAAAAACACCAGCAAAGTCATTTACGTAAAAGTCGCTTGTAGCAGAAGGAATATTCACCTCTGCAAAGGCAACAGTTATACCGCTTACACACATAAGTGTAACGATAACAAATAAAATCAAAGTCCGTAATGTTTTGTTCATAGAATTTCTCCTTATCCTTTTATTTTAGTTATTCGTTTGCTAAAACCTATACTCTCCTTTCACTAATTAGTAATTGGTATAATTAACTGTCACATAACATTTTATCACAATTGACATAAAAAAGCAAATAGACAACAAAAAAAGAAGAGGTTCCTCTTCTCTATTTTCCTTTATATCTAAATAACACACTTGGTCTATGACCTCCACCTGTTTTCATACACTCTGTTTTTTCTACCTTGTTTGCAATTATTCTTCTAAATGCCGGGTCTAGTAGCTTCTTGCCAAGAATTACTTCATACACCTTTTGTAGTTCTCCCAAAGTAAATAAGTTTGGCATCATATTAAATACAATATCTGTATATTCTATTTTATTTCTTAATCTCTCAATTCCAGCAAGTATTGCCAAAGGATGATCAAACGCTAACGCATCATTTCTAAGTATTCTGAAGTCATACCTATCTGTTGTACGTTCTCTTAACGTTTTTTCTACACTAAATTTAATTGTAGTCTCTCCATTATCTAAAATAAATTCCACTACATTATCTTTTTCTTCAAAAGATATAATATCAAACCAACATGCATTTTGACTCAAATTGTTATTTAATTTATTCTTATCTATTAATGCCATATATGAAGTAGAAACTACTCGCATTCTAGGGTCTCTATTTACTCCTCCGAAAGTATATAACTGTTCCAAGTAAATATCCTCTACATTAGTTTCCGCTTTAAGTATCCTTGATGGAGCCTCGTCCAAATCTTCATTAACATTGACGAATCCACCTGGCAAACACCATTTGTCTTTAAATGGATAATCCTCTCTTTTAACAAGTAATATACTCATTTTCTTTTTATCTGTTTTTCTATAATTTATTGTTTCCTCGCTTGATACGCTAAGAATTAATATATCTACAGTAAGAGCAAGTCTATCATAATCGTTTGGGTTATAATCTTTTAAAAATTCTTGTTCTGAATTATATATTTTAGTCATTTGCATCACCCCTAATACTCCTAAATTATACACTGAATTTAGCTTTTGTACAAGCCCCTGCTTACTATATATTCTATTACCTGGTTATCTAAATGATCTCTCACATATACGTTGTTATTTTCTTTTAACGCTTTTCTTATTAATGTTGATGATACTAAATTCTCTTCTATATTTGCTACACATATGTTATCTACATGCTTAGCATATTCTTGTATAAGCTTATCCACATTATCCCCATTACGAGCAACAACTAACAGTTTATAATTTGAAAGAATATATTCATAGTTTCTCCATCTGTTAAATTCTTTTAAATTGTCTGTTCCACATATGAAATAGATTTGTGCATCTGTATATTTTGACTTAAAATAATCTAGAACCTCAAATGTATAGTTATAATTTAAATCGCTACTTATATCTGATACTTCCATATTTTCTTTATCTATTACTAAATCTAGCATTGCTATTCTATACTCAACATCTACAAGTTCCGCTTTATTATAACCATTTCCGGTTGGTACAAATATAACTTTGTCTAACGCTCCTTGTTTTATTAATTCCCTAGCAATTTCAATATGCATTTTATGTGGTGGATTAAAACAACCACCAAGTATTCCTACTTTCATTTTACCACTTCCTTTATTTTAAATATACCCCGAATGTAAATCTACATTCGGGGTAATGTTCTAACCATTGTTATTTTTTCTATACGTTGGAATGTTAAATTTGTGAAGGCTATTTTTGTGTAGCTTTTCTATTTTACTAGCAACTTGTTCATCTTCGATTTGTCCCCCGTTTATATAACTTGCTATTTCACTATATTTTACACCAAGCTTATCTTCATCTGTCTGACTTGACAAGCCATCATCAGGGGTTTTGTATAGTACCTTTTTTGGAACCTTCAGATATTCCCCTATCTTAATAACTTCCTCTACAGTAAAGTCTGCAATAGGTGCTATATCATGAACAGAATCTCCGCCTTTTGTGAAATATCCTACAAACAGTTCACATTTGTTGCTTGTTCCTACTACCAAATACGTTTTTCCTCTAATTTCTGATGTAAGTGCGGCTAGATAGTAAAGCGTCGCCATTCTAAGCCTTGGCTTTATATTTATATCGCTATTCTTTGTTTGGTTATTATCAAACTGACCTAGAAGCGCTAGATTAGATTTAAATGTTTCATAAGTTTCAGTTAAATCATAATCTATAAGTTCAAAGCCATAATAATCACTTACAAGTCTTGCATCTGCTTTGTCCTCAGGATTAGAATGACAAGGCATCCAAACGCCTAAAACATTTTCTTTGCCTAACGCTTCCACCATAAGAGCAGCTACAACTCCTGAGTCTTTACCACCGCTTATTCCTAAAATAGCTCCACCTAAATTATGTTTTTTGTAATAGTCGCGTATAAATGCTACTACATTTTCTGCCTCTTTCTTTGCATCAAACTTTTTCATTAAAATCACTTCTTTCTAAATACTCTTTCATTTTAAGTATTGCAAGTTTGGTATGACCTCCCATCATATAGCCTTTTTGCTCAAGCTCTACAATTTCTTCATAAGTAAACGGGATATACTCAATATATTCATCTTTATCTAAATGTTGCTCTGACGTTTTCTTGCAGTCTAAAGCTAAATATATAATATTTAATGCACTACTACAACCTTCATCTTGATAAAATTCGTCAAGCTTAATAAATCTCTCTGCGCTATATCCAGTTTCTTCTTCAAGCTCACGCTTAGCGCTAATAACTGGATCTTCTTCTGGGTTTATATAACCTGATGGAAACCCCACACCTACCGTGAGTTTTGTAAGAACTCTAGGCTCAACCACAGTAATAATCTCATCTCCTATTACAGGAATTACAATTACTGCGCTACCATTTGCTCCACCTTTGACAATCTCTTCTCTTACAACTTTGTCCCCACTATTTAATGTGTACTCTCTTGCAATACTTCGTATAAATTTATCTTTCTCATCTTTTTCAATATCTCTTACACTTTTTACACTAAAATTACTAATAACCTGTTCAAGTCTTTCAAACACTTCTTTTCTCATAATAATCTCCTTTAGTGTGTAATAGAAACTATTTTTGTTCTCTCGCTTCCAAAATCATTTGCTTCTTAAGCGATAAAAGTTTTTCACTCAAATCTACATAGTAGCAATGAGGATTGTCTTTACGCTTAATTTCAGGATAGATTGTTTTAAATTGTTCTGTGCAGTAATCTCTTGCTTCTTTTACACTAGGTACATTATATACCAATTCTCCGTTTAAGAAAATAGGTATCTGCAATTCTCTTACATAATAATTAGTAATTGTTGTCTTTTTCCATTCTTCTGTAGGAGATACTAAAGTATATTCATCCTCAGGAATAGTTTCGTCATAAAGAGCGAGTACATCACCTAAGGCGAAGCCTGTAGCTTTATCGTAAAAACGATATACCTTTTTATAGCCAGGATTAATTGTTTTTGCCGCGTCTTCACTTACCTTAATCTTAGGAATAATCTTGCCAGCTTTCTCTATAGCCACCAGCTTATATACTCCATCAACTCTTTCTTTAGAAGCTGCAATATTATCTCCACAACCGATAGAATTAATATACGCGCCTTGGTCAAGCAAAGATTTAATGGTGGTTTCATTTAAGCCATTAGATAAGCAAATACCTGCATCTTCAAAACCCGCATCATCCAACATCTTTCTTGCTTTCTTAGATAGATAAGCAAGGTCACCACTATCGATACGAATACCCTTTAGTTTGTAACCATTAGGTACAAGATATTCCCTTGCTACTCTAATTGCATTCGGCACACCACTTTTCAAGGTATTATATGTGTCTACCAAGAACACACAATTATTAGGGTTGCTTTTTGCATAAGCAAGAAACGCATCATATTCTGTATCAAAAGCAGAAATCATAGCGTGAGCCATTGTGCCCATTACAGGAATGCCATACTCTTTTGCAGACTGCACATTACTTGTTCCAGCACAGCCACCAACATATGCATATTTACTTGCTTCTATAGCAGAGTCATCACCTCTTGCACGCCTTGCTCCAAATTCCATAACAGGAATATCACCTGCCGCATTTACTATTCTTTTAGCAGCCGTTGTAACCAAAGTTCCGTGATTGAAGTTTGTAAGCAGCGCTGTCTCAATAAGGGAAGCTTCAATAATGTTTGCTTTTACTGTGACATCAGGCTCATGAGGAAAAATAGGTGTGCCATCAGGTATAGCATAAACATCACCTGTAAACTTAAGGTTTTTCAAATATTCTAAATATTCCTCTGTAAAATCTCCCACAGTTCTTAAGTAAGCAATGTCTTCTTCCTTAATTTTGAAGTTCTTAATGAACTGTACAATATTGTCCAAACCGCCAGCTATTGCATAACCACCCTCAAAAGGCTTTCTTCTGTAGAACAAATCAAAATATACAATTAGGTCTTTGCCTCCGTTATCGAAATAGGTCTGAGCCATAGTATGCTCGTAAAAATCCACCATCATAGTTTTGTTTTTCATAATAGTTTCCTCCTTAAAATATTTGTCGGTATTTACATATACTTATCTACAATTTCAATGCCCATCTGAGCCATAAGCTTAAATGCCATTTCATTGTACTCATCTCTCGGATGATTTGGTGCATCAAAAGTTTCGACCGCATTCTTAGGAATAACAATCTTAACTACTTTGTTGTGCTCATCAAAATAACACTGTAGCGGAATAGCAAGATGCATAACACAAAAATCTGTACAACATCCAACAATAACAATTTCTTCAAGAAATTCCATCTGAGCAAGCATTTCCATAAAGCCTGGTGCAAACATTGCACTAGTTGCATTTTTATGAAAAACCAAAACTTCAGATTCAAAAGGTAACAGTTCATCTACCATTTGAGCTTCATACGTTCCACCTTTACAATGAACAAGATATCTTAAAAATTCTACACTGTTTTCATCGTGCCAGTCTTCGACAAATGCTGCTGCATATCCCATTTTCAAGAAATGTTTTAAGAGCTTCTTGCTTTCAGGAATAATACGCTGAATATACTTATCTGCCATATTTCCTTCTTTAGTAAATCCATTGTCGATATCTACGAAAATAATAAGTTTCTTTGCGGTTTTAATAATGTTCTTCATAACAATTCTCCTTTTTTGATTTTAATATTTTATTAATAACAATTCTTAAAAAAATATTGCTACTTTAGCCTACTTACTTTAGGTCTTGCTATAATCCTTTTAAATCATAATAGCCTTCCTTTCTTCTTAACATTCCATTAATAACAACAGTTATAAAAAATAACAACCGCATTTCACTTATTGCCTTTAATGAAAAACAATTATTAAGTATTCTTCTCTGTTGTTATTAACATTTTATTATAAACAAAATAATTTGTCAACACTTTTTTCTAATTTTTTTATATTTTTATTAAATTTGTGCATTTATTACATATTTCAACACATATAAAAGTAGTTCCCGGACTTTTGTCCGGGAACCAGTTTATTCAATTCCAATCTGTCTCCGAAATTTTTGTTTCTCTTCATCTGGTAAAGAATTATACCACCTTACCATACATTTCCTTGTTGACTTATAATCTTGAGGGGAAATAAGTAACAACTTAATTTTGCGAATTTGAGGATCATCTTTTCTATACAGCTTTTTCTTTTGGAAAATTTGATTGACATATTCAATAAAAGGCTGATTCTCTGCATCCATAATTTGGCTAACTTTTTTATACTCTTGGCTATATTTCCTCGCAACTTCTCTAACTATGAAGTCATAAAACCTAAAAATATCTTCTTTGCTTACATACTCCGTTTCCATTACACTTATTTTAGAAGGACATAATCTACTCCAGTCATCTACACCGTCCCAATGCATCTCCCTAATATCCAATTCCTTAATTTCAAGCTCCATCATATAGTCTCTCCTCCAAATTATTGTTTAGGATATTTAACTTGTTTACGCAAATATTATATCACATGTTTACATAAATGTAAAGATTTACTAACAAAAAGCCATGCTTACTATTCCTGACTTTACTCATATTTTTCTAAATCTTTCTCAATATTATCTACTAAATCTATTTCACGTATTTCAATATTGTGTTTTTCAAATATTGGAATAATGTTATTTTTGGTATCTTCAAATTCCACGTCATAATATAGACTGATTTGTTCTCCGCCTTTAATTACTATTACATATGTTGGATTGTTCACGATTTGTCCAAAATCATTTACTATTCCATCTGCTTTATACACACAATAAACATCACCATAATTATAACTTGTCCCCTTAATACTTAATAAATCTAAATTATCTTTAAAATACGCATCATAAAAAGCTATATTAGTATTCGCTATAAGTATAGAAAAGACTAAACTTGCTGCTATTATAAACTGAAATGTTTTTGACATTACTTTTTCTACTTTACCGCCATTTTCTATTTCATCTAAAGCTTTAATTTCATTATATCTCTTCTTAAACAACAATTTATATACTGTACTACGTGTAAAGTATGAATGAATTATTGCCGTAATAAAAGCTGGCAAGAATATTGCAAATGGAAAACTTCCTGTTACATATATTGTATCTTTATATAAGAAATATGTAGCTATGTAATATACTAAATCGTATATTATGCACCATATTGGTGTAAGAACAAGCCAAGATAAATACATTGGAAACAATTCTGTTTTTATGTTTTTTAATTTTTTTGCTTGTACTAAAGTATTCATTTCTTGTTCAACTGGCATTTCTATTTGGTTAATATTTTGTTTAATATGTTCTACTAACCTTTGCTCATAACTTGTTAACTTACCCTTTAACTTATTGTATTTCTTTATAGCTTTAGAATATTTACTTACCGTATAATCTACGTATGCGTCAAGTGTAAATCTTGAAACATCAATAACATAATACAATTCCAACATATGCATTAAATAAAACGCATCACATGATTTAAAGATATCTTCATTTAAAAGCAGTTTAATTTTAGCTTCTGTGTCTTTTTCTATGTCTCCAATAATTTCACTATTTTCACTTATTTCTTCTATTTTATCTTTATACTGTTTAAATGTTTCAACCAGATATTTTAAAACTTGCTTCATCTTATTTTCTGTTGTTACATAGCCAAAAGTATAACATTTAAAGTTATCTTTATCTATTATGTTTAATAAATCATAGATAGAAAATTCTACTGGTATCTTTCCATTTTCAAACATGAAACGCATTTCAACTGTAGATTTTGGTATAAGCATACTTACGTTTATTTTATATTCTAATTTTAAAACAAAGTTTTTAAACATTATATTTGCATCTATAGAATGATATCCTTTTTCAGGATTATTTTTCCTAAAAAACTCATCACATTTATAATTTACAACACCATCTAATTCGTTGCTGTATTTCTCTGTTTCAGTTTTAAATGTTTCTACTAACTTTTTTATTAAATCTTCTTTCATAAACTTCTCCGTGAAACAAAAATACCGCGTAACTTCGCGGCACTTTCATTATATTTTTGTTGATATTTTTATTCCAGGTCCCATAGTTGTAGATAATGCAATTGATTTTAAGTAAGTACCTTTTGCAGCTGCTGGTTTTGCTTTAACTATAGCTTCTAATAATGTTTCATAGTTTTCTTTTATCTTTTCAGAACCGAATGAAACTTTACCTATTGAAGCGTGGATTATGTTGTTTTTATCTAATCTGTATTCAACTTTACCAGCTTTAATATCTGCAACAGCCTTAGCAGTATCAACTGTAACTGTACCAGCTTTAGGGTTTGGCATTAAACCTTTAGGTCCTAGTATTTTAGCTATTCTTCCAAGTGCTGGCATCATATCTGGAGTTGCTACAACAGCATCAAAATCTAGCCAACCTTCGTTTGCGATTTTAGCTATCATATCGTCGTCTCCAACGTAATCTGCACCTGCAGCTTCAGCAGCTGCTGCCTTTTCAGATTTAGCAAGTACTAAAACTTTTTTAGATTTACCAGTACCATTTGGAAGTACTACTGTACCTCTTACTTGTTGGTCTGCTTGTTTAGAATCAACGCCAAGTTTAACGTGCATTTCTATACTTTCATCAAATTTAGCTTTTGGTAATTTTTCAATTAACGCTAAAGCTTCGTCAACTTCGTATAATTTTGCTTCAACTTGAGCTCTGGCTTCTGTCATTCTCTTGCTTTTATTCACGATTTTTCCCTCCTTTGGTTTTAGCGAGTTATACTCTCCCATTTCTATTCAGTAACAACGATCCCCATTGATCTTGCAGTTCCTTTTATCATAGATACTGCTGACTCTAAAGAGGCTGCGTTTAAATCTTGCATTTTAGTTTTAGCGATTTCTTCAACTTGTGCAAGTGTTACTTTAGCAACTTTATCTTTGTGTGGTTTTGCTGAACCACTAGCTATACCAGCTGCTTTCTTTAATAATACTGCTGCTGGTGGAGTTTTGATTATAAACTCAAATGATTTATCTTGGTAAACTGTTAGCACAACTGGGAATATCATTCCTGCGTCTTTTGCAGTTTTTTCATTATATTCTTTACAGAATTGCATAATGTTTATTCCTGTAGGTCCAAGAGCTGGTCCAACTGGTGGTGCTGGGTTAGCTTTACCTGCTTCAATTTGTAGTTTAACAACATGAGTAACTTTCTTCTCTGCCATCTTTTTTCACCCCCTTATGTATTCTTAACATTATAAATGTTATTTACTATATTTTTTGTATTTGTTCAAAGCCTAGTTCAACAGTAGTTTCTCTGTTAAACATATTAACTTTAACAATAACT
The DNA here is from genome assembly GCA_045652705.1 of Clostridia bacterium. GTDB lineage: Bacteria > Bacillota > Clostridia > TANB77 > CAG-465 > UMGS1649. Next base: position 14,014 of record JAZRUV010000003.1, read on the forward strand.
CTTTGTTTTTCCTTGTCTATTGATTCAATAGTTCCAGGATAATTGTAGAATGGTTCTGTTATTATTGTTACAGAATCTCCAACTTCGAAATCTAAGTTAATGATTTCTTCACCAATACCTAAGCTTATCATTTCTTTTTCAGTAAGTGGTAATGGCTTATCTCCTGTTCCTACAAAACTAAATACTCCTTTAATACTTTTTATTACGTACCAAGTTTCGTCAGTAAGTATCATTTTAACAAGTACATAACCTGGGAATACTTTCTTTATAGATGTTTTATGTTTTCCATCTTTTATTTCGATTTCTTCCTCCATTGGTATTATAATCTCTTCGATTTTGTCTTCAAGACCGCGATTAGCTATAACTTTTTCTAGTGTTGTTTTTACTTTATTTTCATAGCCAGAGTATGTATAGACAACATACCAATTAGATGCATTTTCTTTTATATCAGTTACATCTGACATAAACCTCAACTCCTAACTTATCCAAGTTTTTATTAAATCCCATATCTTTGTATCTGCAACTTCAAGTACAAGGTCTATTCCAAGTACAACTGCTGATACCATAATAACTAATACTAATACCCATACTGTATTGTTAATTATTTGTTTCTTTGTTGGCCATACTACTTTCTTAAGTTCAGCCTTTGTGTCTTTTAAAATACCCATAATGTTCACATCCTATTCATTATTTAGTTTCTTTGTGTGTTGTATGTTTTTGACAGAATTTACAGAACTTATTTAACTCAACTCTTTCTGTAGTATTTCTTTTATTTTTGCTTGTTTCATAATTTCTTTGTTTACATTCTGTACAAGCTAATGTTATATTTTCTCTCATCTTTACGCACCTCCGAATTTTTTGCCATTTACATATGCTATACTAGTTTACCATAAACAGACAAAAAAGTCAACAAAACTAAACATTTTTGTTGACTTTTTGTACAATTTATTCGGTTTGAGCTTTAGCAAAATCTATCCTAAGGAATTTTCTGTATGTTTCAGCAACAATCTCAGCAACATCCGAAGAATAATTCAAAAGTTTATTTGCAAGTTCCTCAGTTAAATCCTCTCTCTGAGCAATAGCACACAAAACCGCCCCTTTGAAATCCTCGTCTTTATCTACCCATATAACATAGTTATATAACATGTTCAAATCTTCGTTACAAGCATCTTCTTGCTCTGCCAGGTGAACACACGTCTTGCTATCTGTACATACTTCACGCCGCATAATACTTTCTACCATATTACTAATGGTAATATGGTTTAATGGACATTCCGCAAGAGCTCTCATAACCCATTTGTTATCGCCTTTGTTTTTCCAAATTCTATAAATAAGTTCTCTTGTATCTTTAGTTGTAGCCGGATTCCGAATTACAGCCTTAACAACGTTCGCATCATCAATTTGTGCAAGTTGTTCAAGTACACTCGCATCATCTGTTTGTTCTGCGATTTTTACTATTGTTGCATGTTCCAGTTTAGATACATCGATCTTAATAATCATTTTGCACCCTCCATTTAATTATATTTGGATTTTGAGGTTTACGAGGACTAGATTATACCACAGATTATGATATTTTGCAACTTTATACCCTTTAACTCACTCTTCTTATCTGCCTATTCTTTCTTTGAGTAGTTTGTTTTTTCTTTTTTCTCTTTCTTTTACTATTTAATTTTGCTTTTATAACTATTGCTATTACAATTAACCCTATTACTCCCGCACCTATTTTTATAACATTGTTTCTTTGCTCTTTTTCTTTTTGTTTTACTATTACTTCAACTTGGTTATAACTATCTATAAGAGATATCGCTTGTTGTTCATGATCCGTATACGTATTATAATTTGCAAAAAACTCTTGTATGTCTTGTTTTACATCCAAATAGTCTTTGGTATTCAAAGTCTCTTGATTTGTTTTATATAACCCAACTAACTTTGTTACATCATCATCTACTTCGTATAGCGCTGGTGCAAGCTTAGACATTTGAAAATTATTTTCTTCAACCAACATATCCGAAATAGCATATAGCGTAGCCTCGTTATTATCCTTTGTTACCATTTCAATACCATAAGGCAAATTATCTGTTCCGAATCCCATAGGAATAGATATTGCCGGCATTCCGGTAACAGGAGATATTGCAAAGCTTGGTGATGTAACAGATGCACTTTTTATAGTTGTTATTTTGTTTTTAGTTGTAGGATAAGCAAGCACATCTACATCATATTTATTCATTTGTTTTTCTATATACGCTTCATATTCGTCGTGCTTTGCTTGATATTTATTAAACGTAGAGATTGAATCATTACACGCTGCAGCATAACTTGGTAAGTCTTGTATATATCCACCTTTATTAACTAGTTGTTTGAAACTTCTTACGCTACTTTTTGTGTTTTTTATATACCTATTAAAGAAGTAACACATAGTCCAACCGCCTATCGTACTGCTATAATAGTTGTATGCTTTTGTATTGTATAAATTATCTATGTGTACTACTTCAATTCCCTGTTCTTCCAATTTATCTATCGTAGCATCAAACAAATCTAGTACTACTTTTGCGGTTGTCTTAGTAGCTCTTGTATAGCTTAGTGCACTATCTCCTTCTACAAATTGAGATACTATTCCTATTTTTATTTTTTCTTCATTTTGTTTATAGTTAGCATACTCCTTTTTATTACCAGTTAAAACTCCTAATAATATTGCATTATCTGAAGTATATTTTGTCATTGGACCCGCAGTGTCCCTCGAAGCATCGTAGTTTATAATTCCATCTGACGCAAGCAAATTATATGTAGGTCTAAGACCCACAAGGTTGGCTGCAGACGAAGGAACTCTAATAGATGAATTTGTATCTGTTCCAATTCCTACTGGTGCCATACCCGTCGCTACAGCAACTGCCGTCCCTCCCGAAGAACCATAAGCTGTAAGTTTTTTATCATAGGCATTTTTTACTGTTCCATATGAGCTACTAGAAATTGCAGCACTAAATGCGAATTCACTCATATTAGCTTTTCCTATAATTAGCGCCCCCGCATCTAAAAGATTTTGAACAATTGTAGCATTTTGTTTAGGATAATTATCTGAGAGGCCTTTAGCCCCTGCGGTAGTAGGCATACCTACATAGTCAATATTGTCTTTTACAACAACCGGAATTCCAAACAACATTGATGTTCTCCCCGACTTATTATACTGTTCATCTATTTTTTTAGCTTGCTCTACAACATCCTTATTTACAGCAATAATTGCATCAAATTCATCGTTATATTCATTTATTCTTTCTAAATATATTTTTGCAATTGTTTCATAATTAATAATTCCTAAATCCACCGCTTGTTGGATTTCAGTTATAGACATTGTTAAGATGTCTATTGGAGCTTTTGTATATTCCATATATATCACCTGTTAGCATATTTTTACCACAAATTATTATATATTACAACATTTTATGACATTTTTATTAGATATGGAATAATATATAGAAAAACCACTAGAAACAATAGTTTCTAGTGGTTTTAAATGTTACAAGCTAACTACGAGACGCAGAATTTCCTGTACGGTTTCTGCCTTTTCAGTGATAACTCGAATCTCCTCTTCAGAGAAAACTTCCGCGAGCCGCTTTCCACAGGATTCATACATCTTAAGCCGCTCTACATACTTGAGTACAGCCTCAGAATCATTCAGCATGCCCTTCTTTGCAAGAGCATACACAGTGGAACCCTCACACATTTCTTCTTCAGGAAATCCCTCAGGCACTTCCGGCTTGGATGTTCCGTAGAAGTCTTTCAGAAGATGTGCATTGTCGATAAACGCCACCACCATATCCGCCTTGGTTAGCTGGATATCAGCAGGAACCTCTTTCTCAACACATTCTGCCGCAGGAACATTCTGAACACCGGGAGCGACCAACTCATATACGCTGGCAATAATGAAAGTATATGCAATCAGTTCTTCCGCCATATCTCCCAGTCCTACAAGCTGAAGGCCCTTCCACCGATGACGTTCATTGGAAACCACAGGTTCGATGCCTTCGCGTCTCTCTTCCCAACGAAGCGCATTCAGCATATGCTTTTCATCGATACCATTTGCCGGATTAGAAACATATGCTTTGCCCTGCTTCAATGCAGTAAGCACATAGTCAAAGCCATAGTGGCCTACAGCATCCCGCAACTTAACGTATCTTGCGTCACAATACTCTTCCGCTTTTTTCTTTGTAAGCAGGACGTTGGGATATATATTGGAATACGATGCAGCCAACATATTTGCCAGTTCCTTAGCATAACTCGCGTTAATTACGCCGTCATAAAAACTGGCAATGCGCCGAACTTCTGCGATTTTGGAATCGCCCAGGCGTTGGTCGCCTTTAAGTAAATTCATTGCAAAAAGAACTTTTTTTGCCTGAATAGGACGCATCTGGCAAAAATAATTCATAGCATTGCGGTCAGCGACGATGATTTCAGCAGATTTCTTCATAATTAAAGTCTCCTTTTATCTACCCAATTTTGGGTGTGTAATTTTGAACTCAAACGAGTTCATTTGTAATCGCTTACAAATTTATTATAACACATTCCCGGAGTTATGTCAACGAATTTATGTAAAATAAAGAAGCGCAATTTATTTCTTTTACGCTTCATATTATTTACTTATATATACGTCGCAACTAATTTATCCTTTATTGTAATTGGCAAAATATTATATGCACTGATCTCTTTTTTACTTATTTTTACCACTTCATACAATCCATAAGAACTATCTATGCTCATATTTTGAAATTCTTCTCCATTTCCATTTGATACTTTACCTTTTATAATAGTTGCAAAATAAAAACGTTCTTGTTTATCTAATTCCTCATTATATTCTTCTACAAGCAGTTCATCTATTTTAATATCTACATCCAATTCCTCTTTAGCTTCACGAATTCCTGCCTGTTCCCAATTTTCGTTTTCATCTAATACTCCACCAGGTAATACATAAAATGTTTTTGGACTACCACTTACTTTTTTAGTTCTTTTTATAAAGATTAAATTTTCTCCATCTTCTATAATTAATCTTGTAGCTTTTTGCATAATTTCACCTCTAGTGTGCATGGTCACAAGCTTTACAGCAACCTTTGCACTTATTTACTTCAAACTCATCTTCTCTTCCATTTTTCTTCAAATAATCTAATATTGCTGCTTTTACAGCTTCTTCTGCAAGTACAGAACAATGAAGTTTCACAGGAGGCAATCCTTCTAGCGCTTCAACAACAGCTTTATTTGTAAGTTGCAAAGCTTCTTTTATACTTTTTCCTTTTATCATTTCAGTTGCCATAGAACTTGTTGCTATAGCTGCTCCACAACCAAAAGTTTTAAATGATATATCTTTTATGATATCATCTTCAATGTATAAATACATTCTCATTATATCTCCACATTTTGCATTTCCAACTTCCCCTACTGCATTATAATTCTCAAGTTCTCCTACATTTCTTGGATTTGCAAAATGGTCCATTACCTTTTTTGTATATTTCATTTTTACACTTCCTTTCTATTCATTACTTTAATTTTTACTTTCTATATCTTGTAATTCAAATCTATATTTTTGTTTTACATCAGGATATTTATTATGGTCTACTTCACTCAAGAACATGTCCATCGGTCTTATCCATAATTCTCCATTACCATATAAACTTCTATACACTACATATTTTTCCTTAGTTTCTGAATGTCCTGCTACATCTACTACCAAATAGTAGTCTCCTATATATCTATGTTTTTATATATGTAACTTTAATCATATTGTTTTTTGATTGCCACATTATAATTTTACACCATTTAAGACAAAAAAGCAACTTCATAATGAAAACGAACGCTCACATATAGCCATTTCTATTTCATTAAAAGCTGCCTTTTATTGCAATTTAACTTTTTGCTGTTTATATTTTGATATATTAATTGTTTTTATTAATAATATCTTACTAATTATCCATCATCCCACCAAGAATTCCACCTATAGCTCCTAAAGTGTTGCTTGTTGGAGCTGCCGCTTTTGCTGACACTGTATTTGTTGCTGAATATAAAGATTTTGTTGGAGCATATGGGCTCATCAACACTTTTCCTGTACCTCTATATACATTTACTAATCCTTCTCCACTGGCTGCAGAACCAATTAATGTTTTAGTTGTACGCTCTACTGTAAACTCTAAACTAGTAGACCAACATACGGCTAAACTACCATCTATTTTCAACTCTTCATTATTTAATTCTACTTCTATTAATTCTTCCATTGGAACATTACTTTCTAAACACGCAATACCATTCCCTGATAGACTAAGATTAAACAAACCTTCTCCACCCAATAGAGCAGAAGATATATTTTTTCTAGATACAACATTTCTGTTTACCGTTCCTTCACACGCTAAAAACATTCCATCTTCTACCGTTACTCCTGAAGGTCCCCAATCTGCAACATCTTGTAATATTAAATATTTATAAGTAGGTTCTAATACTAAAATACCATTTCCGTTATATTCAGGTTTTATTCCAGATTCTTTAGTAACAGCTCCTTTTACCATTTTACCTAAAAAATCGCCAGCTCCTTTAATGCCTGTTGCTACTGATACATTTCCTACCATCCATTGCATCGCACCTGCTTGCGTAACTATTGTTTTTTCACCATTTAGCGTAGCTACTACTTGACGACGTCTTACACCCATTTTTTCCATAAAATATGCAGTTGTTGCACTCCATGGAGATACACTTTCATCCCTTAAGCTTTCTAACACACTAAAACTACCTTTGGTGTCAATTATTTTTCTATGCTCATTTTCTAATTGATTAATTTTCATATTTGTTCCCCCTTTTTACTTATATTACATATACTATCACAAGCTTTCAATATTTGTAAATAAAAATAGAGAAAATACAATTATTTTCCCTATTAACATTTTATTTACCGCAACATTGCTTATATTTTTTGCCACTTCCGCACGGGCAAGGTTCATTTCTACCAACCGTTTTTTCTACCCTTACAGGTTCTCTTTTTACTTGTTCATTATTAGTTGTTTGTCTCATAACGTTTACATCCGCCTTATTAAAACCATCTACTCTATTTATACTTTGTCCCAATTTATTCATTGTAGCATTTGTATTGTCTACGTTATATTTTACTGTAAATATTGCCCTTATTGTATCTTCTTTAATACTATTTGACATTTCATCAAACAAATCAAAGCTTTCCATTTTATATGCATCTACAGGATTAGTTTGTCCATATGCTCTTAAATGTATACCTTCTTTTAAGTGAGACATATCATCTATATGAGCTTGCCATTTTTCATCTACTGTTCTTAACATCATCATTTTTTCAATAAAGTTATATTGTTCTTCTAATCCTTGCTTTGCAAAGGTTTCTTTTCTTTCATCATAAAGTTTAAATATTCTATTTACAACTTTTTGTTTAATTTCTTCCATGTCTAGCTTTGTATCTTGTTCAGTTATTATATTATCTATTGCAAATAAGCTTTGTAAAGTAGTATTTAAACTTTCTAAATCTACTTGTTCATGTCTATCTAAATGAGCCATATATAACTCAATTATACTTTCTATCTTGTTCTTTGTAATGTTTTTAATTACATCCTCAATAGAATCACTGTCTAATATTTGTCTTCTTTGAGAATATATTACATTACGTTGTTTGTTCATGACGTCATCATATTCAAGCACACTTTTTCTTATACTATAGTTTCTTCCCTCGACTCTCTTTTGTGCTGTTTCAATTGCACCTGTAAGCATTTTTTGCTCTATTGGTACATCTTCAGGAAGTCCTAACATATCTGCTAAGTATTGCACTTTGTCTGAGCCAAACAATTTCATCAAATCGTCTTCAAGCGAAATATAGAAACGAGATTCACCCACATCACCTTGACGTCCAGCACGGCCTCTTAATTGGTTATCTATACGTCTAGATTCATGACGTTCACTACCAATTATCTTAAGGCCACCTGCTTCAATTACTTGTTCTTTTTCGTCTTTTAACTTATCTTTGAATTCTTTTTCTAACTTGTGATATTCTTCTCTAAGCTCAAGTATTTCGTGGTCAATAGTTGGTATTGGGCTTGTTGCAAGCTCTATTTTTTCGAGTTCAATCCCCTTTTTCTCTAATACTTTTCTTGCCATAAATTCAGGGTTACCGCCAAGTAGTATATCTGTACCACGTCCTGCCATATTAGTTGCTATTGTTACCGCTTTATATTTACCAGCTTGAGCAACAATTTCAGCTTCTCTTGCATGATACTTAGCATTTAATACTTCGTGCGGTATCCTCTCAGCTCTTAATAATCTACTTAATTCTTCAGATTTTTCAATAGAAACTGTACCAACAAGAACAGGTTGACCCTTTTCATAACTCTCTTTTACATCTTCAACTATTGCATTAAATTTACCCTTTTCAGTTTTATATACTACATCGTTTCTGTCCTCACGTACTACTGGTTTATTTGTTGGTATTTCAACTACATCAAGTCCAAATATCCCTTTAAATTCTGCTTCTTCAGATTTAGCAGTACCTGTCATACCCGCTAGTTTTTTATATAATCTAAAGTAGTTTTGGAATGTTATTGTAGCAAGTGTTTTAGATTCTCTAGCGATTTTTACTCCCTCTTTAGCTTCTATAGCTTGATGAAGTCCTTCGCTATATCTTCTACCTTCCATAATACGTCCAGTAAATTCATCTACTATTAATATTTCACCATCTTGTTCAATATAATCTATATCCTTTTTCATTATGCCATACGCTCTAAGCGCTTGGTTTACATGATGTGAAATTTCCATATTTTCTACATCTGTTAAACAGCCTATACCAAAATATTCTTCACATTTTTTTGTGCCACGTTCTGTTAAAGCTGTAGTTTTAGCTTTTAAATCTACAACATAATCATATTCTTCGTCAGATTCATCGAAGTTTTTGTTATCTGACTCAACTATAATTCTAGGTTTTAATTTTTTAACCAATTTATCTGTTTTTGTATAAAGTTCTGTAGATTCTTTACCCATACCAGATATTATAAGTGGTGTTCTTGCTTCATCTATAAGGATACTATCCACTTCATCGACAACGGCATATTGTAAATCTCTTTGAACCATATCTGCTTTGTTTATGCACATATTGTCTCTTAAATAATCAAAGCCAAACTCATTGTTTGTTCCATAAGTTATATCTGAAGCATAAGCCATTTGCTTTTGGCTTGGTGTCATATTAGGCACAACAAGTCCTACTGTAAGTCCTAAAAATTTATATAGCTTACCCATCCAAGCACTATGATAAGTTGCCAGGTAATCATTTACTGTTATAATATGTACACCTTTTCCAGTAAGAGCATTAAGATATGCTGGTAAAGTTACAACAAGCGTTTTACCTTCACCAGTTTTCATTTCAGCTATTCTTCCTTGATGAAGTATAATTCCACCTATTAATTGCACCTTAAAGTGTTTCATGTTAAGCACCCTGCTTGATGCTTCTCTAACGACTGCAAAGGCTTCTGGAAGTATATCTTCTAATGTCTCACCTTTTTCTAGTCTGTCTTTAAACTCTTCTGTCTTATTTCTTAACTGTTCATCTGAAAGTTTTTGCATTTCCTCATCCATAGATTCTATTTTTTCTACCAAAGGCATTATTCTTTTTATTTCTTTTTCGCTATACGAACCAAATATTTTTTCTATTAACCCCATAAAGTTCTCCTTTTGTGTCTAATAAGACGGTAAATATTATATCACAAAAGTAAAGGTTTTTAAAGATTTTTTAATTTGTTTATCTCATATTATTATATTTTACAAGCTTTCTATAGGTTTTATGTTGACTTCAGTGCCTGCTTGTGCTATAATGTAGGAGTAAAATATATTTAAAAAACTAACGATTGGAGGTTTATTATGAACGGTCTTTATATTTACAAAACACTTGCTTACGAAGACGAACTCCGCACTGTGGAATCTTCAGAAGATGAATTCCAGGAATTTCTGATGGGTGTAGCTCGGCCAGATTTTGCTAACAGAGATGTTCTTTGTGTAAAATTTCTCTTTGCAATCATCCCTGACTCCTTGGAAGACGCTGAAGAAACTTCGTGGTTTATCAACCCCAACACAGTAAAGGTTCCACCCTACTGCACAAGAGATATCTATGGTGCAAAACTGCCTGAAGATTATCCCCCGTATCTGCTGTTACTTGCCAAAGGCAAACCCAAGAAAAATATTTTGTTTGCCTATGACATGTTCCTCTCCGAAGGAGTATCTGAAGAGCATGATTATCGGGTTGATTATCCTAAGAGTTTCAAACAGTTTTCGGATTGGTATAGCAAGAACCCCTACTAACACATGTTAAGTTGGTAGACATTGATAACCAAGGTGGAATTCCACCTTGGTTATTTTTATATTTCTTTGCATAATACGTCTCGCTTTTGAATATTATTTACTAATTAGCTTTTGAGGTGAATTATGTTTGTTTGTAATATGAAATTAAATATAAAGAAAATTTTAATTATTTCAGCTGTTATTTTAGTTACTATTGCGCTATTTTTTGAAATAACCAGCATGTTTAAAAACAATTTATCTGATTCTCTTGATTATGTCCTAGATGAAAACAACTTTACTGAAACATTAAAAAACGTTCACGACAATATAGACGAAAACGTTGGAAAGAAAATAAAACTTTCAGGTTTTGTCTTTAGGCTTCCGGATTTTAGAAGCAACTACTTTGTATGCGGAAGAAATATGTTACTGGATGATGAAGAAAAAGTTGTTGGTTTCTTGTGTACATATAATCAAGATATTGAGCTTGCTGATGGTGAATGGCTAGAAATTACCGGCACCATTATTAAAGGTTATTATACAACAGATATGCCAGTTATAGAAATAGAAAGTATAAACAAAATTGCAGCACCAACTAATACCTTTGTAAAAACACCAGATTTTTTAACTAATTAGGTAGTCTCTAGTTATTTTTATCTAATTTTTGTGATATAATTGTTTTGAGGTGTTAATAATGAGTAAATTAAAGTGGAAACCTGGTACTATGGTATATCCGTTGCCACCTGTTATGGTTTCTTGTGGTAATGTGGAAAACAGCAATATACTAACTATTGCTTGGACTGGAATAATATGTACTGACCCTGCAATGACATACGTATCTATTAGAAAAGAAAGACATTCTTACGATATTATAAAATCTAGCGGTGAATTTGTGATAAATTTGGCAAGTAGCGATTTAGCACGTACTGTAGATTTCTGTGGTGTCAAATCTGGCAGGGACATAGATAAATTCAAAGAATGTCATTTAACTAAAGAACAAGGTTCTGAGGTAAACGTTCCTATGATAAAAGAGTGCCCTATAAATATAGAATGTCGTGTTAAAGAAATTAAAGAATTAGGCACTCACGATATGTTTATGGCAGAAATATTAGCTGTAAATGTTGATGAAAAATACTTAGATGAAACTGGACGTTTCGATATGGAAGCTTGTAATCTTTTAGCTTACTCTCATGGCCAATATTATGCACTTGGAGAACGTCTTGGCAAATTTGGATTCAGTGTAGAAAAAAAGAAAAGGAAATAACTCAACTAAATATGCTATAACTAACTATATTACAACAAAAAATATAACTCCGCGAGTCTTGCGGAGTTTTTTGTATAAAATATATCTTAAATTAATTTGATTAATCTAAGGAATTAGCATAATCTTTCATTTCTTTCGCGTCTATTGCTTGAGTTCCTGCTGATTCGCATATTATTGTAGGTTCTAGTTTTAATTTTTTAATGGCTTTTATCACCGCTTTATAATCTGGTCCAAAGCCTTCATCTGCAAAGGTGACGTGATTTTTTTCACCACCATTTACAGTGTATTCCATCTGACTCATATGGCTATGGAAGTGTTTCATTCTATCATAACCAAGTTCATCTATATACATTTGAAGTTCTTTTTCAAAATCTTCAGATGTTTTCAGTGCACCTAAATGTCTACAATACAAATGGCCAAAATCTATAGTAGGAATTAATCTCTCATCAATTTTGCACATTTTAATTATTTCTTTGCTGTCTCCTAATTGATTTATCTTACCCATAGTTTCAGGACATATTGTAATGTCTCCTAACCCTAACTTGTCCGCTTCATCTAATGCTCTTTTCAAAAGTTTACATGCACTTTCAACTGCATATTCTCTATCTAAGCCCAAAAGTGCTCCTGCATGAACAACTACTTTAGTTGCTCCTAGTTTCTTAGCTGCTGCCATCGAATCTGTTATATATTTTATAGTAGCAATTTGCTTTGCTTCCTCTTGTGTAGATAGAGATATATAATATGGGCTATGTACACTAAGAGAAATATTGTATTTCTCTGCCTCTTGTTTTATTTTCGCCGCTTTCTCATCAGAGACCTTAACACCTCTAGAACATTGATATTCATATGCATCAAGTCCTATTTCGCTTAAATATTTTGGCATTTGCTCTGAATTTTTATAGCCTGCTTCATAAAAACTTTGTGCGTTTCCAGCTGGTCCAAATTTCATATATTCACCTCTTAATTTATTATTTTAAACATCAAATCTGTAAATCCATTTGCAAGCCAAGTGCACGCATTAAAGTATGCATCTAAAAACGGCTGTGTTCCAAAAAATATAACAAGAATAGTAGCTATTACAATATATGGTCCAAAAGCCATATATTGAGATTTTTCTGTTTTGCCAGTTACAATTAATACTACTGCAACAATTGCTGCTAGAAAAAAGGCCATAACTGTTATAGTTAATATTATTTCAGCTTGAGAAAAGAAATCCATAAAACCTGTCGGCAATGCTTTTATTCCAAATAAAAGGCCAAGCCCCGTCATGAGCTTTATATCTCCCATCCCCATTCCTTCTTTTCTAAATACAATTTTAGAAAAGATGGCAATAAGTACAAATATTACTCCTCCAAGAAACATCCCTATTAAGTGTCCTAACCAATTCATATAATCTATAGCTGTTACTATAATTCCAAGAAGTAATATTACTACTTGCACAGTGTCTGGTATAAGTTGCATCTTAAAATCTATAACTGTTGCTACAATAAGCATAGATATTAGCACCATATATATGTATGATATATATGTAACTCCTGCAAAATATATTGTTAAATTGAATAACGCAATTAATACCATACTATATATCCAGTCGAATTTAAATCCGTTTTTTAATGTTGGTATTAATTTTTTAATAGCATTTTCATCTTCAATTATTTCTGGGAGTCTATGTATTAAATGGGCTGTAACTTGTCCTAAGACAACAGCTATAACACTCGCAATTATATAACTAATCATTTTTTATCCTCTTTCAATTTCTTAAGTATTATTTTCTCAATTGGCCTTTTTATTAATGTAAAAGGTCCTTCTTTTTTATTTATTGGATTTACAAGTATAGATTTTATTCCAAATCTGTTTGCACCCCATACATCCGTAAATACTTGGTCTCCTACCATTACTACTTCTTCTTTTTTTAGTTCAAGTAAGTTAAGTGCCATTTCGAATCCTTTTGTACTAGGCTTTTTCGCAAAGCAAAGGCCTAAAACATCTAAATCCGTCATTATCTTTCTAACCTTTTTTATATTTACGCTGTTACTTAATATACATATTTTATATCCTAACTCTTTTGCTTCTTTAATCCAGTTATGGCAACCTTCTGTAATACCTTTTCCCATTGTTGCTATTGTATTGTCTACATCAAATATAAGGCCTTTTATATTGTCTCTTTCAAGAAGCACAAAAGGTATTTTTTCTACACTAGATATCATATATGTTGGTTTAAATTTTTCCACGTTTAATCTCCTTTTCCCTTTACACAGTATATTATCATTTTAATAGATATTTTTCAATTATATCATTGAAAATTTTATATTTTATGGTATACTTTTATTAAATTGTACCTAAATTAGGCGATTTGGAAAGGAGTGATAAATTTGGATACAGTTTACGAAGAACTTAAGTCTCGTGACCTTATAAAGCAAATAGCTTTCGAAGATGAGTTTCAAAAATTAGCAAAGGAGGAAAAGTTTTCAGTATATCTAGGCATAGATCCTACGGCCGATAGTATTCATATTGGTCACTTTATACCTTTAATGCTTATGTCATACTTTCAAAAGCATGGTCATAGACCAATACTTTTAATGGGTGGTGGAACAGCTCTTATAGGAGACCCATCTGGTAAATCAGATATGAGAAAAATGCTAACTCGCGAAGACATTATGAATAATGTTGAAAAAATAAAAAAACAAGTTAGTAAATTCGTTTCTTTTGAAGGTGAAAATGCAGCAATTATAGTTAATAATGCTGACTGGATTTTAAATCTAAATTATATGGATTTTATCCGTACATATGGTGTACACTTCAATGTAAATCAAATGCTTGATGCAGAGTGTTTCAAAATGAGAATGGAAAAAGGCCTTACATTCTTTGAACTTAACTACATGTTAATGCAAAGTTATGACTTTTTAAAATTGTTTGAAACAGAAAATTGTAGAGTACAAATTGGTGGAGATGACCAATGGTCAAATATGTTAGCAGGTGTATCTTTAATTAGAAAAATACACAAAAGCGGAAGTTTTTGTTTAACTTGCCCATTACTTTTAAATTCTGATGGAACTAAAATGGGTAAAACAGTTAAAGGTGCTTTATGGTTAGACCCTGAAAAAACAACTCCATACGAATTCTACCAATACTGGAGAAATGTTGGAGACACGGAAGTAAATCAAATACTTAGAATGCTTACATATCTTCCAATGGAAGAAGTAAATAGACTTTCAAATCTTGAAGGCGAACAAATAAATGAAGCTAAAAAAATAGCAGCATACGAAATAACAAAATTAGTTCACGGTGAGGATGCTGCAAATGAAGCTAAGAAAACATCTGAAGAATTGTTTGAAAACAAAAACAGTGCCGAAAATATGCCGCAAGTAGTACTCGACAAAAACACTTTTATAGATAGTACAATATCTTTACTTGATGTAATGGTACAAACAGGCACAGCAAAATCTAAAGGAGATGCTAAAACTTTAATTTCTCAGGGTGGTATTTCACTTGATGATGAAAAAGTAGCAGATATTTTCCACAGAATCCACATGGATAATTTTGAAAAAGGTTACGTAGTTCTTAAAAAAGGAAAGAAAATATTTATAAAACTTATTGTTGAATAGTTTTTAACCCCTAAATTCATTAGGAATTTAGGGGCTTTGTTTAGTCTCCGAACATTTCTTTAAGTCCTTCACAGATTTCATATGTCTTTTTTGTAATTTTCTCTCTTTCGCTCTCGAGATCACTAGAAATAGATACCATAACCTTCTCTTTACCGTGAATTATAGTTCCTATTACAGCTCCGCAGTGAAATGAGTTTGTAATTACGATATCAAACTGATATACGCCTGGAACAATCCGCTGTCTGAAAAGCAAAGCAATCTCACTGCTAATGTTATCCATATTTCATCCTCCAAAATTTTGTAGATTTGAGTTTTTGCACATATGTATTATAACACATTATTATGCAAATTTCAATATATTTAATTATTAACTTATTGCATATAATAAGTTCTCTATTACTATTACAAAAAACTTTAACAATTTATTCCAAATTAGTTGATAATACACCTATTGTGTTGTATAATACACGCAGGGAATATCAGTTGTTGAGTGTCTACCTCCTATTCCAAAAGAGAGGAGGGAAGATAATAATGAATAAAAGAATTTTCATTTTGAAAGTTCTCAGATACATTGTTATCATTTTATTCTTTCTTACTTCCTTAGTAATTGAGATTAAAAAATGACACTCATTTGCGATAAATGAGTGCTCTAGATAATTTCTAGGTAGACATTCAATCTGCGAAACTGAATGTTCCCTATTATTTTATATATTTTTTATCTCATACATACATAATAACATATTATTTTATGTTTGTCAAATTATTATTTTATAATTTTGCTATCTTAGTTGATTAGTCAACCGCAACTTACTTTCTCCTAAACACAAATGTCACAAAGAATATTATTGCGCTTATAACAACTATTGTCGGACCTGTTGCTATCTCAAATACAAAGGATAATATTAGTCCAGATATTCCACTAAATAGTGAAATAAGCACTGAATAAATTGTATATTGTCTCATATTGCTAGATATATTTCTACTTGCTGCAGCAGGAAGTATTAATAGTGCATTAATTAATAATATTCCTACCCATTTTATAGTAAGCATTACAATTACTGCTATAAGCACACCAAATATGTTTTCTATAAGTGTTACATTTATTCCTTTACTCTTTGCTAGAGTAGGATTTGTACTTGTTACTACAAGCTTGTTACATAGCTTAAACCATATTACTATTGTAGCAGCAAGTATTATAGCTAGAAGTAATATTTCTTGTAAAGTTACACTTAAAATGTCTCCCACTAGATATTGTGAATATTTATTTATACCACCATATTTAGACATAAGCATTAACCCAATAGCAACTGCTGATGATGAGAATACACTTATTATTGTATCAGTTGATGCTGTTTTTTTGTTCTTAATATAGTTTAATAGTAGTGCAAATACTACTGCAAATATTATCATAGAAACAGAGTAATTACTTACTCCAATTATTGTTCCTAGTGCTATTCCTGTTAATGCCGAATGACCTAATGCATCTGAGAAAAATGACATTTTATTATTAACTATCATTGTACCAACTATACCAAATAATGGTGCTATAATTATTAATGCTAAAAACGCATTTTTCATAAATTCATATTCCATAAATGAAAATGGTAAAATCATCTCTACTATATTATATATTGTTTCCACACTTACACCATCCCCACTTTAAATTCTTCCATAAACTCTTCTGATGAAATCACCTCTTCTGGAGTTCCAGTTTTTAATACTTTTTTATTTAGAAGTACTACTTTATCTGCATATTCGCGTATATATTCAAAATCATGAGAAACAAGAAGTATTGCTATATCGTGTTTTTCTTTTAATCTATTTATTAATTTATAGAATTCTTTTTTACCTTTTGCATCTATTCCACTTACAGGCTCGTCCATAATTAATAATTCTGGATATGGCATAGTTGCCATTGCAATTAGTACTCTTTGTAGTTCTCCACCAGACAAGTCACAAATTCTCTTATCTATAAGTTTATCTGCCCCGAATTCTTTTAAATGACTTTGGATTTCCGCATACTTTTTCTTAGACTTTCTAAAAAACACCGCCGGTCCTTTTGTAGAACTACAAAGCAAGTCATATACGCTCATTGGTGAAGACTCAACTTCAAGCTTTTGTGGTACATATCCTATTGTAAGTTTTGTGTGGCCTTCATGTTTGCTTGTAAAGGTTACACTTCCCGTGTACTGTTTTTCATCAAGCATTGCTTTAATTAATGTAGATTTACCAGCTCCATTTTTACCAACTAACATTGTTATTTCGTTACAATGTAAATGAAGTGATATGTTATCTAATATTTTGTTGTTATCTATTTTTACTGTAAGCTTGTCTATCATTGTACAACAGTGATTACATTTATCTTTCATAATATTCCTTCCTACTTCAGTGCTTCTTTAAGCACTCTCAAGTTTTCTTTCATTATATTTATATATTCATCCTTTTCATTTTCACCAGAGGTTACAGGATTTAATGTATATACTTCTGCTCCTGTTTCTTTAGCAATAGTGTTTACAATTTTCACATTATATTCTGGCTCTATAAATATAGCTCTAACATTATTTCTATTTATTTTCTCTACAAGTTCTGCTATTTCTCCAGCACTTGGATTTTTGCCATGTTCATTTTCTATAGTTTCAATTACATTCAACCCATAGTCCGCAGCGAAATAATCAAAAGTATTATGGAATGTTACTATATTCCTACTACTAACTGTAGCCATTGCATTTCTAGTTTCTTGTTCTAATTCCTGTAGCTTTGCTATATACGTCTCTGTATTTTGCTTATACTTGTCCGTATTTACACTGTCTATTTCTACAAGTCTATCGCAAATATTTTGCACTTGTTTTATATAGTTTCTAATACTTACAAAGGTATGTGTATTTGTTTCGTGACTGTGCCCTTCGTGATCATGACGCTGTTCTTCGCATTCATTATGTATAACATCTATTCCAGTTGATGAATCTATTATATCTAAGTTATCAAAATTAGATATAACTTTATCCATAAAGCCTTCCATTCCAGCTCCGTTTATAACTAAAACATCTGCTTTAGCAAGTGTTACAAGTTCTGTTGTGCTAAGTACATAATCGTGAATACACCCACCCATATCACTTGTTAAGTTTTTTACGGATATATCATCTATTCCATCTGTTATATTAAGTGTTGCTATATACATTGGATAAAAAGATGTTACAATATTAAATTTTGTTTCTTGCTCTTCATTTACACTTATAGCTAATACTGTTGTTATAACTAACAATGCTATAAATATACATATCATTATTAATTTACTTTTCATTTTTATCTCCAAATTATATTATACAACAATTCTACATTTTTGTACAGATTTTGAACTACGAGTTGACAAAAATCGTCAAAAAATGACTGTAAGAATTTATCTTACAGTCATTTATATTAAACTACTACATCTACATTTACCTTTTCTTTGGTAGGCTTGCTACATCTCTTTTCATCTCTAGCTTTATCCACCTGAACAAATGCCATAGCCCAAGCAGAAAAAAATGTAAACATGAACGTTTTCCACCAATACTCTTCTAAAGAGAGGCAAACACCCAATATAAAAAGTGATCCTATAAACACACATATTGCAGTTGAAACTACAAGTGGCCATCTTTTACTCTTCTTATCTACCAAGTAATAATATATTATAGGTTTTGCAAAAATCCATGGAACGCATGTAGCAAGTGAGCGCAATAACCAGTCATCTGCCTTGAATAGCAATTTGTTTAATACGCTCACAAATACAAATACTGCTACTCCAGTTTCTATGCCTTCCCAAATCCGTCCTAACCATTTACGCATAAAATGTCCTCCATATAATTAAATTTTATTTAATGTTACAAATTTGCTTAATTTTATATTTAAATACATATATATTATATACTAAAATCGGCGAAAAATCAATTACTTGCAACTTGCTTCCTTGCCTTTGCTATACCTAATGTTATAATTGGAACAAATAATCCTAAAGATAAACTTATTTCAGCCAAGTATTTTATAAATATAACCTGCAAAGAGAAATAATTGTTCGCTATAATTGTTGCAAGTATTAATATTATAAATACTATAGGTGTTACTGCTATTCTTCTTTCAGATAAATTAAATTTTTGTTTACATATATTACTTGCAATAAGTACGTTATATGCAATAAGGACAAAGTCTGCGACAACCCAAAATGTAATAAATACCGCTTCTATTCTTTCTAATACACCAAACAGATTAATAACCTTTAGCGCCATAAAGAATGGTTGAGATAGTGTTGGTAATAAATCTTCTCCAAATGTTCCGAGTGTAATTATTATTCCAAATAACCCAAGAATTGCTGTTGTTATAGCCGCAACCATTCCTGTCTTTTTAATATTTTCTTTGTCTCTTATTTTGTCTCCAAAAAACATTGAAAACGTAAACATATTAAATACATTAGTGCCTCTTAATATTCCTATAGCTATCCCTTTAGCATCGTATGTTGTCACAGGCCAAAAATTAGTAAAATTAAAATTAGATGATGCTGTTAATAAAACAAATACTATTATTATCATAAAGAGTTCTAAAAATAATTCTGCAAATCGTCCTAGATTAGATACTCTTCCTCTTACCACAAAGAAAACTAAAATTAGCATTGTTATTATGAAAAATCCAATAGGAGCATAAGTAAATGTCGTGGATATTAATCTTTCCCCAAATAGTCTTAATTCAACCGCTGCAAATAATATTGTCCATAACAGATAAACTATAGTAATAATTGTTCCTATCACTTTGCCGTAAACTGTACTAAATACATCTGCAAACGTCTCTATTTTCTTTCCATCTTTTGTTCTTAATTTGTTCATAAGAATATGTAGTGTAAACACTAAAAGTATATTGGGTATTATAGAAAGAAGTGCAGCAACCCAAGCGCCTTTTCTAGCACTCCCTGTCATAATTATTGGGAAGTACCTTACAACTGGAACTATTGAAACCAAAATATATATAGCAACTGTTTGGAATATAGATATCTTTTCATCTTTCACACTAAACACCCCCTAACCCAAACATATTTATTATATATTCTGCAATTCCCGTTCTGTTTGGATTTATATAATGTAGTATAGCAATTCCAAGCGCTATAAGCATAGCAATAATATAGAAAATAACATCTGCTTTTTTATTGCTATTTTTTAAATCTTTAACATCTATTAATATTCCTGCTACAAAAAATATTAAATAATATATCATTCTAGCGCTCCTTTCTGGTCCTTATTACTTTCTACAACGTCGTACGTAGTTTGAATAGTTCCCTTGCTATTAACATTAATTTTGCTGTTTTTTAAATTATTAATAAACTCGTATTTATTTTTTTCGTATTTATATGGATGCTTTAATTCTAGTTTTTCCCTAAGATATAAAAAGTCTACTCCTTTTTCTTTTTCAACGGTGATAATACTTTTAATTTGTTCTTTTACTGTATTGTTTAACTCTTTTTCAAAATATGAAATCATATCTGTTGTAAATATTGGAATTGTAGCATTCGTCTCTTCATAGTTTGCTTTAAAATCCACATCTATATTTATAGCTGTCATAATATCTTTTTCATTAAAGTCAAACCCTATCTTTGTATTTAAATTTTCTATTCTAAAAACCACAAAATTTTCTTTATCACGAGCAGTAATTACGTTTACGTTATTCTTACCTAAAATATAATTTGCTATAGCGGTCTCGTCTTTATCTAAAAATCCTATTATTTTGCAGTTAGATATAATTGCCGTTCCACCATAGCCAAACGAAATCGCCTCATTTGTTTTCTCCTCTTTTCCGCCCACAGATGATTCCATATTATCCTTTTGTTCTTCATGTGCCGTAGTGTAAAAGTCAAGCGTATCTACTAAGCCTTCTCCCGTTTCAGAAAAACTAATGTGACCAAAATCTAATATGTCTGTATCTACACTACTTCCTTTTTCCCAAAAACTGTTTTCCATATTTCTTAACTTTTCTTCTACTTGGAATTCTAGTTTAGATGCCTTTTCTAAAAACTCTTTGGCAGTCATTCCCTTTGCTAAGTATATTTTGGAATTAA
>JAZRUV010000004.1:0-26622 GCA_045652705.1 Clostridia bacterium
AGAATTTATAAAAGATATTGTAAGGGACAATAATGAATATAGACCTAGTTATGCATTAAACTACAAAACCCCAATTGAATATAAAATTCAATTAGGGTTTCGATAGGTTTTTTGTGTCTACTTTTTGTTGACAAGTCCACATTAATTTGCTCGGGGTGTTTTACAACTTAAAACAACTAATATTTACATTTAATTCTTAAATTTTAAAAATTAAGCATTAATTTTTCCCACATATTCCTTTATTTTAGCTACTTTATCCAATTTTTCATAAGGAAGATTATCTTTACCAAAATGTGAATAAGCAGTAGTATTGCTATAAAAAGCTTGTTTTAAAGCAAGTTCACTTATCATATTAGATGGTGAAAAGTCAAATATGTTTTCTACAACAGCTTGTATAATACGAGTATCAACTTTTTCTGTGCTATATGTATCAATAAAGATAGATAAGGGTTTACTTACACCAATTGCATAGGATACTTGAAGCATAAGTTTGTCGCACAGTCCACTTGCAACAATGTTTTTACAAACATAACGCGCATAGTATGCAGCAGATCTATCTACTTTAGTATAATCTTTTCCAGAGAATGCTCCGCCGCCATGAGGAATAACTCCTCCATATGTATCTACTATGATTTTTCTTCCAGTAAGTCCAGTATCACCAACGGGACCGCCGATTACAAATCTACCAGTTGGATTTATATATATTTTAGTGTTTTCAGATAAATATTTAGAGTCTATAGTATCAAATATTACGTGCTCTTTTATATCTTCACGAAGTTTTTCTATGTCTATTTCATCGTGTTGTGTAGATACAACTATTGTATCTATTCCTACAAATTTTCCATCTTCAAATATTCCAGTAACTTGAGTTTTTCCGTCTGGACGAAGATAAGGAATAATATTCTCACGTCTTGCGTATTCTAATCTTTTTGCAAGTTTGTTTGCAAAGTATGCAGTGTGTGGCATAAAATCTTCAGTTTCATTTGTGGCATAACCAAACATCATGCCTTGGTCCCCGGCACCAATGTCCTCTTTATTAACTCCCATACTAATATCTGGTGATTGTGTATTTATTAAAAGTTCAATCTCAACATTATGACCATTAAATCCAAGCTCGTCTCTATCATAACCGATTTCTATTATAGTCTTTCTTACTAAACTTTCTACATCAACACTAGCTTTACTTGTTATTTCACCAGATACAACCACTTTTTTATGAGTTGCAAATGTTTCGCAAGCAACACGAGAATTTTCGTCTTGTTTCAAATATGCATCCAAAACTTTATCACTAATAATGTCACACATTTTATCTGGATGCCCAACTGTGACACATTCACTTGTAAATAACTTATACATAAATTACCTCCTTTTTCTTATTAGAGAGAAAAGCGCTAGAATAACCTAGCGCTTGAAAGTTCCAGAATTATTCTTATCTGTCGGTATAACCGTAGGATTTAGCACCTAACTTAATAGGTTGCTGGACTTCACAGGGCCTAATCCCTCCATCACTCTTAATAAGATTTGTATTTACAGTGACATTATACATTTAATGTAGATAATTGTCAAATGGTTTTGGTAATTTATATATATTCTTTTGTTGATTTGTAAAAAACTTTAATATATAATCTATATAAATTAAATTGATGTAGGAAAGGGGCAATACTGTGATAGCAGATTTAGAGCTACAAGTTAAATGTTTCAATTTAAAATATACACTTGAATGTGGTCAATGTTTTAGATGGAAAGTTATAGATGACAGCGAATATATTGGCGTAATTTATGATAGAGTAATACGCATAAAACAAGAAGGAAATAAACTACTTATTTGGTCAAATAAAAAAGAAGATTTAAAAGAAGTTGTTGTACATTATTTTGACCTTGAAAAAGATTACGAATTGCTTGAAAAGAGGATTGCTAAAATAGATAATAATATAGCTAAGTCATTAGAATATTCTTCTGGCATTAGAATACTTAACCAACCATTGTTTGAGACAATAATTTCGTATATAATATCTGCTAATAACAACATAAAAAGAATTAGCCGTTCTGTAAATGATATAAGTAAAAGATATGGTAAAGAGGTAGAATTTGAAGGAGAAAAATACTACTTGTTTCCAACGCTTACACAAATGAAAGATGTTACAATAGATGATTTGCTCTCTGATGGAACAGGATTTAGAGCAAGATACATTAAACATGATATAGAATACTTTTTGGAGCATCCGTTTTTTTTGAAAGAGCTTCAAAAATTAAATACAGAAGAAGCTGCAAAGATTTTATCTTCTCTTATGGGAATTGGACCAAAGGTTGCAGATTGCATACTTCTTTTCTCGCTTGGTAAATCGGAGGTCTTCCCTATAGACGTATGGGTAAAACGTATAATGGAAAAACTATATTTTAAAGAAAATAAAAGTCTTAAAGAAATAAAAAAATATGCAAATGAAAAATTTGGCGAGTATGGTGGAATTGTACAACAACACTTATTCCATAATGTTAGAGAAGGTAACATATAGGAGGAAAAAATATGAACAAAAAGAAATTAATAATTGGTATGATAGCTGTGTTTGTAATGATAGCAATAACTATTACAATTGTATTAATTGTAAAAAATGATAAACAAGAGATAGATGTTCCTGTTATACCAAATCCTAATGTTAAAGTTACAGGAAATCTAAAAGAATATATAGGTAATTTGACTGAAAATTATTATATAAAATATTCAGGAAAGTTTAAAGATAATTCTGGTGAACTTGTGGATGCAATAGTAGAATATACTAGAGATGGTGAAAGTTTTGCTCTTAGGTCAAGTGAGCTAGATATACATATGATATGTGAAAAAGAAAAGTTGTATAGTATATCTTATAGATATAAAATGATGATACAAATGGGAAGACAATCTTTTGACATATCTGAATATAACTTGGTTTCAGATATAAACCAAATATTTGTTAATAGTTATAAAGAAAAAGTTAATAACATGGATTATGATGTAGAAGAATATTTATTTAATGGTAAGGGTTTAAAATATTATTTTAAAGATAGTGACATAAAATTGATTAGATATGATGGCCAAGATATAAGAGTAATAAGATTAGAAAAAACGACTAATAATGAAATGCTAAAAAAACCTGAAGGTTATAAAGTCGCAATAGCATAAAAGAGGAGATAAAATATGAATAGTATACCAAAGGCAAATCAAATAAAGATAATAATAACATTTGTTATTGTTGCAATAATTATAACACTTATAGTTATATTTAGAGAAGAATTATTTAAGATAAAATCGAACATAACAGATGGTGAAAAATTTTTCCAAGATTATAACAAAGTAAGTGTAGATAATGTATATAAATATGTTACAACTGAACAATCTATAGAGCTGTTTAAAGCTGAAGAGGCAGTAATATTTTTGGGATTTAAAGAATGTATATGGTGCCAAGAATACGCCCCAATTTTAAATGATTATGCAAAACAAAATAATATAGAAACAATATATTATGTGGATATAAAACAAGATAGAGCTAATAATACTGATGAGTACCAAGAGCTTGTAAAACTACTAGATAAATATTTATCTTCAGACGATAATAGGCAAAAGAGAATATATGTACCAGATGTATATTTTGTAAAAGAAGGCAAAATAATAGGACATAATAACGATACAAGTACAGAAAAGGGAGCAGATATAGAAGAATATTATGAGCAAAACGGGTCAAGTTTAAAAGAAAAACTAGACAAGTTATTTAAAGAATTAAATACAACCTGCGATGATTCGGGTAAAGGCTGTTAATGAGATAAGAAAAAACTTATCTCATTTTTCTTATATACTAGAATAAAAATAGGACAACATGAATATATATAATATAAAGTCTAAGGAGGATTATTAATGGAAGAAAAAAAGAATATGAGTCCACACAACTTAATAATGGAAAACAGAGAAAAATTAACACTTACTGGCGTTATAGACATTCATAGTTTCGATGATGAATTAGTATTAGTGGAAACTACACGAGGGATACTTACAATAAAGGGAAATGATTTGAAAATGAACAAGCTTAACCTAGACAATAATGAATTAATCGTAGAAGGGAAAATAGTGGCACTTATATATAGTGAAGGAGAACTTGGTAAAAAAGGTAATATGTTTGGGAAAATATTTAAATAGTAGGTGAAATATGTCTTTAAGTGAAGAGACAACATTATTTTTAATATTTGTAGTTATGGGAATGGTATTTAGCATAATTTTTGATGTTTTTAGGGCTATTCGTAAAATTAAAAAAACAAATACTAAAACAATATATTTTCAAGATATAATATATTTTTGTATAGTAGGTATAATTTTACTGTTTATGATTATAAATTACATGGATACTGAGCTTAGAATATATTTAATACTCGCAATACTACTAGGTATAGTTATATATATTAGTACGGTGGGAAATATAGTTATGAATATACTAGTTAAAATAATAAAAATAAGCAGCAAAATTATAGAATTTTTAATATTACCTGTTTTAATTTACACGACAGTTTTAGACAAACAAATTGTTATTTTAAAAAAATATGTAAGAAAGTGTTGCAAAAAAATAAAGTATATGATAAATTTAAATCATATTAAAAAGAATTTTAAAATTTTCAGAACAAATGAGGATAGAATAAATGGTAAGAGCAGGAAACAACAAACAAGTTAAAAAAAGATATAAAGTGGATTATTTAAGAGTAATCCTGGTTGTTGCGCTCATTTTATTTAGTGCTACTTTTGTAAAGCAACAAATGCAAATTCATGAATATAATGTACAAATCAATGGTATTAAGGAAGATATAGCAGATGCTAATGACAAGATAGTTGAACTTAAAGCTGTAGAGAACAAAGTGAATGATTCTGAATACATAGAAAGTATTGCAAGGACAGAATTAGGACTTGTAAAACCTTATGAGAAAATTTTTATAGATGTAGACAAATAAAAGCAATTCGTGTTTTACGAGTTGCTTTTATGTTTCTATAATTTTTTCTTGTTTTAATGTAACTGTTACTTTGTATCCGTCTGTACTTGTGCAAATCATTATGTCTGTATCTGAAGTGTTTTTAAATCTAAAATCTGGCCCCCCAGAATATACAGTAGCATCTTTGTTTTTTGGCACATAATACACACGCCTACTATGAGCATGTCTTTCAGTTACTTCTAATTTGGCAATCATAACCGCGTTATATAGAGTACTACTTATTTGACAAATGCCACCACCATACATTTTAATTTTATTTCCGTTACTATCGAAACCAATAGCTTTTTTAAATCCATCAGCTTTTCCCATAGTACCCATTTTATTGTTAAAAGAAAATTCGTCACCAGCTTCAACAATATGCCCATCTAACTTCTCGCAAGCTAATTTTATATTATATATTCTATTTTTATCCTTGTCATAAATTTTAGTTGTATAAGTTGATATGTCCTCATAAACTTTTTCTAAATTTACAATGTTGTTTGTTTGTTGTTCATAATGAATATGCTCATTATATATATCATTATTATTATTTATATTGTTCTCTAAATTATCTTTTATATCATTTGATTTAAAAAGGTATAATATAGTAATTGCAGCAAATAGTATTAATATTATAAAGGCAATAATTATTGTAATATCATGTGTTTTTGACATTTTAGACCTCCACAAATAATATGTGTAAAGTTTAAAAAAGTATACAAATAAAAAGCAAATCCACCAATGTGAATTTGCAAATATATTAGTTGTTACAAAAACAAATTAATAGAACTATTATAATCAAAATCCATATCCAAGAGCAATTACCAGAGTTGCTATATGAACAGCAAGAATTATTGTTACCACAACAATTATAGTCATCAGTTATATTATAACAATTGTTTTGGTTATATGAATTATTTTGACAATTTGTATTTGCCATAAGTTATTCCTCCTTTTTATTATTAAAACACAAATACCACTCAAAAAAACTGTAGTCAGAAGAGTTTAATACACGCTGTTTTAAATCTTCGTATGTATTAGGCGATTTTACTATAGTAGGCATATTTTTGTTCCAGTTTGCAGGGGTTAGTACATTTTCATTATCCGAAGTTTGGAGCGCCTTCAAAATTCGTAAAATTTCTTGGATATTTCTACCGATTTCTTTAGGATAAGAAAGTATGACTCTAATTATTCCACCTGGGTCTATAATATACACATTTCTCACACAACTTGTATCTTTTTCAGTTTTCATGCCATATAGATTGGCAATTTCACCAGATAAATCTGCTATTATTGGAAATGGTACAACAACATTACTATTGGTATAAATGTTATGAATCCAAGCCAAATGTGAACTATTACTATCAATAGATAATGCCAATAGCTCAGTATCTAATTCTTTAAACTCATTGTAGCAACTTGCAAAAGCGAGAAATTCGGTTGTACAAACCGGTGTAAAATCTCCAGGGTGTGAAAAAAAGACTAACCATTTCCCTTTAAAATCATTAAGCTCGAAATCTCCAAAAGTAGTAGTACATCTAAAGCTTGGAGCTTTCATTCCAATATGTATTTTTTGATCTGCCTCCATTTTAAACCTCCTTTTACAATATACTATACAAAGGACAAAAACTGTGTTACTAACGGTATGTACAATTTTTATTGAGTTACAAGACTGCGTGAAAAAGAACTATTATGTGTGAAATACTTAAAATATTGTACAAAAAATATATACCATACTTTCATAAAATTATTTATAGGTTTTATATGCTGTTTGTCTATATACAGCAAAATATAATGTAAAATGTAAATAGAGGTACGTAGCACGTGATAGACAAGATAAGTAAAAGAATATTAGATTTGATTTCCAATTCAGAACAAACTAATGATGAAAAAGAAATATTGTTATTTGGAATAACTCGAATAGTAGAGGACATCCCAAAAACACTAGGGATAATACTAATAGGTTTGATTTTAGGGATAATAAAAGAAATAGCGATAGTTACTTTAATAATATTATTATATAAAACACTAACAGGTGGTGTGCACGCAAAAACTAATTGGGGCTGTTTTATATATTCAGCACTCTTTTATTTAGCTATAATTTACACATCAAAATGGTTAGTTTTAGCTGGTATAAGTAAATATGGAATATACTCAATAATATATATTTTTTCTTTGTATACAATATTTGTATATGTTCCGGCAGACGTTCCAGAGATCCCTAAAGTGAATTTAAAACTTCGAAAAACACTAAAAATAAAATCTTTAGTCATGTTAAATCTAATATATTTCTTGACGTTAGTCGTAGTTAAAGATGTAATAATTCAAAATTTAATCATTTATTCAGTATTTTATATCAGTGTAATGACGACAAGAACAATATATAACTTGTTTAAAGCGGATTATGGTTTTGAAACATATGTACCTGATGAACTAATTTAGGTTAATAGTATCGGCCATGGAGATACTTTTAATATATATTAAAATAAGGAGGATAAATATATGAAAAAACTTTTAGCTAAAATAGTAGAAGCTTATGCTAAATCTACTACAACTTCTTCAATGATGTGGTATTTTCACGCTACAAAAGCACCAAGAAGTTTAGTAAAATAATTAAAAGTATAAATAATTATAACAATAATGAAGTATATATGAAGTAACAATATAGAAAATAAAATATATGAAATTAAAACAAAAATTAATTTCCAATCAACAACAAAAAGTACAGCCTGCTTTAAGCAACTGTACTTTCTTTAGATAATTTATTTGTATTATTACCAATTAAGCTTAAGTTTGAACCTATTGTTAATGTTTGAGTAAACATTTTATCTTGTTTATTTACTGTGGTAACTAGATAGCTTTGTGGATTATGCTTTAAAAACTTATTTACTTCGTACAAACCAAATCCTGAAGGGTTTTCTTTAGTAGAATAGTTTTTAGTAAATATCTTTTCAGTATCTATATTTATATCATTAATTGAATTTGAAATAACTATTGTATCAACATTTCTTGTATAATCATGATACATGTTTAATATTAATTTTTTATCTTGCGTATTTTCGCCGGCTTCTATAGCATTATCTAGCAATATTCCTAAAATTCTAGAAAGTTCAAATTTAGGGAAGTTAATATCTGACACGCTAGTATTTATATCCAAAGACAATGTCATATTCTTATCTCTTGCAACAAGTATTTTGTTTACAACAACCCCATATATAGCAGGATCATCTATAACTTTGGGTGAAAGAATAGATAATACGTTAATATCATTAAAACCAATTACAAGGTTTTGACAATATCTTTTTGCACCTTCAGAATCATTAATGGCAATATATCCAAGGATGGCTTGTACAATATTACCCATATCATGTTTGAAACCACGAACACCTTCATTTACTTTTGATAGTGTTTCGTTATATATAATTGTGTTTGCCAGTTCTAGTTCTGTATTTTCATGTTTAACGACGAATTTCAGATTATATACTCCAACAAAGGCTACTACAAACAACTGAAGAATATTAACAATTATAAGTAATTCAGAGTATTTAAAATCATTTAACATTAGTAGAGCCATTGTAGGGAACATGCATATTACTATTGCAATTAACTGTGGTAAAAAATATTTTAATTTGTTGTCTACGCTGGCTAATGTAGTGTTATAAATGGTTGTTATTTTATATACTACAAAAGCAAGTAAAGCTTCAAATAGTGCTAAGCCGCAAGCATATAAACTGTTGTAATAAACATTTGAAACTATATCTAAAGGTTGGACGTTAAATACTTTTAAAACAAGTATTATAACAACTTCAAGTATTGCGGAAGTTGTTAAATCCAAAATTGATATTATAGCACCTTTATACAATTTGACTTTATACACTGTTGTTATACCAAGTGTAATTGAAAAAAGAAATATTATAGATTTTAGCCATTTCATGCTTGGTAGCCAAATGTGAATAGCTCGTGTAAGTATGAAAGCTATAAGTACAACTAACCAAAACTTTAGAAATCTATTTTTATATTTATTAGAATTTTGCTGTTTGTTTATTAATATGCATATTATAGTAGACAAATATGCAATACAAAGTGACTCAAATATTCCTGATATTAAATTAACCCCAATTTCTAATATATTCATAATAACATACACTCCTTTTATAATTTAAAATCAAATTGTCCTAGAGGACAGTATTTATCATTAGTAAAATAGATAGATTTATTTTCCTTGCTCACTTTAGATATTTGGTCTGTGTTTACAATATATGACCTGTGAACTCTAACAAAACTATTTGGTAGTTCTTGCTCTAATGTGTTTAAAGAAGAGCAAGTTTGGTAAGTACAATCTTTAGTATAGATAGTTGCTTTAGATTTATTTCTTTCAATATATAAAATATCTTTTGTTCTAACCATATAATCTTTATTAACTTTAAATAGTCCTAATTCTGCTTCACATAAATCAGTAGATAGACGTTTTAAAACATTTGTAACTTTTGTATCATCTATTGGCTTCATAATATAATCAAAAGTTTTACATTGAAAAGATAACATTGCATATTCAAAATGAGATGTCATAAATATCAACTTAAAATTCTTGTTATATTTTCTAAGTTCTAAGGCGAACTCTACACCGTTTATACCATTACCTTTAAAATCCACATCTAAAAACAACACGTCAATTTCGTGTTTTTTAATGCCGTCAAAAATAAGACTTTGATTAGTTGTAGCTAGTTTAACTTCGGCATCAAAGTCGTTTGAAATTATTGAAGCTTCTGTAATTTTTGCAATTGCTTTAAGAACAGATAGCTCATCATCGCATATCGCTATATTCATATAATTTATCACCCGTTATAATTCAACAGTAATATATTACCTATATTTTCCAAATAATTCAAGTGTTTATTTTAATACTTATTGAGTATGGAATAGTTTCATAAAAAACATTAAACAAACGTAATATGTATTGGGGTGTTATTGGATGAAAGTGAAGAAACATAAGTCATTAATAAATATTAAGAGGATAAAAAAAGCAAGGGATAATAAAGAAAAAATGGTAGATAGAATAGCAGACTTTTTAGAAATGCCGGAGGAATTAGTTGGAAATAATACGAAAATAACAATAGTAGATAATAAATATCTATATTTAGAGGGGAAAAATCAAATTATAGATTATTATGACCATTATATAAAAATTAAAACAAAAAAAGTAACGATAACATTAGATGGTAGAAATATGGAAATAAAAGAAATAAATGATAACGAACTAGCAATAGAAGGGGAAATGTTAAATATATCATATAACAAGTGAGGTAAATAATGAAGGTAAGCAACGTTGGTACATATATTAAAGCATTAATTGAAGTAGAGGCAGAAGGCTTTTTTGTTGAACGATTAATTAACCTGTGTAAAATAAATAATATAAAGATATGGAATATAACATATATAAATGAGGGAAGAATACAATTTTATATATCCCCGAAAGAATTTAAAAAGTTAAAGCCATACGTAAAGAAAAGCAAATGTAAAGTAAAGATTGTAAAGAAAAAGGGAATGTATTTTGATTTATTCAGATATAGGAAGAGAAAGATAGTAATATATTTAGTGCTAGCCGTGCTCGTACTTTCTTTTGCTATGTCTAGTTTTATTTGGAAAGTAAATATTACAGGCAATGAGAAGGTTGAGACATCAAAAATCCAAAAGGCGCTTGAAGATATGGGAATACATAAAGGTAATATTAAGTTTTTAATATCCAAAGGGAAAGTAGCGGACTATATACGTGCAAATATATATGAAGTTGCGTGGGTAGGAATAGATATTAGTGGAACCACAATGAATGTAACAGTAAGAGAAAAAATAATTTCAAACGAGGAAGATAAAACGATTTTGGGAAATATTGTGGCAACCAAATCGGCAGTTATTAGTAAGATAATTGCAGAAAACGGTACTGCTAGATTTAAAACGGGAAGTTATATATCTGAAGGGAGTGTAGCAATAGAAGGTATAATAGAAAGCGAACACATAGAGCCAACATACGTTCATGCAAGTGGTATTTTAAAAGGAATAGTAGAATATGAGTTTCAAAAAGAGTATAAATATACTGAACAAATTAAGCAATATACAGGAAAATCAAGGTATGGAGTTGGTGCTGGAATAAATAATAAAGAATTTTTACTAAAATATTTGCCAAAAGAAAATAAATATGATATAAATAGTAAGACAAAAATATTTGAGATTTTTAGTGTAAAATTTTCGTTTATTTTTAATACGTATGATGAGTATATCTTAAAAGATATAGTAAGAACAAAGGAAGAACTTGTGCAAACAGGAGAAAGTGATAGCTCCCTATATTTTGAAAAAATATTAACAAGGGATAGCAAAGTTGAAGATAAAAAAGTAGAAATAGTTGAAACAAAAACAGGAATAATTTATAAAGTTAATTTGAGTGTAGAGGAAAACATAGGGAAATTCATAAGGACAGGGGAAAATTAAGATATGGGAATAAGTATAGATTATTACACTAATTATGAAATTCAAGAAATGATCGAAAAGTACAACAAATTTATTGAAGACTATAAGGAAACAATTGATAAGCTTGTAGCAAGAGCGTTTAAATTAGAAGGTTTTTTAATACCCAATGTATATATAGGAATAGGCGTAGTTACTGAAGAAGAAATTAAACAAATAAATATTGAATATAGGAAGGTGGACGCTCCAACAGACGTCCTATCTTTCCCTATATTTTCTAGAGAAGAACTAGCTAAAATGAAAGCAGATAAATATGATACAGAAACTTCTATTGGTGATATAGTGCTATGCATGGATGTTATTGAAAGACACGCTAAAGAATATGGGACAGGCTTTAATAGAGAAATGCTTTATATGATAGTTCATGGTATATGTCACCTGTTAGGATATGACCATGAAATAGATGAAGAGAAAAAACAAATGCGTGAATTAGAAGAAAAAATATTAGAAGGATGTGGAAATTAGTTGGAAGATAAAATCAAAAAGGATGAACTAGACTTAAACTTAGATAATAAGCATAAAAATAAAACGTTTTTTTCTGCTACTAAAAATGCACTGAATGGAATAATACATGCTTTTAAAACTGAAAAAAACTTAAGAAACGATTATATAATAGGTGCGTTGGTGCTATTTGTAAGTTTGTTTTTTAATTTTACACGTACGGAACTTATATGTTTAGTGTTAACGATTGGATTTGTTATATTTGCTGAGATGATAAACTCTACGGTTGAGTACATAGTTAATCTTGTAAAAACGGAATATGATTTAAATGCCAAGGCAGCTAAAGACATTGCCGCAGGGGGCGTATTAATAGCTAGCATAATATCTGTAATAGTAGCATACTTATTATTCATAGATAAAATAAGACAAGCATCAACAGTTCTTCTTGCTACAATGCTTAGTTCAAAAGCACATATGATAGTAACTATACTTTTTATAGTAACTTTACTTGTAGTTATATTAAAAGGCATGTTTAGTAAAGATAAAGATAACAATTATGTGAAGTCGTTTCCTTCGGCCAGAGTTACAATAAGTTTTGCTCTTTCTACATACTTGTTTATAATGACTAAAAATTTAATAGTTGGTGTAGTGGCTCTCGTATTAAGCATCATGGTTAGCTCAATAAAGAGAGAAAATGATAAAACTACAATGATGCAAGTTATATTTAGTGCACTTATTGGAATATTACTAGTAATAAGTGTTTATCAACTGACATTTATTACACCATATTTATCTAATTTTACAATTGATTTATGGCAATAATAGTTTTATAAAAATAAAACTATTTAAACGGGTTAAATTTAAAACTAAATGAATAACCTTTAGAAATATGTATAACATATTTCTAGAGGTTATTTTATGGACTATTTTAGCGTAATTATATTGGTAATAGTAACTTTTGTATTTATTTCAGACAGAAATATAAAAAGTATAGATAAGATAAAAAATGAACAAACAGAGTTGGATATACTACAACAGATAGAAATTGTAAAGGAAAATCTAGAAATTGTAAAAGTCAATACAAAAGATATGAATTATATAAATATTTTAAAGATAATACAAAAATATTCAAAATCATATATATTATTACAAAACGATGATTTAGAATTAAATAATAATAAAGTAGATATACTTGTTGCAAATTACATAAGCAAAGGCAAAACGCCTTGCGGTTTTAATTTATTATATGTTTATCAAGAGAAAAAATGGTCTTTAAAAAATTTATATATCGATATAATAAATTATTTAAATATATTTAATAAGAATGATTTATCTACATATGGGGTAATAATATGTAAAAAAGGGGACTTTGCACAAAAAGAAAATAGTTTAAAAGACAAACTAATATCATATACTCCAAACGAAATTATGCACATACAATTTGGTAAAGAAAAAATAAAAACGGACCATTTAAAAACAATATATATTAATAAGATAAAAGAGGCTAATTTCTATATAATTATACGAATATTTTTATTAATAATATCTGGTTCTATTATCACAACAAATTTAATATATTCTATATTAAATGTAAATACTAGTATAAACGGGTTAATAATTTCAGGCGTTATATATTATTGTTATTCGTATATAATCAGATATATATATAAACCTATTGGAACTCGAAGAATATTAGCCACATACATATTTCCTGTTTATTTTATAGTATATATTGTTATTGGCTTATATGTTTTAATAGCTAAGGTTATAAAAAAAGTACATGCATCATAGTATATATTGGTGATAACAATGTTTAAACGCTTCATAATATGTGTGATTTTATTAATAATTATATTCTTATCTTTTATGTTGATTAGAGAATTTTCATTAAACCATGATATAGTTAATTATAAAATAAAAGAATATATTTCAAAATAATTACATCGCATATTGCTAAAAAAATATTTTTCGTATAAAATATACACAAGGTGATAAAAAGTGAAAAAAGGTATATCATTAGTAAGTTTAACTATAGTAATAGTTATAATGGCAATATTAGCAGGGGTAGTTGTAATTACAGCTTTCAGTTCTGCTGAAGCTACAACCTTAAATACATTTGCTGTAGAGATATTAAACATACAGAATGCTGTGGATGAATACAAATTAAGATATGATAAATATCCATCTAGTATAGAAATAGAATTTGATTTAACGAAAATTAGTGACAAAGACAGAAAACAATTCGATAATGAAACTATACAAAACAGTAGTATTACATTTAATTTTATAGATGTAAGTTTGATAGGAATAAAAGACACTGAGTTTGGAAATGGCAAAGTAACAAATGATATATATGTCTTATCTGAAACAACAGGAAGAGTATATTACTTGGAAGGAGTAGAATATGAAGAGGATGTTTATTACACATTAACGGATGAACTTTACTCAATAATAAATGCTACGTCTAATGTACAAGTGACATCTAAAGATGTAAAAGTATATGATGTAATATTTACCCCAAGTAAGTTAGAAACCACTAACCATCCTATTACAGTTTTAGTAAGAATCCCTAAAAATGCAATAGTAAATAGCATAGTTACTACAGGAGATAAAAGTGTTGGACAAGAGACTGTTGTCGGAATGTACAAACAATTTGAAATAAACACAACAAGTGAAGATAAAACAGGGAATTATAATATTATTGTAAATTATACACATAATAATAAAACAAAGACAGCAGAGTATAATGTTTCAAATTTTGATGGGACTCTTCCTACTATCAGCTATACAGAAAAAATAGAGGGTGATTTAAAGGAAGTCAATTTTACCGTTAATAATAACGGATCAACAATAAGAACAATTAAGTATGAACAAGAAATAATTTCAAACATTGCATATTTTAAAAACTACGGAAGGGTTGCTACAAACAATCAGTTTGTTGTAGGAAAGGACGACTATTTTACAATATATGTAGAAACCACTGCAGGTACAATTGTGACATTGAACAATATGCCTGAAGATTGGAAAGAAAATGTTATAGATATAGTAGATGGTGTTCCGATACCAAAAGGATTTACAGCATCGCCATATAATGATGAAAACAAAAAAGATGATGGTCTAGTAATATATGAATTGGCAGAAAATGAAGTAGAAATACCAAGGAGCGAAACTCAATTTAAATCATGGACTGAAAGGAATCAATATGTTTGGGTACCAGTAGATGATTTTTCAAAATTTGTTAGAACAACTTTTGGGATGGGTGGCATCATATCCAATAAGTTAGGAACAGGTAGTTGGGAGATAGAACTAGACCCAACAACTAACATGCCACTAGAGGAGCAAGATGAAAATTTTGTTTCTTCCAAGAAGCATATAGAATCACAATCGCTGTATTCAAGTGTAAAGAAGTATGGTGGTTTTTATGTGGCTCGATATGAAGCGGGAGTGGCTAGTGTTAATGATAAAGGGAATATGAAAGCTAATATATATTCTGCTATGGGGAAAATCCCGTGTACTGGATTTGTTTGGGGGAATTCTGCAGCTGATGATACTGGTGGAGTTGTTGAGATTGCAAGAAGCGTATATCCAGCATCAAATTCAAATTTTGGTGTTGTGTCGACTTTAATTTATGGTGTTCAGTGGGATTCAACACTTCAATGGTGGCTAGATACAGCCGCCGTATCTACTGTAACAAGTAGTGTTGATTACGGGAATTATTTACCACATGTTATAAATAAAGGGGATTTAAATGAAGGCGCTCGATATTCGGTAAAAGGTGACAATACTTTTTATGAAGTAGGTGATAAAACCAAAGATGGTTCCACGGGGTGGTTGTTAACCACTGGTGCATTAAAAGCGGCAAAGGTAAATAATATATATGATATGGCAGGAAATGAGTACGAATGGACTATGGAAGGGAATAATGAAACAAGGTATAATGTCAGAGGACGAGATTATTATGGTGAAGATGATTACAATTATGTATCTGTTCGAGGATTGGGAGATCCGGCAGTAAAATATTATAGCTTCCGTGTAGCATTATATATAAAATAAATATGAAATAATGAGATAGGCTTTGATAGAAAGATAATTTATGTTAAAATAACAATAATATTAGAAAGAGAGGTAATTAAGATGGGAGAAAAGAAAAAAATTGAAACTAAAGATGAAATAATAGGTGGAGTATCTGAAACAAGTGGGGTAAATGTAGAAATTGCAAGCAACCTTACTATATCTGAAGATGTAATAGGAATTATAGCTGGACTTGCTGCGGCAGAAGTAGAAGGTGTTTCTGGCATGACTTTGGGGTTTGTGGATGGAATAAACCAAATACTTGGAAGTAATAAAAAGTACTCTAAAGGCGTAAAAGTAGAATTGGAAGGAAATGAAGTGGTAATAGATTTATTTGTTATAGTTAAATATGGAGTTAAAATTCCAGATGTTGCATTTTCAATTCAAAACTCTGTAAAAGGTTCAGTGGAAACAATGACAGGACTTAATGTCAAAGCGGTTAATATTAACGTTCAAGGCGTAACGTTTGAAAAAGAGAAAGAATTAGAATAAGAAAATTAAAAAGTAGTCGCAATTTTGTGACTGCTTTTCGTTTATTTGATATGTTATATTTAACAGAAATTTACACACAATATTACAGTAATATTACAATGCTTTTACAATTAGCAAACAAACAAAAAAAATGTTGATTTATGATAAAATATGTGTTAAATTTATGTTAGTAATTTAACAAAAGAAACAAACAAGGGGTTACTAAAGGAGTAAGTATGGAAGCTTGTCTAGGAATTTATTTAGGAGACAAAATAATAAAATACGCTAAGTTAGTTCGTGATGATAAAAGCAGAAGAATTAGCTTGCATTCTTGCGGCACTAAGTATGTTGTGGGTAATAAAGAGGTATCTATTGCCGAAATTATTAGCCAAACTGGTAGTGCTGAGGATTCTTTGTGCCTAAATTTAACAGACTATTCAAGAATGCAAACAGAAGTTTTAAGACAACTTGGAAAAGCTGATACGCAAAGTGTTATAGAGCTAGAAGTAAGCGATTATGCTACTAGTAGAGCACTTAATGAGAAAGCTTTAGAATATAGATACATATTTATGGATTCATCAGTTTCTATAGATAATTATACAGCGGATATAGCTATTGTAGATAAAAATGTAATAACAAAAATAACTGAAAACGAAAAATACGAAAAGTTAATAGGATTATATCCTCAAGAATATATATTACCTAATATGGTACAATCTAATTCAAACTACTTATTAGTTAATATAGATGAAAAAACTCAAGTTATTAGTGTAGTTGGTGGAAAAATAAAACAAATCATAGATATAGACATAAGCATGAAGAACATACTAGATAATATTGCAGCTCAAGAAGGTTCATATTCAAAAGCTTGTGATTTGTGTAAAAATATAAACGTTCTATCTGATGAAAGCTTATCTCCAGATTTAGAAAGAATTATAGAGCCAACAATCCAAGATTTATTGAATAGAATAAAATCAAAATTGGACGAATCAAAGATTAGTTATGAAAAGATATATTTAAATGGATTAGTAAATCTATTTATAAACATAGATGTATTATTTGAACAATTCTTTGGAATAACAACGGAAAAAATTAGACCATATTTTGTAAATTTAGACGAAGTTGCAAATATTTCTGAAGTAATTGAAGCAACTGATGCTATAGCATTAGCTTATGAGGGTATAGAAAATTTCAAACCTGAAGCAAACTTTGTAGCTAATAAGAACGCTAAGGTGGCTTTATCTGGATTTTTTGCTCGAGACAAGAGTAGCAAAGGGGTAAAATCAGCTACTGTAAAGAAAACAGCCACGGTTTTACCTAATATAAATCTAGAAAAAATAGAAAGAGCAGTGTTATTTGCTAATATGACAGCTGGCGCAGTGCTACTAGGATATGTTGGTTTCAGTGCGTCATATAATGCAGAGCTAACTAAAATGGAAACAACTATCACTGAAAATATAAATAAACTGCAGCAAGAAACCTCTCAAATAAGAGCAGACAAAAGTTATATAGATCAAAATACAGAACAATATACAAGTTTTAATAATTACATATCTGATACAGTGCAAAAGATACGTGAAGGCAAGATTGGTAAATACACAACATATAACGTTGCTAATTTTATGCAAAAGGTTGCAAAATATATCCCAACTAATGTGCAGATAGAGACAATATCTTCAAATGATAATAGAACTGTATCTATAGTTGCGAAATCAACATCGTATGCTGAACTTGGATATTTCATATCTCAATTAAAACTGCAAGGTGTATTAGAGAATATAAGAACAAGCAATGTTTCAAATGGAACTACTATAAGTGTTACGATTGGTGGTGATTTGCCATGAAAAGATATATAAATTTAATAATATTATCAGCTGTTTTGTTGGTACTTATTGCATTAATAACGTTAGCAATGATATACGACGTAGATTTTAAGTTCTTTAAGAACTTATCTATAGCAGGAATACAAGAAAAGAAATTGAATGTTGAAGTGTTAATGACAAGACAATTACTTGAAGAAACTAATAATACTGTTGCTAAGACAGATTTACAGACGTCAAAAGATTCGTTTGATGTGGCAAAAGATACTTATGAAAATATTGATGAGTCAACAATTCAAACTGTACAGGAGGCAACAAAGGAAGAAAAATATTTTATAGAATATTTGTGGATTGTACTTGGAAACTATGCTACTGCTAATAGAGTTGGTATAAATATTATAACTTCAGGAGATGCTGCAGGTGATGCTCTTGGCGAAGGCGAGGAAACAGGACCAGCAGACTCTGGAATAAAGATAACAATCGAAGGAAGATATGCTAATATAGCAGATTTCGTATTCGATGTAGAAAACGATAAATCATTAAGGTTTAAATTAGACAATATTAGTATGACATATTCAGGAGACAATAAAGTTAAAGCAACATTTGATGTTTTAAGTTTAGCAGTATTAAATTAATAGGAAGGTGATTAATGTGGGAAAAAAAGCGTGGGTAATATTTGTTTGTATATGTGTTATTATTATAGTAGCAGCACTAGTGCTTATGCTTGTTTTAGTACCACAAAATAAAAGTACTGGAGTACAAGCAGGTGAATATGAACAAGTTGCTAAACAAGAATATACATTTTCAGGTAGTGAATTAGATAAGCTTACACACCAATATGGAGTAACTGAGTCTGATGTTAATAAAGGTAAAAAAACAGATAAATTTGATGATGGTAATATAAATCCATTTACACCAAAATCTGAAGTTACAATATATAACGAACCAACGCTTGAAAATGATAATAAATTAAATTCTGGTAATCTTACGCCAGATGATAAATAACATTGGTTAATTCGCAGCCTTACCTTGGCGGCGGTTAATATAAATAAAATTAATTTATAGGAGGAATTAAAAATGAAAAAAGGTATTTCTTTAATCGTATTAGTTATCACAATAATCGTTATGATTATAATAGCTGGTGCTATCATAATCTCATTAAACAGCACAAACGTTATAAACAAAGCTAACACAGCTGTCGATGCTTCAAACGAAGCTGAATTAAAAGCAGCAGTTGCTCTAGAGTACATGAATCAATATGTTGCATATTGGAACGCTAAAGAAACTGTAGCTACAGATGATGATCCTGAAAAGGCTCCTGACGCTGAATCAGTAGAAGAAGCTTTAAGACCATTATTTAACGAAATAAACAACAATACTTCTAACTACAAATATGAAGTAGTTGGAGAGGCAGATGATACTGGTGTTACTGGTGTTTATGTTCTAAGAACACACACTGTAAACGGTGTAGTAACTACAGTTCAAATATAATTACATAAGATAATTATAAATTTTTAAAAATAAACTAATACGAAAAATGTACATAGGACATATGCATAATAAATAATGTATATGTCCTTCGTACTAATATTATATTTATTTGAGATAGTAGATATGCTATTTGAAATAAATGTAGTAAAGGAGGAAATATGGCATATTATTTAGATTTAATATACTCAATATTTATGTTTATAATAGGTACGTTATTTGGAAGTTTCTTCACGCTTGCAATATATAGAATACCAAGAAAACAGGACATAGTAAAATCACGTTCGTATTGTCCTACTTGTAAGCACAGATTAGGTTTTTTTGATTGTTTCCCAATATTAAGCTATATATCTACTATAGGGAGATGTAGATATTGTAAAAAACCAATAAGTATTAGATATCCTTTAATAGAATTCGCTAGTGGTATGGTATTCTTAATTATATACTTGTTTTTCGGCTTATCTTGGCAAACATTGGCACTTATAGCATGTTATATTTACTTAGTATTAGTAATTGGTGTAGATATAATGAAAAAACATATGACAGAACAAGAGAAAAAAGAAGTAGAGGAAAAGATAAAAAAAAAAGCGGGCGCAATTAATATAGATATTGCGATAGCGGTAATTATATTTGTAATATTCTTTGTTTCAACAATATTTGCGACAAGAAATTACAGTACCACTTTAATTGAGTACAATAGAAAATCTAATGCTTTAAATTTATGTATAAATAATATTAATGATGCAAAATTTAAAAATATAGAAAACCTTGTGGACTCTTCTGGTACTACTGAAATTGACAACATATCTTATAATTATGCAGTGCAAGTATTACCTTATCAAAAGGGTGAAGGGGTAGAGCTTAATAATGCGAGAGTAATAATCTCTACAGTAACATATATGTTAGATGGAAAAGAAAATGAAGTGACTTTAAAATGTGTAAAGGTGGAAAATAATATATGATTA
The DNA here is from genome assembly GCA_045652705.1 of Clostridia bacterium. Taxonomy (GTDB): domain Bacteria; phylum Bacillota; class Clostridia; order TANB77; family CAG-465; genus UMGS1649. Next base: position 20,759 of record JAZRUV010000004.1, read on the forward strand.
AAGTGAGTAAAAGAGGAATAACATTAGCATCGCTTGTTATATACATTGTTCTATTTACAACTTTTACGGTGTTTGTATCTACAATGTCTAACAACATGAACGAGAGGCTATTTGGTGATAGGGGCGAAGCAATTAACTATTCATACTTAAATAAATTACAATACAATTTAGAAGATAGCGCTTCAAATAGCAATGATGTAGTTATAACTGAGAGTCAAATAAGTTATTCAAATGGGGATAATTACGTATATAATGCAGAACAAAAAACGTTGTATAAAAATGGTGGAATATTATGTTTAAATGTTGATAATTTTGAAACTAATATAGAAATGGGAACAAATACAAAAAAAATAACAATTAATATATCTTTTAATAAATATTTAAACAACATAACTAAAACTATAATAAATTGTGTAGAGGGGGCATAGGCATGAAAAAGATTGGTTCGGCGACAGTTGTAGTAATATTGTTTGCAATTGTATTTATGCTGTATTCATCATCTACGTTTGCTGATGTAAGGCATATGAAAAATCAATATGATGAATATGAAAAAGACATTATAGAGAAGTATGAAAAAGATTATAATAATAAAGTACTAGAATTGTAGGAGGAATTAAAATGTTTGAGAATATTAAAAACAAAAAAAATCCATTTGGAATAGACCTTATAAATGCAGGATTGATAACTGAAGAACAGCTAAATGAAGCTTTGGCATATCAAAAAAACCATCCAGATTTAAAAATTGGTGAAATTGTGGATGTTCTTAATATGTGTAAAAAACCGGATTTGTTAAAAGTTTTAGCGGATAAATTAGATGTAAAACCAATTGTCTTAAATGAGGAAATAGATATAGATTATACTCAATTCTTATCTCGTGATACTGTTATCAACTTAAAAGCATTTCCTTTTAAAGTAGTTGGAAATACTATAAAAGTGGCTTTTGCTGATCCAACAAGTCAAAAGGCAGTAGATAGCGTAAAATTACAGTTAATAAATAAAGGTTATGAAATGGAAAAATACATAACACTTTATTCCATGATAATGAATCAAGTTAGAAACGTAAAGAATGTTCAAGATGATTACGTTAATACTAACGAAAAAGATACAACAGTACTTGTAGATAATATAATTTTAACAGCTATAAAGCAAAGAGCGAGTGATATTCACGTTGAACCTATGGAAAATAGGGTTAGAATAAGATACAGAATAGATGGTGAACTTATAACTGTTTCAGAGCTTCCTAAACAAAGACAAGCGACAATAACAGGAAGAATAAAGTCAATCGCAAACATGCATCAAGAAATAACAACTGACCAAGATGGAAGTATAGATTCATTTGAAGATTACAGTATTCGTGTGTCTTCGCAGAAAAATATCAATGGAGAGAAGTTCGTGCTAAGACTATTAAAGAAAAATGGTAATGTTAGAAGGCTTCATGATTTAGGTTTCCCTAACAACGAAGAATTAGTAAGAAAAGCTTTTGATAAACGTAATAGTGTTATAGTTGTATGTGCCCCAACTGGTGAAGGTAAAACAACAACATTATATAGTATACTAGATTATTTAAATAGACCAGATATAAATGTTGTTACTATTGAAAACCCAGTTGAAATAAGAATGCCTGGGGTAAATCAAGTAGAAATTGGTTACGACATATCTTTTGCTGGAGCGCTTAGAACAGTGTTAAGACAAGATCCTAATATAATTCTTGTTGGAGAAATAAGAGATAGGGAAACGGCACAAACAGCAATAGAAGCAGGACAAACAGGACATTTGGTTTTAACAACTATACATACAATTGATGCTATAGAGACTATAACAAGAATAAGAAAGATGGATATTTCAGATTATGATGTATCTTCATCACTAATCACAATAATATCACAAAGACTTGTAAGACAACTTTGTCCAAAATGTAAAAAGCCACATGATATTACAGAATCAGATAAATCATATTTCGAAAGGGTTGAAAAACTTACAGGGGCAAAATTTGATTTAGAAAAGGCTACTATGTTTGAACCTAAAGGTTGTAGACATTGTAACAATTTAGGCTACATAGAAAGAATTGGTGTTTTCGAAGTGTTATGTCTAGATGATCAAATTAAACATATGATTGCATCTGGAGCAACAGCTATGGATATTAGAAAATATGCTTTGGAAAATACAGAATACAAACCACTTATAGTAGATGCTGTAAATAAATGCTTATCTGGAATAACAACTATAAGTGAGATAGAAAAGAAAATAGTTATTTAAGGAGAAATATGGAAAAGTTTTTTGAAATTGTAAGGGCAGCTGTAGAGCAAGGTGCTACAGATATTCACCTAGTAGAAAATTTGCCACCGCTTTATAGGATAAATAGAGAATTAAGGCATAATGATAAGATTGATCCAATGAACAGATTTGATTTAGAAAGTCTTATGGAGGCTTTGGTAGATGATAATTTAGAGTTAGTAGAACAATTTGAAGAAAATAAAAAATTGGATTTGCCTTTTGAGCTAGATTCACAAACAAGATTTAGAATAAATGCAAGCATGGCTTCAGGAGTTCCTACATTTTCAATAAGAATAATTAGGAATAAGACGATTGACATAGATAAATTTGGCTTAAGGGAGATAATTAATCAGTTAAAGGTGATTAATTCGGGCCTTGTTTTAATAACTGGTAAAGTTAATACTGGAAAAACAACTACTTTAAATGCTTTTGTTCAAGAGATAAACAAAACAATGAATAAAAAAATTGTTATGTTAGAAGAACCTATAGAGTACAGACATAAATCTAATAGGGCCGTTATAGTACAAAAAGAAGTAAATAGAGCATCTGATGTACCAACATATTATGATGGAGTAATAAATCTCTTAAGAGAAGATTCAGATATAGCAATTATAGGAGAAATAAGAGATAGAAAAACAATGGATGCTGTATTAGATTTAGCGGAGTCTGGAGGGCTTGTTATTGGAACATTACATACTCGTTCTTGCGGGGAAACTATAGACAGAATAATAGGTATGTATGACCCAAATGAGCAAAAAGCCATAAAATATTCATTATCTAATGTGTTAAAATTGGTAGTATCTCAAAAACTTGTAAAACGTGCGGGTGGTGGAACAGTATTGGTGCCTGAAACAATGTTAGTAAATTCTACTATAGCGGCACTTATACGTCAAGAAAAGTTTAATGTATCTGAAATACAAGATGCAATTCATCATTCTCATGTTAAAGGAACTATTAGTTTTGAGAGGTCTTTCGCAGATTTATATAATAATAATGTAATAGATATGGATGCTATAAAGAACAACGTAGAAGAAAGTAGTTTAAGCCTTATTACTAACTTGATAGGAGGAGGATATTAATGCCAGAATATAAGTACAGAGGAATGCTTAGAAATGGTAAGATACTAAGAGGTTTAATGACAGCAAGGAATCGTCATGACGTAATAGTTAGACTGAAGAAAACAAGAGTACAACCGATTATGGTTAAATCTGTAAAAACACAATTAGTATCTGAATCTAAAAAGAAAATAGACCATAAGAAGCTGGCTCAAATACAACAAGATGTCGAAAGGCAGAAAAGTTTTAGCAAGCAAAGAAGACAAAGATTAAATAATAAAACGGGAATTATGGCTATACTAACCTCTGATGTTTCTTTTGGGGGAGTAAAGCCAAAAGATGTTTTAACATTCACTAACAGCTTGCATGTTCTGAAAAAAGCTAAATTTAATAATGTTGCTGCTTTTGAATCATTATTTAATAGTACTGAAAATAAAAAATTACAAGATATTGTAGAAGATATATTAATTGGTGTCGAAGCAGGTGCCACTATAAACGAAATGATGGCAAGATACCCAAAGGTTTTTCCACCATTATATGTTAACTTCGTACGAGTAGGTGAAGAATCAGGTTCGCTTGATGCAGCATTATTACATGCTAGAGACTATATGGAAAGTAGTATGAAGTTAAGGAAACAAATAAGGGGAATTTTACTTCCAAAAATAGCAATGTTTGTATTTATTTTAGTTGCAATGATGCTTGCGTTATTGTTTGGAGCACCTCTTATACAAAATGTTTATGACATGTTTGGAGTAGATAAAGAACTTCCAAAAGCAACACAAATAGCCATAAATATAGCTAAATGGTTGGTAGAGTATTGGTATGTAGTACTTGCTACAATAGCCGGAATATTTATCATGTTTAAAACTTATGTAGCTACATCTATCGGTAGATATCAATGGGATAAATTTAAAATAAAAGCCCCTGTTTTTGGTAGATTAATGTTAAATATTATAACAAATAAGTTTTTTAAAGCGATGCTATTAAACCTAAAAAATGGTATGAGAATACAAGAAAGCTTGGAAACATCAAAATCAGTTACGGACAATTATTATTTCTTGTCATTAATAGAAACAGCTAAGAACAATTTACAAGCTGGTGGTTCTTGGATAGAACCGTTTGAAGCAGATAAAGCATTTCCACCAATGGCAGTAGAAATGTTAAAAATAGGTATGGAATCAGATCTTGTTGAAATGATGGATAAGGTTTCAGATTACATAGAACAGGAAATTGCAGAATCAATACAAAAAACTATAAAGGTATTACCAGAAATAACATATGTTTTCGTGGGTATAGTATTGATATTCTTTGTAATTACAGTTTTGGTTCCGCTTATAGACGTTTACATGGGTGGATTCTTGTTAGAAACGTTATAATAAAAATAGATGTAAGTATAAATAGCAATAACAATAGAAAAAAAGAGGGAGATGAAGACAGATGATGCTTGAAAGCCTTGGTACTGTAGAGAGAGAGAGAGAGAGAGAGAGAGAGCACTAACTAATAGTGTTGTAGGTTTTCATACCCAAAATAAGAAGATAATAAGCAAAGTGATGCATAGTAAATGACTATGCATTGCTTTGCTCTTTTGTATGCAAAAAAGAAAGGAGAGATTAAAGAAAAATGAGAAAAAATAAAAAAGCAGTATCATTAGTGGTACTAGTAATAACAATAATAGTTATGATAATTTTAGCAGGAACAATAATTTTATCATTAAATAATAGTGGAATAATAGAAAAGGCTCAAACGGCAGTAGATGAAACAAATTTAAAAGAAATACAAACATTAGCTTCACTTAAATGGGCAGAAGCATTTACGGATATGAATATAACACAAGAAGAACTAGAACGTGAAGTACTAAGAAGATTAAATGAGGAAAACATAGATTTAACGCCATATGAAATAACAGTAACAGAAGATGGGGTAACAGTTGCTTTAAAAGGAACTAGCAATTGGGTAATCGCAACAGTAGATGGTGTACCAATACCAATGGGATTTGTTGCCTCAAGTGCCACAGGAGAGAATACAAAAAATGGAGGACTTGTAATATATGAAGGAACAACTCCAGTTACAGATGCAAATGTAGAAGATGCAAAAAGAACAAGAAACCAATATGTATGGATACCAGTAGAAGATTTTAGTAAGTTTGTAAGACAAGATAATATATCTAACACATTAGGAACAGGTAATTGGGAAGTAGTATTGGATACTACAACAAATATGCCACTTGCAACACAAGATTCAAAATATGTGACAAGTACTACATTAGCAGAAGTGCAAGCGATGTATGAAAGTGTAAAAGAATATAAAGGATTTTATATAGCCCGTTATGAAGCTGGAATAGATACACAAAGAACAAGCGAGACTACTTTAGTAAAAGGTTCAAATGTATATTCGATGATGGGGAAAATACCATATACATACATACCATGGACAAAAAATAATAGTATGTCAGAAGATACAAATGGAGCAGTAGAGGTAGCAAGGAGTATGTATCCAGCAACAAATACAAATTATGGAGTAGTATCAACATTAACA
>JAZRUV010000005.1:0-3775 GCA_045652705.1 Clostridia bacterium
GGGGAAAATACCATATACATACATACCATGGACAAAAAATAATAGTATGTCAGAAGATACAAATGGAGCAGTAGAGGTAGCAAGGAGTATGTATCCAGCAACAAATACAAATTATGGAGTAGTATCAACATTAACATATGGAGTGCAGTGGGATAGAACGTTAGCATGGTGGTTGGAAGTAAAAGCAAAAGATGGAAAAGGCAATGTTATAACAAGGGTAACAGTTAGTACAAGTTATGGTAATTATAGCAATCATGTAATAGCAGCAGGAGATTTAAATGATGGAGCAAAATATGCTGTTTATGATGAGAATACATATGAATTAAATTCATATCAAACAGCAACAGCAAGTTCAACAAAAGCAAGTGGAACAAATTGGGCATTGTCTACAGGAGCGTTAAAAGTAGCAAGTGTAAACAACGTTTATGATATAGCAGGAAACATGTGGGAATGGACGATGGAGGCCAACGATGCTTACGACCGTAGTTTTCGCGGAGGCTTCTTCTACGGCAGTGGTAGCAGTAGTCCAGGTTCTTACCGTGGCAGCACCTATCCGGACGACGCGCTCAACGACAACGGGTTCCGCCCCTCACTTTACATAAAGAAGTAGCATTAGTCATATGTGTTAACAGGACTAGACAATAAATGTAAAAAATGTCACTAAAATAGTGGCATTTTTTCATATATGTGATATAATAGTGGTAAATTATGAGGTGTATTATGAAGAATTTTTTAAAAACAATGTTAGTTGTATTTGGGATATTATCTGTTATAATTGTTTCTGGACTATTACTATTAATAACAGAGAAAATAACACTTAGTTCTGTTTTAGTTGGATTTAGTTATATAGCAGCTAATAAAGTACTAAAAATAGCTACAATAGTTATATTAGCAATAATAGGTTTATGTTCAGTTATATCTATTGCTTTTAGTGGAGTTATTACAAGTGATTTAAAAGGCGGTGTAATTTTACCTTTAAAAGTTGGAGAAGTACATATATCTAGCCAGACATTTGAATCTATAGTTACTAATGTTGCTAAAAAATATGCAGGAGTTAAAACTGCAAAGGTTAATATAAAAATAAAAGAAACAGGCATTAATGTCGATTTATTTGCCTATGTTTTACAAGATACTGTTATTTCAGATATAACAAGCAAATTACAAGAAGATATAAAATCTACGGTTTTAAAACAAACTACAGTAGCTGTTGAAACCGTTAATGTAAAAATAAAAGGTGTTTATACTTTAAATGAAAACAAAGAAGCTTAAGATGGGAGTAAAGTATGAAAAAGGATAGTTTTTTAGATTTTATAATAAGAAATAGATATATAATAATCTGTGTTACTATTGTTTTAATACTAGCTGCTACAGGAATTATTAGAATGCTTATTGAAATATTATTTACAGTAGCATTAATAATTGGAGCAATATATTTAGGCAAGAGAATACAAGAGGATGACGAGTATATATCTAGAGTATTTAAAAAGAAAAAAGATGAAATTAAATACACAGTAAAAGATGATGATAGTAAGGAGTAATGTATGAGTAGAAGAAAGGCTAGAGATATAACATTTAAATATATATATTCTACACTTTACGGTGAAAGTGAAGTATCAGATGTACTTGAAAGCATTATAACTGCAGATGTAGAAGAACTTTCAAACCTGCAAGGTGAAGAAAAATCGTATTTTGATAAAGTTACAACTGGTATAAAAGAAAAAGAACAACAAATAGATGATATGATACTATCTAAACTTAAAAACTGGACTATAGAAAGAATATTTAAAATAGATTTAGCAATATTACGTTTGGCAGTATATGAAATAATGTATTATGAAGATATGCCACCAAAAGTTGCAGTTAATGAAGCAGTAGAATTAGCTAAGAAATATGGTAACGATGCATCATCAAACTTTGTTAATGGTGTATTAAGGGAAATAATAAAAGACAAGGGAATTTAAATGGAAAGTAAAAATATATTTTCAGTATCTAATGTAAATAAATATATAAAAATGGTGTTCGATAAGGACCCGTTTTTGTCATATGTGGCAATCAAAGGTGAAATAACAAATTTTAAAGCCCACTCATCAGGACATTTGTATTTTACATTAAAAGATGAAACTTCTACAATAAAATGTGTAATGTTTAAAAGTGCAGCACAGAATTTAAATATTAAGTTGCAAGATGGTGCAGCAGTAGTTGTAATGGGGGCTGTTAGCGTATATGATGTTGGTGGTACATATCAAGTGTATGTAAAAAGTATAACATTAGATGGTGTTGGAGAATTATTTGCTAAATATGAGGAATTAAAAAAGAAATTAGAACAAGAAGGATTATTTAGCGCAGCATATAAAAAGAAAATACCATTTATGCCAAATAGAGTTGGTGTCATAACGTCACCAACAGGGGCGGTAATAAGAGATATAATAAATGTAAGTACAAGAAGATTTAGCAAACCAAACATATTATTGTTCCCAGCAGCAGTACAAGGTGAAATGGTAGCAAGTACGGTAATATCTGGGTTAAGATATTTTAATAAAACAAATTCGGTTGATGTAATAATAATAGCTCGTGGCGGAGGCTCATTTGAAGATTTATTTGGATTTAACGATGAAGCGTTAGCTCGTGAGATATTTGCATCAAAAATTCCAGTAGTATCTGCAGTAGGTCATGAAACAGATTTTACTATATCAGATTTTGTTTCAGACTTAAGAGCACCTACGCCATCTGCAGCAGCAGAGCTTGTGTATCCTTCAGAGTTAGAAATTACTTCTAAATTAGATACATTAAATTTAAGACTTAAATCTAGTATTTCTAATATTCTAGATAGAAGAAAACAATATTTAGAAAGCATAACAAAAGGTAGACTCGAAAAAACGCCTCAAGATATGATAGCAAGATATAGGCTTATGACAGACAACTACGAAAGACATTTGAGCCGGTGCAATAGATAAAGTTGTTATTGGATGCAAGACAAAGTATGAAAAACAAGTAGCACTTTTAGATTCTTTAAGTCCGCTAAAGACAATGCTTAGAGGATATAGCGTGGCTACAAAGGATGATGGCAAATTAATTTCAAAAGTAACGGATGTTAATATTGGAGATAATCTAGTAGTAAGAGTTACAGACGGAAGTATAAATGCAAAAGTAGAAAGTATAGGAGGATAACAATGGAAAATACATTTGAACAAAGCTTAAAACAACTTGAACAAGTTGTAGCAGACCTTGAAAAAGGGGACTTAACTTTAGATAAAGCTATAGAAAATTTTGAAAAGGGTATAGAACTATCTAAGGTATGTGGTAAAAAATTGGATGAAGCTGAAAAGAAAATAAATATACTTGTAAAAAAAGAAGATAAAATAGAAGAAGAAACTTTTGTAGCTACAGAGTAGAATACACTTTATTTACACATAATAATCTTAGGTGATTAATGTGAATAAAAAACAAAAACAAAGCGCTTCTAATTCTAAAAAAGTGGATAAAAAGGAAGAAAACGAAAAAATTAATAAAGGCCACGAAGATTATGGTTATGATTTTGTTCCGAATCTTGATGAATGGTTAAATATTGATGAGCAAAGAGAAAGAACTGAAGAATTAGAAGATATGAGTGATTAAACATAGTAGGTATAATAAAATATTAAGGGGGATTAAAAATGAGTGAAGTTACAATGCAAGATTTAGTTGCACTATGTAAAGCAAGAGGATTTGTATTTCCAGGTTCTGAAATATATGGAGGACTTTCTAATTCTTGGGATTATGGTCCTTTAGGAATTGA
>JAZRUV010000006.1:0-10920 GCA_045652705.1 Clostridia bacterium
AGAATTTATAAAAGATATTGTAAGGGACAATAATGAATATAGACCTAGTTATGCATTAAACTACAAAACCCCAATTGAATATAAAATTCAATTAGGGTTTCGATAGGTTTTTTGTGTCTACTTTTTGTTGACAAGTCCACAATTTGTACGGGGTTGTTTTTTATCCAAAGAATTGCACTAGTAACCAAAACACTATTACAACTATTGCTACAATACCAACAGCAGCAGAATCAAACGCAATAGAAAGTATTCCGGCGATGAGGAAAATTAAGAACGCAAAAAACATCGGAAGCGCAAGAAAGTCATCTGCAGCCCGGCCACAAATAGCACATAATATTAATGCTACAACTGACAATCCCAAACATATACATCCAAATATCATATAATCCTCTCCTTTATTAAAAGTTTTGTTTTATATTTTGTTCAACATTTATATTATACCACAAAAAGCAAAAGAAGTACAGCTTTACTATACTTCCCTATATTCTTATTCCTCAATTGGTGCACCCATTGGGCAAACGCCTGCGCATGTTCCACAAGAGATACATTTCTCTGGGTCTATAACATATTTGCCATCTCCTTCTGAAATCGCTGCTACTGGACATTCTGCAGCACAAGCTCCACAGCCTATACATTCATCACTTATTCTGTATGCCATAATTTTCACTTCCCCTCTTTATATAATTCATTACCTTTTGTATTTACCTTTGTTATATTACTTCACTTCTTTTTTCTTATCTCTTTTAATGTCTTTTACTTCTACGGTCTCAAATCTTTCTTCGCCTTGTGGTCCTATTTTAAGTCTCACTTTTTCGTTTAAAATATCTAAAGATACAACTTTACAAAGCTCTCCATCATATTTTACCATTTCATTTACTTTAGGCAAATTCTTAAGTTTCTCTTTATATACTTCTTCTTCATATTTCAAGCAACATTTAAATCTACCACAATTTCCAGATAATTTTTGCATATTTATTTGAAGACCTTGTTCTTTTGCCATTTTTATAGTTACAGTTTCAAAGTCTGGCAAGAAAGTTCTACAACAAACCTCTTTACCACAAGTACCGATGTTGTCAAAAGCTTTAACTTCATCTCTTGGACCGACTTGTCTAAGTTCTATTCTTACCCTATACTCATTAGCTAAATCTTTTACAACATCTCTAAAATCTACTCTGTCTTCAGCAACAAAATAACAAGTTAATTTGCTTTTATCTAAAGTATATTCTGCGTGTATAAATTTCATATCTAATTTATATTTTTTAGCTAATTTTTTACACGTTTCTAAAGCTTTTTTTGCTTCATTATTTAATTCTTTTTGTTTTTCTATATCTTGTTTTGTAGCAATTCTATCTACTCTTTCGACTACTTCTTTATAATCTAATTTTTTAAACTCATCTACTGTCTTTATAGAAACAACTCGTCCAATTTCTTGACCTCTTTCAGACATTGCTACAATTTTATCCCCAACTTTTACTTCATAGTTTAGAGGATTCATATAATATAACTTACCTGTTTTAGCAAATCTTACTCCAATTACATTATCCATTTATTTGCCTCCTTTCATTATATATATGTTTAACGCTTGTTTTACTATATCTTCATTTGCATTTTGCTTCATTCTATTTCTTGCATTTTCTACCATTGGAATTTTAGCAAAATCATTATCTTTCATAAACAGATATTGTAAATAATTGAATGTCTCATCATCTTTAAAACTTACTTGCTCACTGCTTTTTATAGCTCCTAGCATATCTTGTTTTTTATAACATTTATATAGCTCATCTATTTTTAAATACTTGTTATCGTCTGCTTTGCTTAATTCTACTGCAACTTTTAAAGAGCCATTAGCGTATTCTAATTTGCTTTCATCAATCTCTGCATTATACTTCTCTTTAAGTATAGCAAGTATATCTGAATTACTCAAATTGCTAAAATTCACTTTCTTTACACGTGATAAAACCGTTGTAAGCAATGCTTTTTCGTTATTTGTTATTAATATAATTACAACATATTTAGGCGGTTCTTCTAGTGTTTTTAGCAAAGCATTTTGTGCTGCTATATTTAGAAGATGTGCATCATTTATTATATACACCTTATAATTCCCAGTAGCGGGTGCAATATAAACATCATTTACAATTTTATTTCTTACTTGTTCTACAATTATTTCTTTTTTATCTAGCAATTTTTCTATATATTTATAATCTACACATGCTTCTAAATTATTTGTATTAAGCAGTCCTTTAGCAAACTCTATGGCTAGAGACTTTTTGCCTATTCCTTCAGTTCCTAAAAAAAGATACGCGTGAGATACTTTTGACTCTTCCAAGTCTGACTTTAACTGTTTCTTTACATTGTTATGTCCTAGTATATTCTCAAACATATCTTTCTCCTTTTATAAACTACCTATTTTGTTTAATGGCCATATTCTTGTTACAACTTTACCTTCTATTTTAGTCTCTGGTATTAATCCCAATTCTCTACTATCTCTACTTCCTTTACGGTTATCTCCCATTACGAAATAATAACCTTCTGGAATTACAACATCATAATAGTTTCCTGTTCTTGGCGTTTTTAAACCTTCTACTAAATATTGTTCTTCTATAATTTCATTGTTTATATATACTTCACCAGTTTCTGCAATATATATATGGTCTCCCGGAAGCCCTATTACCCTTTTAATATAGCTTCTTTTTCCTAAGCCCATTATGTTGTGTGTAAAATAATCTAAACCTTTTTTATCCTCATATACTGCAAAATCTGTTTCATTTAACTCAACATCTATTGGAGCTTCTAGTATAACTACATCTGACCTGTTTATTCTTTTGTTAAACAGTACTCGTCTAGATATAACTACTCTATCTCCCTCTTTAGATGTTGGATACATAGAAGATTGTTTTACACCAGCAATAGTCCCTATAAAATAATTTATTACTAAATATATTGCATAGGCTATTACAAAACATAAAACCCATTCTAGTATTTCCTTTAACCAACTGTTTTTTAACATTTTATCTCCTATCTTTAGTGGATACCTTCTCCTGTCGCAATGTCTCCATCTATTGTAAGAAGCTTTACTGTCTCACCATCACCAGCAGCTAAAAGCATTCCATTTGATTCAATACCTCTTAGTTTTGCTGGTTTAAGGTTACTCACAAGTACTACCTTCTTCCCTATAAGCTCGGCTTCTGTATAATATGGCACAAGACCAGATACTACTGTTCTTTGCTCTTTTCCTAAATCTACAGTAAGTTTATATAACTTATTGGCCCCTTCTACTCTTTCAGCCGTTAATATTTTTGCAACTTTAAGTTCTACTTTATCTAATTCTTCCATTGTTATTAGATTAGTCTCTTTATCTTTTTTCTCTGCTTCGTATGCTACTTTCTTAGCTTCAACTTTTGCTTGTAATTCTTCAAGTTTAGCCTTTTCCTCTATCCTATTAAATAGCGGTTTTGCTTCACCAACTTTAGTTTCAGCTACGTATCCGCCAAAAGCTCTAACACTTTCTAAATCTCTTGCATCTGCATTTATTTCATCTAGTATTTTATTAGCAGTTTCAGGCATAACGGGTAGCAGCAGCACTCCTAACACTCTTACTGTTTCTATTAAATTATATAGTACTGTTTTAAGTCTGTCTTTATTTTCTTCTTTAGCTAACGTCCAAGGCATTGTTTCATCTATATATTTATTGTTTCTTCTTGCTAAGTTCATCACAGCTTCAATAGCTTCAGACACTTTATAACCATCCATCTTTGTTATATATGTATCCACTGTTTCTTTAGCAAAAGTTATTAGTTCTTGGTCAACGTCATCTGTTAATACAGGTGCATAAACCACCCCATCAAAGTATTTATTTACCATTGCAACAGTTCTGTTTACAAGGTTGCCTAAAGTATTTGCAAGGTCAGAATTATATCTTGCTATAACATTTTCATATGTTATGCTTCCATCTTGTGCAAAAGGCATTTCTGCTAAAGAATAATATCTTACCGCGTCTACTCCAAATTCATCTGCAAGTTCATCTGCATATATAACATTTCCTTTAGATTTACTCATCTTGTCTTCACCAAACAGCATCCAACCGTGAGCATATATTTTTTTAGGTAATGATTCACCTAATGCCATTAGTATTATTGGCCAATATATAGCGTGGAATCTTAATATATCTTTCCCTATTACATGTACATCTGCTGGCCAATTTTTATTATATAGTTCAGACTTACTATCTAGTTTATATCCTAAAGCTGTTATATAGTTTGTTAATGCGTCTATCCATACGTAAGTTACATGTTTTGGATTAAAACTTACTGGTATTCCCCAAGTAAATGATGTTCTAGAAACACATAAGTCTTGAAGACCCACTTTTAAGAAATTGTTCATAATTTCTTTCTTTCTAGATTCTGGTTCTATCCAATCCGGATGAGATTCTATATATTCTATTAGTCTATCTTGGTATTTACTACATTTTAAAAAATATGCTTCTTCTTTAGCAGGTTTAACTTGTCTGCCACAATCTGGGCATTTCCCATCTACAAGTTGTGATTCTGTAAAAAATGATTCACATGGTGTACAATAAAGCCCTTCATACTCTCCAAGATAAATGTCTCCTTGGTCATATAATTTTTTGAATATTTTTTGAACTGTTTCTTCATGGTAATCATCTGTTGTACGTATAAAATGATTATACTCTACGTTCATTAAATCCCATATTCTTCTTATTTCCCCAGCTACGTTATCTACATATGCTTTAGGTTCTATACCACTCGCTTCAGCTAGTTCTTGTATTTTTGCTCCGTGTTCATCTGTTCCTGTTAACATGTACACGTCTTTACCTTGCATCTTTTTAAAACGTGCTATTGCATCTGTTAATATTATCTCATATGTATTACCTATATGAGGTTTTTTTGAAGTATATGCAATTGCTGTTGTTATATAAAATTTTTCTTTATTTTCCATTTAAGTATCCTCCTTTATTTTGTAATACATTTACACCCTTTTCACTAAGTATAATTATCTCACAGGAAGAGATATTTGTCAATGTAAATTACTATCATAATCCTTACTATCCTATACTTAAAATATATAGCTAAGCAACTTTAATTGCTTAGCTATATATTATTTACTTCATTTTAACCGTTACTCAATATTTATCTAATCATTCTAAATTTTTCCTTGTCTCCCACGTATTCTATTCTTCTACTAAACACCCCAAATCAAATACTAGTCTGATTATCTTGTACGCCTTTACTGTAACATCAAGGAATGTTTTTCTAAATTAACAAGCAGCAATCCACTAACAATTTATTATAATATCGCCATGAAAACGCCAACAATTAATATTAAAAAGCAAATACTAAGGAAATCACCAACACCTTTAGGATCTCTCACACTCATTTTTGCGTTCGCTCCTTTCTTTTACTGTAACGAAAATATTTTAATAAAACAACAATCAAACTCATTGTATGTGCAGTATTAGTACACAGAGTATACTAAGTTTAATTTCGCGAACAGTTCTATTCTCTCTTTTATTTACTACAGGATTTTCACCACTGCATTTCTCCTAACGTGCAACTTCAATATTCTCTGATTTTTTTGCCGCAAATATAGTTAACAATATTCCTAATACAACAACCAAAATTATCGGAATGATTAATTCCATTAAGTTGCCTTTTGTTTGATATAAATATGTTAGTATATGAGTCGGAAGATATTTACCGAATGAGAACAACGAGAAAATATCTGGAGCAATTGCAACAAATAAAATCATTGTTACAGCCGACATAATTGGTTGCTTCTGTATAGCAGCTAACATAATAGTAAGATAAGCTATTGAAAAGATTGCAAATCCTAAAACAAAAGAATTGATAATAGCCGTCTGCAATTCATAATTCGCTGCCAAAAATGTATTTCCTACGAAATAGTACAGATTGTAAAAGATAATACTTGGTAAGGCAGCACCCACGCCATATACTATACCTTTTGAAAAAACTAAAACAAAAGGGTTATATCCAACACTTAATGGAAATATCCACTTTCCACCAACAATCTCTTTTACTATTAAATTGTAAGTTGTAAGAATAACAACAATACCATAAAAGATTACTATATCAGATGCCAACACACCCATATTATCTTTTAAATTATTTGGAAAAAATGTCATGAGTGTTGATTCTATAGTTTCGGTATTAGAAATCATATGTGCAGCGTTTTTCATCAAAGATTCAATTAAAGATGGTAAGAACCTTGTCGAGCAAAACACCATAGCACAAAGCAATAGTAAAGTGACGCTAAAAATGATGTTCTTTTTATTCCTCATATATTCCATAAAATCTTTTTTCACTGTACAAAGCAATTGTGTTTTCACAAGCATACCTCCCTAAAAATTGCATCTAGATCTGCTCCTAAAGTGTTAACGCTTACAATAGTATTATTAGTTGTATATAATTTTTTCAACAATGCTTTTTGCAATTCAATATTCTGCAAATCTCCCGAAAGAACAAGTACTTCATTACTTTCAAGCGTACTTTCGCAAGGAAGATTCTCTATAATACTATTATCTATTGGATTTGCAAATACAATTTTAATCTTTTGTGCAAACTCTATATTATTTGGAGAAAGCGTTTTTACTATGGTCCCATTGTGAAGAAAGCCTACTTTATCGCAGATACTTTCCATATCTGTCAAAATATGGGTTGAAAGAATAATAGTTTTTCCTTGCTTTTTTAATTGCAACAAAATTTCTGACAGTTCAAATCTACCCAACGGATCAAGCGCAGAGCTTGGTTCATCTAATAGCACGACATCAGGGTCGCTTACCAATGTTGCTGCTAATCCCAAACGTTGTCGCATTCCACGTGACATTGTTTTTATTATTGTTTTTTCATCTATTCCAACCAACTTTAAAAGAGTATTTCTTTTTTGTTTAAATCCATCCTCTTTTTTATATAAAAAATCCAGGTATTCACGTGCTGACATATAGTCAAAAAACTCAGGAATATCCGGTAGGTAACCAATTCTTGCGGAGTGAGAATTTTTTGAAATATGCTTTCCGTTTACACAACAAGTTCCGCTTGTTGCATCAGACAGGCCTGCAATAATAGAAAGCAAGGTAGTCTTCCCTGCACCATTTTTTCCAATGAGGCCAAAAATTTCTCCAGTATTTATATTTAAATCTATCCCTTTTAGAACCTCGTTGTTACCAAAAGATTTGATTATGTTATTAAGTTTTATCATACACTACCTCCTTTTGAGGATATCTTTATAATGCACCAATATAAACAAGCGCCCAATGTATAAAAAATAATATCTAAAAAGTCTGTAACTGAAGAAGGTTTAATAATGGGAGCAAAAAATTCCCAAACAAAAGCAGAACATAAGCTAAACAAAATAATCCACTTCAGTTCTTTTAATTCTTTATTAATCGTAATTAATAGCAAATTTGAATATGAAATAAAAAACAGAGGACATATAAAATCATTAAAATGGCAAATCATAAACTTTTGAAGCATGCCACCCGTATTTGCTTTTAAATAAATATTATTTAAAAGATATAAGCACGTCACAACGCACATCAACACCAAATTGATTGTTTTTTGCTTTATGCTCATTAATATTTTTTGCATATTGCCACCTCCATTTTTGTTATATAGAAACAGCTCTGCTGAACATCAGATGTTTCAGCAGAGCTGCCTACTTATCTTATTATGCTAAAGAAAGTATTAATACGGCAACTATTATAGCTCCTACTACGCCCCAGAATCCCATTCTTTCCCCCCCTTTATATTAACACTAAAAGTTGTTCCTTAGCAGAACGGGCAATCTTTTTTCCGATAATATCCACTTCTGCCACAATCAAACCAATCATTATTGCCACTGCAGCTTACCAACGTGAGGCGAGAGCCCTACTATCATAAACCCAACGCTACTAATGATCTTTTTTCATTTTATGTGGCCTCAACAACATAATCTGTACTATATGCTATTAACTGCTCGCATTTTGGAGAACCACGTAATAATATACATTATATATATCACAATATTTGAAGCATTGCAATATCTATTGAAGATAAAAATAAGATTTGTAACAGATTTGTCGTCTTTAACACAACACAAGCAAATCCTCTTAAATTTCAAAAACGAAAGGGATTGTGTTTACTCATATATATCACTTAATATTCTTCGGGAAATTTTACTGGTAATAGAACAAAAGATTTCTAAGCCACCAAAACTTAGAAACCTTATTTTATTGGTCGGAGTGACAGGACCCGAACCTGCGACCTCATGGTCCCAAACCACGCGCTCTACCAACTGAGCTACACCCCGATACGAAATATATTATAATATAATTATTGAAAAAAAGCAAGTATTCTGTTAAAATTTATATGTGAATTGGAGGTTTTTTATGAAAATTTACTGCGGCACAGATATTATAGAAGTAGAGAGAATTAAAAAAGCTATACTTTCTACACCTAAATTTAAAGAAAAGATATTTACTCCAGCTGAAATATCTTATGCAGAAAGCAAAAGCGATGTTACTAAATACCAACACTATGCAGGAAGATTTGCAGCCAAGGAAGCTATATATAAAAGTATATCTAATATATATGCTCACGTTGAGCTTAGACAAATTGAAATAGTAAATGACAAGGAAAATTATAATAGACCAACAGTTACAATTTATAACTCTGTATTTAACAAGTTTGCTCAAAACGTGCAAATTGATGTTAGTATTTCCCATATAAAAGAATATGCTATAGCATATTCCACTGCAAGTTTCTTGTAGTCTATACATTTAGCGTTTATACACATACAAATAGCTTGTTCTGTTTTACGCCACTATAATATATAGTAATGCTATAAGCGTGGGGTGATAAAATGGCTACTTATTTAAATTTAGAAATGTTAGGCAAAAGAATAAGACAAGGGCGTTTAAGACTAGATATGACTCAATATGCTTTAGCAGAAGAAGTTGGTGTTTCACAAAACTTCTTAGGAGATATTGAAAGAGGTATAAAAGCTCCTAGTGTTACTACAGCAATTAGACTTGCTAACGTACTAGATATTAGTCTTGACGTATTGTTTGCAGAATCCTTAACGAGCCAAGTTAACGAAACTAAAGACGTTATGTTTTCAGACGCTCAACTTGCTGTTTTAAAGAAATTTGTAAAAGATATGAAAGATACTTTTGTGGACTAACAGTGATTTTAAAGAAGAATGAATTAAGGAAATTCCTTAATTCATTCTTTTCTTTTTAAGTCTTATATCTTCTCCAAAAAATCTACAAATAGTATAGTTTCCAATAAGTCTAGACATTACCCTATCATCATATTCACTTGCAAGTTCAGCCAGTGATAGATTCGTTGAAATTATTGTCTTTTTATCTTTTAAAAGTCTTGTATTTATAATATTAAATAACTCTGTAAATTTCATATTGTTAAGATTCTCTGTTCCCAAATCATCTATTATTAACAAATCCACATCAAACACATTCGTATATTGTTCTTTTTTCATTTCATCTCTAAACGATGCAAATTTTGATTCTAGAAGCATATCCATAAGAAGGGGCGCTGTTTGATATAATACTGTATGTCCTTTGTTTACTATCTCATTTGCTATACAGCTACTCATAAACGTCTTACCAGTTCCCGCTTTACCAACAAACAACAAATTCTTTTGTTTTGGGTCTAATATATTTTGGCAAAAAGCAATGGATAATTTCTTTATTTCTTCTATATTTTCTAAAGGTGATTTATCGCTTTGATACTTTTCTTTGTCTGCCTTATTTGAAAAATATGCAATATCAAAAGTATTGAAATTTTCGTCTTTTAATTTTAACATATTATTTTGTTTATATGTAATATTCACTATTCTTTGTGTAAAACAACTACATCTAACAGTACTATTTATATAACCAGTATCTTCACATCTTGAGCACTCAAATTTAGGTGTCAAATAATCATCTCCCAAATTTAGTGTTTTAAACAGATTTTGTATTTCTTTTTCTACTTCTTTTAACTTTATTTCTAGATTTTCTTCTGCAACTTGTCTTTCTATTCCTTTAGTTCTTACAACTGTTTTTGTAAACTCAAGTGCTATTTTATTTTTCTTATCTATTAGTTCTTTGTACTTAGGTTCCTTTTTTAAAAGTTCTTCTTTTTTTCTCTCGCACTCTCTAATAGCTCGTTCTCTTTTTAAATCGTACTGCCTTTGCACCTCTTTATATACAGCTGGATTCATATTCTCCTCCTATATATTATCATAAAATTCATTCCAATTAATATCTTTCCTTTGTTCATAATTTTTGTGCTTAAGGTTCTTAACAGTACTTGTTTTTGCCTTTTCGCTTACTATCTTTTGTTTTGTCACAGTCTCTTCAGATGCAACTACGTCTGCTAAAGTATTTAATCCTTGTTCTTTCCAGTTTTTAAGTATTCCATTTATATAACCGATTGACGGATTTCCTTTAGATAACGTTTTCTTTATAGCATAATCTATTTCATCAAATGTATATTTTAAATCATTTAACCAACTAGCAATATATGCTTCTTCATACTCTGTAAATGCTCGTCCAAGTCTTAATTTAGATTTAATTTTACTCTTTACTTGAGCAAGTTTATCTTGTTCTGTTAGGTAATCTTCAAGTTGCTCAAAAGTTTTTACTCCACCTTTATACCAGCACTCTGCAACTTTAAAGACATAGTTTTTTCTCAATGCTTTTCTTTCTGCGCACTCATGGAAAAGCGCTATCATAACATCTTCATCGAAGCCATATTTTTCAAATAGTGTACTTATATCTACATACCAACTAAGAGCCATAATTCCTTGGAAAAAGCTTTCGTTTATAGCAGTTGCTGCTGCAATTCTTTTTTGCTCTACAGCACTTTTAGCACGTGATACTTTAGGCTCTAGTTTTGGAATATA
>JAZRUV010000007.1:0-20141 GCA_045652705.1 Clostridia bacterium
ACAAGTTGCAAGTGATTTTTCTTCTAATTTCCATGTAGAACGACGAAGTGCTGTTCTAGCTTTTGACCATCTTCTTTTTGGTTGTGCCATTTTATTTCCCTCCTTTAAGTAAACAATAAATGTCTAGTTTTCTTCATTACCCAAATATTATATATTATGTTAAAGCCAATGTCAAGCAAAATTTGGCAAGTTTTTGCTATAGCTTGTCCTTATTTTAAAATTTATCATATTCTAAGCACTTTGTCTCTAGTACTTTAAAGTTACAACATCTATTTTTTATATTTTCTTTCAAACATCCTTTGTTATATAGACTATACAATTTAAATGATTTTGTTTTTACTTGATTATAATTTGCATTTAACCAGCTTAGTTGTTCTTTCAACAATTTTTGATATTTAGTCTCTTGAACTGTTAGTGCATTTTTATCCAAATCTACTAAAGTATAGTTGTTTTCTTTTACAGGAATCATATTATTGAAGTTAACAGCTCCTAGTTCACCATTTTTTATTTTGAAGAAATCTACTGTATTTTTCATTTTCTTGTGTTTAGGCTTTGGACTTGAAAGTGGTGCAAAATATTTGCAATTTTCTATCTCAAACAAAATGCCTATAAAAGGTCTTAGCTCTTTTTCATTTTTATTATACGCAACCTTATTATCAAATTGTCTTAAATAATCACAATAGTCCGAATCTACTCTAACTATTTTTAAATTAAATACCATATTTTCCCTCCTAATATACAAAACATTAAAAGTAAAAAATTTATAGTCTTTATAAATATAAAAGATTAGAGTTTAGTCTCTAATCTATCTTTTTTAAGTTCCATTTAATGGCTGGATTCACCGCTTTTTTAAGTTCCAATTTGATGGCTGGATTCACCGCTTTTTTAAGTTCCAATTTAACGGCTGGATTCACCGCTTTTTTTATAATAGTACTAACGTACTACTAATATTATATTCATTATACTCTAATTTCTTGCAAATTTCAAGATTTTTCTAAATTTATTTTAGTATCTCTATTGCTTTATTCAAATCACACAATTCTTGATTGCCTGTTTCCATATTTTTTAATGTAACTAAATTTTGTTTTTCTTCATCTTCACCAATTACAATTACATATGGTACACCTATTCTATTTGCATAATTCATCATAGCTTTTACACTTTTTTTAGTATAATTTACTTCTGTATTTATACCTTGTTTTCTTAATGCCGTAGCTACAAAAAATGCATAAGACATATCTTCAAGCATAGGAAGTATCATAACCTTAGCTGTTGTAGATTCTTCTGGTTTAATAATTTCAGCTTCTCTTAATTTATAAAACAAACGAGAAAGTCCAATAGATATACCAACACCAGGTAGTTTTTTATTTGTATAATATTCTGCTAGATTTTCGTATCTACCACCAGAACATACACTTCCCATTTCCGGATAATCATTTAAAATTGTTTCATAAACAGTACCTGTATAATAATCTAGCCCTCTTGCAATAGTTAAATCTATTTTGAAATTCTTATCTGGTACACCAAAAGCTCTAATTCCATTTACTACTTGTTCTAATTCTTCTAAACCTTCAGTATACGTATCACTTTGTACATTTAGATTTGTAAGACTTGTTAATACTTCTTCTTGAGTTCCCCTAATAGATATAAATGTCATGATACTGTTGATTTGTAGTTTTTCAAGTTCTAATTTCTCTAATTCTTCAGTTACGGCACCTAGTCCAATTTTTTCTAATTTATCTACTATTCTTAAAATATCTGCCGCTTTATTTTCTAATCCTAATGATTCAAAAAAACCATTTAATATTTTTCTATTATTTATACGTATTGTGAAGTTATCAAAACCAAGATTTGTGAATGTATCATATATAATAGCTGGTAGTTCTGCGTCTGTCATTATGCTTAAAGTTTCATCACCTATAACGTCTATATCACATTGATAAAATTCTCTAAATCTTCCTTTTTGAGTTCTTTCTCCCCTAAATACTTTTCCCATTTGATATCTTCTAAATGGGAATGCAATTTCACCCGAGTGCATTGCAACATACTTTGCTAGAGGTACAGTCAAATCAAAACGCATTGAAATGTCTGTATCTCCTTTTTCAAATCTATATATTTGTTTTTCGGTTTCTCCACCAGCCTTTGCCAAAAGCACATCTGAATACTCTAAAATTGGAGTATCAAGTGGTGTAAAGCCAAACTTTTCGTAAGACATACGTATTTTATCATAAATCTTGTTAAATAAAACCTGATCTGCTGGAAGTAATTCTATAAATCCCGCTAAATTTCTTGGTTTAATTTTATTATTCTTTTCACTCATTGTTTTCACCTTCAATATGTTTATTTTAACATAACTTAATATAGTTTGCAAATATCTTCTTATTTATATTTAATATATTTCTACAAAATTTCACATAATATATATCTACACAAGTTGTATAATTTGTGTTATAATTCTTTTTGGAGGTTAACTATGACAAGTATTGCTAAAAGAAATTTATTTGGATATACAAAAGGTGAAGAAATATTCAACTGGGTATCACACACAGTCGGTGCTGGGCTTGGAATTGCTGCTTTAGTTTTAATGATAGTGTTTGCAGCTATAGGCAAAGGAACTGCTTTAGATATTGTTGGTGTAAGTATATTTGGTGCAACATTAATCATACTTTATACTATTTCAACACTGTACCACGCACTCACAAATGAAAAAGCAAAAAAAGTATTTAAAGTGTTAGACCACTGTTCAATATATGTTTTAATTGCAGGTACGTTTACTCCAATTTGTTTTTCACTTATACGTACAATTGGATACAAAATGATAATATTAGTATGTGCTGTATGGGCTTCAGCAATTTTAGGAACTGTATTGTATGCTTGTTTCCCTAAGAAATTAAAAGCACTGCACATAATTTTATACATAGCTATGGGATGGAGTATAATGTTTCTTGCAAAAGATTTCATAGCTGGATTAAAACTAGTAAATGCAATGTCTACATTATATTTCTTACTTGCTGGCGGTATTGCATATACAGTTGGTGTTATCTTTTATGCATTTAAAAAAGTGCCATATTTTCATTCAGTATTTCACTTATTTGTATTAGGTGGTTCTGTATGTCACTTCTTTGCAGTTATGTGTTTGATATAACCGATTATTATAAAATAGTTTTATTTATATAGTTTTATTTATATGAATAGAGACGCTTGTTCTTCAAGCGTCTCTATTCATGTCTAACATTTCTCTTATTTTTGCAATATTCCTTGCAACTATATTGTACCCTCTTTTTGCTAAATGATTTGCCTTGGAAACATCTAATAGCGATACGTTGTGTAAACACAAATGTATATTTATATCCGCTTTTGCTATTTCATCCATATTTATAGAATGAGTCATTATGTTATATGCTTGAGCTGAAATACCCACGACATTTTCTATACTAAATGTAGGTCTCTTGTTACAGTCAAACGTTACCGCTATAACTTTATCTGCACCCATTTTCCTTAATACTTCTACCGGTGTATTTACTCTAACGCCACCATCCACATAATAGTCTTCATCTATCTTTTTAGGTACAAATACTCCCGGAACACTACAACTAGCTCTAATTATACTTGCAAGGTCACCGCTGTTATAATATGATGGAATATCATCATACTGGACATCTTCCTCAATTAAACAATTTCTACTTTGTTTGATTTTCCTATTTTGCCTATTGTTCCAAAAATATACTATTTCACCTGTATTTAAATCTACAGTAGGAATTGCAAGTGGCATTTGAATATCGTTTATATCTTCAATTCCTTTATTCTTTAAAATATATCTTAACAATTTTTCTAATTTATTTCCTTTTATAAAGCCCTTTATACTTACTTTTTTGTTAATAACTGAACCAAATAGTTTAAATCCTACATTTTTGTCCATATCTACAATTTGCTCTTTATATCTATTTACAAGACTTAACATTTCATTCGGAGTATAACCTGCAGCATAAAGTGCTGCTATTATACTTCCAGAACTTGTTCCTGCTATGTAATCTATTTTTATACCATAATCTCTTAATGCTTCTATTACACCAATGTGCGCCATTCCTTTAGCCCCACCACCACTTAGCGCTAGTCCTATGCTCAAAAAAATACACCTCCAGTAAAAAACTTTCAGTGTATTATATGTCTTTTTTAATGTTTTGCTACTTAACTACAGATACCGCTACTCCATCTCCGACATCCATAACACAAGATACCAGATTTGGATTTGTTGTAACTGCATTTATATATTCTCTAAGTCTTGTTACAGCTGTTCTATGTTTGTGTTCGTTATAATCACTCATAACCATCCCTCTTAATAATACATTATCTGCTATAATTAAAGAACCTGGTTTTGTAAGTCTTAATGCTTCTTCTAAATATTTCATATATTGTCCTTTTGCCGCATCTATAAACACAACGTCGAACTTTTCGTTTAATGTTTGCATATGTGTATACGCATCTGAATTTACAACTTGTATTACGTCCTCTTTCCCTAATTCTTTTATATTATCTCTTGCAACATTTGCTGTTTTTTCATCAAGCTCCATTGTTATTATTTTCCCATTTTCTTTTAAATATTTAGAAAAATTAAGTGCGGAATAACCCACCGCTGTTCCTACTTCTAAAATACTTTCTGGTTTTCTTATAGCAAGAATTGTCTCTATAAACTGAAGCGAATCATCTTGAAGAATTGGTACGTGATTTTCTCTTGCCTTACTTTTTATTCTTTCCATTTTAGTCATATCTAACATAAAAATACCTCTTTACTTATTCCTTCCATAAATTATATTCATTACTCTTTCTGTTTCTTTAGTAAGTAACTCTTTATTTTTTATATTTTCCTTTGTCACTTCTAATCTTACAGGTTTGTTATATGTAACTTTAACTTTACCAAACAGTCTATAATCTTCTGTTATATGTACAGGTATAACTTCTACCCCCGCTGTAGCCGCAATATATACAGCTCCATTTTTAGCTTTCACATTTTTAAGTCTAGCCTTCCTTGTCCCTTCCGGAAATATTAAAAGATTTTTATTTTCTTTTGTTACAACATTTACAGCGTGAAACACATGTCCAAAATCTTTTTTCCCTCTTGCTATAGGGAAAGCCCCAACTTTTTTAAATATCCAACCTAGCGGTTTAAACTTGAAAAGTTCTTCCTTTGCCATCATAGCTAAATTATATATATCTGACCAAATAAAAGGAGCGTCCATTGTACCTACGTGATTTGACATTAAAACATAATTTTTACCCGCTTGTATATTTTCTCTACCTTCATACTCTACTCTATAACAAATTCTACATATTACTATTTTTACTACATTTTTTAAAAACTTCAACAATTTTTATACCAATCCTTTTTCCTTAATTAATTCTAATACTTTTTCCACAACCTCTTGTTTAGTCATATTTGTATTGTCTATCTCTACCATATCTTCTGTTTTTATGAGCGGAGATATCTTCCTTGTTCTGTCTAATTCATCCCTTTGTTTTATATATTCTAACACTTCTTCATACGTAGTTTGTTTGTTTTTTTCTAGCATATCTTTATATCTCCTCTTGGCTCTTGTTTCAACTGCCGCTGTTAGAAATATTTTTAAATTCGCATCCGGGAAAACCACGCTTCCAATATCTCTTCCTTCTGCTACAACATTTTGAGTTCCTGCCATAGCCCTTTGTTTTTCTCTCATATATTCTCTTACATCTAGTATACTAGATACTTTTGCAGCTACAAGTCCCACTTGTTCTGTTCGTATTTTGGATGATACATCTATGTCATTTAAATATGCCTTTACCTGGTTATTCTCATTTCTCAAATATATATCTACATCGTTTAAAATACTTATTACATCATTTTCATTATGTACATTTATACCATTTTCTATACAATAAAGGGCAAGTGTCCTATACATTGCTCCCGTGTCTATGTTAAGCACATCTAATCTTTCAGATAACCCTTTTGCAACACATCCTTTACCCGCGCCAGATGGACCATCAATACTAATTTTATATCCCACTTTTAAATTCCCCCTTTATTTTTTATCCAATGTATGATATCATATATGTGGCCCAAAGTAAAGGGGGAATTTGAGTGCAAGAGACAGATATTTTCGACAAAAGACTCATAGTTTTGTTTGTTCTAAAAGAATCTAAGACAGGACTTACTACAGAACAAATTTCTAAACTATGTTCAGAATTTGACGATATTACATATATAGATATTTGTATGTTTATAGATTCATTAAAAAATAGTGGGTATATCTTAGAAACATACGAAAACAGTAAATGTGTTTATACCATAACAGATTCAGGACTAAATATTCTAAACGAACTTATTGAACTTGTTCCAGGTATAAGCCTTCTTAATATGAAAAACGTATTAAAAGAAAAAATGGAAGATTACAAGCAAGAATATGAAATAGATACTATAATTCTTCCTATAAAAAAAGATGAATACAAAGTTAGTTGCTTTATTAGGGACGGTAATGATGAGCTTATAAACTTAACTATTTATGCTGGAGATAAAGAAAATGCAAAAAAAATAGCAAATAACTGGAAACAAAACGCAGACGAACTATATGGTAAAATAATAGAGCTTATGACAGATTAAGTCATAAGCTCTACTTTTTCTTTTAATAGTTTTATTTACTCTATTTCTAACACGAAATCCTCTACCACCAAACTACCATCTTTTAAACTAATATATGGACTATAACTATATTGATTTCCATCCTTATTTACTCTTAAAAGGCTATTTGCAATAATATCTGATACATTACATGTTATATAAAATGGCTTATCCATTGTTTTAATATATTTCTCATTCATTACAAAATCCTCTTCATCTACTTCATCCATAGAAAGGGAATATACTTCTACTTCACAGTATCTTGGTATAATTAAATACTTTTCCTCTCCTTCTAACTTTACCGTCTCAAAATCTCTCGTATTAAAATATCTATCTACAATAGTATAATCATAATCTTCTTCTAATCCACCTATGTACATTATTCCTAAAAGTTTTCCATCATCCTTTTTAAAAGGCAAATCTGTTTTCAAATACGTTGGTTTGTTAAAAAACATAAAGTATACTCCTATACCAACTGTTGTTAAAATAACTAAAACAATTAAAAATATCCACATTTTCTTCATATACAATCACCAATGATATATTATCACAAGGATAAAAGAAAAACAAGAAAACGTTATTTTTGTTTTCCTGTTTTTTGATTGTTATTGTTTTATTAGACTTCTTTTATTTTCCTTTTCTAATTGTTTCAAACTTTTTCTAGGTGTTGGTAAATCTTCTGGCATTGTTCCTCCATTTTTTGCAATTACTTCTCTAATATTTTTTCCAATATTATAATGAGTATTGTTTGCCTCTATTTCTGTAGAGGTATTATCCCTTTTTAATTTTGATTCAGTCTGTGTAATACGAAATAGATTAGCCGCAAGTTCTTCACTTCCCATATTGTCCAAAATATCTTCTCTATATCTTAAACCTTTTCTTTTAGCAATATCATCAGCAGTTTCTCCATTATATAAACCTTTGTAACCAGCATTATGGAATTTGTCAAAATTCTTAACACCTGCTTTCTTAGCTGCTATGTTTAAAGAATAATTTCCCTTTCTTGTTAGATTTCTATTATATAGTCTCTTTTCATCTTCCGTAAGTAAACTATATTCCCTTTCACTTATCTCTTGTTTTCTTGTTTGAACAGCAAAATATGTTTGAGCAAGTGCGATTACTTTCTTTCTGCTGTCTCCATTTTGAGCTATTAGATAACATGCATAACGAGAAAGTTTATAATCCGTAACTATTTTTTCCGCACCTTTAGGCATTTTTATCGTTTTGCCAACGTTGGCAAAATGTTCAAGTGCACTATTTCCGCTGTTTTCGCAAGATAGCTTTGACTTGTCGATTACACTTTCAAATCTTCTCCATTGACTATATTCTAGTACTTTCATTAGTTCTCTTGCATACCAAAATTCATTTCCCCATTCATCAATATGCTTCATTTGTTCAAAAGTTGTAATGTTATTATTCTCAGTCATAATAAAATCATCTCCCTTTCTTTTATATAGGTATATATTTTAGAACATTTGTTCTCGGAAATCAATAGATTTTATTAAATTTTAACCACTTTTCATCGCAAAATTCGACATTTTTGCATTCGTAAATTTGATAATATTTCCATATAAGAAAAACAAGAAAACATTATTTCGTTTTCTTGTTTTTATTACATTATATTTCATTTTATTTCTTTTTAGATTTCTTTTTACTTGTATCTTTTACAGGTGCTACTAAATGTATTATTGTACCTACCATATACATTATATTTTCAGCATTATTCATAGATATGCCTTTTCCTATTGCTTTACCACCAACTGTAATCATCGCAACAAAGGCACTTAATACTAAACTTACTATTACTACATCAATATTTAATAATGTACTTAATTTTATAGCAATAAGTGCACCAGCACTACCAGATACTATACCACATATATCTCCTATAAGGTCATTACATACATTTGTAGCCTTATCTTTTGCTTTTAAAAGTCTAAGTACTTCTTTTGCACCACTATGTTTTTTTGCAGCTTTTGCGTGAAAGGGTGCTTCTTCACAAGTTGCAATCGCCATACCTATCATATCAAAAATAATGCCTAATACTATGACTAGCACTAGTACTATAATTGCCATTATAAGGTTCATTTTTTCAATTACTACGTTTGAAACTCCTCCAAATACCATTGCTAAAGCAAAGGTTAGTATAAACGTAGTTATTAACCATTTTTTGTTTTCTTTCATAACTTTCCTTTATACTATATATGATATGGCAATGAATTAAGTAAATTTTGTGGCTTGAGGTCAAGTCGGATTTCCCTACCGTCTACTCTTCGTTACCTATAGCGGTTTCCCTTTAAAGACTGCATCCAGTTGTCACCAAACTGGCTACTTGATTACCACTTAGTCCACACTGTAATCCTTAAATCATTCACGTTTTTGTGACACCCTAGAGGTTTTCCCTGACAGAGTTTCACTGTTCTTATTCGCTTTTGCAAAACTAATTTCAAAACAGTATAAATTTATCCCGAAGTTTCACGCACGACTAGCTACAATTATATAGTACTCTCTATATAAAGGTCTACACAAGTTGTGAAGCTGAGAAAGGCTCGACTTATATGCCGTTACAAGCTTTACCTTAATCTTAACCCTTATACTTACACCCCAATCTGGGCGAATGCAGCATAAATACAAGGTGCCATTAATGTGCTATTCGATGGATTTTTAGGCCCATCCTAAAACAGCTATTCTGACTAGAATAATGTGCCATACGCATATCATTATACCATTTATATGAAATAAAGTCAAATTTTATGCCTTAAAGAATTATAAAGCAGACTGTTTAAATCGAGTCCGCTTTCATTTTATTATGTTCTTTTACATCTTCTCAGGTGCATTTATTCCAAGCATATTAAGTCCATTTTTTAATACATACCCTGTTGCTTTAACTAAAGCAAGTCTTGCTAGTTTTAGTTTTTCATCATCAACAATTATTTGACATTCGTTGTAATATTTTGAGAAACTACTTGCTACATCTATAATATATCTTGTAAGTATTGATGGTTCGTTATCCTTTGCTGCCTCTTTAACAATATTTTTCCTATTTGCCAAAAGTTTTACAAGTTCTATTTCTTCTTTTGCTGTAAGTACACTTAAATCTAGGTTATCTACTTGTGGTTCCACTTCTGCTTTTTTCATTATGCTATTTGTTCTAACATATGTGTATTGTACATATGGTCCTGTTTCACCTTCAAATTTCAACATTTCATCTAGGTCAAATATTTCATCTTTTATTCTGTTATTTTTAAGATCATTAAATATTACAGCTCCTATACCAACGCTACTGGCAATTTTCTCTGCCTCTTCTCCTGTTTTACCTTTTGCTTCTAACACTTGGCGCGCTTTATCTACAGCTTCATCAATTACATCTTTTATTGTAGTTGATGCACCTTTTCTTGTAGATAATTTCTTACCTCCAGGTCCTAAAACCATACCAAATGGAACATGTATTAAACCCGGTACATATTTTTCATCTACTATATATTTTGCAGTTTCAAATATTTGTTTAAAATGTAACATTTGCTCATACCCTGTAAGGTATAGACATTTTGTATAATCATAAGTTCTAGCTCTATAAAGTATTGCTGCTAAATCACGAGTTGCATATGTTGTAGAGCCATTTGTTTTAAGTATCATGCAAGGAACTTTTTCTGTTTCAAGTTCAACAACTTTTGCTCCTTCACTTTCTACCAACTTGTCTTTTTCTTTTAGTATATCTACTATCTCATCCATTTTATCGTTATAGAATGCTTCACCATTATATGAATCAAATGTTATTCCTAAAATATCGTATATCTTTTTGTATTCTTCTAAACTTAAGCTTCTAAATCTTTCCCAAAGTTTTACTGTCTCTTCGTCTCCAGCTTCTAAAAGGGCAAAATTTCTTCTTGCGGCTTCTACAATCTCTTCATCCTCTTTTGCCATTTCATTTATCTTAACATATATTTCAACAAGCTTTTTGATTGGTTCAGTAGTCAAATCATAGTCTTTGCCAAATCTTTTATATCCTTCAATTACATAACCAAATTGTGTACCGAAGTCTCCTAGATGGTTTATTCCAACCACGTTATATCCTAAAGCTTTATATATTTTAACTAAAGCCGCACCAATTACTGTAGAACGTAAATGTCCTATGTGGAATGGTTTTGCAATATTAGGAGAAGAATAATCTATACATATAGTTTTGTCTTTTCCATCTCTCAAGTTATAACAAGCATCTTGTTCATTTAATATATCTCTTACTACAGTTTCTGTAACTTTGTTATTATCTGCAAAAAAGTTAATATATCCTGCTACAACTTCTACTTTAGATACACCTTCTATTTCTCCAAGCTTGTCCTTAATCTCATTAGCTATTACAGGTGGTGCTTTTTTAAATGTTGCCGCCAGTCTAAAACAAGGATAAGCAAAATCTCCCATATTACTCATTTTTGGTTTTTCTATTGAATTTAATATTGTATTTTCATCTTGTTCTAATACTTTAGCTATTTCTTTTGCTATATTTAATTTTATATTATCCATTTATTTTCCTCCTGTAAGCGCATAGTTTCTAACTATGTTTAAAATTTCTTGTTTATTATCATCTTGGGCTACAATATTCCTAACCTTTTTTCCACACTTTGTACATACGTATTCTATTTGCATATGTTTTTTACCCGTGTCTAAAACGTTTATTGGTTTAAGTAGTCCCCTGCATTCATTAAGTCTGTCCCCCGGTTCTATATCTACGTGAAGTGAGTATAGACAATTATTACAATGGTCTCGAGAAGTATAGCCAAGTTTTTCAACTTGGCTTCCACAATGTTCACATTTAAATGAATTGTCGTTTTTAATAAACATGCTATACTCCTTCTTTATTTCTGTTTTTATTTGTTACTTTTTATCCTTTTTTCTTTATCTTTGGAAACTAGAATTTCCAATGAATTCTCTTATTATACTATCTGCTGGTATTTCTGTTGTTTCAATTGGCAAGAATTTTTGCACAAAGTGATATAGTCTTCTTGCTTCAGAGAAATACTGACTTGTGGTATCTACTTTAAGTAGCAATGGTTCTACAAAAGTTCTTATTGCTCCTATCTCATATACAAAACTTGTATTAAATATATAATCTGCGTGTTTTATATATGGATAAATATATTTGTTTTCACCACGCATTAAATTTGACCACATTCCTAATGTTTTCTCAACTTCGTGTCCGCGAGTTTTGTAATCTCTTAAAATTCTTCTTAACATTCTTGTATCAGTTGTAGATACTTTAGAGAAGTCGTCTATACTTAAAGTAGTCATAGGAGCTATGTATATTTTGTATTTAAGTTCATCATCTATATCTCCCAAAAGTACTGGGTTTAATGCATGTATTCCTTCTAGAATTACTATATCGTTATCTGCTAACTTTAAGTAGTTTCCAGGATATTCTTTACAGCCAGTTATGAAATTAAATTCTGGCATATTTATTTTCTTGCCATTAAATAATTTTTTCATATCCGAATTAAATAATTTCAAATCTAGAGCATCTATTGTTTCAAAATCATATTCGCCATTTGGTTGAAGTGGTGTGTCTACTCTTTCTTTAAAATAGTTATCCATAGATATTACTATTGGATTATATCCAATTATTCTTAAGTTTGTAGATAGTCTTTTTGCAAAAGTAGTTTTACCTGATGAGGAAGGTCCTGCAATTAATATCATACGCTTTTTACCTTTTTCTCCAATATCTCTTACAAGCTCTGCAAATTTTCTATTATGTTCTGCTTCATTTACTCCTATTATATCTGTCATATCACTATCTATAACTTTTCTATTAAGCTCTGCCACACTTCTTACTTTTATAATATCTAAGAAATCTGCTCTTTCTTCAAATACAGAATAAAGTGGACTGTCTGGTATTTTATCTACAACTACATTTCTCTCTTCTTGCTTTGGTACAATAAGTGCAAATCCACGTCTATACTTTTTAATGTTAAAGTCCGGTGCATATGATGCACTTGGTGCTAGTATTCCATCTGTTAAACCATATATATTTTCAGACGAGTGCATTGTTATATATGGAGACATTCTTATTGCCATAGAATCTAACGCGTCTTCATTTTTAGAAATTTCAAACAAATATTTTGCCTGTTCGAATGATACAAGTCTTCTTTCAAATTTAGAATCATTCTCTACAATTGTTCTCATTTCTTTTAAAAGTTCAACCGCCATATCGTTTGTAAACTCCATATTTTTGCATATGAAATAAATTATACCACCAATTGTATTACAAACTTCAATATCTAGTGTTGGATATAGCCTTTTTAATGCCATATATAGCATAAACTTAACTGTTCTAATATATATTCTATATCCGTCCGAACTGTCATATCTTACAGGAACCATATGAGAATTTTCACACATAGGGTAATCTAAATTACGAATGCTATTGTTTACCTTAACAGCTAAAATATCTTTATCTTTTATATCTAATAAAGATAATACTTCTCCCGCTTTAGTTCCGTACTTTACAACAACCTGTTTATTTTCACCAATATTTACTTTTATTTTTTTATTTTCTAAATTCTCTATCATATGTACTCCTTTACTTTTATCTTATGTCTATATAACTATATACTAAATGGCTTAAAAAGTCAATTGCTCCTTTACTTTTTTTACCTTTTAGTGTATAATATGACAGACTTTAAAAGGGAGTGATTTAATTGAAATTAGGTATAGTTGGTTTGCCAAATGTTGGAAAGAGCACACTGTTTAATGCTATAACTAAAGCAGGAGCTGAAAGTGCAAACTATCCGTTTTGTACAATAGAACCAAATATTGGGACAGTACTTGTTCCAGATGAAAGATTAGAAGTTTTAACAAAAATGTATGATGCAGATAAAACTACATACGCTGTTATAGAATTTGTGGACATTGCCGGTCTTGTTAAAGGTGCATCAAAAGGTGAAGGTTTAGGAAATAAATTCTTAGCTCACATTCGTGAAGTTGATGCTATAGTTCACGTTGTAAGATGTTTTGAAAACAAAGATATAGTTCACGTGGAAGGAAAAATAGACCCACTTTCAGATATAGAAACCATAAACTTGGAATTAATATTTGCAGATATTGAAACTATAAATAAAAGATTAGAACGTGCTAATAAACAAGCTAAGTCTCACGATAAGGATGCACTTTTAGAAGTTGAAGTATTAAATAGAATAAAGACTGCTTTAGAAAATGGGAAACCTGCAAGAAGTGTTGAAATATCTAAAGAAGAAAAATCTTTAATATCCGACCTATTCTTGCTTACATCTAAAAAGGTTATTTACATTGCCAACGTTAACGAAGACCAATTAACAAGTATAGAAACTGATGAAAATGTAAATAAAGTAAAGGAATATGCTAGCCAAGAAGATACAATATGTATTCCTCTTTGTGCTAAGCTTGAGGAAGAATTATCTGAACTTGAGGACGAAGACAAAATGCTTCTTATGCAAGATTATGGTTTAGAGAAATCTGGTCTAGATTTGCTTGCAGTTAAAAGCTATGAGCTTCTTAACCTTATGTCTTACCTTACAGCTGGTAAACAAGAAGTTCGTGCTTGGACTATAACAAGAGGTACTAAAGCCCCTCAGGCTGCTGGTAAAATACATACAGACTTTGAACGTGGCTTTATAAAAGCAGAAATTGTATCTTATGATGATTTAATAGCTTGTGGTACATATGCAGCTGCTCGTGAAAAGGGATTAGTTAGACTAGAAGGAAAAGAATACGTTGTTCAAGACGGAGATATTATATTATTTAAATTTAATGTATAAAAATTAACAGTCAGCAGAATTAATCTGCTGACTGTTCTTTGATTTACTCAAGCATCTCAAGCGTCGTCTTAATGTCGGAAGGCACATTGTCTTCCCATACATACGAGTTCTTAAGAATATACTCGTTGTACGAAGCTGCCGTGCGGTTTGCTCTGATTTTGGCCTGTTCCGCCCAACTCTGTTTCTCTTCGTTGTCGCTATTTTTATACGTTTCATAGATAGAAACATCTGATTCATACGAGGCTATCATAGAACGGGCGGTATCTTCTACCTGTTTCTTGGTCTCGTACTGGTTTTCATCTGCCTTCTCCAGCTCGTGAGTATACGAATTCCACATAGTCCTACCGGCAGGTGTGCAGCCAAAGAATATCATTCCACCAAGCAGCAAAACAGCTACCACTGTAATTACAACTGTCCAAAACTTTTCTCCCATGTTATCCAACCTCCTGTGTTTTCAAAATGGTATCTTCTACAATAAACGGTTCAGAAGAATAGAAGTATGTTCCTGTCCATTCTTTATATGCACCATCCACCGTAAAGAAGAAAATTCCCGCGTCATTTTCGCCGTAAGAGCCATCAACGTCAGCGAGCCAATCATTACGATATGACGAGCTGCCATATTCATAATACTCACTATCTGGAGTCAAGAAACTGTTCAAAGACGATACTTTACCATCGACAACATATGTGTCTACAATTCCAACGCCTTCAAGAACCAACACAATATAGCCCAAAGGCTTTTCAACAGGACACGCAAGAGTTCTTGCTTTTTCTTCCAACCCATTTACCCAGTATGCTCTCCGGATAAGATTATATCTTTCGAGCGAATACTCGATGTCCGTCGGTGTGGGTTGAGCTTGTTCCAGATTCTTTGCGACTTCTTGCTGCTTGTCGATGTCTGTTGGTTCATATTCGCATCCGGCAAATATGCCCATAGCCATGATAACCACCAAAAACATTGCAATATTTTTTTTCACTTTGTCATTCCTCCAAATTATTTTTAGAATTAAGTTTTTGCTACACATTCATTATATCACGCTTTGATTATTATGTCAATTTGAAAAAATATTTAAAATTTTTCATTTTATCTATTGACAAACAAATACAAATTAACTATAATATTAATTGTTCACTACGATGTGTGGGCCTTTAGCTCAGTTGGTCAGAGCAACCGGCTCATAACCGGTGGGTCCAAGGTTCGAATCCTTGAAGGCCCACCACACATAAAGTAGTGAATATATATTATGGGCGGGTGTCCGAGTGGCTAAAGGAGGCAGACTGTAGTCTTTGGTTTAAGACCTAAATTTGCAGCTCATACAAGTGATTGTATGATGAAAATCCGGCTAATTCGGGGAAACCTTAACAGGTAATGCTGATGGCAATCCCGAGCTAAAAGATTTAATCTTTGAGTGTAGAGACTTTATACCGGGTATCTTCTATTTGAAGATAAAGAGAAAGTCCAGACTACAAACATTAATTTGGTAACGAAAGTTATAGTAGTAAGAAATCTGTTAGCGTTCGCTTACGATGGTTCGAATCCATCCCCTCCCACCAATAACGAATCTGTTCGAACTACAGATACAAAAATCAATCAGAAATGGTTGATTTTTTTTGTTTGCAAAAAAAATTGTATGTTTTGTCAGTATGTATTGCCTCACAGAGCCACCGAGTTTTGATAGCATGTCAAAACTCATAGGGGGTTAGGACTTATGACAGAGTCAAAGTCCTATATTAGAAATCTGAAAAATGAATTATTTACAAAATATAAGAGTATTAATAAATTACAAACTGATAAAGAAAAATTCTACAGAAATTTGTGAAAGATTTGATAATATGTTAAAAGAAGTTGATGAAGAACATAGAACTACTTTAATTAACTTTGCAAAGTATAAACTTGTAATGTTTGCAATGGCTAAACTTATGGAAATGGAAACAACAGAGCAAAACAAAGTGGCTTTGTATTTATTTAATCTATTATAAAAATTAGCAATCTCAAAGCTAAAATCACAAAGTATTGAAATATCAATAAAAACATGGTATAATACCAAAAGCAAACAATTTTTGCAAGCCAAAGAATGGTAAATCAAAAACTATTCGGAGGCTGAAACCTCCGAATGATTATGAGGAGGGAAAACAATGAAACAACAGTGTGATGAACCTAGATACGGTGTACCTAAAGAAAAATGGTACGATATTAAGGTTCAAGGAGATTATGTGGTTTTTGGAAAAGAGCTTACTTGTCGGGACTTGATTGTTGATGGCAACTTTATTCTGATTGGAAATCTTTTTTGCAATAATATTGATATCAAAGGAAACTGTGTAATCTATGGTAGTATTTATGCATGTGCAAAAGTACAAGTGCAAGGTGATCTGTGCATTTATACAATTTCTGAATCTCGGGACAATATCAATGGAGGATTTTTCGCTCCTTGTGAAAACGTTGAAATTGGAGGAAACTTAATTTGCGAGTATCGTATAAGAACAGGTAGCTCCAAAATTAAAGTAGGAGGAGATGTAATAACTCGAGATGTGGAGTGCAAAGCTATTTCCGTTGCAGGAGATTGTATTGTATATCCAGGAACAATTGACTCCGATGAGGCAGTATATGTCCTAGGAGATGTAACAACTGGTTTTGCTATTGAAAGCACAGAATTATATTGCGGTGGTACATATACTCGCAAATTTTACTGTGAAAAAGAGACAGCAAAAATTTATGAAAATTTCAAACACTGGTTTTCTAAAAAGTCTTAATAAGACTTTTGCACCAGGTACGGAGTTTCCGTTCCTGGTGTTTTTAATTATAACCATAAAATTTTAATACTTTCTATTGTATTTTATAAAAAATATAATATACTTTAATAAATTGATTGATATTTGTATCAATCGTTATGAGAGCCAAAAAAAGTTGTAGATAACTACTTCGATGGCACCAAATGCAAGTATTTCACATACTTGTATTTTTTTATATTTTTTCTGGAGGTTATTTATGGTATTTTCATCTAACAAAGAAAAAGGAAATACATCTTTAGGAATGGCTATCGCCTATTTTACTTCACAAGGTTATACTGTCTCTATCCCATTAAACGATACACAAGATTATGATTTAATTATCGAAAAGAATAATATATTACAAACTGTACAAGTAAAATCTAGCCGATGTAAAAACATTTCCAAGTAGCTTTAAAAAGTTGTGGCGGAACTAAAGGCACAACATATAAAACATTTAAACAAACCAAGGTAGATTTATTATTTATATTCCTAGAAGACTTCTCTATGTATTTAATTTCATCAAATCAAATTAATAATAATAGTACTATTACTATTACTCTTTCTAATAAATACAAAGATTTTTTAATTCAATTTTAACTTTTATTTTTACAATCAAAATCTTTCCATTTTATATCTATAGTTAACCTTATTTGTCGAAAACCCACGAAACTTGCGGCGAAAACCTTGTAAAAGTTTACAAAAACAATTGACAAGCAACATAAAAACGGCGTATAATATATGTAATACAAATAGATATTAATATCTATTTACAGTATAAAATCAGGTGAACCCTACCAATAAGTGGGAACTGTAAAATCGATGGTAAAGAAGTAAATCTTTACCATCTTTATATTTAGGAGGTAAAATGAAACTATATTCTGTATCAGATAAATATATAAACTATTTACGAACTTTTGACGCAAAAGTTTATGATAACAAGGAAACCTCTAGAAAAACAACTAGAAAATATTTAGGTATTGTATTAAATATAAACGGTTTAAACTATTATATTCCTATGTCTTCACCTAAAAAATCTGACTATAAAAATAATAACATTAGAAAATCTATAATACCAATTATAAGAATAATATCTAATGATGAAACAACCAATTCACAAATATTAAAAGGTACATTAAGGCTTAGTAATATGATACCAGTTCCTAATAGCGAACTTATATTATACGACCCAAAATATGAGAAAAACAAAAATTATAGAATACTAATCGAAAAACAGTTAGAATTTATAAACAAAAATAAAGATTTAATCAAAAAATTCGCTCAAATTATTTATAATCAAAAAATTAAAAATTATAACGTCACGTATATACAAAATGTTGTTGACTTTAAGCTTCTAGAACAAAAATGTTTAGAATATATTAATAACCAAGTAACAACAAATAAATATTTATTCAACTTATTTTCAATATTTTTTATTATTCAAATGCTAATCTTGACACCCGTGATATAATCTATACAAAATAAAATAACACAAATTAAATTTAAGGAGTGAATATTATTATGTCCAAAGCAATAAAAGCAAGTGTGATTTGTCCTGCGTGTGGAACCAGAACTACTACTTTTGTCGATGGCGTCTATATGTGTGCAAAATGCGGTTGGGACAGCACAACAAACACCGCTGACATCCTCTTCGATAATCTCGAAACAGCCGTATTATCCAACCTTTATCCACACAAATTTCCGTTTTATACAAGTGGCGCTTTCGGTATGTGCCATGAAGTTCAGTGTCTCTCTATGGAATCTTTCATTCAGTCTTTAAGAGTCAAAGATCCAGTTGTGCAAAAGTATATTTGCGAAAACCTTACCGGTCCTATGGTACACAAATTAAAACCATGTCTCAGAGATTGGCGCGAAGATGGCTATGTTTATTGGAATGGCAGTATTATAATGAGAGATTCTGCTACTTACCAAGAACTTATCTCCACCGCCTATGATTGTCTGTTCGAAGGTAACCAATTATTCCGCGAATTTGTTCTTCCACACTTCAAAGGCATGTACTTAATTCACAGCATTGGTAATGACCACGTGTCTCAAACCTTACTCACCGAAAGTGAATTTAGATATCAATTAAACAGGCTTATGCAAAGGCTTGATTATGTGCAAGGCGAAAACAACGAATAAACAAATAAAGGAAAGCAAAATTGCTTTCCTTTATTTGTTTTTTATTATTTACAACGTTTTTTATTATTTATCTGTACTCATAAAATCTTTAAGTTTTTTACTTCTTGATGGATGTCTTAATTTTCTTAAAGCTTTAGCTTCAATTTGTCTTATTCTTTCTCTTGTAACCATAAATTCACGTCCAACTTCTTCTAGTGTTCTTGTTCTTCCATCTTCTAAACCAAATCTTAATCTAAGTACTCTTGCTTCTCTAGGAGTTAATGTTTCCATTACTTCTTCGATTTGTTCTTTTAAAAGTACATCTGCAGCTTGGTCAGATGGAGATGGTGCATCGTCATCTGGTATAAAGTTTCCAACACTACTATCGTCTTCTTCACCAACTGGCGTTTCTAGAGATATTGGGTCTTGAGAAATTTTTAAAATATCTCTTACTTTTTCTACTGGAATTTCCATCTCTGCTGCAATTTCTTCAGGAGTTGGTTCTCTACCCAAAGTTTGAAGTAGGTGTCTAGAATTTCTCATAAGACGGTTTATAGGTTCAACCATATGTACTGGTATTCTTATTGTTCTTGCTTGGTCAGCAATTGATCTTGTAATTGCTTGTCTTATCCACCATGTTGCATACGTACTAAATTTATATCCTTTTGATGGGTCAAATTTATCTACTGCCTTTATAAGACCAAGATTACCTTCTTGAATTAAATCTAAGAAATGCATTCCTCTACCAATATATCTTTTTGCTATACTTACAACAAGTCTAAGGTTTGACTCTACTAATACTTTCTTAGCTAGTTTAT
>JAZRUV010000008.1:0-127324 GCA_045652705.1 Clostridia bacterium
ATAAAATTAGGCTTGAATGTAAAAATACAGGAAGTCTTGTAAGAAGTGTGGTTTAAGTACAAACTAGTGCAACTAACTCTATGAAAAGCGAACTAATTGATGTAGAAAATCCGTGTGTAGTGCAATAAATAAGTATAAAATTATGCAATAAACTTTTTCAATTTATTGGTATGTATTTAGGTTAAATACAACAATAAAAGGGGGAAGTTTTTTGTTATAGAATAGTAATAAATTTATAAGATATAGTTTCAGTTTTTTAATAAATATAGTATAATCAAATTATACAAAAGTATATGAATAAAACGAAAGGAAAAAATATGAATAAAGAAATTCTACAACTAGAAAAAAGTTTATTTAAATACGAATATATGACAGACACAGAATATTTAAATAAAGTAATTGATGATGGGTATATAGAAGTAGGGAAATCTGGCAAAAAAATTAATAAGAAGGATGTAATAGATGAGTTATCTGTTTTAAAAGAGGATAGAAAAATAAGTATGTATAACTTTACTTGCGATGAGATAGAAGAAAGTATATATCTAGTACACTATATAACCAAGAGTGGGAAAGATAATATATATAGAACATCAATTTGGAAAAAAGAAAATAATATTATTAAAATAATATTTCATCAAGCATCTTTATATAAAGAAGATATTAAGTTGGATGAGTATTAATAGAATCTTTTACAATTTATATTTGACAAAACAAACAATATGTGTTAATATGTATATATAAGGTAGAAATACATAAAATAAAAGGGAACATTCAGTTTGACACGTTGAATGTCTACCTAATGATTAGGTAAGGCACTTATTCATTGTGAATGAGTGTCATTTTTTTATTAATACTATCATAATGATTAGGAGAAATAAAATGATAGATATTTTTTCAAGGAACTTTAATAAAAAAGTTCTTTTTTTCATTCTATCAAACCTCCTTTCTTTTAAGATTAGAGGTAGACACTCAACAACTAAATATTCCCTGTGTGTATTATACAACGCTTATAGCATATTTGCAAGTAAAGTATAAAAATATTTCGTAAAATGTAAAATTTTTACTGCAAGGTCGTATTTATTGGCTTGACTAACTAAAATTGCTAGTGTAAAATTAGGCTTGAATGTAAAAATACAGGAAGTTTGGTAAGAAGTGTGGTTTAGGATTTCACAAACCCTACAAACTATGTAAAAAGGTAGTTATTTTAGGTGGAAAATCCGCAACAAAACCTATAAATATATTTAGAAAAAAGCAATAAACTTTTTCTATTCATTGGGTTATATTTTCATAATATAACTGAATGAAAGAGGAAGTTTTTTTGTAATTAAAATAATGTGGTTGCAATTAATTTAGTTATATATTATAATGAAATTAGTAATAAAGGTGTCGTATGAAAAAGAAAAGTATACTAATTACAACAATAGTTATATCATTAGTAATTGTAGTAATGACTATTGCGCTATATTTAAAGGCAAACTATTGGTATGACACATCATTAAATTTAAAAGAAAGTTTACAAATAGCAGGTGGACTGATAGGAACTATATTTTACTTTGGAACTGCTGTTATTGGAATAATAACTTTGGCGATAGTGTGGATAGAATATTTACTAATACTATTAGCAATAAAAGTAACAGAAAAATTTATTGGAATAAAAAAATGGGCGT
The DNA here is from genome assembly GCA_045652705.1 of Clostridia bacterium. Classification (GTDB taxonomy): domain Bacteria; phylum Bacillota; class Clostridia; order TANB77; family CAG-465; genus UMGS1649. The sequence continues at coordinate 1,668 of JAZRUV010000008.1, forward strand.
TATTAACTATAACGATAATAATTATATTTTTGTTATTTGCACTAGTAATTAGAAATATAATAGGAATGGTACATATATTATGTTTATAAAATTACAATTAAAACAATTAGAAAAAATATATTTGACAAAACAAACAACATGTGTTAATATGTATATATAAAGTAGAAATACATAAAATAGGAGGGAACATTCAGTTTGACACGTTGAATGTCTACCTAAATGATTTAAGTGAGACACTCATTTATCGTAAATGAGTGTCATTTTTTAATCTCGATTACCAGAGAGGTAAGAAAGAATAAAATGATAACTATGTATCGAAGAACTTTCAAAATGAAAATCCTTTTATTCATTGTTACCAAACCTCCTTTCTTTTAGGATAAGGAGGTAGACACTCAACAACCAAATATTCCCTGTGTGTATTATACAACGCTTATAGCATATTTGCAAGCGAAGTATAAAAATATTTTATAAAATGTAAAATTTTTACTGCAAAGCCGATTTATTGGCTTGACTACCCAAAATTAGTAGTGTAATATAAGGCTATAAATTACAAAAATGTAACACAATAAACTTGCGAAGAATTAACAAAAATATATAACAAAATAAGCAAATGAAATGTGTACAAAGCGAAAAATATATGTTATAATTTGTTATATAAGGTAAAAGTAATTTAGTGTTTAGATGCTATAGGTAGCATAAAGAACAGTTTAAATATATTTTAATCAAGTGATATTTAAAAAGATTTACAATCATATATTAAATATATTTTTTAACAAATATTTTAAGGACTTATTAGTCCCAATAATATTACTATCCTTCTTCAATATGTTATAAAAACAAAACCAAAACGAATTTAGGGTATAGGAACATATATGTTTATATGCTTGTGTAGTTTGGGTTGGGAAGTAATAACACCTGTATTGAAAAAAGTAGAGTGGGTTATATTATTGATGCATTATTTACTTGTTGGGGGGCTAGTATATATATTACATTAAAATCTATAAAAAGGGGGGTGAACGATGTGGAAAATGAAAGCAAGGGAAAAACACTTAATCAAGAAAAACCGACAAATAAGGACCAGACTGGCAAATGGATAGTAATAGGAATAATAGTATTCATGGCAATAGTAATAATTAGCATAATATCTAATGCAAGCGAGTCGTTAAGTTATGATGATTATTACTCAAATGATTATAATAGTTACGATTACGACTATGACTATGACTATGACTATGACGATTATAGTGGTGGTTCTTCATATTCTGGTGGTAGTTCTTATGGAAGCTCATACGGAAGCTCTTATGGTAGTAGTGATCCTGCTGATTATGATAGATACGGAAATTACAAGCCTGTTGAAAGTATGACACAGGATGAAATCAGAAACGAATTACTAGATATGTTTGAAGATAGTATATATTAACAATAGCAACAGATTTTAATCTGTTGCTTATTGTATAATGTTTAAAAAATGCTTTAAAAAGAAGAACCACTACGATACCTTTTATTTTCCATATTTTACTTGAAAATATAGCCATATAATGTTACAATATATAAACGGAGAGTGAAACAATGTTAGATAAATTAGAAGAAGTAGAAAAAAGATATGAAGAGTTAAACAAATTAATATCTGACCCAGCTGTTATAGCAGACCAAAATGCTTTCAAAAAATATATGAAAGAGCAATCTGGCTTAACAGAGGTTGTAGAAAAATATAGAGAATATAAAAAAGTTAAGCAGAATATGGAAGATGCTGAAGAAATGATGAGTGACCCTGAAATGAAAGAAATGGCAGAAGTAGAATATTACGAGTGCAAAAATAAAATTCCGGAGTTTGAAGAAGAACTTAAAATATTACTTCTTCCTAAAGATGTTAATGACGATAACAACGTAATTATTGAAATACGTGGTGGAGCAGGTGGTGAGGAAGCAGCACTTTTTGCTCACGCATTATACAGAATGTATTCAATGTATGCAGATTTAAACAGGTGGCAAGTTGAAGTTTTAGATATAAATGAAACTGAACTGGGTGGAATAAAAGAAATTTCATTCAGCATTAAAGGTAAAGGAGCATATAGTAAACTTAAATTCGAAAGTGGTGTTCATAGAGTACAACGTGTTCCTGAAACCGAAGCGAGTGGAAGAATACATACATCAACAGTAACTGTAGCAGTTTTACCAGAAGTTGATGAAGTAGAAGTTGAAATAAATACGAGTGATTTAAAAATAGATACATATAGAGCATCGGGAGCGGGTGGACAACACGTAAACAAAACTGAATCTGCAGTAAGAATAACACATATACCAACAGGCTTTGTTGTTGCCAGTCAGTCTGAACGTTCACAAATACAGAATAGAGAGTCTTGTATGAAAATGCTTAGAGCAAAACTTTATGAATTTATGCAAGAAAAGCAAAATCAAGAAATGGCCAACACAAGAAAATTACAAGTTGGAAGTGGTGCTAGAAGTGAAAAAATAAGAACATACAACTTCCCACAAGGTAGAGTAACAGACCATAGAATAAACTTTACAATGTATCAATTGGAATCATTTATGAATGGTAATATTGAGTCTATAGTTGAAGCGCTTCAAGCTTTCGACAAGGCTGAAAGACTAAAATCTGGAGAATAAAAATTAGAGAATTCACATACATTTTTGTATGTGTTTTTCTTTTTATAAAAAATAAAACGAAATAAATTTAACAAATGTAAAGCGAAAAGGGTTGACAGAATAAAAATATTATGTTATCCTAAAAATAGGTTGTAATTAAATCCGAGTAGATTTACTTATAGCTCAAGTGAGAATCATAACAAATATAAATTAAAAAATTGAAGGAAAAGGAGGTATTTGGTATGACTACAAACAATAGAATATGTTCGATGCAAAAATATTTTGTCGTAGCAGGTTTATGGATTAAACCAGCTGAATTTGTCGTATCAATGCGTCCTATGAAATATATAAAAGCAAAGGAAATGAATATGTAGAGGATAAGTCTACGTATATTAGTTTGTTATATAAAAAAGGTGTATTGATATAATGTCGATACACCTTTTTTGTATATAATCATTATTTTAAGGAGGAAAAATTATGGAAAAGGCAATCGTAGTGGCAGGTCTTAGCAAAACATTTGAGACGAAAGGTAAGAAGGGCACAAAAGAGTTGTTTACGGCTGTAGACAATATATCTTTTGAGGTAGAGCAGGGAGAAATCATAGGTTTCATTGGACCTAACGGAGCAGGTAAGAGTACTACTATTAAAATGATGACAGGTATTCTTTATCCGAGTTCCGGAGACGTAACAGTCTGTGGATATAATCCGTGGACTGAGAGACATGAAATGACATATAACATTGCAACAATGTTTGGTCAAAAATCTTGTTTGCTTTCGCATCTTCCTGTTATTGAAAGTTATAAATTGTTGGGTGCAATTTATGACATCGACAAGAAAAAGTTAGAAGAAAGAATTAATGAAATCGCAGAGTTTTTTGATATTCATGAACTCTTGCAGAAGAAAGTTAGTAGTTTATCACTTGGGCAGAGGATGATTTGTGAAGTAGCAGCTGTTACTTTACACAGACCACGCGTTATATTTTTTGATGAACCTACAATAGGCTTGGATATTGTGGTTAAGAAAAAGGTTAGACGTATGATTCGTACTTTGAATGAAAAGTATGGTACGACTATCTTTATTACGAGCCACGATATTTCAGATATTGAAAAGCTGTGTACTAGAGTTATTATTATCAATCACGGTAAGGTAATGTTAGACAGTAAGCTTGAAGACATCAAGCATGGGTTCCTTAGCAAGAAGAAAATTGAGGTAAGCTACGATGAGCAGGTTTGTGAAAGTAATGCAAGTGAGCTTTTGAATAACACTAAACTGCAAGTAAGCTTTGGAGAAAAACTTACAGTAGAATTTGACGAAAGCGATATCCAAGTAGGAACCGTAATTGAGAGGCTTATGAAGCTTGGCAAGGTACAGGACTTAAGCATTATGAGCACATCTTTGGAAAATGTCATTTATGACATTTACACAACGAGCAAAGGAGGCTAATTATGAAAAAGTATTTGGCATTTGCAAGAGTTTCTCTTATTGAACAATCTAAGAAACTCTTGGATGAACTTGGCACAGTGTTTTCGTTTTGCATCCATATTGTCATCTTTTCGTTCCTTTGGGAATTCGTATTAGAAGGCAAAGCTTTAGCAGGTTACACCAGACAAGAGTTAATCTGGTATGTGATAATGGCGGAAGCAATAATGTATTCTTTCCATCATTATTACAGAAAAGTAGCAAACAAAGTGGAAATGGGAGATTTTGCTTATGATATGACGAAACCTTTTAATTTTCTAGCAAGAACTGTAGCAGAAGGTTTGACAGAACTTCCAATGACTTTCGCATTGCTTGTAGCAGGAAGTGTATTAGGTGTAATATTTGCGGGAGTATTGCCTACGACAATACTACAATTTGGAATAAGTCTTGCGGTAATGCTTATAGCAGCTGTACTATTATTAGTTTTTAACATAGTAGTAGGACTACTTGCTATTTGGCTTGGAAGAGATGTTTCTTCGGTTTGGATTTTGTGTCAAAAGGCAATGCTAATATTTGCATTTACACCAATTGAGCTATTTCCTGATTGGGCACAAAATATATTAATGTTACTTCCAACAACACATGTAATTTACACACCTGCAAGCTTGTTCGTACACTTTTCTGAGGAAAAACTTATAACATCTGTTGTATCACTTGGAGCAGCGTTTGTGGTTGTTACAATTATTCTTTGGGTGATATACAAGAAAGGAGTAAGGAAACAAAATGTTAACGGTATTTAAGAAATTGGTATCTACCTTAAAATACTTGTGGCTATGTGTATGCTATAATGTAAAAGAAAGTGTATCTAATAAGAAAAGTTTTATTATTCAAACAATTGCCATGTTTATTAACAATTTTGTGTTTGTTTTCTTTTGGCAAATACTGTTTAATAATAAAGGTGGAAGTATTAATGGTGTAAACATACAAGATATTTTATACTTGTGGTCTATACCAACCATTGGGTACGGAATAGCATTCTTTTGTTTTGGAGGAATAGATACACTTTGTAAAGATATCTTTGATGGTAATCTTGACATCTATCTTACAAAACCAAAGCATAGCTTAATTTCTGTACTTACATCAAGATCCATACTTTCGGCAATGGGTGACTTGCTGTTCGGTATTGTTGTTGGGATGATTGCAGTAAAGTTCAATCCGTTTAAAACATTAGCAATTTTAGTGTTGGGATTAATTGCTGGTGTTCTTACTACAAGTATTCTTACAAGTGTAAAACTATTGTGTTTCTGGTTAGGAGATATCTCTAACGCGACACAAAAGTATACCCACTCGCTGTTTATAACCTTGACTATTTATCCGGAAAAAATGTTTCCTGAAATAATAAAGGTTGTAATGTATACTGCAATACCTGCGGCTTATGTTGCACATGTACCAGTAGGTCTTATGAAAGAATTTTCAATTTCAGGATTATTAATTATGCTTGGAGCAGCAGCATTTTTTGTAACAACAATGTTTGTACTTTATAGTAAAGGACTTAAAAGGTATGAAAGCGGAAATGGTATAACGAGAAGGTAAGAATTAAAAGGCTATCTACAAATGTAGGTAGCCTTTTAAACATATAGTAACTTTTAGAACAAAAGGCTATACCGAGAATATGCCATTGAAAAATGTCAAACTTTGTGGTAAAATCTGTGTATAATTTTAGGAGGCAGGTTATGGCACTTTCACCAATGATACAACAATATATGGATATACGTGAAAAATATCCGGATACAATTGTGCTATTTAGATTAGGAGATTTCTATGAGATGTTTTTTGACCAAGCAGAACTATGCAGCAGAGAACTTGAACTAACACTTACAGGCAAAGATTGCGGTTTAGAAGAAAGAGCACCAATGTGTGGAATACCACATCATGCAGTAGAAGGATATATTGCACGTCTTGTAGAAAAAGGATATAAAGTAGGGCTATGTGAACAAGTGGAAGACCCAAAAGAAGCTAAAGGACTAGTAAAAAGAGATATTGTAAAAATAATAACACCTGGAACAATTACAGAAAATACAATGCTTGATGAAACAAAGAATAATTACATAGCTAACATTTATGCGTTGGGTAAAGAGTTTGCATTTTCTTATGCAGACATATCTACAGGAGAATGCTTTGTAACTAAGTCGGATAGTATTGATGCTGTATATAAAGTGGTGGATGAAGTAATAAAAGTTAGACCTAAAGAGCTAGTTTTAGAAGACACAATTCTAAATGATAGTGACATTATAGATAGAGTTATAAAAAAACACGAAATATATATTTCTAGATATTTAAATTTAGATGAAGAGCTAGTAGATACAATGAGTATAATGGAGGAACAGTTTACACTAGCTGAAAGAAAAAGCCTAACACTTCTTTTAAACTATATCGCAGATACGCAAAAATCTGTAATATCTCAATTAAATAAAATAACAGTGTATAACATAGAAGACAGTATGCGTTTGGATGCAAATACTAGAAGAAATTTAGAGATAACAGAATCAAATAGAGAAAGAACAAAAAAAGGAAGCCTTTTATGGGTTCTAGATAAAACAACAACTGCAATAGGTGCAAGACAATTAAGACGTTGGATAGAAAGCCCAATGTTAAATAAAAAGTCTATAGATGAAAGACTAGATGCAGTGGAAGTTATAAAAAACGATGTGTTTGTAAGAGAAGATATAATAGAGCATCTAAAACATGTCCATGATATAGAGCGTCTCATATCTAAAATGGCAGGTGCAAATACTAATGCAAGAGATATGGTAGCATTAAAAAATTCGTTTAGAGTTTTACCAGATTTAAAAAGATGTGTACTGAATCTAATTAAAGATAATAATCCACAATATATTGTAAAAATATATAACAGTATTGATGAACTGCAGGATATATATTTGTTAATTGAACAGGCCATAGTAGATGACCCACCTATTACAATAAAAGAAGGTGGAATAATAAAAGCAGGATATAACAGTGAAGTTGATGAATTAAAATCTGCTACTCGTGATGGTAAAACATGGCTTATGGAACTTGAAGCAAGAGAAAGAGAAATTACCGGGATAAAAGGTCTTAAAGTTGGCTTTAATAGAGTATTTGGATATTATATAGAAGTTACAAAATCTAATCTTGCAGATGTACCAGAAGATAGATATATTAGAAAGCAAACGTTAGTAGATAAAGAAAGATATATTACACCAGAGTTAAAAGAACTAGAAAACAAAATTCTTGGTAGCGAAGAAAAACTAGTAAATTTAGAATACAAATTATTTACTGAAGTAAGAGAAAAGGTAAGTAAAGAAATTGTAAGAATACAAAAAACGGCTGCTGCAATTGGGGTAATAGATAGTCTTTGTAGCTTTGCAAAAGTAGCAGAAGACATGAATTACGTAAGACCTACCATTACAACAGATGGGGTAATAGATATAAAAGATGGAAGACATCCTGTTGTAGAAAAAACATTAAGAGGAACTTCTTTCATACCAAATGACACATATATAGATGGTAGAAATAGATTCCATATAATAACAGGTCCTAACATGGCTGGTAAATCTACATATATGAGACAAGTAGCTGTAATTACATATATGGCACAATTGGGTAGTTTTGTTCCAGCAAGTGAAGCAAGTATAGGGATAGTAGATAGAATATTTACAAGAGTTGGAGCAAGTGATGATTTAGCGGGTGGGGAATCTACATTTATGGTAGAAATGACAGAGCTTTCTAATATATTGGAAAATGCAACTAAAAATTCACTTGTTATACTAGATGAAATAGGAAGAGGAACTTCTACATATGATGGTATGGCAATTGCTTGGGCAACTGTAGAACATATTGCAGACAAAGAAAAAGTAGGAGCAAAAACGCTATTTGCAACTCATTATCACGAACTAAATGAACTCGAAGGTGAGTTAGAGGGAGTAAAAAATTACTCTGTAGCGGTAAAGGAAAAAGGTGATGATGTAATCTTTTTAAGAAAGATAATAGAAGGTCCAGCAGATGAGTCTTATGGTATATATGTTGCAAAGCTTGCAGGTGTACCAAATACAGTTGTAAATAGAGCCAAGAAGATACTAAACAAACTAGAACAAGAGACTCAAAGTAAAAAAATGAAAGATAATACAACTAAAGTTATAGACGATAACTTACAAGTAAATCTATTTAATTACAAACTAGCTGAAGTAGGTAGAATGTTAGATAAAATGTGTCTAGATGAACTTTCAGCTAAAGAAGCTCTAGATGCTTTGTATAAGCTAAAAGAGAAAATGGAATAAAGAAAAACTCTAACAATATCTAAAGATACGGTTAGAGTTTAGTTATATATTATTGAAAAAATAAATACCAATATATATAATATACATATAAATGGGGGATGTGTATGAGAAGATTTGTTAAAATATTATCATTTGTTTTTATGCTTTTCGTAATAACTAATGTTTATGCAGGAACAGCATATGTAGATAATATAGACATAGTGGCTAAAATTAATACAGATGGGTCTATGACTGTTACAGAAACTATTTTATGGGATATTGAAGAAGACTTAAATGGTGTATATAGAGATATACTAATAGAAAATTCGGAAAATCAACAAAGTAGTGCAAGTGGTATAGTTATAGAAAGTGTTTTGGTAGATGGAATAGAGTTTAATTATTCATATTCTACGTTATATAACGGTGCTAGTGGAATGTATAATATAAACAATATAGATGGTGGTAAACAAATAAAAATATTTACACCATCATCTAATGAATATAAAACTACAACAATAACATATACGTTATATGATGTAGTAGTAAAGTATAATGACATAGCTGAAGTTTATTGGAATTTTATAGGAAGTGGATGGGACCACGGAATAGATAATGTGCGTATAAATATAACACTGCCAGGAAATTCGGAAACTTTAAAAATTTTTGCGCATGGACCATTACATGGATATTCTACAATGCCTAGCACTAATGCAGTGGTATTAGAAGTACAAAAATTGAGAAGCGGAGAAATGGTTGACGCAAGACTTCTTTTCGATAATTCACTAGTAGATACAACTAAAATGGTATATAACGATGCTTTAGAAAGTATTTTAGCTAAAGAGGAAAAGTTAGCTGTTGAGGCAAATATCAAAAGAGAAAATGCTAAAAAAGCATTGTATGTTTCTATGGTTATAGTAATAGTTGCTTTAATAACACCAATATGTGTATATTTTTCTGTTAGAAAGAAAGCTGCTAAAGCAACGTTTAAAGGAAAATATTATAGAGAGCTACCAGAAGATTATGGCCCAGCTGTAATGAGTAAGGTTGTAAATGGAGTATTAGGTGTTACTTCTTCTTGCGATATGTTAGCGACTATTTTAGATTTAGTAAGAAGAAAATATGTAGAAATAGAGCCTGTGTATAAACAAGGTAAAAATAAACCTTATGACTATAACTTAAAATTAATAAGAACGGATTTAGAGGAACTTAACGTACAAGAAAAACACTTTGTGACAGAATTAATTTTTGTAGAAACAGCAGAAATTGAATTAAAAGAATTAAGTAAAAAGAATACTAAAAGTTTAAAAGCACAAAATAAAGCAGTAAAAGCCTATGATAAATGGAAAGAAAAAATAGAAGAAGTAGCAAAAGAAAAAGATTTGTTGAAAAAGAAAAAAGATAAAATTGCTAAAGATATATTAAAATGTGTATTTGCTTTGCTTTTATCTCTTGGTGTAGCAGTATTTGGAATAATAATGAATTATGAAGATATACTAGCGTTGGGCTCAATAAGTTTATTTTTAGGAATATATGAATTAGTTTTTGTAGTTTTAAAAATAAATGATTTAATTATACGAACTGAAAAAGGTGTAGAGCATAAAGCTATATGGAAAGCGTTTAAAAAGTTCTTGCAAGATTTTAGTAGACTAGATGAACGTGATTACAAATCTATAGCAATATGGGAACATTATTTAGTCTATGCTACTGCTTTAGGAGTATCTAAGAAAGTAATAAAACAACTAAAAATTGTATTCCCAACAGAGTTTGAGGAAACTAGTAATATGTTTGCTACATATGCTACAATAAATCTGCTTTCAGATACTGATGCTTTTTCGAGCTTTAGTTCATCATTCTCGTCAGCAACTACGACTGCGTTCAGTGCCCCATCTTCATCAAGCGGAAGCGGTGGAGGATTTTCAGGTGGAGCCGGTGGCCGGAGGCGGCGGTGGTGGCGGTGGTGGATTTTAGCCACAAATAAATAAAAACAATATAGAAGTATAATAAACACAACATGTAAATTTGGATTATGTGTTGTGTTTTATTATTTAGACATAGCAATTTTCTTGAAATTAATTTACATGGTAAGATTTGGATGATATAATATGTGCAAAGGGTGAGGGGAAATGAAAAGAAAATTAACATATTTTTTAATGCTAATATTCATGTTCTTTGGAATGAACACGAGTGTACTAGCAGAATCTGAATTTGTAGTAACAGTAGATAATTCTTCGTTTACAGTTTCAGACACTGAAGTAACTGTAGGAGATACAGTTACAATACAGGTGGCTATAGAGAGTAGCACAATCAATCCGTTAAGACGTGCTATAGTGTATTTTACTAAGCCTGTAACAAAACAAACATCTGAAAGTTATTATATGGAATATAATTTATCTACTGGTCTATATGAATTATCATTAGCCATAGATGATACTTGGCAAAACGGAACATATATGATAGATCATATATATTTTGCGGACAACTCTAATGTAACAAGTCTATATAATAGCAAAAATCCAAACGCATTATGGTATGGTTACAATAATGAACATAATCAGGATTTAAGTGGTTGTAGTTTCACTGTAAGTGGTTCTACAGCTGATTCAACATTCCCAGTTATAGATGCGACATCTTTAACAACAGATAAAAGGCAAGTTGTAATTGGTGATGAAGTAAAATATACTATAAAAATATCTGATGATACTAGTATAAAAGAAGCAAGTGTGTGGATTGAAAATAAAGAAGTAGATAATTGGGAATATGAAAAAATTGATTTAAAATATAATGTATCAACAGACAGATACGAGGGTATACTTAATGTTGATTCAGACATGGAAAAAGGACTATGGAACATTTCTTGGATATCTGCAACTGATTCAAATGGTAATGAAACAACTGTTTACAAAAGTGGAGGAGCTTGGAGCTCTTCAAAATACTCATTATATAACTATAGATATTATCCAGGAGCAATAGTAACAACGGATAGTGTAAAAACAAATATTCAAAAAGCAACGAGTGGTGATACTGTAAATGTATCATTGCAAGCTATGGAACATTTTGGTATAAGCAGAGTGCTATTGTTTTATAAAACAGAAGATGGCTCAGAACATGCTTTAGAAGCAGAATTTTCATCGACAGATTATACGGAAAAAATCAATGGAGTTACTTGTAGTTATAATACATATAAAGCAAGTTTAAGTTTTAATGATTATGGATATAATGGAAGTTGGAAATTAGAAAGAATAGTAGTAATAAATTCTAAAAATAATACTACTACTATATATAATAGTGAATTAAGTGATAAAGAAAACTCAATTGATTTAAGTTTTGGTGGCTTTGAGACTTATGGTTTAATAGACGATACTACTGCACCTAAAATTTCAAAATTTACAATAAATAAGGCGAGTGCATATTACAAAGAAAGTATAGTTGCAAGAGTATATGTGACAGATGATAAAAGTGGAATTCAAAATGTCATATTAAATTATACTTTGCCAAATGGTTCAACTAAAGATTATTCACTTAAGTATGATGGAACTTGTTATTTATATGAGTTTCAATTTGATACGCAAGATAAAGTTGGAGAGCACACATTGAATAGCATTACCGTTTTAGATAAAGCGGGAAATACAATAAGTGTTAATGAAAATTTAAATAATATGGATTTTATATTTGCAAATTATATTAATATAGTTTCGCCAGCAGAATATCTAGAAACTGCTACATCATATAATATGAAGGCGTTGCTTTATCCTATGGGTAAAGTTGCAAATGTGACATGGAAATCTTCAAATACAAATATTGCAAGTATAAATGCAACAACAGGTATATTAACTACTAAATACAGTTATGGAAAAGTAACAATAACAGCAACCGCGAATGATGGAAGTGGAATATATGCAAAAATAGACCTTGTAGTATCAAACAGCAAGTTGTTAGTTGGACAAACAGTAAGCTTGGGTAATTCTAATTATATTGGTTATAGCGAGGTTTCATGGGAAATAGAAGACGAATCTATTCTTCAACGCACTGGCAGTTATGGGACAATTGCCATAAACTCAAAGTATAAGCATTCTATAGGTGTAAGTGGTGCAAAGGTTGGTCAAACTACGTTAAAAATGTTAACATTATCTGGAGATGTGTTAAGTTCTTCGGTAGTTTATGTTTATGATAAAGTAACAAATCTTTCTTCGGATGTTAAAACTATTGAAATGGGTAAAAATGATACCGTAAATGTATGTGCAAATGTAACATATTACGGAAACAGTAAAGAAAAAACAACGTTATATTATGTTTCTGACAATGAGAAAGTAGCAACGGTTGACCCTTATGGCAATGTAACTGCTGTTGGTGGCGGCGAAGCAAATATAACAGTATATTCCAAATATACAGACAAAACACTAACAATACCGGTAACGGTTTGGGTATATGCTACAGATATAATAGTGGATAAAACAGAAGTAACGTTAACGGGGGAAAAACCCACACATCAAATAGAATATAATGTAGAACCTAGCGATGCAACAATTAAAACGGTTTCATTCAAAAGCTCTAATGAAAAAATTGTAAAAGTGAGCAACACAGGTCTTATTACCGCACTAAGGAATGGCGAAGTGACAATAACAGTAAAAACGAATGATAGCAAACAATCAAAAGAAATAAAAGTAATAGTAGAGAATTTTAAAATAGATATAAATAATTTAGATATAATATTGAAAGAGCAAAGTTATGAATATACTGGGACATCACATACTCCAAAAGTAGAAATTAAAGATGATGGTTATTTGTTACAAGAAGGAAAAGATTACAGTGTAAAATATTTAAATAATGTAAATATAGGAGAAGCAAAGGTAGAATTAATTGGAAAAGGAAATTATAAAGGTGCAGTAGAAAAAATATTTTATATTAATCATAGGGAAATAGGAAATATTGAAATAGAAAGTGGGTTAGACCCTATATATTCAGATGAAATAGAATTACAAATAGTTGCAAAATATAAAGGAGAAGTTTTAGAACAAGGAAAAGATTATACACTAAACTACAAAAAGCAAAATTTAAATGTAGGTGAAATATATAATTTAGAAATAGTAGGATGTGGAATATACACTGGTTATAAAAATGTAGATTATATTTTAAAACCATTAGAATTGAAAGAAAATATGGTAGAAGTATCAGATATAGAAAAAATAGTTCAAGACCAATCACCTAATATAGAAATAAAATTCCAAGATAAATTATTGGTAAAAGATCAGGATTATAATGTGACGATAAGTGCTGTCGGGCATGATGCAAAGGTAAGAATAAGTTTTATAGGAAACTATACTGGTAGCATAATAAAAGATTCATATATGTTATATGATATAGCAAAATTTAACAGAGGTTGGAGTTGGAATTCTAAATATACGTCTAAAGAAGTAAAAGTACATTTGACTACTATAGGCAATCTTATTGAAGGAAAAGATTATGTAATTACATATAAAGATAATATAAATGTTGGTAAAGCTACATTTGTAGTAACGGGAATAAACGAATATACTGGAACATATGAAGGAAGTTTCAATATAGAAAAGTGTAAAATGTCACAAATAGCTTATTCATACATAGAAAACCAAGCATATACAGGTAGCAAAATCGCCCCTAAACTAACACTGAAAAACGGAGATGTTACTTTAGTAGAAGGAACAGATTATACTCTAACATATACAAACAATACCAAAATTGGAACAGCAAAAGTAAAAGTTGAAGGAATAGGAAATTATGAGGGAACAAAAGAAATATCTTTCAAAATACTAAAGAATATTGCTTCAGCAAAAGTGTCTGGTGTGAAGGAAAAAACATACACAGGCTCAAAGCAAACACAAAGCTTGACAGTAAAATATGGTAGTACAAAATTAAAAAATGGAAAAGACTACACAATATCTTATTCAAACAATGTGAATGCAGGAACAGCAAAAATAACAATAACAGGAAAAGGTAGTTATGCTGGAACAAAAACGGTAACGTTTAAAATAGCAAGAAGAAGTATATCTAAACTAACATATAGTAAAGTATCTAGTTATACATATACAGGAAAGGCTATAACACCTGGTGTTACAGTAAAATATGGTAAAAAAGTTCTTGTAAAAGATACAGATTATACTATATCATATAGCAAAAATGTAAATAGCGGAACAGCAACAATAACTGTAACTGGAAAGGGTAACTTTGCTGGAACAAAGAAAATAACATTTGCCATAAAGGATAGAAGTATATCTTCAGCTACAATTGTTGGATTAAAATCTAAAACATATACAGGTTCAAAACAATACCAAAGCCTAACGTTAACATATAATGGTATTACGCTAAAAAATGGAACAGATTATACATTATCTTACAAGAGTAATATAAATGCAGGAACAGCAAGTGTAACAATAACGGGTAAAGGTAACTTTAATGGAAGCAAAACATTAAAATTTAAAATATGGGATAGAAACATAAATGACTTGGACGTAACAGCTTCTAAATCATTGATCTACACAGGAAATAAAAGAGAACCAAGTGTAACAGTAAAATATGGTTCTAAAACATTAAAGAAAAACACAGATTATAAAGTAGCATATAGCAACAATGTAAATGTAGGAACAGGAAAAATAACAGTAACAGGTATAGGAAACTATACAGGAACAAAAACATTAACATTTGAAATAACAAAAAGAGATATAGCAACTGTAACAATAAAAGGCCTTGAAGAAAAGACATATACAGGCTCAAAGCTAACACAAAGCTTAAAACTAACATATGCAGGAAATACTTTAAAAAATGGAACACATTATACACTAACATATGAAAACAATATAAATGCAGGAACAGCAAGTGTAACCATAACAGGTATAGGAAACTTCTATGGAGAAAAGACATTAACATACAAAATAGCAAGAAGAAGTATATCTAACCTAATATATAATAAAGTATCTAACTATACATATACAGGAAAAGCTATAACACCAGGTATAACAGTAAAATATGGAAAAATAACACTAGAAAAAGATACAGATTACACAGTAGCATATTCAAACAATATTAAAGCAGGAACAGCAACAATAACTGTAACAGGAAAAGGAAACTTTGCTGGAACTAAGAAGATAACATTTAGTATAAATAAAAGAAGTATATCTTCGGCTACAGTAGAAGGTTTAGCAAGTAAAGTATATACAGGTAAGAAAATTTATCAAAGTCTAACATTAACATATAATGAAATGACTTTGGAGAAGGACACAGATTATACATTAACATACAAAAATAATACAGAAATAGGAATAGCGAGTGTAACAATAACAGGTAAGGGCAATTATAATGGAAGTAAAACATTAACATTTAAAATAAACCCACCTGCACCAAAAATTACTTCAGCTACAACAACAAATAAAAATATAAAAGTTGTATGGGGTAAAGTGTCAAGTGCAACAGGATATGAGCTATATATGGCAAAAGATGATGGGGCATATGAAAAATTAACAACAATAACTAAAAATAGCACGGTAAATTATACTGTAAAAAGCTTAGCAGATGGAGAATATAGCTTTAAGGTAAGAGCGTATAAAACAGTTGGAAAAACTAAATATTATAGTGTATACTCAGAAATTATACAGAATTCTATTCTAAGTAAATTATAGTAATATAGTGAAAAGAAAAACTCAGCAAGGTCAAATCTTGCTGAGTTTTTGTTTGTACATGTTGAAAAATAGAGAAAAAATAGATATAATATAGCTGTATAGAAGGGGTTTGAAATTATGAGTTCATACATAATGCATATGTGTATATCAGATATAGTAAAAAAAGATTAAATTTAACAGATAAATTTGTTTATGGTAGTGTTTTGCCAGATAATATAAAAAAGATAACGGGAGATAGAGATAGTACACATTATATAAACAAAGTAATAGCTAATGGAGATATAAGAGAATTGCCGGACATACAAAAAGCAATAAAAGAATTAGAAATTGAAGATAAGGAAATACGTTTGGGATATATAGCACATTTAGTAGAAGACCATATATGGTTTAATGATTTTATACCAAGTTATGCTATAGATTTAGGGAATAATAAAATACAGTATTTAAAAGATAATAGTATACATACTGATGATGAATATAGAGAGACAATGTATTCAGACTATAGTAATAGTAGCAGTTATGTAGTAAATAGATGTGGAGTAAATATACAAAAATTACTTTCGAGTCTTGAGAATATAGCAGAAAATGAACAACATAAGGAATTAATAATAGATAATACAAGGTATTCAATAAACGTAGATTTAACAAATAATACATTTATGACAAAAGAAAGTATAGATAAATATATTGAAGTGTGTACTAATGAAGTCGAAAAAGTAATATCAGATTTAATGGGAGAGTAATATGGGAAGTATTGCAATATTAGATGAAAATACAATAAATAAAATTGCGGCGGGTGAAGTTGTAGATAGACCAGCTTCTATAGTAAAAGAGCTTATAGAAAACTCTATAGATGCAGGAGCAACACATATATCTTTAGAAATAAAAAATGGTGGAATAACATATTTAAAGCTATCAGATAATGGCAAAGGAATAGCATCAGACGATGTTGAACTTGCTTTCGAAAGACATGCCACAAGTAAAATAAGACGCGAATCAGATATTTTAAATATAACATCTATGGGGTTTAGAGGAGAAGCTTTGGCATCTATAGCAAGTATTGCAAAGGTAACTTTAGAAACAAAGACTTTTGATGAACCTACTGGAACAAAGATAGTTATAGAGGGTGGAAAAACTTTAAGTGTAGAAGAAATTGCTTTTAATAAAGGAACTACAATAACAGTTGAAAACGTATTTTTCAATGTTCCTGCAAGATATAAGTTCCTTAAAAAAGATTATACTGAAGCTGGGTATATAGAAGATATTGTAACTCGTCTTGCAATAATACATCCAGAAATATCATTTAAATATGTAAATAACAATAAATGTATAATACAAACAACCGGTAATGCAGATATGAAAACAGCAATATATAATGTGTTTGGAAAAGATGTTGCACGTGAATTGATACCGGTTGAATATTCTATAGAAAACTTAAAAATAACAGGTGTAGTTGGCACACCAAAAGCATCACGTTCAACCAGGTCTCACGAATTTACATATATAAACAATAGATATGTAAAAGATAAAACAATGACTACGGCAATAGAGAAAGCGTTTGACCAAAACTTAAATATTGGCAAATTTCCATTTGCAGTATTAAATTTAGAAATTTCTCCAAGCGAAGTGGATGTTAATGTTCATCCGGCAAAGCTTGAAGTTAAATTTGCAAGCGAATCTAAAGTGTTCGAAGTAATTTATCACGGGGTAGTAAATGCGCTTTTAGAATACCACAAAAGTACAAGCCCATTCGCAGTTATAGAAAAAGAAATAGATGATGAGGTAGAACAAGAATATATTGTATCTGCAAATAAAACTCAATCATCTAACACAGTGGAACAAGTGGAAAAAGAGAATACAAAAACAATCGAAAGTGAATTTGTAGAAGTGGCAAACAAGCCTGAGGCTAAGATAGCAGATTATCAAGCGGCCCCAATAACACCAAAAGTAGAAATCATAAAACAAGAGTTTAAACCGATATACTATAAAGAACAAGAAGCTACACTAGAAATAAAAGACGTGGTTAGTGAAGATACTAAAAACGAATATGAAACAAAAATAAAATATAAATATGTAGGCGCTATCTTTGATACATATATACTAATAGAAATACAAGATAAAATGTACATTATAGATCAGCATGCGGCTCACGAAAGATTGTTGTATGAACAAATAAAGGATATGTATTATTCGAAAAATAAAGAAACTCAGATGCTTCTTATACCTACGTTAGTAGAACTTAAGAACAATGAAAAAGAAAGAGTTTTAAGAAATATAGAATTATTTGAACAAACAGGATTTGTTTTAGAAGAGTTTGGAGATAATATGATAAAAATATCTGGTGTTCCAAACATTGGTTACGATATAGATTACGCAGAGATGTTTAAGGATACACTAGACAGTTTAACAAATGATACAAAGACAACAAAGGAAGAAAAAGAAACTCGCTTTGTATATACGCTTGCTTGTAAAGCGGCAGTAAAAGCGAATATGAGGTTGACTAAAGAGGAACATATAGCACTAATTGATCAAATGGTAAAATTAGATAGACCATTTACTTGTCCGCATGGTAGACCTACGGCTTATGAGATTAGTAAATATGAAATAGAAAGAAGATTCGCTAGAAAATAATAAAAAAAGGAATGAGTTATGAAACAAACAGTAATCGTTGTTGCAGGTCCAACAGCTTCAGGTAAGAGTGGCTTGGGAATTGAACTTGCAAAAAAATTAAATGGTGTAGTTATATCTGCAGATTCAATGCAAATATACAAAGGATTAGATGTTGGAACAGCTAAAGTGACACTTGAAGAATCACAAGGTATAAAGCACGAACTAATAGACATAGTAGACATATCGGACAAGTTTAGTGTAAGTGAATATAAAGATATGTGTTATCAAAAGATAGAAGAGATATTTGCTCTTGGTAAAGTGCCAATAATTGTAGGTGGAACGGGATTATATATAAATGCTGTAGTCAATAATATGAGGTTCGAGCAAATTGATGAGGAGTCTGAAAAGAAAATAGATGAGAAACTAAACACACTTATACAAGGAAAAACATCAGACGAGTTATATGACTTGCTAAAAGAAATGGACAAAAAAGCGGCAGATAAAATAGATAAAGGCAATGATAAAAGAATAATACGCTCAATAAAGCTTAATCTTTTAGGAATAAATAAAAGTGATATAGACAGTAGAAACGATTTGTGGCAAAAAAATGAATCTAAATATAATTTCTTAGTAATATATATTGATATGCAGCGAAACTTGTTATATGATAGAATAAATATAAGAGTAGACCAAATGGTAAAGCAAGGTGTGCTAGAAGAAGCAAAAATGTTATATAATATGCAAGATAAAAGCATAACTGCATGTCAAGCTATTGGGTATAAAGAGTTTTTTGAATATATTGAAGGAACGAAAACGCTAGAAGAGTGTGCAGAACTCTTAAAACAAAAAACAAGAAACTATGCTAAAAGACAAATTACTTGGTTTAAAAAATTACAAGATAAATTTATTGTAGATGGAACAAAATCAAAAGAAGAAATAATAGAAAGTGTTTTGAAGGAGTATAATGAAAAAAGTAAATGCCAACAATAATATAAATAAATATTATGTAGTTATAGGTAGTATATGTATACTAGCTGTAATTATATTGCTTATACTATCTATAAAAGAAAATACAAAACAGTATTTAGTACAAACAGGTACGCTTGAGCATACTGAAATTACAACAGGATATATAGTTAAAGATGAAAAGGTTATTACAAAAGATCAAAATAAAGTGTTAATTCCAGTTATAGCTGAGGGGTCAAGGGTTTCTAAAAAAGATATTATAGCAACATATAAGGGAGACGAATATAAAAATTATGAACAAAATCTAGCAGATATGGATAAAGAGATACTTGAACGTATGAAAGATTTGCCAACGGTATATTCTAGTGAAGTTGATGCTATAGAAGGCACGATATATAATCTTGTGAAAGAGAGCGTAGGCGAAACAACATATAATAAAATGCAAGAATACAAGCAAAAGATTAATAGCAATATAAATAAAAGGGCTAATATAATTGGAGAGCTTAGCCCAGATGGTGCGGAGATAAGAAAACTTATAAAAAAACGTAACGAGTATGAAGCACAAGGTAGAAAATCTAACGATAATATACTTGCTCCAATGCCAGGTATAGTATGTTATACTGTAGATGGTTTAGAAGAAACACTAAGTAGTAAAAATATACAGAACTTAGATTATACTGAGATAAAAGATGCAATAAACAATAGTAAAAATGCAGATAATACAAAAATAAAGATTGTGAATAATTATGAAGCATATATTGTAATCAAAGCAAGTTTAGATAATGAGCAATATATTGCGGAAGGATATAATTACAGATTAAGACTGATAGAACAAGATGGTTATGAGTTTTTAGCAAGGTTGGAAAAAGTAAATAAAGTAGAGGACGGAATAGAGGTATATTTTAAACTAACTAATGGGATAGAACATATTGTAGATTTAAGAGAAGTTGAGATTGAAGTAGTTTGGGACTATGCAACTGGATTAGTAATACCAACAAAAGCGGTGAATTCTTATGATAACTTTGATGCACAATATGTAAGAGTTATAAGAGGAACGGAATATCAAACTATTCCAATTATAGTAAAAGTAAAAAATGAGAACTATGTGGTTGTTAAGAATTATACAGATGAACAATTAAAAGAGGTAGGCTTAATAAGCGATTATGAGTTGGAACTTTACGATAGAATAATAGTCGAGTCTAAAAAATAGAGGAGGAAACATGAAAAAAGGTATAACAGTAAGTATATTGGTTGTAACGGTAGTGCTAATGTTTGTTTTGGTGACAACAGCAACAGTAGTAGGAACAAGAACTATACAAACGGCCGCTTATGAAGAATTCTCAAGTAAAGTGGAAAGAGTATCGAATGATGTAAATAAATATGTAATAGACAATAATGAGCTGCCTACAACGTTAGAAATTATAGCAAAAGAAGGATTGCCATCCGCTCTTATAGCAGAACTTAATAAAAACAATGATAGCACTAATAACCTTTTTGTAATAGACATGACAAAACTTAGAACGGAAAGCGTAAATATTGGCAAAGGTACAGTAGAAGATATGGATGTTTTTGTTGTTGCTGAAAATACAAACAATGTATATTATTTAAAAGGTGTAGAGTATAGAGGAACAACATATTATGGTATACAGACAGAAAGTATTAATATCGAAAATGATGTACCAGAAAAATGGGCAGGAAACGTAAAAGCAATAGTAGATGGCGTGCCAATACCAAAAGGATTTGTTGCATCTCAGGCTATAGGGGAAAACACGAAGGTAGGAGGCTTGGTAATATATGAAGGTACGGAAGCGGTAACTGATGTAAACGTAGAATCTGCAAGAAGAAATAGAAATCAATATGTATGGATCCCTATTAAAAGTGAAGAGTTCAATACCAAATTCAAAAGAAATAATTTTGGGTTAAAACAAACAATATCTAATACTTTAGGTACTGAATATTGGGAAGTGGAATTAGACTCAAGCAATATGCCAAAAACAACACAGGATTTGAATTATATAACGAATACAACACTTTCTGAAGTACTAGATATGTATGCTAGCGTAAAAGAGTATGAAGGTTTTTATATTGCAAGATACGAGGCTGGAATAGATAATCAAAGGACACTTAATACTGTAGGTACATTAGAGACAAATGTATATTCAACTATGGGAAAAATACCATATACATATATACCATGGACCAAAAATAATAAGATGAATGAAGATACGGGTGGAGCAGTTCAAGTAGCGAGAAGTTTCTACCCTAGTAACAATACAAATTATGGAGTTGTATCTACATTAACTTATTCTGTACAGTGGGATGCAATATTACAGTGGTGGTTAGATACTAAAGCTGTAGAAAGTGTGACAGAAAGTAATAGTTACGGTAATTATATTTCACACCAAATTGCATATGATGATTTGAATTCGGGTGCAAAATATACTGTTTATGCTAATTCTGTACCGGAGTCATACCATGAGGTATCATCTACAACTGTTAAGGATTCAGAAACAGCTTGGCTTCTTACCACAGGTGCATTAAAAGCAGCAAAAGTAAATAATATTTATGATATGGCAGGGAATATTTTTGAATACACAATGGAAGGAAACTCAACAAATAATAGGCCATGGAGAGGCGGGTATGCTAACAATACTGGTGGAGCAAGGCCGGTAGCCCAAAGTTATAGTGGAAGTTATACAAATTATTATAGTTCTACACTTGGCTTTAGGGTAGCTCTCTATATAAAAAAATAATTTTCTATTGTAACAAATAAAAATTACTAAGTAGTAAGTGGTAATGTATATATTTAACATTGCCACTTATTTCGACAAAAAAATCACATATAATTCTAAAAAACTTCAAAAAAGTCCTTGCAATTTAAATTTATATATAGTATTATATCGATATAGTAAGATGAGAGGGGTTATATAAAGATGAGTGCAGCTATGATAAGTAAATTTATGGGAATGTTAGGGCTTAATGAAGTAGACGAATATGATGAGGAAGAAATAGTGGATGAAGTAGAAGAAACATATGAAAGGCCAGCTAGAAATGGATATTTTGCAAGACGTGAAAGAGATACAGAAGAAAGAGTTTCTAGAACAGCAAAAGTATTGCCAATGACAGGTGCATCGCCTGTAGTTACATCTTCAAAAATGGTTATTACAGAGCCACAATGTTTTGATGATGTTAAAGAAATAAGTGAACACTTAAAAGAAAGAAGATCTGTAATAGTTAATTTAGAAACAGTAACTAAAGAAGATCAAAGAAGAATAATAGATTTCTTGAGTGGAGCAACTTATGTTGTAGATGGAAGCATTCAAAAAATTTCTACACTTATATATTTAATAACACCAAAAAGTGTAGAAATACAAAATGATATAGAAAAGGCACAATACAGAAGTAAACTTTCATTTTCTTGGATGAAATAGTATAGGTAGGGTGGTAGGCAAGTATTGCTTATCGCCTTTTTCTTGATTAAATATTAAATAAAGGGGGTATTTTAATGTTAACACCAGTAGATGTTGAAAATAAGGTTTTTAAAAAAACTAAAATCGGAGGATATGACATTAATGATGTTGAAGATTTTTTAGAAAAGTTAATAGTGGATTATGAGGCTGTATTTAAAGAGGTAACAGAATTAAAAGATAAATGTGAGAACCTTCAAGAATCAGTTAAATATTATAAATCATTGGAACAAGGAATTGAACAAAGTATTAATAACGCAAGAGACGAAGCAGAACAAATAAAAGCAAGAGCATTAGATGAGGCTCAGGAAATTAGAGAAAGAAAAGAAAAAGAATACAAAAACAGATTATCTGAACTAGACTTAGAAGTTAAGAGAAAAGAATATGATTTAGAAGAAATAAAAAAAGAGATGCAAATATATAAAATTAAAGTTAAATCTATGCTTGAAGCACAACTTAAAATATTAGATGAAGAATAAAAATGTAAAAATAATATGACAAACAAAGTAGTATATACTATTTTGTTTGTTGTTTGTTTAGGGGGTGGAATTTACATATTTTCTTGACTTTTCACACATTTGTGGTAATATTATATATGTAATATTTTAGTTTTTAGGGTGAAATAATGAGTGAAAGTATAATAAATATATTAGCACTAATATTTTTATGTGTTGGTGTTTTTTGTATATTTTGGAAAAGAGACATATTAAAGGATAAAACTAGTAATAAATTTTTGACTACTAGTGGTTTTGTCGTCTCTGTCATTTCGCTTGTAGTAATATATTTTGTAAATTATTAATTTAATTAGGTAAAGGAGTAAATAAAATGAATTTAGGAACTAGATATAACCCAGGAGAAATAGAAGAAAGAATATATGAAAATTGGGAAAGTAAAGGGTATTTTAAACCACAAATAGATAAGAATGTAAAACCATATACAATAGTTATCCCACCACCAAATGTAACAGGACAACTACATATGGGACACGCATTAGATGATACGATACAAGACGTATTAATAAGATATAACAGAATGAAAGGTGTTCCAACGTTATGGGTACCAGGAACAGACCACGCAAGTATAGCAACAGAAGTTAAAGTTGTTGAAAAACTAGCAAAAGAAGGTAAGACTAAAGAAGAATTAGGTAGAGAAGGGTTCCTTAAAGAAGCTTGGGCTTGGAAAGAACTTTATGGTGGAAGAATTACAACTCAACTTAGAAAATTAGGTTGTTCTTGTGATTGGTCGCGTGAGCGTTTCACAATGGATGAAGGACTAACAAGAGCTGTTGAATATGTATTCGTTAAATTATATGAAAAAGGCCTTATATACCAAGGTAAGAGAATAGTTAACTGGTGTACTTGCTGTAAAACATCAATTTCAGATAATGAAGTTGAATATGAAGCAGATAAATCCCATTTATGGCATATTAGATACCAAGTAGAAGGAACTAACGATTATGTTGTAGTTGCAACTACAAGACCTGAAACAATGTTAGGTGATACAGCTGTTGCAGTACATCCTGAAGATGAGAGATATGAAGCAATTGTTGGTAAGAATGTTATTCTTCCAATAATAAATAAGGCAATACCAGTTGTTGCAGATACATATGTTGAGAAAGATTTTGGAACAGGTGCGGTTAAGATTACTCCAGCTCACGACCCTAATGACTATGAATTGGGACTAAGACATAATCTAGAAGTTATTTCTGTAATAAATGAAGATGGAACTATTGCTGAAGGTTATGGTAAATATACAGGTATGACTCGTGAAGAGGCTAGAGTAGAAATAGTTAAAGAACTTGAAGAAATTGGGGCTTTAGTTAAAACGGAAGATTATGAACACAACGTTGGTAAATGCTATAGATGTAAAACAATAGTAGAACCATATGCTTCAAAACAATGGTTTGTAAAAATGGAAGAGCTTGCTCGTCCTGCAATTGAAGCGGTTAAGAATAAGGAAACAAGATTTATACCAGAGAGATTTGAAAAAATATATATGAATTGGATGGAAAACATTCGTGACTGGTGTATTTCAAGACAACTATGGTGGGGCCACAGAATCCCAGCATATTACTGTGAAAAGTGTGGAAAAACTATAGTACAAATGGGACATCCTGTTCAGTGCAGTTGTGGTGGAAACCTTGTTCAAGATGAAGACTGTTTAGATACTTGGTTTAGCTCAGCGCTATGGCCATTTAGTACACTAGGTTGGCCGGATAAAACAGAAGATTTAGAATATTTCTATCCTACAACAACCCTTGTTACTGGTTATGATATTATAACATTCTGGGTATCTAAAATGATATTTAGCGCTATAGAGCATACAGGTGAAGTACCATTTAAAGATGTATTTATTCATGGACTTGTTAGGGATGCTCAGGGAAGAAAAATGTCTAAGAGCTTAGGTAACGGAATTGACCCACTTGAAGTTATGAAAGAATACGGAACAGATGCATTAAGGTTTTCATTAATACAAAACATAGCGCCAGGTAATGATATTCGTTATATACCGGAAAAGGTTGAAGCAGGACGTAACTTTGCAAATAAACTTTGGAATGCTTCAAGATTCAGTCTAACATATATTGAGAAAATGCCAAACGTAGAGATAGATGAAACTAAACTTTATCCAGAAGACAAATGGATTTTAAGCAAACTATCTCAAACAATAACAAGTGTTAGAGAAAATATTGAAAAATATGAAATAGGTGTTGCATTAAATACAATATATGATTTTGCTTGGTCAGACTTCTGTGATTTATATATAGAAATGGTTAAACCAAGATTATATAACGAAACAAGTGAAGGATACGAAGCGGCGGTTGCTACATTAAAATATGTGTTAGTTAATATATTAAAATTAATACATCCATATATGCCATATATAACAGAAGAGATATATTCTAATTTAGAGACAGGAGATGAAGCGTTAATAATCGCTAAATACCCTGAAGCTAAATATAACTTTGAACAAGATGAAAAGTTTGAACAAGAATTAATTGATGTAATACGTGAAGTTAGAAATGCTCGTGCAAATGCTGGGCTTACAAACTCTAAAAAGATAAATATGACTATATATAGCGAAAACTATTTAGAGAATATTGAAAAATCTGTAGAAATGCTTAAAAAGTTGCTATCTGTTGACGAATTAACTATAGCAAAAACTACCGGGCTTGAAGGAGAACATATACATACGCAAAACATAGATCTAGTAGTTGACTTATCTGTTGGAGTAAACAAAGAGGAGCAAATTGCTAAAGTTAAAGCTGAAATAGCTAAAGCGCAAGGCGAACTAAAAAGAGCACAAGGTATGCTTGCAAATGAAAAATTTGTATCTAAAGCACCTGCAGAATTAATTGAAGCAGAAAAAGAAAAAGTTAAGAAATATACTGAGCTTATAGCAAAACTGGAAGATAGTATAAAATAAATATAAAAGAAACGACCTCAAATTAATGAGGTCGTTTTGTGGGCCATTCAACAGAATGGTTCCGGTTGATGATAGTCAAATCTCTACTATATGCATCACACACAAGAATGTAGTTGAAGATGTGGTAATGAGCCAAACAGTACTTTGTAATCTCTTCTGTGTAGAATTTATGGTTTTCTAGAGCTTCGTCATTACGGGCGATTCTAAACTCGACGTTGTAGCAGGGGGTGTAGTGCACAAATATGGTTTCGCCAAGCCGCTTTCCGAAGTTTTTAGCATATATATTGCATAGAGTTTTGGCAACTTTTTTTAAGAATTTGTTATTCTTAAAAGCTGGAGGAATTTCTGCAAAGAGTAGGGGGATGCTATCAACGGTCATTCTTTCATTATCGTTGGTGATCCACCACGCTGTCCGAATGTTATTTGTGTTGATAAAATGAATGCCGTAAGTAACAGCCTGTTCATAGTCTTTCTTAGGGACGTATAATGTGTCGTATCCAAGATAATTGTCGCGCTCTACCTTGAATTGGTTTGCCAGGAACCGTTCGACTTTTTTGCAATCATCCCGGTTAATGAACATAAAACAAAGTTTCATAGTAAATACTCCTTTATAGTTAAAAAGATTTTAAGTGTGTTCAACAATTAAATTATACCATAAAATTAAATTTATGTCAACTTAACAAAAAAATACACCTTAATCATTAGATTAAGGTGTATTGCAGCATGGTAGCTCATATTATTCTTCCAATTCGAGGTTGGAAATGAGAGGCCATTCTTCTTCGACGAAGTAGTTTCCAGCATCATAAGAATGCTTGTTAGCATGGGGTACAACTTCAACGATTACTTCGGGGTGCCAAATACCGGCACAGTAGCGTTTGGTGTGCACGACAGAGACGACATCATAGGAATGTTCGCTATCAATGCAAACGGTTTCGCCTATTCTAGGGATGATATCCAAAGAGTATGACATAAATCCTTCGATATGGCGTGCTTTCATTTTGACTATTTTCTTAAAATTGGGTGATGCGGGGTCAAGACATCTTTCTACTATCCGTTCCCTCAAAGTTACGAATAACATTTCTTTTTCCTCCATTATAAATTATTATTTTTGGTTGACGTCAAAAAGCATACATATTATATCATATGTGTCAAGCACCCAAAATATTCCAAAAAATAGAAAAATAGCAAAATAAATTTGCTATATTCCCGGCATTCCTTCTCTATACTGACCTCTAGTTTGTACACCACCAATACCTTTTAAACCTTCACGAGTATTTGAAATTATACTAGCTAAAGGTGCAAACTTATCTACTGGAGTGTATGCAACTGTTTGCGCTACTATTATAGGGTCAAGCATATCTATTAAAACTCGTTTAGGGGCACTTGCAAAATTAGCTCCTGCACTTATAATAGCCTCATAATATGACTGACAAGCACCAGCAAATATTACAAGGTTGTCTAAAGAATGTTCGTATCGTCTAGCTTCTAGTACGCTTTCTATAAAATACCTAGAGTTTTTGTAATTATCTATATTATATATATCACTTTTTTTTCGGATAAATGCATCGTGGCCAGTAAGAACTAATATATTTGGCCTAATTCTCGTTAGAAGACTATAAATATGCTTAGGCTGTTCTTGTTCTTTAATGTTATATACATGAGCTACGATTCCCATTTTCTTATACATATCCTTACACTTTAATGCATATTCTGGGTCGCCATCAATATGTAATACTACTCCGGGTTTTTTCAAAATTTCATCTTTAGAATACATATAAGAAGGATTATCTCTACTCGTATAATAACTATTTCTAATATTAAATCTATTTGTAACTCCCGAATATGAACGAGAGAGTCTTGTTCTAGAGTTTTTTTCTATATCACTAAGCATACGTTTAGCTTCATTATCCGTTATAAGTCTAAGATCATATATAGGGGCGTCGGCAAGTATTCTGACAGTAATTCCAACAAGGTCTGCCATATCACCATTTAATCGTTGTATTTTAAATAAAACATCATAGTTATATGATTTTCTTGCTACAATATCTCCAATTTTAAAATTCGGCATAAAAATCACCTCTAAGGTATTGTATGCTAAATTTTTAAATTTGCTATACAAACAAAATGAAAGACGGTTAGCATTTGCTAACCGTCTTTATAGGGATTACTTATTCAGTTTTGTGCCACACTTGTGACAGAAATCATTTTCCTTAGGCTGGGGGGTGCCGCACTTGTGACAGAAGCAGTTTGCTGTAGGAACTTGTTCCTCTGCTTCTGGCTGCAGATCAATATCCGGTTCCTCTTGGGGAGCAGTAATCTCTTCATACTGTTCTTCCAAAGCAGCAAGCTTAGCTGCCGCCGCGGCGATATCTGCCGTGATCTCCGGCTTGGGGCGTACGCCTGCCAGTTCTGCGTTGCCGTGATAAGTCAAGCGACCGAGTTCAGCAAACAGATCATTGACTGCAAGCTTCTGAGCCTGGATATCCTGACTCAGCTGAAACCGTTCACAACCATTTTCCACTGCTGTCTGAGCCTTAGAGAAAAGACTTTCAGCCTTTTTGCCCAAATCCTCAAAAAATTTACCCATAATTTATTCCTCCTAAAATTTTATTTGGTTTTTGAGTTGTGCTGATAAATATTATATCACAAAACCCTTGATGAATCAAGACTTGATGTACATATACGCCTTGTCTTTGCTGCAGATGACGAACCTATTTGCTTTACGTTCAATTAAACAGCCTTGGGCTGCAAACTGAGATGTAAACTCTTTCTTAGTACCATCTATTACGTTATAGAAGTAAATAGTATCGCCAATCATATAGTACAGCGTATTCTTGTAGAAGCAACTAGTGTTAGAAATCTCTTCTTTCAAGTTGAATACTGAATGTGAACCATCACTTGAAATCAAAACACCTTTTGTTTGATGACAGCCAGAAAGGAGTACTAAATAGTTACCAGACTCACTATCATAAAACAGACGTGATTGCATATTTTCACCTAAGCCTATGGTATCAACTGAGGTCAACTGTTCCAAGTTACAATAAATGTGAACAAAGAATCTATCCTTTACCAAGAAGATAAACTTACGCTCATCTGTTACTAAGAAATCGAAAGGTGACAGAGTCGATGAGTTAACAACAATTCCGTCAGATTCCTGTTGTGACCTGCTACCGATTTGTTTTACGTGCACATTATTATCCGAAGAAGAAATGTAGTATAGATTATTATTTGATGCATATACAACATCTTCTTTTGAAAGAGCACTATAGATATTGAATTTACCAGTAGTATCATTTAAAACAACGGAGTTATTAGGCGTGGTGAGAATGATGTAGTTGCCTGTTATTTTGCAAGAAATTGTACCAGAGGAAAATCTCAACAATTTGCGTTCGCACCATAAGAGGTAGCCAGAAGTATCAATATAAGTGTGATAACTTAGGGCAAAACGACAAGGAGATAAACGCTTAACTTCTGTAAATTTCATTGCGTTGCTAGGGTTAGGGGTATCCAGTGAGGTTTTGAATTGTTCAAGGATAGCTCGCATACTTTCACGCTTTTTGCCTTCAAAAGTACTCTTAAAAAACTGAACAAGTTGTCTTGGCATGAAGTCCCAACCAATACTAATGTTAGGAACTTTAATACCATGATTTCCTAGTACAGATTTTCTGAGTTTCATTCTTGTTATTTCATCAGAGGGCACAAATTTAGAGCTAGAAATGCCTCTAAACGGGTGCGAATAGGTGAAATAATAGAATGCTTGAATGGCAAGAGAATACCAATCATCAGCCTTTGTGATGTTTTTGTTTTCAGCTGATGGCGGGTATATATACATGTCTGTAAATACGAAATTCTTGACATTATCAAAACTCATACCGTCCATATCGATAAAGTAGACAGTCTTACCTTTTATTAAGATATTACCACCATTGAGGTCACCGATATATCCACCAATAGAATGGAGAAATTCGATGCCTATGCATACTTTAATGAGAATATCTACGATGTCAGCTCTAGTATAACCTTTGCTTGCAACAAAATCCTTATCTTTAAGACAAGAAATTTTGAAAGACCCATCAATATCCTGTTGGACAAATCCTTTGAGTTTTATACTAGTTCCATTTGACTCATACTGTACCTCGTCAATGGTAACAAACTTAATATCAGAATGCTCATCGTTAAACGACTTAAACTGAGCTCTTTTTTGAAGTGCCTTTCCAAGTATTTTAGACTTGAATACTAAATCAACACCGGGTTTAAATAACTTTACAATCTTTCCGCCCTTATAGGGGTAGAGTGTCGCTTCTCCTCCTTCAAAAGCTGGCTTGTCTTTTTGGAACTGTTCGAAATGACTTGCTGGAAAAACAATAATGTCATCAACACTAATGCCGTCAGCAAGACACAAAGGACAGAGCGTATTTTTGCTTGAAAATGGAATGTTGTGTACATTACAAAAAGCAGAAATGCACTCTTCCAAGATGGAGGTAGTGAACTTCAAATTTTCGATGTCTTGAATAAGATTATATACCTCAGAACCTTTTACAGTACTGGTAGTATTTAGCATCGAATCAGACATAATGTAACCCACTAAGAATTCACCAAACGCCAATAATGTTTTGTGCATTGCATCTTTATCTTTAGCTAAAATAGCTTCACAATTCATAAAGGGGAGTTTGAAAATGATAAGTTCACCCTTATAATCTTTGTGCATACAAATAGAACTAAAGAAATCCTTATCATCAGTGATGCATGAACCGTTCAAGATGAGCGGAAGCAACTTCTTGTACATAACAAGTATGACTTGAAGTCGTTGCCTAGATTCAAATAAGGATATTGGCAAAATGTTTTCAAAGTTAAATCTTGCCTTCTCAAAGTACACTACGCCAACAACTTTGTTGCCTTTAAGCGCTAACGAATCGGGCTGAAAGAAGAAGTGGTTAAACAAACCATGTTCAATACCAATTTTACACTGTTTAATAATCCTAGGATTCAGTGTTAAACCAAAGTGGTTACCAATAAGTGAATTACGGTAATTTGTTTCATGAAAATGCCACTCATCGTCACCGTAAATCTGGCGTGACGAGAATTGGTTAGTAACACAAAAAATCTTTCTACATTCAGGGCAAAGAGAACCTTCAATGTAGTACAGATTATGCTCTTTGCAAAGCAAAACGTTATTTGCTGTACTCCTATGACCATTATCGTAAAGTTCGCTATACGAAAAAACTTCAAATGGCATATTTGTATCGCGATGGAAGTTTAACGCATTAAACAGATTTTTAAAGTGAGTCTCAAGATTAATTCCTGCGTTATATTGAGAATGCTTTAGCCAGTTGTTATTAAGGAAAACATTGTAATCCGGATCTACTAACATTTGGCATATATTGCTTTCATCAATTATCCAACCGTGATTTTGTTGGATAGATAACAAAGAAGAGAGCAACTTATAAAAAACTGCAGTGTCAACTTTACCATCTTGGATGAGCTTACCTATAGTGGTAAGATTTAACTTGTTCCAAACAACGCCAACAATTTGGTAGCTATTTGCAACACATAAATCTCTACTTACAATCACTTTGGAAGGATGCAAGTAAAAGTCTTCTGTGTTGGCAAATATTTTTGCAAGAGTATCATCTGTAAGCTCTAGACCAATATCACTGATATACTGCAAACATTCAGAGGAGTTAATATAGTCATTTTCAAGATGCAAAGATTTCTTGGAAATGATTTTTTGCACTCTGTCATCTGACTGAACATTTGGGAAAAATGTGATTAAGTCAGGAACAATCTGTTTAAGATTGTGTAAAAAACGTATATTGTGAAGGTTGTCATAGCTCAACACATTACCCCAGTTATCTGTGTTTTCATCTAAAAGCGTACCGCTTTCAAGATAGCTAATAACATTTTTAGCAAAATTAGGAGGCAAAATCTTCATAAAACTATAAGTGAAAATGTTATCTACTTTTACTTTTCGAGATTTTGCGTACTTTTGTATAATGCTTAAAATAATCAGCTTGTAGTCTAGAACTGTATCCTTGTTCTCAAAATCCAATTGGTGGATATAAAGAGGATCAAGATAAAGTGTGGTATCAATGTTATAAAAACACTTTAAGACGGGTGCGCTAGGCTTAAAGGAAAAATCCCAGTGCCTTTTAGAAAGAGCCTGAATTGTTGATGTAATAGCTTCACATGTGTCAGTAGCAACCTTATCTTCCAAAGAGAAGGCATTAGGCACACTAAAAAAGAGATAGACGGCATCCTTTGTAATGTTTGGAACAACACACCACCTGTATATAAAACCAGAAGTGGCACAGTTAGATATATTATCTAAATATACATCTGCATGCTGCACGTCTTTTATTTTAATTACAATGTGTTTGTCGCTATCCCAACTCTTCTTTACTGTGTAGGTTGTCATCTCAGCATAATTACTCTCAAGTTTTAAATTACCCTCAAGAATCTTTTCGTCAAAGACAAAATCAAAGGGCTCAACATTTTGTAAAACTGAGAGAGAACTATTCGTATCATGTTCTCTAAAGAACTCGTCATAGCTACTAAACGAATTATTGTCATAAATATACCGAAGCATATTTATACAAATATTACGTGGCCAATTAGAGCCGTTAAAAAACGCATCTAAAGAACGCAGATACATACCGGGTAATTGAGTGTGCAGTTCGAAAGAAAGCTTATCACAAGACAAAAACAGATCTATGATTCTTTTCAATTCATGTGGCGAGAATAAATATTCATCACCAATAATAGAAGTGAAAAAGGAAGTCAAGAAAGATGTCTTATGTGTGCTCCATAAAAATGTGCGGAACAAGTTATAATAATCTACATGAACAGTATGCTCACTTGTTGAAAATAGAGCTATAAGTTCAAGCAAATTATCATAAGCTTTACTCAAGAAGTCTCTGCTTCTATCTAGCCTACAGTTATAATACACAAAAGAAACTTCGCGCTTCTTCTTGTTAATGAAAAATTTCATATCGCTAAAACACTCGATTTGAGCATAAGCAGTATTCAGTTTCTCATTAAAATCCTCACTTGTGACAGCAACATAAAGTATGTTAGCAAGTGAAGAGTCGTTTATAGTGACTATTGTGCCATTACAAGCTGTAGCAGAAGCTAGATTACCGGGACGGTTAGAATACGAATACTCATCCTGCAGTTTTTGCCTGATTACATTCGCAACTCTCGTGTTTATTTTTGTTAGCTGTTTGCTTTTTGCCAAATATCTCTCTAAATTGAATGATTTAGGAGCTAACGAGGCTGAAAAGTTTTCAAACATACTCTAAACCTCCAGGGCTTAGGCGGAGGCATGCTCCGCCTAAGCGGTAATGTTAATTAGATATTAAAGAAACTATCTGCTACAACTTTTTTAGCTTCAGGTGAAGCTTCAGCAGATGCATCAGTCGCAGCCTTAGAGAAGAACTTAGACTTAAGAGAAAAAGCGCTTCGAGACTGCTCAACACAGCTTTGAGAGAGTTCTGTTCCGAGACACGAAACTAGCTCTTTTGCAGAGGTGATATCTCTAATACAAGAGAATCCCAAAAGTTCACCATCTTTTGCCGCAATAGCCTCACCAAATGCAACAAATACGGTAGTTGCATCAAGACTGTTAAGTTTAGCAACCATATCCTTGGCAGCGTCGATTTCACTTTTGAAGTTGCAATTATCAAGGCCGTCGGAGAACACCAAAAATGTGATTCTGGGTCTGATGTTAAGACGACTTTCGATTTCTTGGAAGTATGCAATAGTTTCTTCGCCCACTTCAACAACTGCTCTGTATAACCTAGTTCCACCATCAGCATAATAGTTTGTAGAAAAATCCTTAACCGGTCCAAAACTTGTCATTTTGACATGTTCGGCAAACATAGCTTTTGCGATTGCTACGGAACCCTTTTCTTCAAAACGAGAAAAGTCTTCATAGAAAGCTTTGTTTGCCTCAACAATTGCTTTAACGTAGTCTTTCATAGAGCCAGAACAGTCATAAATCATAACGAAGATATTGACAACGTCAGAAGAAAACGAATAAAGGTGATTATCCATCATAGCACTTATTCCTCCAGTTTAAATAGTAATGTGATTTGCAAACATAGTTTCAAGGTTGGAAAAACCATTGAAATACGAATGGTGAAGATAGATTGCGTCGTCGATAACTACAAAGTCTAAATACAGGTTCATGAATTCTGTCGTAACAACTGCGTTATCCACTTGCCCTGCTCTAAAAAGCAAAACATACTTTTTCTTCTGACCGCCCTTATAGTTTAAAAGCTTAGTTTTGTACTTCGTAATATATTCTTCAGAATACTCGGGATATTTATTATCCAAGCTTGTAAAATTATCCGAAATACAGGAAAACACAGTGCTTCTTGCCACCTTTACAACGCTATCGTAAAGGTCAAAAATTTTGCATAGGAAGTAAAATTCTTCCCACGTGATATTAATGGTAAACCCACTAATAAGGGTTTGCAAAATATTAGCAATGTTGTTATGGATAAGCTTTAACACAGCTATGGCCATTTCGTTTACATTAGTGGTACTAATAGTTTTGGGTGTACCAAAAATGTTAGGCAGAAAAACAACAAAGTCCTGACCGACAGTTTTTGCTGCTTCTTCAAGAGTGTTTTCTAACTTCAAGAGACCGTCAAAATAGGCAGAATCCAAATTTGATTGCAAAAATTCTCTAGTACTTGTTTTTAATTTATCACAAGATTGGAGTAGAAAGTCGTAACATTCATAATTTTGCAATTTAGACATTACGAAATTCTCCACCTGTTCTAAATCTTGTACTAAGAATTTAAACAGCAACTTGTCGTAATCTGCTTCTACGAAGAAGGAGCTAAGTTTTGAAGTGCCGTTCTTGTAATCACTTAAATTGCTACAAAAGTTGTATCTTAAGGCTGTTTTAAAGAGCATGTAGTCACAGTAAATGACATAGTTTAAAATCTCTTCGCGACGTCTAGAATCTTTTGTAAAGAATGTTAAAGGCTGTACTTCGGCAATTAGCTCTCTTGCTTTTTCAGATGCATTCAAAAATTGTTTGTGTACCTTTTGCCGATCTATATGACAATTCACAATTGTATTGTAGAATTCATTAAGACGGGAACATAGGGTAACAAATTTTTTCTTGTGCATCTCAAAGTATACAACAAAATCCACGAAGTGATTAATTTTACCTTCTAGAGAAAGTACAGTAATATAATAGTTATCCCGTTCGGGGTCGATTGCGAAAGTAATATTACCTTCTAGTCCCTTAAGATAGCTTTCTAACTGCTCTTCATATTCTCTTCTTTGAGTAGTAATGAGTTGCAAAAACTGCTTATACTCATTAGGAAAAGTCGTTGCGAAAGATTTAATGTATTCTTCAAGATAATTTAGTTTTTCAAGAACAACATTCTCTACTTGAAATTTCGCGATACCTTCACCAAGCTTTTGAATTTCTTCCACAATTTTCTCTGGGTCGTCTAAGGAGTCGTCTTTTACTATTTGTATAGGCTGAACGACGGGCCTTTCGGAACCAAAGAGATTCTTTATCCAACTTATAAAAGCCATACTAAGCCTCCTTACTCATAAAAGTCTGAAATAATATGCCCTATGACGGGGAAGCCCAAAGCAGATACTCTTATAGCATCAGAATCTTTTATACAAAAATATTTAAAAGCTTTAAGCTTAGACATATTTTGCAGTTTTGAAATGCAAGAAGAGATTATCTTGATTGAATCTTCGCTTTGGGTACACGCGCCTGTACCAATACAAACAACCGAGCAATTTCCGAGTTTATACTTTACTTTGCCAAAGGAAAAAGTATCTGCCGCGAAAACGTTTAAGTTGTTTACAAGATAAAAAAGAGCGCTTGCAAGATTTGGTGCTTCGTTTTCCTCGGAAGCTGTAAGAAGAGAGGAAATAATATTTTTCTCTTTTACAGATGTATAATCCATGGGGATAAACGGTGTTTGCCCATTTCCAACTTTAACGAATAGGAAAATAGCGTCTT
This sequence comes from Clostridia bacterium, assembly GCA_045652705.1. Taxonomy (GTDB): domain Bacteria; phylum Bacillota; class Clostridia; order TANB77; family CAG-465; genus UMGS1649. The sequence goes on from JAZRUV010000008.1 coordinate 38,104, forward strand.
TTTTATTTTCCACTGCCTGTGAAATTATATTAGTGATATTTTCTTTTTGTTTCAGAGTTTCAGTGGAGTTTTCGACAAGAAAGGCAAAAACGTCTTTTTGTTGAAATTTAGGCACAGCAGGTTTCCAATAGTAAGGCTTTGTGCCAAAAGTGGGGGCAGAAGGTCTACCCTTATAACCAAATCCGTCATCATATCTAGCCCCATTTGGTAAACTTCCTTTAACAGGGGTAAGAGGTGGGACATCCGGTCCATTCGGAACTTTAGGTCTCGGCGGTATATTGGGTTTGCCACTTACCGGATGATTGGCCTTAGAAACATCCTCGTCGTTATCTTGGGTCCAAGAAGAATAAGCTATATCTTCAGCGTCTACAGGAGGTTCACTAAAGCTTTTAGGAACATTATCCTGTGATGCAGGAGGTGGCGTATTTTCTTTTGCATCAGGAATAACAAGAGGTGGCATACCCCCGTTTACAGATTTCAACATATCATCAGCTGTCTTGCCCGATGCTTTCAGCTTTGAATAGTAATCGTAGTCTGAATCAGACGGACGAATATCATAAGGTGATGGCTTTTTACCAAACAACATATCAAAAAATGACATATATAATCTCCTTAAAATAGAATTGTGACATCATCATAGAACACGGACCTGTTAGAATTAATAACACCTTCCGGCTTATAGTTTGTTTTTGTACCTAGGAAAAATGCATCAAAAGGTTGATTAAGCTGCTTATCCACAATTGGTGCGAGACCATCGGAAGCAATGCCAACCTTTATGAAATCTTGTTTGCTAAATTCGAAAGTTTTAAACTTGAGCGGCCTAGGGTAATTATCTGTTTCAAGTTTATTGTATGAATAGTAGGGGGGAGCTTTTCCATAAAAAAGCCTAATATAACTTAACAAATTATGTTTGTTAACTGTTATAATATAGCCATCCCCAATAAATTTTACAACAAACTTATCTTCTAACTCGAAGCATGCGATAATAGTGAAAAGCATGTTGTTTATTATAAATGTATCAAAATCCTTTCCGGATTTAGTGCCTGCAAAATTACATACTTTAGCAAATGCTTTCTCAACGTTTTGCTCGAATTTGTCAATGTCTAGTCTTGTGTCAAGTCTCGAAAAAGCTTGTGCAAAAAGCCGAGTACCTACTTCAGAGAACAGACCGTCGCTACAGCCATCTGTAATAATCTTGAGATTGCCTTCTTCAAAAAAGAAGTCCTGATTATTTAGGCCATCTAAATAATGGCCGTTCCCTTGTCTACATATTTGCATGTTGACTCCTCCTATAAATTAAATATAATTTTATACTAATATAGAGATCGCACAAATTATATCACAGAAACGGTCGAAAAACAATAGTTATGTTGTCTAAAATACCAAAAAGAGCAAGAAAAAAGAGCAAAGCATATTGCTTTGCTCTTTTTGGGACTAGAATGTCATATCTGTGCTCGAAGAAGTCTTAGTCTGAAGGGCCTCGGGCTTGGCCTCGGGAAGGGCACCTACGATAGGTGCAAGTTCCTGGATCAAAGACTGAAGTTTGCTAAATTCTTCCGAAATATGGCCGGACTGTTTGTCGTCAAACTCATCCATAGCGTTACAACACTGGACTACAGTTTTTGCAGCTGCAAGGCCAATTTCGATAGAATAAACGCTGTTAAGCAACAACTTTTCAGCTTCTTGCTCTGTGGGCAGGAGGCCAGCGCTTACCTTTGTAATGAGTTCGTCGTTGAGAGAAGTAATGGAACGTTGACCTTCCAAAATCTCACGGTTTTGCGCAGTCAAAACAGAAGCCATAATTTGTTGGGCGGCTGTAGTCATACTGTTTGTCGCTTGGAAGTTGATAGCCAGTTGAAGCTTTTTGTTAGTTTCACGCTGGATTCTCAACTGTCCGAGGTGCAAAAGATATGATTCGCGCGACTTTTCCAAGTTGAGAAGGGACAGTTGGAAGGCAGAAAAACCTTCTTTGGAAGCTTCGTAAAGCTCGCTGTTGTCCATCAACCCACCTTGTTCGTATGCTTCTCTTTTTTGCTCCAGCTCGCCTTCGATTCGCTTTTCTGCAATTCGACCAGCAACCAGATACCTTTCGATAAGAGAACCGTTGGTAACAACATCCCTAATTGCATCAGAGATAATGTTATAATTGTCCTGCAAAATCTCTTCCCAGTTTTTACAATTTTCTTTAAGCTTCAAAAGAATCTTGTAGCAACTGAGAGCAATTACTTTGGCGTCATCGTTACGCTTATCTTTGAGAGACGTAAAGATGTTCATCAAAAAGCGCTGGAACGGGTTTGGTTCTTGGATTGCGACACTGAGTTCGTTTTGCTTTTTGCTTGCCTGCTCGGAGAGCTTAGCGATTTCATCTGCTACGGTCCGGTCTACAGTGGTACCCTCAATTGTCTTCATAAATTCCATAGCGAAATCGAAAGAACGCTCCAACGGGATACTACCAAAGGATTTAATTTTGTCTAACTGAAGGGGATCTACCTGGTCAGCCACACGCATAATTTCTGCTTGGGTAGCAGCATCATAACGTTGGATGTCTTCAGCACAAATAGGTGCGATTGCGTTTTTCTGAGCAGGCTCAGGGGTAGCTACCATACTGGTTCCTTGCTGGATAACGGGTGTTACATTTGTATTGTCCATTGTTCATCCTCCATAATAATAAAATGAGAGTTAAAATTTTCGCTGGACATATTATATCACGAAAAAAGATTATTGTCAACCAAAAACGAAAGAAATACTTAGTGATACGTTTGAAATCAAATAGACATAAAAACAAAAAGAAAAATCCGGCTTAACCGGATTTAATTATTTTGCTAATAATTTTGCAAGATGAGCTTTTTTTCTGTCAGCAGTGTTTCTTTTTAAAACACCTTTAGACCAAGCTTTATCTACTTCAGAAACTGCTTTTTTGTGAAGATCTTCTAGATTTTTTTCACCGTTAGCTACTGCAGCTTCGAAAGCTTTAACAGCATCTCTGTATGCTTTTCTAACTTTTTTATTTTCAAGACGATTAGCTTCGTTAACTAATACTCTTTTTTTAGCTGATTTAATATTTGGCATGTTTTTCCCTCCCTTTTGAGTACATATAATTTTTTACAAAGCATATTTTAACATAATATTTTAAGAAAATCAAGAAAAAGATAAAATATTTTGAACTACTTGAAAAAATAGTTGAAAATATACGGAAGAAATAATTAAATTTTTGTTGACAAACTATCGGTACGGTGGTATAAATATGACAAATTTAGATTAAGGTAGCAAAACAGTTTTGGCTAAAGAATAATAAATATAATAAGTAAGTAAGAAAGTTGGAATTGAAAAAGGTTAGAATCAATTGAAAGGAGCATATTATGGAAAGGGAATATGCTAAATCAAATGGTGATAAAAAAGATTTAGACCGAATAGAGAACAGGTAAGATTAAGAAATGTAAGAAGAGACGAGAAGGTTAGTTCTCAAAGAGAAGAAAAAGCAAAAACAATAAAAAACAAAGAAAATAATGGAGGGAATAAATTATGTCTTTGAATGGTAAAATTATTGTTATTGAAGGAACAGATGGTAGCGGTAAACAAACCCAAGCACAAATTTTGAGAAAAAGACTTGAGCAGGAAGGGTATACTGTTTACTCTGCATCTTTTCCTAATTATCCTAGCGATTCTTCTGCAGCGGTGAGGATGTATCTTAATGGGCAGATAAAAAAGGAACCTAAAGATGTAAGTGCTAAAGCAGCATCAACTTTTTATGCTGTAGATAGATATATTACATATAAGAGAGAAATCGAACCGATTTATAAGCAAGGTGAAAGTGTTATTGTATTTGACCGTTGGGTTGAGTCTAACATTATTCGCCAGGGTGCAAAGTTTATTGCAAATAAAACATGTGAACCCGAAAGAAGTGATAGACTAGAGGATTTTATTTATTGGCTTAAAAATTTGGAGTATGGAGATTTCGAAGTTCCCAAACCTTACATGACAATCTATTTGAATGTTCCTATAGATTATACAATGGCTCTTAGAAAGAACAGAGCAAATAAAATTACTGGCGGTGAAAAACAAGATATACATGAAGCAAGCGAAAAACATCTTATTGATGCGAGTATGACAGGACTGCTTGCGGCAGATATTTTGAATTGGGAGGTTATTGAATGTGTTAAAGATGGTCAAATGAGAACTATCGACGATATCGCAAAAGAAGTTTGGCAAAGAGTAAACAAGTAATAAGTAATAAGTAATAAGTAAATAATCTAAAATAACAATAGGAGGATTTTGTTATGGAAATTAGACTTGTTAGCACAAACCCTGGAATCGATTTGTACATTGCTCGGGATACTACGCCGAGTAAAGAAGAAAAAATCAAAGAAATTGTTCGTGAACTTTCTATGTTTGCTGGCAAGGTCGGAGGAGAATGTTATTCTTCTGACAGTTTAGAACACATTATGAATGAAAGTGAGAAGGAAACCCGGGGAAGAATGAACTTCTGCCTTAATAAGAAACATCACAGTATTTTTGAACACCCTAAGCTTACTTTTGAGTTTGTAGGAGTTCCCAAGTTTATTTTCATGATGCTGAACAATCAGTATGTATATACTACTTCGGAAAGAAGTGCGAGATATACTAATTTCAGCGAACTTATTGAAACTCGAGAAGAGTCTCAACTTTATGCTAAATGGACGGATAAAATTAGTCGTGCAATCAAGGAGTTCTACGGAGATAAGTTCACAGACAAGGAAGTTCAGAAGCTGGCTCAAGAAAATGCTCGTTATATGATTTCTGTATTCGTTCCCAGTTCTATGGTGCACACCATCTCTCTTAAGGATTTGAACTATACACTATATTTGCTTGAAGAATTTTTGAAGAGCGACTGGGAAAGAAAAACAGCAGTAACTGAACTCTTTATGAGTATTTTGCGTCCGAAGTTGGAAGAGTTTCTAAAGGAAATGGCGCCTTACAGACTTCCGGGTCTTGAACCTAAGTTTGTAAGAGAGATTGCGATTTTCAAAACACCGCTTAGCCGAGAAAATCAGGCTGATGCAACGTATCGCTTGAACTATGATATGTCTTTTGCAGCATTTGCACAGGCTCAGCGTCATCGTAGCATTAGATATTCTATTGAGCTTAAGAGGCCTACTCCATATATTCCGCCTATTATCAGCGCAGCTGGGCTTGAGACAGAGTGGGTAGCAGATATGATTAGTATTTGCGATAGATTCCCTCAAGGTCTTATGGTAAATGTTACTGAGACTGGTGAAATTGAGGATTTTGTAGGCAAGTGCTATGAGAGATGTTGTGGCAGAGCGCAACTGGAAATTCAGGAGAATACGTGTAATTCTTTGGCTTATCTTAGAACTTCTGAAAATGCTGAGGTTGTCAAATATTTAAAAGAGACAACCGGTGATTCTTTTGCAAGATGTGGTTTTCCTGGCTATCACTGTGTGGAAGTTTGTAAATTTGGCAAGAACCAGCGTGAAAGAAAAATTTAATATAAAATTAGAGGGTGCCTTATTAGGCATCCTCTAATTTGTCAGTTCTGAAAAGAAAAAATTGCAAATGTTTAATATAGATGATATAATGTGAAAGAGGTGAAATTATGATTAATTTGACTTTTGATCAAATAACTAAACATAAGGATGAAGATGGATTTGTGCATTTAGATGAACTCTTTGTAAATTCGGATTCTGAACGTGAAGTAAGAGGAAATATAAATAGAGATAAAAGATGGTTTAAGATAGATGATGGAACTGCTATGTTTAAATCTAATACTGAGCAAGCGTTATACGCACACTATTCAGAGTTAATATGTACAGAACTTGCAAAACAAGCAGGACTGGATGCTGCGGAATATGATATAGCAAAATGTAATGGTCAAACGGGAATAATAACCAAAAATGCTTGTAAACCCGGCGAAGAAATGTTAACTATAAATGAATTAATAGGAGACGGGCCAACATACGAAGATTACCCAGATAATACAGATATATATTTTGTTTTCGATTCATTAGAAGAGAAGCTACTAGCTGATGGATATAATGAGGAAATGATAGATAGTTGTATATTGCAGCTAAGGAAACAACTTCTTTTTGATTTATATATAATGGAAACAGATAGACATACTGAAAATATATCTTTTATTATAGGAAGAGATGCCGAAACGGGAAGACCACATATACGATTGGCTCCTATGTATGATACGGAATCGGCACTGTTGCTTTACGACGATGCTGAACACATGAAGAAAGTGTGGACAAGCAGGGCGGTAACACATAGTATAACTAATTTACAGGAACCTAAAATATGTGTAATACCTGAAGGTGATAGTGACCCGGAACAAAGCGGAATGGATAGAGGCTTGTTTGAGTTTCTTCAAGCTCAAGTTGGCACAGCATACGATACTCCTAGTGAAGAAATATGGAAATCTACATTAGACTTTTTAGTTGAAGATGAGAGAACGTATGAATTTTCTGAGAATGTTTTAAATGGGTTAGATATATCTAAGGCTATTGAAAATGTAGAAAGAAATAAAAAGTGTACAATACCTGAAGAAGTAAAGCAAATGGCAAGAGCTTGTTTTGGCGTAAGACAAACAGAAATTGCGTTTGAATTAGGTTTGGATTTAAAAGAACAAAACATAGCAGAAAAAGAGTTGACATAAATCTAAAGTTGTGTTATAATGTTAGTGCGTAAGCATAAAAACTTTCCACTAACTATGTGAAGGGGTGATAACAATGATTAAGTACAATGTGTTTTACAAGGAAAATCGTATTGGCAAGCTGTACATCAATGAAGATGGTCAGTACAAGTATGTTGCAGATGAGGCGGCTATTAAGGAAGTTGAGGAAAACGAAAACGTATGCATCTATGCAGACGCAAGAAACAGCCGTGACTGGGGTGAACCCATCGCCTTCTTTGACAGCCGTATTGAAAACTGCAAGAGATTTGGTGAGACGGATACTGTAAAGTATCCTAATAGTGACTACTATTTCATCAAAGATAACCACCACAGAGAATAAATTAAGCGAGTATAAAAATACTCGCTTTTTTCTTTAGTATGTTTTCTGTATAAGACATACTTGTCGGTAAAATCAACTGTGATTTTAACTGTCCGACCAAATCCAAGAAGTTTGTATTAAGATTAGGGTAGCTCTAAATACAAAACTTAAATTTATGCGCATAATAAAGTTTATCCCTCTTGGTATAACACAATACTACTATTATATACAAAAAATGTCAATAACAGACAAATTAAAATTTGGTTACATTTTTGTTACAAATAGCCGATAGATAATTCATATTAAAATAAGGTGAGTTTTCAAAAATGTACCTATTATATATAAATAATAAAAATTATTTCAAAAATATTGCAAAATATTTCAAAAAACACTTGCATTCCATATATTTGTGTGTTACAATATCTGTGTTGATTTGCGTTGAAGTGGTAGATGGCTATGCATAGACATAGGGAACTTCCATGGAGCATGTCTGATTTGAAATCGGGCGGCAAGTATTGAATTTGTATTTGCCAAATGTTAATTTGGCTTTATATTATGTCACAAATTTGAAACACACGGGGTAGTGTAAAACTTGCAAGTCCTTGAAATTATAGTAAAGGAGTGAAAAATATGGCAAAAACAAATGTATCAAAAATGAGAATAAGATTAAAAGCTTATGATCACGTAGTGCTAGAACAAACTGCGGCAAAGCTAGTTGAAGTAGCTAGAAATTCAGGAGCAGAGGTATCAGGTCCTGTACCACTACCAACTAGAAAAGAAATCGTAACTATTCTTCGTTCACCACACAAGCACAAAGATTCTAGAGAACAATTTGAAATAAGAACACACAAGAGAGTTATCGATGTTAAAGCACCAAATCAAGCAACAGTTGATGCGCTTATGGCAATAGATATGCCAGCTGGTGTTGAAATCGAAGTTAAACTTTAATAATATTTAGTAGCAATCCTTGAGTCTCAAGGCAAGTGCATACCCTATACTAGATATGGCAAAATGGTTTTAACTTAAAAAGTTTAGTAAATTTTAAAGGGAGGAAAACAAAAATGAAAGAACTTTATGGTAAAAAGTTAGGTATGACTCAAATTTTTAACGAAGACGGAACAGTTATACCAGTAACAGTTATCGAAGCATACAAACTTGTGGTTGTTGGTAAAAAGACAGCTGACAAAGAAGGTTATAATGCAATCGTTGTTGGTTTCGGTGATGTTAAAGAAAACAGAGCAAACAAACCTCAAAAAGGTGTATTTGCAAAAGCAGGGGTACCTGTTAAAAAATACATAAAAGAAATTAAAGTAGAAAATCCAGATGAATTCGAAATTGGTTCTGAAGTTACTTTAGAATGTTTAGAAGCTGGAGACCACGTAGATGTACATGGTATATCTAAAGGTAAAGGATTCCAAGGACCAATCCACAGACATGGGTTACATAGAGGACCATCTACACACGGTTCTAACTATCACAGAAGACCAGGTTCTATGGGCGCTGGTACAAACCCAGGTAGAGTATTCAAAGGTAAAAAACTAGCAGGTCATATGGGACATGTAAATCGTACAGCACTAAACCTTGAAGTAGTAAGAGTAGATATAGACAAAAATGCAGTATTAGTTAAAGGTTCTGTACCTGGAGCTAAGGGAGCAACTCTAAATATTACTAAGAGTGTAAAAGCTTAGGAAAGGAGAAATAAGAAATGCTTAAAACAGACGTATTAGATATAACAGGAAAGAAAGTATCTGACATTGAGTTAAACGAAGCTGTTTTTGGAGTTGAAGTTAACGAAGTAGTAGTACACCAAGTACTAGTAAACTACCTAGCTAATCAAAGACAAGGAACACAATCAACAAAAACTCGTGCAGAAGTACGTGGTGGTGGTATAAAACCATGGAGACAAAAAGGAACTGGTAGAGCAAGACAAGGTTCAATAAGAGCACCACAATGGATAAAAGGTGGTATCGCTTTAGGACCTAAACCTAGAGATTACAGATACAAATTACCTAAAAAAGTAAGAGCACTAGCTATAAAATCTGTTCTTACATCAAAACTTGCTGACAACAAACTTGTAGTAGTAGACAAAATGGAACTTAACGAAATTAAAACAAAAGAAATGGTTAAAGTATTAAATAACCTAAAAGCTGAAAAAGCATTAGTTGTTTTAAATGAAAAGAACCTAAATGTTCAAGCTTCTACAAGAAATATCGAAAAAGCTAAAGCAATAACAGTTAATACAATCAACATATATGATTTATTAAGATTTGAAACTTTAGTACTTGATGTAGAATCAGTTAAAAGATTAGAGGAGGTGTACGCTTAATGTTATACGCAGAAGATGTTATAATCAAGCCTATAATAACTGAAAAAAGTTATATGGAAATGGCTAATGGAAAATACACTTTCCAAACAAAAATAGATGCAACTAAAATAGATATAAAGAATGCAGTTGAAACATTATTTAATGTTAAAGTGTTAAAAGTTAACACAATGAGATATGATGGAAAATCAAAAAGAGTTGGAGTACACCAAGGTAAAACAGCTGCTTGGAAAAAAGCAATTGTTACAATAGATACAAATCCTAAGGATGAAAAATATCTAGCTAAAGGTGGAAAAGAAGTTAAGCTTGGTAAAAAATACAACACAGAAATAGCAGAAATAAGCTCAGCATTCGCAAACGAGGGAGGAAACTAATATGGGAATAAAAACATTTAGACCAACAACTCCGTCTAGAAGAAATATGACAGCGCTTACTTATGATGAAATAACAAAATCATCTCCAGAAAAATCTCTTCTTACTACATTAAAGAAGAATGCTGGAAGAAATAACACAGGTAAGATAACTGTTAGACACCACGGTGGCGGACAAAGAAGAAAATATAGAATAATAGATTTTAAAAGAAATAAAACAGATATGTTTGCTACAGTTATTGGTATCGAATACGATCCAAACAGAAGTGCAAATATAGCATTAATTGAATATGAAGATGGAACAAAATCTTACATATTAGCACCAAAAGGTTTAACTGATGGAATGCAAGTTATATCTTCTGAAAAAGCAGATATAAAACCAGGAAACTGTTTACCAATAAGTGCAATTCCAGTTGGTACAGAAATACACAACATAGAATTACACAAAGGTAAAGGTGGACAATTAGTAAGAACAGCAGGAGCAGCTGCTCAACTTATGGCTAAAGAAGGAAAATATGCTCACGTGAGAATGCCATCTGGAGAAATGAGACTTATACCAGTTGTATGCTTTGCAACAGTTGGTGTGCTTGGAAATTCAGATCATGAAAACGTATCATATGGTAAAGCCGGAAGAACAAGACATATGGGTATAAGACCAACAGTAAGAGGATCTGTAATGAACCCTAACGATCACCCACACGGTGGTGGTGAAGGTAGAGCTCCAGTTGGACACGCAGGACCTATGACTCCTTGGGGTAAACCAGCTTTAGGTTACAAGACTCGTAAGAAAAACCATAGAACAGATAAGTTCATAGTTAAGAGAAGAAATAGAAAGTAGGAGGTAACACACTATGTCAAGATCACTAAAAAAAGGACCTTATGTAGATGCTAAACTTTTAGCTAGAATAGAAAAAATGAACGAAAATGACGAAAAAGTAGCACTTAAGACATGGTCAAGATCATCTACTATATATCCTCAAATGATAGGTCATACAATTGCAGTTCACGACGGAAGAAAACACGTACCTGTATATGTAACTGAGGAAATGGTAGGACACAAACTAGGCGAATTCGCTCCAACAAGACTTTTCAGAGGTCATGCAGGAGACAAAAAGAGCAAAGTTAGATAATAAATTAGGAGGAAACAAGAAATGGAAGCAAGAGCTGAATTAAAATTTGCAAGAATAAGTGCAAGAAAAGCTAAAATTGTTTTGGACCTAATTAAGGGAAAAGATGCTCATGAAGCGCTAGCAATACTTAAATATACAAACAAAGCTGCTAGCCCTATAGTTTCTAAAATCCTTAAATCTGCTATGGCTAACGCAACAAACAATCATTCAATGAATGAAAACAAATTAGTAGTTGCTGAAGCTGTTGCAAATCAAGGGCCAACAATGAAAAGAATAAGTCCAAGAGCTCAAGGTAGAGCATATAGAATAAGAAAAAGAACTAGCCATATAAGAATAGTTCTTAAAGAAGTAGAATAGGAGGAAACACGATGGGTCAAAAAGTAAGTCCTCATGGTTTAAGAGTAGGCATAATAAAAGACTGGTCTTCTAAATGGTATGCAAACAAACAAAACTTTGCAGATTACCTAGTTGAAGATAACAAAATTCGTAAATATCTTAAAGAGACTTTAAAAACTGCTGGAATTTCTTCTATTAACATAGAAAGAAAATCATCAGAAGTAAAAGTAAACGTAGCTACTGCTAAGCCTGGTATGATAATAGGTAAAGGTGGTTCAGCTATAGAAGAACTTAAAAAGAAATTAGAAAAAATGACAGGTAAAACTGTATCATTAAATATCGAAGAAATCAAAAACATAGATATGGATGCAACTTTAGTTGCTGAATCTATTGCTTCTCAATTAGAAAGAAGAATATCTTTTAGACGTGCAATGAAACAAGCAATGTCTAAAACTATGAAAGCTGGAGCTAAGGGTATAAAGACACAAGTGTCTGGACGTCTTGGTGGAGCTGAAATAGCAAGAGCTGAACACTACAGCGAAGGAACTATTCCTCTACAAACTTTAAGAGCAGACATAGATTATGGTTTTGCAGAAGCATTAACTACTTATGGTATCATAGGTGTTAAGGTATGGATATACAAAGGTGATATACTACCTGCAAAAAAAGAATCAAAAGGGGGTAACAAATAATGTTAGTACCTAAAAGAACAAAATTCAGAAAGATGCAAAAAGGTAGAATAAGAGGAAATGCTACTAGAGGAACAAAACTAGTACATGGTGATTACGGAATAGTGGCTTGTGAGCCATCATTCATCACTAACAACCAAATAGAATCTGCCAGAGTTGTACTTTCAAAATACACTAAAAAATACGGTAAAACTTGGATAACAATATTCCCAGATAAACCAATAACTAAAAAACCTGCAGAAACAAGAATGGGTTCTGGTAAAGGTAACCCAGAATATTTCGTAGCAGTTGTTAAACCTGGAAGAGTAATGTTTGAAATAAGCGGCCTAGATGAAGCTACTTCAAGAGAAGCTTTAAGAAAGGCAATCCAAAAGCTTCCTATAAAATGTAAGATACTTACAAAGGAAGAAAGCTTAGGAGGTAACGACAGTGAAGAATAATAGATTAAATGATTACAAAAAAATGGATGAAGCAGCACTTTTAGAAGAGCTTAAGGCTTTAAAATCTGAACTTTTCAAATTGAGACTTTCTCATGCAATGAATGGTTTAGATAATCCAAACAAAATAACAGAAACTAAGAGAAATATAGCAAGAGTTAACACAATACTTACTATCAAGAAAAATGGTGGTGAAGTTGTAGTTAAAGAAGCTACAAAAAAAGCACCTGCTAAAAAAGCAGCGGCTAAAAAAACAACTAAAGCAGCAAAAACAGAAAAAGAAGCTGCAAAGTCAGAAGAGTAGGAGGATAAACTAGTGGAAAGAAATGCAAGAAAAACTAAAATAGGTAAAGTAGTTTCAAATAAAATGGATAAAACTATAGTTGTAAGAATTGACACTAAGTTTAAACATCCACTTTATAACAAAATCATGAACAAAACTTTAAAAGTAAAAGCTCATGATGAAGAAAATGTTTGTGGTATCGGTGATACAGTTGAAATAATGGAAACTAGACCACTAAGCAAAGATAAAAGATATAGACTAGTTAGAATAGTAGAAAAAGCTAAATAATGAAAAGGAGGAACTACTATGATACAACAACAATCAGTTGTTAATGTCGCTGATAACACAGGAGCAAAAAAATTAATGTGTATTAGAGTTCTTGGTGGACACCATAGAAAATGGGGTAACATCGGAGACGTAATCGTAGCTTCTGTTAAACAAGCAACACCAGGTGGCGTTGTAAACAAAGGTGACGTTGTAAAAGCAGTAATTGTAAGATCTAAAACAGGACTTAAACGTGCTGATGGATCATATATAAAATTTGATGAAAATGCAGCTGTTATAATAAAAGATGATAAGACTCCAAAAGGAACTCGTATCTTTGGACCAGTTGCAAGAGAGCTAAGAGATAAAGATTATATGAAAATTATATCTCTAGCACCTGAAGTACTTTAGGAGGTAAAGCATAATGGTTAAGAATATTAAAAACGAAGCTAAAATCAAACTTAATGTTGACGATACTGTTATCGTAAACACTGGTGTAGATAAAGGCAAAAAAGGTAAAATACTAAAAGTACTAAGAGCAGACAACAAAGTAATTGTTCAAGGTGTTAACGTTAGAACAAAACACGTTAAACCTAGAAAACAAGGTCAAGAATCTGGAATACTTAAAGTTGAATCTCCAGTTCATGTTTCTAAAGTAAATTACTACTGTCCAAAATGTGAAAAAGGTGTAAAACTTGGAGTTAAAGTTGTTGACGGTAAGAGAATAAGAGTATGCAGAAAATGTAATACTGAAATTAAATAAGGAGGACGCATAAATGGATCTTAAAGAAAGATACATAAAAGAAGTTGTACCTGCATTAATGACTAAATTTAATTACAAATCTGTAATGCAAGTACCTAAACTAGAAAAAATAGTTATAAATATGGGTGTTTCTGACGTTAAAGATAACTCAAAAGCATTAGATATTGCAATGAAAGATCTTGAAACAATAACAGGACAAAAACCTCTTGTAACAAAAGCTAGAAAATCTATAGCTGCCTTCAAATTAAGAGAAGGAATGAATATCGGATGCAAAGTAACTCTAAGAAGAGAAAAAATGTACGATTTCGCTACAAGATTATTTAATGTTGCACTTCCAAGAGTAAGAGATTTCAAAGGTGTACCTGCAAAATCTTTTGACGGAAGAGGAAACTATGCTTTTGGTATCAAAGAGCAAATGATATTCCCAGAAATTGAATTCGATAAGGTAGATAAAGCACGTGGTATGGATGTTATATTCGTGACAACTGCAAAATCTGATGAAGAAGCTAAAGCTTTATTAGAACTATTAGGACTACCTTTCGCAAAGAATTAAGGAGGAATTAAGATGGCTAAAAAATCAATGATAGCTAAACAACAAAGAACACCTAAGTTTAGCACAAGATATTACAATAGATGTAAATTGTGCGGAAGACCACATGCCTATATAAGAAAATATGGTATCTGCCGTATATGCTTTAGAGAATTAGCATACAAAGGTGAAATACCAGGTGTTAAAAAGGCTAGCTGGTAGTAAGGAGGAACGTAAAAATGAATTTAACAGATCCTATAGCAGATATGTTAACAAGAATAAGAAACGCAGTTAGAGCAAAACATACAACAGTTGACGTTCCTTATTCTAAAGTTAAAAACGAAATAGCTAAAATTCTACTTGATGAAGGTTTTGTAGCTGACATCGAAACAGTAGAAAATGGGGTAAACAAAAATATAAGAATAACTCTTAAATATAAAGATTCTAAATCTGTAATTCAAGGTCTTAAGAGAATATCTAAACCAGGTCTAAGAATATATGCAGAAAAAGAAGAATTACCAAGAGTATTAAATGGACTAGGAATTGCAATTATTTCTACATCAAAAGGAATTGTTACAGATAAAGTAGCAAGAAATAACAACGTTGGTGGCGAAGTAATGGCATACATCTGGTAGTAAGGGAGGAAAAGTATAATGTCTAGAATAGGAAATAAACCTATAACACTTCCAGCAGGTGCAGAATGTACAGTTACTGGAAATCACGTTGTAGTAAAAGGACCAAAAGGAACTCTAGAAATGGACGCTGTAAAAGAAATTGCAGTTAAAGTTGAAGGTTCTGAAATTATAGTTACTAGAGATAGTGACGCACACAAAGCATTACATGGACTAACTAGATCCCTTATAGCAAATATGGTTACTGGTGTAACTGAAGGTTTCGAAAAGAAACTTGAAATAAACGGTGTTGGTTACAGAGCAGCTAAACAAGGAAACAAACTTGTTTTAACTCTAGGATACTCTCATCCAGTTGAAGTTGAAGATACTGCAACTGTTAAAACTGAAGTACCTGACCCTAACACAATACTTGTTAAAGGAATCAACAAACAAGAAGTTGGTCAATTTGCAGCAGAAATCAGAGAATACAGATTACCTGAACCATACAAGGGCAAAGGAATCAAATATTCTGATGAAAGAATAAGAAGAAAAGAAGGAAAAGCCGGCGGCAAGAAGTAAGGAGGATAAAAAATGAGAAGTAGAGATAGCAAAGAGTCAAAAAGACTTGCAAGACAAAAAAGAGTAAGAGCTACTGTTAAAGGTACATCTTCTAGACCAAGACTTTGCGTATTTAAAAGTTTAACTAATATATACGCACAAGTTATAGATGATGAAAACCAAGTTACACTTGTTTCTGCCTCAACTTTGGATGCCGACGTAAAAACTAAAGCTTCTAACGTTGAAGCAGCTAAAGAAGTGGGAACACTTGTTGCAAAACGTGCACTAGAAAAGAAAATAGATACAGTAGTATTTGATAGAAATGGTTACTTATACCATGGAAAAGTTAAAGAATTAGCAGAAGCTGCAAGAGCAGCAGGACTTAAGTTTTAAGGTTAGGAGGAAAATGTGTAATGACTGATACAAAGAAACAAAGCAGACCACGTAGAGAAAGAAGAGAAGAAGTTAAACCTGAATTCAAAGAAAAAGTTGTTTACGTTGGCCGTGTAGCTAAAGTTGTTAAAGGTGGAAGAACTTTTAGATTTAGCGTACTTGTAGTTGTTGGTGATGAAAAAGGAAGAATTGGTGTTGGTTCAGGAAAAGCGTCAGAAGTTCCAGAAGCAATCAAAAAAGCTACAGATGCAGCTAAGAAAAATCTAGTAAACGTTCCTATCGTTAAAGGAACAGTACCTCACGAATATACTAAAAAACTTGGTTCTTCAATAGTAATTATCAAGCCAGCTCCAGAAGGTACAGGTGTTATCGCTGGTGGAGCAGTAAGACCAGTTCTTGAACTTGCAGGAGTTAAGAATGTTACAGCTAAAACATTAGGTTCTCGTAACAGCAGAAACGTAGTACTTGCTACAGTAGCAGCACTTCAAGAAATGAGAACAGCTGAACAAGTGGCTGAAGCTAGAGGAATTACAGTAGAAAAATTATTCAAATAATAGTGTAGGAAGGAGGATTACCTAAATGGAAATGCATGATTTAGGACCAGCTGTAAAAGCTAAATCTCGCAGTAGAGTTGGTCGTGGAATTGGTAGCGGTAACGGAAAAACTGCTGGTAAAGGACACAAAGGTCAAAAAGCTAGAACAGGTGGAAAAATAAGAAGAGGATTCGAAGGAGGACAAACTCCTTTATACAGAAGAATTCCAAAACGTGGATTCAACAATATATTTAGTATCGAATATGCAACTGTTAATGTTTCAGATTTAGAAAGATTTGAAGAAGGAACAGTAGTTAATATGGAACTTCTATTAAATGAAGGAATAGTAAGAAAAGAATTAGCAGGACTTAAAGTTCTAGGTAATGGAAACTTAACTAAAAAACTTACAGTTGAAGCTAAAAAATTCACAGCATCAGCTAAAGAAAAGATAGAAGCAGTAGGTGGAAAGATAGAGGTGAAATAGTATGTTTGATACTCTAAAAAAGATGTTTACAGTAAAAGACATCAGAAAAAAAATACTATACACAATATTTATTATTATATTATTCCGTATAGGTACATATATAACTGTACCAGGAATAAATAAACTTGCATTCGTAGAAGCAGTAGAGGCACAATCTGGAGGAATATTAGGTACAATTAATATTATTTCCGGTGGTGCGTTCAACAGACTTTCTATATTTGCAATGACAATATCACCATATATTACTGCATCGATCGTATTAAACCTTTTGCAAACAGTAGTACCGTCTTTAGAAAAACTTGCTAAAGAAGGTGAAACTGGTAGACAAAAGCTAGCACAATACACAAAGTTATTAACAATAGCATTTGCAGTAGTTGAGGCGATAGGATTATACTTAAATTATAAAACATATTTATTACCAGCTATGTCATATGGTATTTACCAAGTGTTTGGTATGATATTATTTGTAGTTTGCTTAACAGCTGGTACAGCACTACTTATGTGGTTATCAGATAAAATTACAGAAAACGGAATTGGTAATGGTACTTCAATGATTATCTTCGTTGGTATCGTATCTGGAGCACCAGGTGCAATTACAGCATTATCTGCTTTTGCAGCACAAAGTAAATGGAACATTTTACTTGTTATAGCGGTAGTTATAGCATTTGTAATACTTCTTGGTGGAGTAATATTTGTACAACAAGCTGAAAGAAGAATACCAGTAAACTATGCAAAAAGAGTTGTTGGTAGAAAAATGTTTGGTGGACAAAACACTCATATACCACTAAAAGTGGCTATGGCGGGAGTTATGCCAATAATATTTGCTATGTCATTTATGATGATACCAGCAACAATAATACAACTTGTAACTAAAGGTGCAGCAACAGGATTTTGGGGAGCAGTTCTTAAAGTTTGTTCAGCATCTACAGAATCAATTTGGTACTTAGTTGCTTATGCAGTAATTTACATGTTATTAATAGTAGGATTTACATTTGTATACACAATGTTTACTGTGAATCCTGTGGAAATGTCTAACAATTTAAAACAAAATGGTGGATTCATTCCTGGAATTAGAGCAGGTAAAAATACAGCAGAATATATAAACAAAGTACTAAAAAATATAACTTGGGCAGGAGCAGTGTTCCTAGCACTAGTTGCGGTATTACCAGTTGTATGTCAAGCAGCAATGCCAAGCTTAAGTATATCTTTTGGAGGAACATCAATACTTATCGTAGTAAGTGTTGCATTAGAAACTCTTAAAGTTATTGAATCACAAATGGTAAGCAGACATTATGATGGTTTCTTAAACTAACACTCAAGTGTGAGTAAGTATAATATATACAAAAATATAATAAAAAAGGTTGTTCGAGGTTTATACTTTGGGCATCTTTTTTTGTCGAAAATCATCTGTTTTTGCAAGTTTTATGTAATCTATTTACTTTTCTTCCTTACTGTGATATAATATATAAAGTTGATTTTATGCTCTAAAATAAATATTATAGGAGGAACAAGAATGTTAGACACTAAAGTTAAAGCAAGAGATGAGGGTGAGAATAACAAATCAATGCTTCGAGCTGTAGGGGTAGCAACATGTATTCGGCCCGCTGCAAATGTTTCCGGTATTCGGAAAGCAATGAACGGGTTGGCTGTTGTAGCATGCGGTATGCAGTATGGCGTTAACGCTGGTGAACGTATTGTGCTAGCTCCACAGTTCGAATCAGTTATTCTTTTGGAAAACGGTTGGATGGTGGCGTCCAGATATGGTATTTATAATATATACGACCGGGAGGGAAACATCTATAAAGGCCTTTCATTTCTTAAGGAGGAAAATGCAATTAAGTTTGCTAAAACTCTTTAAAAATATGATGGTGAGAATTCACCATCATATTTTTTTCCACAACTTCACACATTTAAATTGTAATTGGTACAAAATTATATCGTATAATGTAGGTGTAGTAAGCAGTTACTACATTCATACACAAATGAATACATTTTCCCCTTAAGAGAGCAGCTGCTCTCTTAAATTTTGTTTAGATACATAGTTATCAAATAGTTATATTTTATAGCATGTTTCATTTCATCGGTCATAATATATAAAATTTTGTTATACAGTTCTTTGTTTGGCATATATGTTAAAATTTCTCTATATTTTTCTACAGCTTTTAATTCTCCCATAAAAGCCTTTTTAATACCATCTATATATGTTATCTTTGGATAATTTGTAGTTTCTGGCAAATTTGGTAAAACTACACCAGTAAGTTCTGTAAATACCTCCCTAAGTATTCTATTATGTATTTTTTCATCATCTCTTATGTTTGTTATAATTTCTTTTGCTTCTTCTGTTGGTGCCATATTAATTAAGACTTCGTACATAGCTGCATCTTCTGCTTCGTCTGAAATAGAGTTCTTTACCATAGTAACTGCAGTATTTAAATTGTATTGAGTACTTTTGTTTGTAAAATCTAATATCCAAGGTAGATTTTGCCTTGTTATATAATAATCGTCATAATTTGAATAATAGTTAAAGTAATCCATAATATACCTCCAATTTATATTATGATACCTCTTTTAATATTGTTACTTTTCTTTACTTTAGCATAAAATTATTATATAATATTAAAGTGTTCAGGAGGTATTTATGGTAATAGTAATGCTTGGTGCTCAAGGAAGCGGTAAAGGTACAGTAGGCGTGGCTCTTGCAGAAGAGTTAAAGCTTGTGTACATATCTACAGGAGAAATATTTAGAGAACATATACAAAAAGAAACTGGATTAGGAATAGAAGCTAATAAATATATATCGGCTGGTAATTTAGTTCCAGATGAACTTACTACAAGAATATTGCAAGACAGACTTTCAAAACAAGATGTAATAGATAATGGAGCACTAATAGATGGATATCCAAGAACAGAAGAACAATGCAAAAAGCTAGATGAGATGTTAGAAACACAAAATAAAAAAGTGGATTTAGCCATTAATTTATCTGTAGATTATGACGAGCTAATTAGAAGAATTACAAACAGAAGACTATGTAAAGCTTGTAAGAAAGGTTATAATATAGAATATAATCCGCCAAAAGTCCAAGGTGTTTGTGATTTGTGTGGTGGAGAAGTTATACAAAGAGCCGACGACATTCCAAGCGCAGTTAAGAATAGATTAGATATTTACTATTCAAATGAAAAACCTGTTTTAGAGTATTACAAAAACAGTGGAGTGCTTAGAATAGAAAAAGCAGGAGATAAAGTAGGAAGAACATCTAAAGATGTAACTGAAGATTTATTAAAAGAGTTAAAGTAGAGGAAGATAATAATGATATATATAAAATCTAAAAAAGATATTGAAGCTATGAAGGTCCCAGCAGAAATAATGAAAGAAGTTTTAAAAGAGATAGAAAAAAATATACGTGAAGGTGTTACGACAGCATATTTAGATTATGTTGCGGAAAACGTAATGCTAAAACATGGGGCAATTCCATCTTTTAGAGGTGTAGAATGTCCATATAAAGGTGGCAAAACATATACACACGCTACTTGTATAAGTGTAAACGAAGATATAATACACGGAATACCAAATTCAAAACCTTTAAAAAAAGGCGATGTTGTAAGCGTAGATGTTGGAGTATATAAAGGTGGGTTCCATGCAGATGCTGGCCGTACATTTATAGTAGGAGAGGGCTCTGCACTTGCTAAAAAATTAGTTAAAGTAACAGAGCAAGCATTCTTTGCTGGAGTAGATCAAGCAGTAGCAGGTAATAGAATTGGAGATATTTCAAACGCTATACAAACAGTAGTAGAAAATGCTGGATTTAATCTTTTAAGAGAATATCAAGGACATGGAATAGGAAGGGAAATGCATGAAGACCCGGGTGTACCAAACATTGGTAAAAAAGGCAGAGGAGAGAGACTACAAGTTGGCATGGCTTTAGCCATTGAACCGATGGTTGTAGTAGGCTCGCCAGAAATTGTTGTAGGAAAAGATAAATGGACTGTTTCTACAAGAGATAGAAAACTATCTGCATATTACGAAAACACAATTGTAATAACAGAAGATGGAGCAGAAATATTAACATTGTAATTTAAAAGTAGCGTGTATTTGAGTAATCTTATGCACGTTATTTGCTGAGAAAATTAACATCACCTGTTGACTTTCATTTTTGTTTAGTATAAACTAAATACATAATAAAGGGGAATAAAACAAATGAGAAATGTTGAAAGCCTTGGGGCTGTAGAGAGAGAGAGAGAGAGAGAGAGAGAACACTAACTAATAGTGTTCTAAGTTGTCGTACCCTAAATAGTAAAATAAAAAGCAAGGTTAGCATAGAGTAAATATCTATGTTGGCTTTGCTCTTTTTGCATGCAAAAAAGGAGGAGGTAAAAATATGCAAAACAAAAAGGCGGTATCATTAGTGGTACTAGTAATAACAATAATAGTAATGATAATACTAGCAGGAACAATTATTCTATCAATAAACAACAGTGGAATAATAGAAAAAGCACAAAATGCAGTAGATGAAACAAATCTACAAGAAGTGCAAACGTTAGCATCATTAAAGTGGGCAGAAGCATTCGTGGATGGTAATATAACACAAGAACAATTAGAAGAGGAAGTATTAAAAAGATTAAATGAGGAAAATTTAGATTTAACACCATATGAAATAACAGTAACAGAAGATGGAGTAACAGTTGCTTTAAAAGGAAGTACAAAAGCATTTTGGGTACAAGAAGGACTAACAGTAACAAATGGGACAAATGTATTAACAATAGGAGATACAATAGCATATGATGAAACAAATGGAGGAAGCATAACAGGACTAACAGATGTAGAGTGGGCGGTATTAGGTGCAAATGATAAAGGCGAACTATTAATAATGTCAACAAGTAATGTAGTATCCTCATATAGATTAGGCTATGAGTCAACAATCACAGACAGTGCAGCACAATTAGAAGAAAACCAAAATGATTGGTTAACTGGACCACAACAATTAGACAAACTTTGCGCGCCATATGGAAAAGGAGAAGGAGCAACAAGTGCAAGAAGCATAAGAGTAGAAGATATAAATAAAGTGACAGGATATGACCCGGAAACGGCGGGATTTGGAGAAGGCGAACTATCTGAATATGGAAACGAAGTAACATATTCATATAATGGGACAACAAATCCAGCATATTCAGGAAGTAATGGAGTGGCAGGAACATTAACTGATACGCACAATAATTTCTATTATTATGACGGAGAAAAATTTGTAACAATAAGTGACTTAACGACAGGAACAAGTGGAACAACATTTGCAACGTTAAAGTCAATTAGTTATTCCTACTATCCAACGACTCTAACAAACAGTTCAGCAGGAGAGTTAAAAGGGATAGGCAAAGATACAAAAGCATATATAATGTTATTTAGAAATAGTGAAAACACATCAAACGTGAACTATTGGCTTGCCTCTCCTTGTGTTTATACGGCCTTTTTCAATGTTATGTTCAGCATGAGATATCTGTATGACGGTCATGTCAGTGGGCATAGATTGTGGGATTCGGATGGGTACGCCCTCTACGACTTAGATTCTCATGGCGTGCGTGCGGTAGTTTCTTTGAGCTCAGATATCCAGCTTGCAGGAGCGTCTGATACAGGATGGAGTTTCTAGTGCTTGGACAGCCGTAAAATAGGATGGTTAAAACTCGAAGGTTAAGGAGGAATCCATACCTTCGAGTTTTGCGTTGCGAACTTGCAAACGTTACATAATTATGATATACTATTGTGGTATACTAGATAATTCCTAAAATAATTATTGAAAGGAGTATTTGTTTTGAACAAAGCTGTACTTATAGAAGAATTGGACCGTGTTGGTGTTATCGTGACTTCGTATGAATTTACTGCGTCAGGATATGTACTGGAGCTCAAACTGGATTGGAGAAAAGCCACTGGCTGGGAAGAACTTGAACACCTGCCAATTGTGGGAATAGAACTGGCTAAGATTAGATATACAGGTGCGTATACACGGAAAGTGCTGTTCGTTCCTAGCAACAGCAAAGAATTTAAAGACTACGTTAACAAGCATATAAAATATTTTGGATTGGGAAAGCAGAAAGCGCTTAGCGATTTGCAAGAAACGGTTGAAAAGTTCGGTAAGAAATATACAAAAGTAGAGCTTTCTAATTATATTAAAAGGGTTGGAAAGTAACAGATTTAACAAAAATGTAATATATGTGGGTACAAAATTTGTGCCCATATATTTTTTGCTAATTTTTTTGCTACAAATTCACATAAATTTGTAGCAAAACGTTGACTTTGCAGCTCAAATACGTTATAATTTACTTGTTAAGTTATGCAAACTGGAGAAGTTTGCTAAATTAATGTTAAAACTCTAGAAAATAGGAGGAAAATATGGCAAAAGATGACGTTATAGAAGTTGAAGGAACAGTAGTAGAATCAATGCCTAATGCAGTATTTAAAGTTGAACTAGAAAACGGACATGTAGTAACAGCACATATTTCTGGAAAACTTAGAATGCATTATATTAAAATTTTACCAGGAGATAAAGTAAAATTAGAGCTTTCTACATACGACCTTACAAAAGGCAGAATAGTATGGAGAGACAAATAATTTAATGTTGGTATAATCAAACGCTAGAGCGGCTGTATGAGTAGGGTGTACAACTCATATATTTAGTGTTTGTTATATATATACACAGATAGTGGTTTAAGGAGGAAATACAAAATGAAAGTAAGACCATCTGTAAAGAAAATTTGCGAAAAGTGCAAAGTAATCAGAAGAAATGGTGTGGTTAGAGTTATATGCGAAAACCCTAAACACAAACAAAGACAAGGTTAGGAGGAGCTTAAAATGGCACGTATAGCAGGAGTAGATTTACCTAAAAATAAAGTTGTTGAAATTGGTTTAACAGCAATATATGGTATAGGTAGAACATCAGCAAAAAAAATAATGGCTGAAGCAAATATCGATTCTTCAAAAAGAATTAAAGATTTAACTGAAGAAGAAGAAGCTAAAATAAGAGAGATAATCGAAAGAGATTATCTTGTAGAAGGAGACCTTAAGAGAGAAGTTTCTTTAAATATTAAGAGACTTATGGAAATTGGTTGCTACAGAGGAATCAGACACAAAAGAAAACTTCCAGTAAGAGGTCAAAGAACTAAAACAAATGCAAGAACAAGAAAAGGCCCTAGAAAAGTAGTGGCTAATAAGAAAGGAGTATAAGACATGGCACCAGCAAAGAAAAAAACAACTAAAAGAAAAGTTAAGAAGAACGTTGCAAGTGGTGTTGCACACATCCATTCATCATTCAACAATACTATCGTTAGCATGACTGATGAACAAGGTAACTTATTATCTTGGTCAAGTGCAGGTTCGCTTGGATTTAAAGGTTCTAGAAAAAATACTCCATTTGCAGCAAGTGAAGCAGCAACAGTTGCAGCTACTGCAGCAAAAGAACATGGTTTAAGAAAAGTATCAGTAAATATTAAGGGGCCTGGAGCTGGACGTGAAGCAGCAATTCGTGCGCTTCAAACAGCAGGATTGGAAATAGATACAATTAAAGACGTAACTCCAATACCTCACAATGGTTGCAGACCACCTAAGAGAAGAAGAGTTTAGTGGGGGTGAAGAAAAGTGGCAAGATATACAGGAGCAAGTTGTAAGAGATGCAGACGCGAAGGACAAAAATTGTTCTTAAAAGGAGCAAGATGTAACACAGGTAAATGTGCTATAGAAAGAAGAAATTATGCACCAGGACAACACGGAAAAAACAAAGTGAAATTATCTGAATATGGTTTACAACTTCGTGCTAAACAAAAAGCTAAAGTTTACTATGGAGTAAGTGAATCACAATTCGTTAAATATTATGAAGAAGCATTTAGAAGAGAAGGAGTTACTTCAGACATTCTATTTGGATTACTTGAAACAAGACTAGATAACGTATGCTACAGAATGGGTATAGGAACATCTAGACGTGAAAGCCGTCAATTAGTTGGATATGAAATGATTACTGTAAATGGTAAAAAAGTAAATATCCCATCTTACCAAGTTAGAGTTGGTGATGTTATAGCTATAAGAGCAGACAAAAAAGATAATAGTACAATGAAAATTATGGCTGAAAATGTTAAAGCTAAAAATATAGTTCCATGGTTAGAAATGGACAAAGAAAAATTAGAAGCTAAAGTATTAAGAATACCAGCAAGAGCTGACGTAGATCTTGAAGTAGCTGAGAACCTAATTATTGAGTTATACTCTAAGAACTAGTAAATAGATAAATTTTTAAAACTAACAAAATTATGTGTACGTGTAATCAGAGCGTACAGATAGGAGGATTAATATGTTAGAAATGAAAAGACCAGAGATAAATTGTGTTGAAATAGATGTAGACACATATTATGCTAAGTTCGTTGTAGAACCACTTGAAAGGGGATTTGGAATTACCTTAGGTAATTCACTAAGAAGAATACTTCTTTCATCACTTCCAGGATATGCAATAAATACTTTGAAAATAGACAAAGTAGCACATGAATTTTCAACAATTCCAGGTGTATCTGAAGATGTTACAAATATAATTCTTAATTTAAAAGAAGTATGTTTAAAAGCTCTAAATCCTGAAGATACTGATGTTAAAACATTAAAAATATCTAAAAAAGGAGCTGGCGAAGTAACAGCAGCAGATATAGTTACTGATGGAACACTTGAAGTTATAAACCCAGATTTACATATAGCATACCTTGATGATGATGGCGAACTTGAAGTAGAGATGACTGCAATAAAAGGTAGAGGATATATTTCTGGAGACAAAAATAGAGATGAAAACGGTGGAGCAATAAACACTTTACCAATAGATTCTTTATTTACTCCAGTTAGAAAAGCAAACTTCATAGTAGATAAAACAAGAGTTGGTCAAGAAATAGATTTCGATAAACTTACACTTGAAATTTGGACTAATGGAGTTATAGAGCCATATGAAGCATTATCTATGGCTGCAAGAATACTAAATGAACATTTAGAGTTGTTTATAGACTTATCTGACATTGCTAAAAACATGTCAATAATGTCTCAAAAAGAATTATCTGAAAAAGATAAAATGCTTGAAACTCCAATTGAAGATTTAGAATTCTCAGTAAGATCATACAACTGCTTAAAGAGAGCAGGAATACATACTGTTGCAGATATATTATCTAGAACAGAACATGATATGATGAAGGTTAGAAACCTTGGTAAGAAATCTTTAGATGAAGTAGTAGCAAAAGTTGCTTCTCTAGGATTATCTTTCAAAAAACCAGAAGAATAATAGTAGGAGGAAAATAAAATGCCAGGAACAAATAGACTATCAAGAACAAAAGGAGCTAGGGATGCACTATTAAAAGGGCTAGTTACACAACTAATACAAAATGGTAAAGTTGAAACTACTCTTGCTAAAGCTAAGGAAGTTAAACCATTAGCAGATAGCATAATTAGTCTTGCAATTAAAGAGGCACCTAATTTTGAATCAAAGGAAAAAACAGTATCTAGAGCAAAATTAGATAAAAACGGTAAAAAAGTTAAAGTAGAAAAAACTTCTAAAAACGGTAAAAAATATCAAGTAGTAGATAGAGAAATCGTAAAAGCCACTGTTAAAGTAGACAAACCATCTAAACTAGCTGCTAGAAGAAAAATGTTTAAATTAATAAACAAAATCCACGATTCAAAAGGAAATACTATAGATTTAACAGACAAATTGTTTGATGAAATCGCTCCTAAATACGAAGCAGGTAAAGGTGGTTATACAAGAATCACTAAACTTGTTGCTAGACGTGGCGATGCAGCTGAAATGGCTATAATCGAATTAATATAATAAGTACACAGAGACGGGTTACATTATGTAGCCTGTTTTTCTTGCAATTGCAGGATATCTGTGATATAATACGGAAGAAATAAACTAAACCTAAAAATAATTATTGGAGGGAAATGTATGATTGTTCTAATTCTTGGTTGTGTGCCCTTGCTGTTGGCATTTAGTTGGCATTGGATAGCGGGAGTTGTAGTAAGCGCAATATGTCTTTTGTTGCTTTTGCTTCCTATAGAAGGTTTTGAAGAAACAGAAAAAGACGACATTGAACTTATAAGATTAAAGAGAGGCAAAAATGATCACACCTATTATATTGAGATAATTGGTAAAAACAAGGTTATCTTCGCTTATGATAATAGCGATATGTATGATTTAAATGGCGGAGCCTATGAAGAAGATTTTAGAAAAGGTAAGATTAAAGTATATGAATCAAGCGAGTGTGAAGAACCTATTTTAAGAAGCTATACAACTAGACCTTCAAGAGAGTTCTTTACATTTGCACCGTTTTCTACCAAAAGAGAGTATGTTTTTTATGTGCCTGAAGGAACAGTTATTAATTATCAATACAAACGTTTTGAAACAAATCATGAAGAGGTAGTATGAACTATTTTAAAATGCATAACAAGTATTAGGAGGAATGATTTGTGATTACTATACTAATAGGAATTATTTTAATTGTTTATCTAATAAAGAATGCTCATAAATTAGATGAAGTACTAATTGCTTTGGGGTGTGTTGTCTCAATAGTAATTATAATTTGCGGTATCCTTGTTCCTATGGCTGGATATACCGAACCTATGGTAGAGACTATAGAGCTTATGCCACTTAGATTAGAGCAAGCAACAGATAAAGTATATTACATTAAGGAAAAGGATAACTATTACTATTATGCCTATGATAATAGTGAAGAGTATGGTTTGGCAGGAGGAGCATATGAGGAAAGCAGTGTATATAAAGGGTCGACTGTAAAATTGTACGAATCGGAAGAGTGTGTTACACCTCTGCTGAAAGTGTTCAAGACCAAATCTAAAGTTTCTTGGTATACGTTTGCAGGTATGTGGGAAGAGGAAGAATATGTATTTTATATTCCTTTAGCCACAAAACATGTAGTCGAAGAAGAGTAGATGTGTGCTAAATATAGCACACATCTATTTTTATGTATTTAACCTTCACAAATGTTTACATAAATTTGACATCTGCACAAAAATATGGTATAATTTAAATGTGCAAAACATTGAATAAGTAATAACTATTACAAAAAGATATAGTCAGATAGTCTAAATGACTAATGTTATATAAATGCCAAATTGAAAAATAGAGTGTTTCATCGAAAGATATAATATATACGTTAGTATTGATGTACTAAATAAGCATAATATATCATATCCAAGTAAGGATAAACGTAGCTGGTTTTACACAGTTTATGCTAGTTTAAACTGGCACCGCATCCTAGATAGTTAAGCTATCTGGATTGGCGTTGTAGATGTGATCAGAGGCTCGTCTACACAGCTATAGTAATATATCCGAAACAACTCGCGTAAGCATATGAAATCAATAATAAATATAAAAATACAACCTTTGACTCTAAGGTTGTATTATTTTATTTGTATAATCTAAATTACTTTCATTAAATAAATTATGTGCAAGTATATCTAGTTTAAGACTTTCAGAGATGTTTTTGTCTAAGCTCTCAATAAGGTCGTCGGTTATTTTAGATATAATAGTATTGCAAGCTTTTTTAGATATTTCGGACAGAAGATTTGAAGAGCCTCTTTTTACTTTTAATATTCTTGCGTAGTTAACATTTTTTAGATTGATCATTTTTTCCTTTGTAATTCCCAAAAGAATGTATACACAAATCCTTTTTATTTTGCTTAATGTATAACGTTTGCTTTTTATACTGAAAATATATTCGTTATAACTTTGGCAATTTAAAGCTTGTTTGTATAGTTTGTTTTCTAAACCTTCCGTGACCTCATAAATATCTTTAAGGCCAAAAGTATTTAATCTAATTATTTCATACTTTAAAATATCCCATAGATTTTCTGTTGTATTATAGTCATTATTAGATAGATAATTAAGAGTGTTGTTTGGAACAACATTACCTATTTTTTTAAATTTATAATCATTAGACATGTTAGTATCTGAAAGGACATTTCTAATGCTTGTAGAACTTGCAAATTCGCTAGCATTTGAAATTTTTGTATCTAAATGGCTAGAGGCTTGCCTGTGAACTAAAACTGGCTCAATTTGGCTCTTAAGAGAAGTTAAAGCCTTCAAATATTCTATGGCTAAAATGTTGTTAGGAAGCATTAAATCTGCCGGAACATCTCCTAAAAACTTATATAGAGAACTTGTATATGCATCCCCACTATTAATTCCTTGTTTTGTATATTTTTTAATATTTTGTATTATTTCATCTTTGTTATTAAGATAAACATTTGCAACTTTTTTTAGTAAATTTATATCTTGAGTTTCAGACCCAAATACTAGATGAGTAACAACTCCCAAACTATTTAAAATATTTACTGCACCAAATGCAAAGTTTTCTGCACTTGAGGTTGCATATACAATTGGTAATTCTATAACCATATCTGCGCCGTTTTCTATTGCAATAGTAGCTCTATCAAATTTATTAATGCAAGCAATATTTCCTTGTTCTGTAAAACTACCAGACATTATTACTATAACATAATCTGCATTTGTAAGTTCGCGAGCACGCTTAATGTTATATATATGTCCGTTATGCATTGGGTTATATTCTGCAATTATACCAACAACATTCATACTTTACTCCTTTACAATTTTTTTTACTTATTATATAATACCATAAAATACGGTGTTTAGCAATAAAGGAGAATATTATGGAAAAGACAAAAGTAACAATTTATACAGATGGAGCTTGTAGTGGTAATCCTGGCCCTGGTGGCTATGCAGCAATAATAATGGCAGATGGAAATAAAAAAGAAATATATGGAGCTGAGAAAGACACTACAAATAACAAAATGGAGTTAATGGCCGCAATAGAAGGATTAAAAGCTTTGAAGAGACCTTGTGAGGTAACACTTTATTCAGATAGTGCTTATCTTGTAAATGCATATAACAACGGTTGGATATATGGTTGGAAGAAAAATGGTTGGAAGACTTCTAGTAAAGAACCAGTAAAAAATATAGACTTATGGCAGGAAATAGAAGCGTTAAGGCAAATTCATACAATTACATTTGTAAAAGTAAAAGGCCATGCAGATAACGAATATAACAATAGATGCGATGAATTAGCGGTAGCAGCAATACAAAAACTTCAAAATGGTGAGTTGGATACAAATTCAAATATCAATGAGCAAGAACAAACTAATATTCAAAGAGTGTTTGGAGGTTTACCAACATTTGAGACAGAAAGATTAAAAATACGTCTATTTAATGAAAATGATGTAGATGATTTATATGAATATTGTTCGGATGATGAAGTAACAAAATATTTAATATTTCCAACATATAGGTCGAGACAAGATGCTATAGATAGAATAAATTATTGTAAAGAAGGATATGAAAGACTTGAAGCGCCAATACTTTGGGCTATTGAATATAAAGAGGACGAAAAACTTATTGGCGGTATAGATTTCGTAAAATGGGATGAAGCAAATAATAAAGCGGAGATAGGGTATTTACTTAGTAGAAAGTATTGGAATAAAGGAATTATGACGGAAGCTTTAGCTGCTATTATAGAATTTGGCTTTGAAAAAATGGGACTTAACAGAATTGAAATTTGTTGCGATGAAAGAAATATTGGTTCTGCCAGAGTAATGGAAAAGAATGGGTTGAAGTATGAAGGGACACTAAGACAAGAGAGATTTCAAAAAGGTGAATACGTAAATGTAAAATACTATTCTATTCTTAAAGACGAGTATAAAAACAGATAAAACATAAATTGCTTAGAATGTACATAATATGTTCTAGGTGATTTTTATGCTAAAGAAGTGGATTAAAGAGTATATTACTATAAATAAAAGGGATATATTGATAGTAGTAGGATTACTTCTTTTGGGGGTTGTCATAGGAATAGGAGTATATGTATTTTCTTCTGAAGAAGTAAAGCAAATAGTAATAACAAGTGTTAGACAAGTTTTAGATATTTCTAAAAAGGATACGTATGTAAAAACAAATATAATTAAAAATGGAATAAAAACAAATTTAATAACAATATGTTTATTAGCTACACTTTCAGTAATGCTTTTTGGGAAATATGTAATATACTGTTTAACGATTTTAAAGGGTGCTGCGATAGCTGTATATACTCTGGTCATATTCAATATTTTTGGGGCATTATGGGGTATAGTTGTTACACTTCTTTTAGTAATACTCATAAACATATTATATATACCGGCCTTTATATATCTAGTAATAAGTTTTTTGGAACTAAACTTTAATATATTTAAGGTAAAGTTAAATGCAAATGGATATGGAGTATATAAATTATTGTTAGCCATTTTTATTTGCTCAATATTAATGTTTTCGAGTGTAATAGTAGAACAAATTGCCGGTAATGTGGTGCTAAATATATATAGTAAAATGTGACTTGATAATTAAATAAAAACATATTATATTATTTTTAAGTATGTGTTTTATACCTTTCTTTCTCTCGGTAATAAAAATGCATAATGATTACATAAAAAAATGAAAAAAGACTTGCAAATCTGTTAAAAGTAGTGTAAAATAGTAGCAGTTAAAAAATTATGTAATACACATTTACGGGGGTATGAGATGGAACTTATTATTCAAGACTTTATAGATTACTTAGAAAGCAAACAAGTATCTAAAAACACACTTTTGTCGTATAAGAGAGATATCAATCAATTATACGCATATTTAGAACAAATAGGCAAAAAAATGTTTGAAGCAACTGAGGAAGACTTAACAGCATATATTGCATATATGCAAACATTAGAAAAATCTAATGCAACAATTTCTAGAAATATAGCTTCTATGAAAGCTTTTTATAGATATTTGTTAAAACTAAAATTAGTAGAAAAGAACATCGCAGAAAAATTAACTTCTCCAAAAGTTGAGAAGAAAGAATTATCTATACTTTCAGTTACTGAGGTTGAAAACTTATTAGAACAACCTAGTACTAGTGACCTTAAAGGGCAAAGAGATAAAGCTATGCTTGAAGTGTTATATGCTACAGGTATTAGAGTTACAGAATTAATATCTCTTAACTTAAGTGACGTTAATTTAAATGCAGGTCATATTAAAGTCAAGAAGAAAAATAAGGAAAGAATAATACCACTTGGAAATACAACTTTAAGATATTTAAAAGAATATGTTGAAAATGTAAGACCGCTATTAATAAAAACAGAGGAAGAACCATCTCTATTTATTAATGCGAATGGTCAAAAAATGACTAGACAAGGATTTTGGAAAATACTTAAACAATATAAAGAGCAAGCTAAAATAGATAAAGAGCTTACTCCACACACCATAAGGCATTCATTTGCTGTGCACATGTTACAAAATGGTGCTGAAATAAAAACAGTACAAGAATTACTTGGACATACTGACGTAGCATCAACATTAATGTATACACATGTTGCAGATATGAAATTAAGGGATGAGTATTTAAAAGCTCATCCAAGAGTGTGATAAATGAAATTTAGGCGAATACTTAGGTATTCGCTTTTCTAAAATAATAAATATATAAATATACAAAACGCATTACGGGAGAAAAAACATGAGAAATTTAAAATTAACTATAGAATATGATGGAACAAATTTTAATGGTTGGCAAATACAAAAAGATAAAAGAACGGTACAAGAAGAAGTACAAGTAGCTTTATCTAAAATACTAAAGGAAGAAGTTACAATAATTGGTTCGGGTAGAACTGATGCAGGGGTGCATGCTTTAGGGCAAATTGCAAATTTTAAAACGGAAAAAACAATTAAACCACAAGAATTGTTATTTGGTATAAATACAATGTTACCTATAGATATAGTGGTAACAAATGTTCAAGAAGTAGACGAAGAATTTAATGCAAGAAATAGTGCTAAAAAGAAACATTATAGATATGTTATAAACAATGGAAAATTTCCTTCTGCTTTAAATGCAAATAGGGAATATCACTTTAAGTATTTTTTAGATACTGAAGCAATGCAAATGGCCGCTGATGACCTTGTGGGAGAGCATAATTTTAAAGCGTTTGCTGCAGCCGGAAGTACGGTAAAGGATACAACAAGAACAATTTATTTATTAAAAGTAAATAGACTTGGAGATAGAGTTATTATTGATGTTGTGGGTAATGGTTTTTTATACAATATGGTAAGAATAATAGTGGGTACGCTTTTAGATATAGGTTCAGGGAAATTAGATATATGTGTAATGAAAAACATGATAGAAACGGGTGATAGAGCACTAGGTGGCAGAACAGCAGGGCCGGAAGGTTTGTATCTAGTAGATGTTGAGTATTAGTAAAGATCAAAATTTATAATTTGTTTAGTGTGCATATATTTTAGTTATTGACAAAACATGACATGTTTAGTAGAATGAACATGAGGAGGTTATATTATGATAGAAGCATATAAAAAGTATTTTATAAACTATACAAATTTCAAAGGCAGATCGTCAAGAAGCGATTACTGGTGGGTAATATTAGCAAACTTTATAATAGGACTAGCTTTTGGATGCTTAGGCGAATTTGGTGAAACGTTATCTACGCTATATTCAGTTATAACATTAGTTCCAGGAATAGCATTAATAGTTAGAAGATATCACGATATAAACAAATCTGGTTGGAACTATTTGTTTATACTTATTCCATTTGTTGGCTGGATTGTTGTATTAGTGGATTTCTGTACAAAGAGTGTAAATGAAAACAACAAATATGATGAAAAAAGTAGAAAGTGTTGTAAATGCAGTAAAATAAAAGATGAGAGCTTAACTGTTTGAAGTTGAGTTCTTTTATGTATGAACAAACTCTTTAAAGGTTTACATTTATGTTAACATGTGATATAATTATTCATGAAGATTACGTGAGTAGCCTTCCAAAATTGGAGGGCTATTGCCCTTCTTAAACTTAAGGAGGAAAGTTATGTTAGCAGCAAAATTGAATTCGTGTACGTGGAGTAGAGTACCTACGTGGGTTAATATGAGATGTAGCGATCCTGGGGATGAGTATTTAGAAAATCAGTATAGTGAATCTGATTTTGATAATTATGTAGAGCTTCTCTTTAGAGAGGTTGCAGAACAAATGAAGGTAAACTACAGCGGGGTTAAAGATATCCTATATGGCCATAATACTAGGTTCTTTGAGGAAAAGGCGCGCTATTTTAGTAATTACGATTTTATGGGAGTGCGTGAAGATGAGTTTGAAAGTTTAACTAGTAAATTGCTATTACCGAGTATCTTTGAACTTGAAAAGAAGAGTACAGTCCAAGCATTTTTGGATAGCTTTGATATGCTTGAGCTTAAAGACAAAGTAGAAATACTAGATAGGCTTTCTATGGCAAAAATAGACTTTGGACAACTTAATATTGGCCCAGCTAATAGTGTAGGAAAAACGATAGTTTCTTTATCTGAAGAGACCAAGTATCGATTAGTAAAAAGTGTTTTTGAAGCAGAAGTGGACATTGATATTGAACTAAAATAATTATAAAAAGGGGATAATACAAATGACTAAAACACAATTTTTGGAAGTTCTTTCAACTCAAGGTGTTCGCTTTAACAGAGTAAATGGATTTAGCTTAAGCTATGAGAACACAGTGGTTTTAAGAGGGCGTATTCCACTTGCGCTTGCAAGAAAAATACGAGACATAGAAGACAATGGTAAATTGGGTATATCCTTTGGAGCCTCATATGTAGAACAACCTGACGAATGGGCAACCAATGCCGATTTGGAAGATATGCTATCTGAAGCGATTGCAGATATGTCAGAGCTTTCTAAGGCGGGAACCATATATGAAACTAAAAGGATAGAATATATTAAGAAAGCTGAACAAAAAGGAAAGCTTGACGATATTTATGTTTTGTCTGTTTATGTAGATACAGCTCAGGGATTACGGCATATCATACGTACCATTCGAGAAAGTGGATATATCAACCAATGTGTTTGGCGTAGGTGATTAATAAAAAATACTACCAGAGTTAATTAATTCTGGTAGTATTTTTATGTATAAAATAAAAAAGCACGAATTTTTACGTTCGTGCTTACACGTGGTGGGAAAGACCGGAATCGAACCGGTACGAGTGTTACCTCGCAGGATTTTAAGTCCTGTGCGTCTGCCAGTTCCGCCACTATCCCGTGCAAGTAATATATTAACATTTTTTTTGCTTGCTGTCAAGGAGTTTATTAAAAATATTTTTCTTAATTCATATTTTTCTAATAGTTGCCATATATTGTAACAAGGTTAAGGGGGAAAACTATGCTAAATTTAAGAAAAATATTAGTAGTATTTTTAATAATTATAATGCTATGTAGTGTAATTATGCCAATAAGTATATATGCCATGCCAGATTTTGCTATAGTTGAAAGCAATAGCGAAAATATTGAGACACAAACTAAAAACTATAAAACAGCAGAGTCTTCTATACAAACAGCAGCAGCGCCTGCTTTTAATTTTCAGTCAGCTTCCCAAGTGTTGATGGAAGCAACGACAGGTGAAATAATATATGCTAATAACGAAAATGAGAGATTGCTTCCGGCATCTGTTACTAAAATAATGACACTTCTTTTGGTTATGGAACAAATAGATAACGGGAGTTTAAGATACACAGATACAGTAACTTGCACAAGTAATGCGTCTGGAATGGGTGGTTCTCAGATTTGGTTTAAAGAAGGAGAGACTTTAACGGTTGATGAAGCTTTAAAATGTATTTGTGTAGTTTCTGCAAATGATGTAAGTGTTGCTATGGCTGAACTTGTAGGGGGAAGTCATGAAAATTTTGTAGCTATGATGAATGCTAAGGCAAAAGAACTAGGGATGGAAAACACTAACTTTATGAATGCTCACGGAATAGACGAGGAAGGGCATTATACAACAGCTAAAGATATAGCTATAATGTCGCGTGAGTTGATGGTAAGACATCCGGGTATAAAAAAATATACAACAATATGGATGGATAGCATAAGAGGCGGAACGTTTGAACTTGCCAATACAAACAAATTATTAAAAACATATAAAGGAATGACTGGGCTAAAAACAGGTTCTACGTCGCAGGCGTTGTTTAATTTATCCGCTACAGCGGAAAGAGAAGGTTTGTCTTTGATTGCAGTAGTAATGAAAGCACCAACGAGCAAGGTAAGAAATGAAGAGATAACAAGCCTTTTAAATTATGGTTTTTCAGCATATACAAGTAGTAAGATAGCAGCAGCAGGAGATGTAGTAGAAAAAATAAAAATAAGTAAGCATATAACGAAAGAGGTAGATGTTGTATTGGAAAAAGATGAGTATTTAATTAGTAAGAAAGGTGAAGCTAAAGAATACACAAAAGTTGTAAAATATAACGATAATCTTAAAGCTCCAATAAATAAAAATACACCTATAGGCAAGCTGCAATTTCTAGCCAATGATGGAAGCGTTTTACGAGAAGCTAATCTAATGCTAACAGAAGATGCGTATAAATCTAACTTGTGGGAATATATAATGCACATTGTAGATCTATTTACTATGAAGGGTATGAAAACAAAGTAGATAAATGTAGTATAATAGCATAAAATAAATGGTTTAGGAACGTAATATTTCGGAAATATTACGTTTTTTTTACATTTGTGTTAACAGCGCTACAAATCAATGATTTCAGTTGACTATTTAACTAGTTTGTTATATTATTTTCACAGTATTATGGAGGTTTGTACATATGATAGGAATGAATCAAATAAAGAAAAGATTAATTCATGGAATTTTAATAGGTCTAGCAATAGGATTAGTATTTGTAATTATTACAATTATAATATCTAACAATATTGTTACGGGATATAAGGAAGGAACAAATAAAACATTTTTAGAAAGGTATACATCTGATGTTGTAACTTTTACAAGGGATGTTGTTCAAGGTGAAACAATTACACCTGACATGCTTCAAACAACTACAATACACATAAATACAGTTCCAAGTAATGCATATACTTCAGTTGGGGCGGTAGTTGGTCAGGTAGCAAAGTATAACATAGTAAGAAATTCTACAGTTGTGTCTTCTATGGTATCAGATAAAATAATATCGCAAGATATGAGAATACAAGAAATAAATGCTGTAGTACTTCCAACTGACCTTATGGTAAATGATTTTATAGATATAAGATTAATGTATCCAAGTGGTGTTGAATATACAGTGCTTGCTCAAAAGCAAGTTACAAAAATAGTTGGAACAACAATATGGATGGATATGTCTGAAGAAGATACACTTATGCTTAACAGTGCTATAGTAGATTCGTATTTAACAGATGGAACGAAATTATATGCAGTTAGATATACAGATCCAACTACGCAAATAAAATTAGGGGAGTCAGAAGCAGCTGCAAGTTCTGCTAGACTATGGCTAAAAGACGAAATAGGAAAAAAGTTAGCACAGTTTAATAGTATTGACGAGGTATATGTGACTGAAAACAGACCTACAGGTAATGTTAATATATATGGTGAGGCTGAAACAACACCTGTAGCTACTGCAAAAGATAAAATAATAGACATGGTAACAGATTATGCTATAGAGTATAGATATTATGTTGAGTCGTTCAATAAAACAAAAGTAACATATCAACCTAATGCTCAAGTAATGGCATATATGAAAAATGAGGATAATTATATCGTTGAAAAAGCTAAAGAAAGATTAAGTGCTACTGCAAGACAAAATATCGAAAGAAACATTGCGTTATTTGAAAATTCAAATGCTGAAGGATATTCAAATGTAGTTTCAGGAATAAACACATCAATAACTGCACAACAAACTCTAAGAAATCAGGCGTTAGGACAATAATTTAGGAGGAACAAATGCAAAAGGTAATAGGTTTAGTAGGATATGTAAACAAAACAGAATATGTTATAAATCTAGCAAAAGTATTATCAATTACAGGCAAATCAGTGCTTGTAATTGATGGTACTGTTGAAGAACGTTTAAGATATTCTATACCAGCCTTTAATAATTCAGAGAAAGAATATTTAGTACATTTTGATACAGTAGATTACGCACTAGGTTTTAGAAGTATTGAAAGTATAAAAGAATATATTTGCAAGAAAACATCTAACGCAGATAACTATGATATTATACTAATAGATATAGATAACGTCAGTGCTTACGAAGATTTCAGACAAGAAAATTTTTCCAAGACATTCTTTTTCTTAGAATATTTAAATATTTCAATGGCAAAAAATGAAGAGCTTTTAAAAGCAATAGCAAGCTATGAAGCAGTAGATAGAAAACCGGTCCTTTCAAGGGTGATATTTAAGCAATATGTAACAAGAGCAAGTGAAAAATATTTTGAAAACAAAATATTAAATTTCCCAATAGAGTGGAATGAAGTTGCATATGAACTTCCTTATATGGACCAAGATAAAATTGCGGATATAGAATTTGAACAAAGTGGTTATATAGATATGAATAGACACACTAAAGTGTACTTAAATTTAGTAACAGATATGGCGTCAGATATAATTGGAGACGTACAAGCAGGAGATATAAGAAAAATGGTTAAAATGTATACAAGGGGGAGAGCGTAATGCCAAAGATAGTTTTTTGGAGTCCAGTAGCAACTTCCATAGGGCAAACACACGCTAGTGTGGCAGTAAGTACTTTGATGGCAATAGAAGAAGATTTTTCAAACATTCTTCTACATGGGCATTGGCAAGCCAAGAAAATAGAGAGTTCCTTTACAGATTATGAGTCTTTAAAGGCTCAAAACGTCTTTAACAGTTCTAGTATGGGTATTACTGCTTTAGCAAGACTTGTAGAGAGCAATAAATTAACGCCTGAGAGTATTAGGAATTATGCAAAACCAGTTTTGAAACAAAGATTGGATGTAATGTATGGCACTAACGTTGCAAGTAGAGAACAATTTAGTCAACTTACAAATAGCTTGTCTATGGTTATTGGGAAAGCAAATGAAACTTATGATTTAGTATGGGTTGACCTTCCTAAAGGAACAGAAAAGACATATATTACAGATGCTTTAGAAAGTGCGGACTATATAGTATGTACTATAAATCAAGAAGAAGTATTTTTAGAAGAGGCAATAGAAAAATATCTTGCAAATGATATTATAAAAAAGAAACCAAGAATGTTACTTATGTGTAATTATGAACAAAAATCTAAATATAATATACCAAATATTCGCAGAAAATATGGAATAAAAGAAGCGATACACGCAATACCACATAATTACGTGTTTACGGATGCATGTAATGATGGTTCGGTTATAGATTTCTTTTATAAAAATATCGCAGCAGATAAAACTGATTATAATGGCGAATTTATACACGAAATAAGAAGTATAACAAAAACAATATTAGATCATGTAAAAATATAATGTAAGGAGGAAAGAGCTTTGTCACTATCATTAATATTGAACTTAATATTAACTTTTGTCATATTAGCAATTGTTGTTGCTGGAATATATTATGCCGCAACAAGCAAGAAAGACACAGATTCGGTTGATGAAGTTGAGCGTGAAAGACAACGTTATAGTATCAAAGGAATGACCGAATTTATAAAACATGAATTTGATGAAATAACAAGAATGAATTTGTATGATCTTGCTCTTTCTGAAGATGAATTTGAAAGAAGAAAGAATACAAAATATGATTTAAAGAAAGCATTAAAAGGCGCTGGCTATGCTTCAGCAAACGACAAAAAGTATGTAAAAACTTTAATGTTCGACCTTTTAAGAAACCAATATAAAGTAACAGATAGAAACTTAAATTATGCTATACCTTTTGATAATAAAGATAAAATGACAGCACAAGATAAGTTTGATATCTTACTTCACATGTATAAGAAAAAATACAAATCAAATGCTTTAAATCAAATAATATCTAAATATAGATTAGATGAACCCAAGTTTGAATTTGACTCAGCGGTTCCTTCGTATGTTATAACACCTCA
The DNA here is from genome assembly GCA_045652705.1 of Clostridia bacterium. Classification (GTDB taxonomy): domain Bacteria; phylum Bacillota; class Clostridia; order TANB77; family CAG-465; genus UMGS1649. Next base: position 77,702 of record JAZRUV010000008.1, read on the forward strand.
AGAAATTGAGCATATATATGAAGAAGAACTAGCAGGAACAATTATAGATTTTGATGATAAACTAGAAATAGTAGTTCAAAGAATATATCAAGGATATAAAGGATTTAGTGTTATAGATGATATACGTGACCAAAACATAGATGGTGTTTCAGGAGGAGTATCAGGTATACCACCGAGCTTCTTAGACCAAGTTGGTGATATGGAAGATTACCTTGACCAAACAGGAAAACTTAACATACCAATGTCTTATGACTCAATATGGATTTTCTATAAAGGTAAATCGATGTACTTATCTTTCCTATCATTTGGTAGTGAAGCGGAGCTAAGAAGAGTTTGTCAAAACATATACAAATTTAATAATCCTGGACAATTGTCTGAATCTGTTGGTTACAAAATCAACGAAATGAAAGATGGTTCCAGAATAGTTGTATTAAGACCAAACTTTGCAGAATCGTGGGCGTTCTTCGTAAGAAAATTTGCACCACCAACATTGATAGATACAGAACAATTATTAGTACATAAAAATAAAGAGCCAGTAATAGAGCTATTAAAATATTTAATAAGAGGAGCTCGTGTTACAGCAATAACAGGTGAACAAGGTTGCGGTAAAACTACACTTCTTATGGCTATAATGAAATATCTTTATCCAACAATAACGATGCGTGTTCAAGAAACTGCATTCGAACTTCACTTAAGAAAAATTTATCCTAGAAACAACATCTTGTCTTTAAGAGAAACCGATACAATAACAGGTCAAGAAGGTCTTGACGTTCAGAAAAAGACAGATGGTGGTGTTAACATCCTAGGAGAGGTTGCAACTGATCCGGTTGCAGCTTGGATGATACAAATGGCGCAGGTTGCATCTAAATTTACATTATTTACACACCACGCAAAAACATTCCCTAACCTAATAACTGCATTAAGAAACTCACTTTTAAAAATAGGTATGTTCAATAACGAAGATGTTGCAGAAGTACAGGTTGTAAATGTTATAAACTTTGACGTTCACCTAAAAAGAGGTGTTGACGGAACAAGATATATAGAAAGAATAACTGAATGTGTTCCAAAAGAGAAAGCATTTAAATACCATGAGGGATATAAAACAGCTAAAAGTATGGAACACAAATGGGAAGCTTTTATGGATAATGCTACCGAATATTTTAGACACATGACTCAAACTTCAAACTATGATTATCATAATATAGTAGAGTTTAAAGACGGTGAATATGTATTTGTACATCAACTTTCCGAAGCTAACGTACAAGCTATGCGTGAAAACATGTCTGATGAAGATATCAAAGCTTTTGATAAATTCTTAGACACGGCTTGGGGGTGAGTATAGGTGGCAAGTAATATATGGTATATAGTTGGTGGAATGGTAGGATTTGCTTTTATAGGATTACTTGCTGTTATAATATACTACCAAGCTACCAAGAAAAAATATGCGGGTAATAAAAAGCTTTATCAAAAAGATCAAATAGTTGTAAAAAATAAAACAAGTATTAGAGATATTTTTGATAGAATTTATCAAGTAGCATATTTAGCGCTTGTAAAAATCCCAATAATAAAACATTATACTAAAAAGACAAGACTTAAACTGGAAATGGTAAATGATTATACAGAGTATGAAATAAGAAAGAAAACAGGTTCAATAATGTTAGGCTCACTCTTATTTATATTTGCCGCGTTATTTGTTTTCTTGAATGTAGTTTCAGATTTATATATGGCAGCAGTAGTAACTCTGATGGTATTTGTAATAAATGATGTAATGATTAACTCAAGGGTTAATAAGGTTGCAGATAAAATAATGAGACAATTACCAGAAGTGTTTACTGAAATAAGACACTCATTCCATGAACATGGTATGATAGAAGAAGCATTCAACGATGCTATTGAGGAACTTGAAGATAAAGAGATAATGCCTCAAATAAGAAAAATACGTGATGCAATACTATCAGATAATCCTGAAGTTCAACTTGAAAAATACTATGACACAGCACCAAATAAATTCTTAAAATTATTTGCAGGTGTATCTTATCTTACAATGGAACTTGGAGATAGAGAGGTAAATGGAGTGTCGGTATACTTGAAAAACTTAAACAATATATTAAATGATGTTTACCTTGAAATTCTAAAAAAAGATAAAATAAACTATATGTTTAGAAGCTTAACGGGAATAGCAATAGCACCAATATTCTTCATACAAATAGTAGAAAATTGGGCTATATCTAACTTCCCAGCACTTATAAACTTCTATTCAAGTAGTTTTGGATTTATAGTACAAGCAGTACTCATGATATCAATATTCTTGGCATACTTCTTGCTTAAAGTAATAAGAGAAGATGCAAATGAGATTAAATTTGATAGAATAGTTACTCAAAAGTGGCAAGATAAGGCGTATAAAATACCTTTAGTTAAATTTTTAGTAAATGGATTTATGCCAAGAGAACACACTAAAAAATACCAAATGCTTTCTGATAGGATAAAATCTACAAACTCATTCTTAACAATGCCATGGTTTTATATAAACAAGTTTATGTATGCAATAGTAGCATTTGTAGCGATGTTTGTTCTACTTATAAACATACATCTAATAGATTTAAATAGTATATATAACGATATTAGTGAAGAGTTTATAGGGCTTGGAACGTTGTCTGCAGAAGATCAAAAAGCAGCAGAAGCAATGAATGCCAAGGATAAAGAGATTGTAGACAAATTGAAAGGTGAGCAAAAGGTAACTAAGGAAGATGTAAAAGCAGAATTAGAAAAACAACAAGGCGGTAAAGTTACAGATACGGACGTAGACAGAGTATTTGAAAAGATAGAAGGAGTTAAAAACAACTTCTTCAAATTTTGGGAAGTAATTATAGCACTTCTTGCAGCTTGGATAGCATACTTTATTCCAAATATAACGTTATTTATTAAAAATAAAATAAGGGCTTTGGAAAAAGAAGATGAAGTAATGCAATTCCAGTCAATAATCTTAATGCTTATGTATATAGAGCGTATAGATGTACAGACAATACTAGAATGGCTTGAAAGATATTCTTATGCATACAAAGAGCCAATAGCAACAGCATTAAACAACTATGAAGCGGGAGCTTTAGAAGCTTTAGAAGATTTAAAAGATGCTGTACCACAAAAAGATTTTAAGCGTATAGTAGAAGCATTAATATCTGCCGTTGAAAGAATTCCTATTAAGGACGCTTTCGATGAGCTAGAAACAGAAAGAAGTTTCCAATACGAAAGAAGGAAAGATACCAATGAAAGAATCATACAAAAGAAAACATCTCTTGGAAAAACAATTGGATTTGCTCCTTTGATAATATTGGTAGCTGGATATTTTGTAGGACCATTGTTACTTGTAAGTATAATGCAACTTATGACTTACTTCAGTACAATGCAATTCTAAACAAGGTTAAAACGCATTAGGCGTTTAACATATATAATGGTTATATCACGTAAAGTGAATAACAATATATTATAATATATTATCTATAAAGGAGGTTAAAAATATGGATAATGCACAAAAAGCGATTATGATTGGTGTTGGACTTTTCATTACAATCATAATCATATCTGCAGTACTATTAATAACAAACCTAGGTACTGGTTTAATAAGTAATGCTCAAGGACAATTGTCTAACATATCTAAATCATTACAAAACCAAGTAACAGCAGCATACGATGGAAAAACTATGACAGGTGCTGATGTTATAGCAGCAGTTCAACAATATGAAAATTCTGAAATGTCTGTAACTATAAATAATGGTTCGCAAGATTACTATTCTGGAAAATATAAAGTACCTACAACAAGCCTTAGAGTAGAAAAAGAATTAGCTGCTGGCGTAACAGACGGTACAGCTATAGGAAGAGCAAGTTCACATCCAGGTGGCGTATATTTTGCTGGAACATTAAGCGAATTACAATCTTCCGACAAAACTAATGTTACTCAATTACAAGCAACAACTGGTGGTGGAGTAAGTGCTGTAAAAACATACTATAGCTCTATTGTAAAAGATGCAACAACAGATACAGTTATAGGAATTGTATTTATGCAAAAATAATTTAAAAGTCCAAAACTTAAAAGGCATATAATTATGTTGTATGCCTTTTTAAGTCTATTTTAAGATATGTTAAATTTTAGTTAAAAATTACTAATTATTTATATTAAATTAACAAATAAAAGAAGATTTTTGGGATTAGTTATAATCTTTTTCTACTTGTTAATTTATGAAAGGAGAAAGCTATGGAAGACTTTAGTATTAGGGCGATAGTTATTGGTGTGTCGTTATTTGTAACAATGCTTACACTTACAGCTATTTTAATGTATTTTAATACCGCTAGAAGTATTGCAGATGAAGTTAATAAAAGAACAGATATAGCTAGCTCTTATGATTATATTATGAATGCTGATGTTGTTGATGATGAACTTACTGGGGTAGAAGTACGTTCTCTAATACATAAATATGCATCAAGTGACAGAGTAACAATCAATATAACTATAGTTAATAATGGCGTAAAAAAAGAATATAGAGATATAAATAATTCTTGGCTAAAAAAAATAAATGACAACGCATATTTAATAAGTGAAGTAGAGCTGGATAAGATAAATACAGCCTCAAAATACAATGTGAATAAAGTGGAAAACCAAGGCAGAACAATCCTAAATATCAATTCAATTGTGGAAGATTAAGGTGAGAAACAAATGGAAGACAATATACAAACAATTATTGTAGTTATAATATCTGCATTTCTTCTTTTTATATTTCCTGTATATATGGCTTATGAAAAGAAGGATGATATTTCTTACGCTCTTGCAATGAGATATACTCAAGACTTAGTAGATGAAGTAAGAAGTAAGGGTTATTTAACTAAAAATATGTATGAAGATTATAGGGCAAAGCTAAAGCTTACAGGTAATACCTATGATATCCAAATGACACACGAATATAACAGATATGACCCTATAACCAATTATTATAAAGTAGAAAATGAACAATATGTACTTGTAAAGACAACCACTCACGAGGATAGAAAAATATATGAACATTCAGTATTAGAGGAAGGAATAGAATTAGGAAAGATTAACGAACAGTCCTCAGAAAAAGAGAAACAACGTTATTTAGAAAGTGTATATAAACAAAATGGTATAGATAAGGTGGAAGAAACATATCAACTGTCTAAAGAGGTATATACATCAAATCACATAGTAAATGTTTTAAACAGTGAAAGAAAATTACAACTTAATTCAACTTCAGATAATGTTAAGTGTAGTGATGTTTATGATGCAGATGATGGTTGTCAATATGCATACATTATGAATGTTGACGACAACTTTAATATAACAATAAAAAATACAAATATAACTTTAGCAACAGTAATATACAATATGGTTACAGCAAATACTTTGGATGATAACACGAGAATATATGTAAATTATGGTGGAGCAATTCTTGCAAATAAATGGTATGCAAATGTAGATTATGCTAAAATGAAACATGACAGTTTAAGTTTAAATAAGTTTACAGAAAAGATAATATTTACTCCAGAAAGACATTTTTACATTACAGTAGAAGGGGGGATTTATCCAACAACAAATAAAGCTGAGGATAATTCTCCAATAATAAATAGTTGTGATGGGCCATATGTATTAGACTTTGATGTAAAACCTCAAGAGGTAACAGAACTTAAAGAAAAGGGCGCAATTAGAACAGCGGATTATTCTAGATATAACTTTGCTATAGGAAATGATAAACAATATAACAATGAAAGTATGATGTCAGTAAGTGTTGGAATAAATGGTATTTCTTTAATAGTAAATGAAACAAAAAATTATAGGGTAAACACATCAAGTTTAGTAAATTTACCATCATATCAAAAGAAAATAGAAAAAACTCGTGTTGTCCAAGAAGAATATGTGTATATAGATGAACAAACGGGAGAAGAAAAAATAGGCTTAAGGGATAAGGTAGAAACATATTTTGAATATATTACAGAGCAAAGAAAAATAACGGATTATTCTAAATTGGTATTAAATTATGTTTCAAAAGGAAAGATAAAAGTTACTCTTAGTGGAAAAAGTGGTGTGCCAGCTTTTGAAGAAAATATATTGGTTATAGATGATAATAATTTGTTACAAGGGCTAAACAATATAGTAATACAAAATCCAATAGTTAATACATATACAGGAAATATAGGACAAGCAAGTAATAAAAGAGGAACTAACGTAAATTATAGTATAAATGTAACAGACACTACAATAGGAATTACTGCTGGAAAATATGTTTCGGAAGAACTTACAATTCTTTCATATCCATTTACTATTAATGACTATGTAAATGTTAGAATAGAATTGGAACAAAATAAAAACAAAAATTATCAAGCAATACTTTTTGTTGATGATGAAAAAGTGGATGAGAGTATTGAAATGGAAACACTTCCAAAGATTAGTGTAATAGGAAAAACATTTATAGGAAATGAAGAAAGATTTTTTGATGGGTATTTAAGAAACATAAAAATGTATAACTAAGGTGGTGATTTTGTGGATGATATTACAACGAGGACAATTGTTATAGCAGTAAATATATTTATAACTATAACAATAGTGTCATTAGTAATTATAATGTTTTTTCAAATGCAAGAAATATATGGAATAGTCGCAACAACGGACACGTCAATATATAATAAATTTGACGATATATATTCTATGTATCATGGAAAAGCTGAAACTGGTGTAGGCCTCTTAAATACACTTAAGAGATACGAGGAGCAACCAGACGATCAAGTTATAATAACTTATGACAATTACCAAGAAATAAGAAGCAAATTAGGAGAAAATGAAAGAGAAGTAGTTAAAATTAAAGAATTAATGACAGAAGGAAAAGACTATAATTTTGAAGATAAATACAGTGTCACCGTATCTGATGGTGAGGATGGGACTGTAATAATAGATTTTAATAGAACAGTGCAAGTTAAAAAATAGGTTTGAAAGGAGTATAAGCATATGGAGCAATCAGCATTTGAAGCTGTAATGACAGGTGTAAATGTATTTGTGTTTATTGTTGCACTTTCAGCGGCAATATTATTAATGTCAAATGTAATTGACATGGTTAATTTTGCAAATGAGAGAGCTATAACTGGTATGAATGGTACTATTGCTGAAAATGTAGGCGTAGTAAATGATAGAATTTATACTGGGGCTCAAATGCTTACATATTATAAAAATCAAATGCAGAGACTTGAATCAGAAAGACAACCACTTGACTATGAATTTAATGTCCGATTAACTGAATTGGGAGATGAATATCCACTTGCAAGTTATGTACAAACAGAGAGTTTAGAAAACTATATAAACGAGGAGTTTATACTAGAGTACAAAGGTGAAATACAAGGTAAAAAAGTATATATATTTGCCTTAAGACAAGAAAGCGAAGTATAGAAAGGTAGAGTAAATGAATGAAAGATAATATAAGCATTATATTTACTGCAATTATTGGTACATTTCTTATAGTACTATTGCCATTATATAGCATATTAGATAGACAAGATAGCATGTCATATAATGTTGTTCTTACAGAGACTACAAAATTCGTAGATAATATAAGAAATAATGGTTTTGTGGATAAGGAAGCATATTACAATTATATATCTGCTTTAGCTAGTACTTCAAATACGTATAAAGTTACACTAGAGGCATATAGAAGAAAGCTAATACGCCAAACGGATGAATACGGTAATATTATTCCGGATCAATATGTAGAACAAATTGAATTATACAACACTAAAGATATCCTAGAGATATTAGAGGAGGAAAATAAGCAAAATATAGACAATGCAAATATAAAAAATAATGTATACTTGTTTAACGAAAATGATGAAATATACGTCAAAGTATATAATACAAATATAACAGCTGGTAGTCTAATATATAATGTTATAGCGGGTGAATCAAATACTAAAATAATAAATGTAAGTTATGGTGGAATAGTAAATAGAGTTAATTGGGAATTATACGATAGACTTCAATCAGAAACAAATCAAGTTCCGGAAGTTGTAATGTCAGTACCTGTTAATGGGGTAAATAATACAAACATAAAGAAATTAACAAAAAATGCAATATTGGAAGATATAGACTGTTCAATAGAAAATTTAGACGAATATATTGGAGAAGTTAACATTCAAGAATTATGTGGTGACGAAATATATAGTCTAAGTGGAGAAGATTATACGTATTTGTATGATTTGGCTATAGAAGAGAACAGAACAATAAGAGTAGCATTAGAGTTAAGAAGATTTGATAGTATTAATACTGGAAGAAATAATGATGGTGAAGATATATACACTAAGATAGAGCAACTTGATAAATCGGATTTTGAAAATTCAAATAGTATTAGATCAAGTGTGGAATCATACATAATAAATAATTTTATACGTCTTAACGGAATGTATGCAGACATTGATTTAAAATTAAGACAAGTTGGTGATTATTATGTCTTTGATATCATACTTACCAATGTAAGAATGTCAGAGCTTGATTATATTTCTAGTTTTGCCAGTATAACTATCTTACCAGGATTAGGTCAAGATAAAGATAATACGTTGTCGCTCGGTAATGAAACAGTAGAAATTGAATTAACAGATGCTACAGCGGTTAATGCGGTAACTATATCTATGCCACATATTTGGGATAAAATGATAAAAACAAAAAATCCAACAGATGCTAGAATATTAGATGGTACAGTTTATGCTAATGAAGATATAGCTTTCATTATATCTTATACAGGTATAAATAATCAAACAGATGAAGATATTATAGAGGCAATTAGGGAAAATCTAAAAATATATATAAATGAAGCTCAGTATTCAAATTTAGAACTGCTTACTGCAAAAGAATTGAATGACAATTATGGTATAAATATAATGACTGATTCAGCAGGACATGTAATTGTAAAATTTAGATATACTGAAGCAAATAACAGTAGATATAACTATATAGAGTTATTAGATGGTTGGATAGCAACTAATATAGAAGATGTTGTAGACGCAGAACAAAATGAAGAATTATTATTATATGCTAATGGCTCGAGAAGTAGTGAATATGCAGTGTTGCTTGATGATTTACCACCACTTGAACCTAGTATTGAACTTGAAGGGGTTGTTGGAGATAATGGATGGTTTACATCAAATGTAACGTTGAATTTGATCTCATCTACATCAGATACTGTAAGAAAGAGTATTGTGGTAGAGGATGATGATGGAAATAAAACAGTTATACAAAACGAACAACTTGGTGGAAGTGGCGTATATAAAAACACAGTATCTGTTGAAGGAGCAATTACTATAACAGAACAAGAAACAACAAAATTAAACCTTGAAACGGATGGAGTAAGTTATGCTATAGGCAGTGCGTATGATTATGTAGGCAATAAGGTTCAAACTAGTAAAAAACAAATAAAAATAGATAAGACAAAACCTACTACACCTAAAATTGTATTATATGGTGATGAAGGTGAAAACGGTTGGTATAAATCTAATGTTAAAATAGAAATAACTCCAGGAACTGATTATATAAGTGGAGTAGATAGGACTACATATACAATAGAAGGCGCAAATAAATTAGGGGAGACAGAAGGAACTGCTTATACATTAACTAAAGAGGGGACTAGTACCGTAATAGCGACTACTTATGATAAAGCAGGTAATAAAACGGAAACTAAAGTAGATGTATATATAGATAAAACCATACCACCTGATGCAACAATTACTGTTATAGAAGGTAAGAAAAATAGCCCAGATAATGAATGGTATTGTTCTAACGTTAAGTTAAAAATTAATGTAGATGCCACAGATTCAATATCTGGATTGGGAACATCTAGTTATAGAATAACAGGGAGTAGTGAAGTTCCTACAACAAAATTTACCGGAGCAGAGAAGGAAATTATAATCGATACAAATGGTACTCATAATGTTACAGTATATACATATACTCAAGCCGGTAATTTTAAGGAAACAAAATATACAGTAAAGATAGATAAAGATGCGCCAAATGCACCAAGTGTGTCAATAAGTGGAACAAATGGGGAAAATGGTTGGCATACTTCTAATGTTGTAGTTAATGTACAATCTAATGGAGACGTAGGAACATCTCAAGAAAAAATAATAACATATGAAATAACCAAAGATGGAATAACAGGAAATGAAATACAAATAGCTGGTGATGGAAAGATTAATTTGAATGAAGAAGGAGAATATTTACTAAAAATATATTCTAGGGATACTGCTTTAAATAAAGTTGTTGTGGAAAGAGCAGTAAAAATAGACAAAACAAATCCTATTCCAGCAGATTTTGCAATAACAGGTAATACAGGTATAGATGATTGGTATATTTCTGACGTAAATATATCGTATACCGGCGGTATGGATAGTATAAGTGGTGTACAAAGTATTAATTTGTCTCATGACCAAATAACAGAAAATACAATTGGCACAAAAGTTACATTAACAACCAAAGATTTTGCGGGACATGAAGTAACAAAACAAGTTATTATAAAACTAGATAAATCTGTGCCGACAGCTCCAGTAATAAAATTCAATGTTGAGCCTAGTGGGGATGGATTATTTGGGACACTGCTATATAATCAAGATGTGAGTGTAACAGTTATTCCAGGAAGAGATTATTTTATTGAAGGAATAGATAATTTATACAAAACAACTTTTGAGATTACAGCTGACAGTGGCAATGAAGTTATATTAGCTGAAACAGAGCAAACAAGCTTTGCTATAACACAAGAGGGAATAATTACAATTACTGCGAGGACCTATGACAAAGCTGGAAATGTAACTAAAGCATCAAACGTAATTTGGATAAATAAATCTAAGCCGCAGACCCCTAAAATAATTACCATTAATGGAATAAACGTTGAAGCTGATGCTAGAAAAGAAATATCAGGAACATCAAATAAAGTTAATTTAGAAATATCCAAATTAACTGATGGTAATATCATTAATATTGTTATTAGAAATCAAGAAACATATGAAGAAATAAAAATAACCAAGACAGCAACGGAAAGTAGATTTATAGAGATGGAAGTACCATCTAAAGGAGAGTACAGTATATCTTTAACACAAACGAACATGTTTGGTACTGAAAGTGAAGAAAGTCAAGGATTATATATATATAAGTATGAATAAATAAGGAAGGAGAAACAGTATGAAGTTAACAGATTTCGCATTAATATTTGTAGCAGTGTTTTTACCAATAATAATATTGGTATTTGTAAACACATCATTTGTTGTAAAATCTGAAAAACAAGAGATGTATTATAAAAATATTATGAATTCAGCCATAACGGATGCTGTTTCTTCTATGAAACATATAGAAAATGAAGATGAAGAAATAGATTATGGTTATTCAGGTATTATAGATAAAAAGGTGAGTATAAATGCTAATACAGCCATTACTACATTCTATAATTCTCTTGCAAATAATTTTAATATTTTAAATAATGAAATGTCATTGGAAAGATTAAAAATGTATATTCCAGTTATTGCAATATTGGATTATGATGGCTTATATATTCATTCGGCAGAACAAGATGAAAGTGGAAACATATCATTTATAACGAAGCCTAAAGTGAATTATACATATTCATATGTAATAGCTGAGGGAAATAATCTATTCGATGCTCAGGGAGAAAAATACAATATAGTTCCTTTAAACGAAGTAGAAGATATTGCTAATGAAATTTTATTAAGTGATTATATATATGAAATAAATTTTACAATGGATGATTATGTGTATCTTAATATATATGAAATTACTTCGGAAAATAAAATAGGAAAAATAGAATACACTAAAAATTTTTATTTGACAGATAATGAAAATAATACAGAATTAGTTTACACATATAGTATAACCCGAAGTGAAAAAAATAAACTTAAGGAACAAGTGGTAAAACAATTAAGTGAAATTAGGACCAAAGTAATTGGTGAAATAGGCATGAAAGAGATATCTTACGCTGTTAATAAACATAACAGCTATGCTGGACAAGTAGGAATAAATTATACGTTTAGATTTTCGGTTGAGTCAGATGCTGCGTGGTATGAAACTATGGATGGTATAGGTATGTTAGCTGTTATACAAGGTGTATCACTGGGCAATAGATATTTAAATTATAAAGCATATAGTGCAGCAGATTTAGTTGTAGCAAACAAATATTTTGTAAGTAAGGGTGTTACAATGGAAGATTTAGCATATTTAAGAAAAGATTTATATCATATGTCAAACAAGTGTAAAGTTTATTTAGAATATGTAAATAGCACAAGGGAAAAAATAGTACCAAGTTATTACATGAAAAAAGCGGATGCAGCAACACAAGGATTTTATCCTTGTCCTATTTGTAAACCGTAGGAGGCTAAAAATGAGTAGAAAAGAGCTAAGAAAGAAGAATAAAACAAGTAAGAATCAGCAAAAAGAAGGAACACAAATATCTATTTTTACAATAGCTTTTATAGCAATATTATTACTTCTGTTTATAGGCATATATTTTGGGACTAGATATTTAATAATAACTTTAAAATACAAACAATATACAGAAAAGATGAATTGGTATGGATATAATGAATTATATAACAATAAAAAAGCAACAGCAACTCAAAAGGTTACAAATGAAGAGCTATTGAAAGTAATATTGGGTGGAATAAGTAATAACAAAGACATTAATAGTTTATATTATTTAGCTAATTCTAATAATAGTGAAGCGGATGATTGGTATGACTATTCAATGTATATAGGAGTCAATAATGTCATAACTAAAGCCGAATTAGACGAAAATGCAACAGAAATAGATGCAATTATGCTTGCGGTTAAATCTTTAGAAAATTTAACTGGAGTAAATTTATCTCAATCTAAGTTGGATATGGATGTAGATAAACTAAAAGAATTTACAGAACAAGAAAGGATATTGATAGCTAAAGCAGTTACTCTAGGAGTAATATCTAATAAAACCTCATCACTGTATACTGATGAAATCATAAAAGGTGAGTTAAATAAATTATTAATAAGTATTGTTGAGCAGTATGCTACAATGCATAATAACGCTGTGTCAATAGATGATAATGGTAATATAATAAGGCAAAATGTAAAGATAATAACAGACAAACAAGATATGCCAGAAAACTATAAAGAATATCCTTATATAGTAAATAGTATAGATAAAGAAGTTTATGAGTGGGATTATAATATAGTAACTGAACGAACATTTAAGGAGCCAAAAGAAACATATAAAGATATGGGATATTTATATGGTCAAATAAACGACACTATAATAAGATATTTCAATAAAATATTGAATGTAAATTATGAAACAATAACAGAAGAAAGTTTTTTACAGAGTATAAAAAATGATGTAACATATTTGTTAGATGAAAATGATGTAAAACAATATGTAGAGTATGTAAAAACAAACAAAATACAACTACAAGGTGAAGCGACACCTCTATTACCAATAATATACAATAATGGTGAACAATATGTTGTAAGAACAAAAGTCACGTTTAATATATTAAATTCAGATACAGATTATAACTTGTTGTTTGGGGACGAGGATAATAAAATAAAATATGATTCAAAATCAATTACAATATATGTAGATGTACCTATGGGTATGACGTTAAATTCAAAATCGTTACTAATATATGTAGACAGTCTTGCAAAACATATATCAAACAATAGCACAATGGTAGTGTTAGACAAATAGGAGGCAAAAATGCGAAAAAAGATATTAAACACATTTTTAATAATATTTTTTACAGTTATTATTTTTAATATTAATAGCGTTTTTGGTGTTGATATAGTTTCTCAATGTTGGGTAAATGATGTAGACGGGGATGGTAAGCAAGATTTAATATTTAGAACGTATACAGGACCACATAGTAGTACTGTAAAAAAATATTATAACACTAAAGCAGATGAACTTGTAGAAGGAGGAGCTTGGACTTATACATATAACGGTAAAACGCCTAAAGCTAAATGGGTATATACATATAATAATAAAGGAGCAGAAAAAGCCACTACAAGTACATTTAAAACTATAGGATTTGCATTGCATACAGAGCGTATGAGCAATTATCCGGTAAAAAATAAAAGTGGTAGTAAAATTGGATACACAAAAAGCAAGTCACAGTTAGCATATCAAATGGTTACTATTGAAGAGGCTATAAATAATGCAGAAAGTATATATTCTAGCCCGACCGTAAATAAAAAATATTCAGATACGGTGTTTTACGAAGTTATGAGAACAAATGGTACATTTGGCAAAATAAATTGGGGGACAGGCTTAAAAATTTCGGGATTACGAGCAGTAGGACAAACTGAATATAGATATACCATAATTAGATTTGTAAAAGGTAAATCTACAACAGAAATGTATGTAGCGGACAATGTAATATACAGTAATGATTTAGCCAAAATAATATCCAAATCTAAAGAGTTAGGAAGAACCGATGGATGTTTTATATCCAATATATTAATATCCAAGGCATATGGAAATAATGACGATTATGAAGTATCTAGAACAGCAGTGGACTTTATAAACCAACATGATAAAAACTGGTCTACAGGTGTACTTGGTAAGGTAGATAAATCTTTTGAATCTGCTATTAATTTATATGATAATGAATTAATATTCCCACAATTATCTAAGAGAACAGTATTAGTTAGGCATATAAATATAGGAAATAATACAACAATATCATCTTCGGTAATAAATAATGGAACTAGAATAGCATCATCCAACTTGTCGCTAAAAGCAGGAAATCCTTCTGCTACAATATGGGGAAAAAACAGTAGTATTAATTATTCTGGATATGAAGAATATTACGAAGGATTATTAGATATTGAACAAAGCATAACTAAAAATGCTCTGCAGGATACAGATAAGTATAAATGTATAGGATATAATATAGGAGTTGCAAATGAAGAAACAACAGCGCTAGCAAATGTGAAAGCAAGAATAGCTTCTTCTCAATATACAAGTGGAACGCAAGCCTTTGTACCATCCAAGACAGTAAGTAATGATAGTGATTTTGTTGTTATAGATTTTTACTATTCAACTTATGATAAAGATGTACAAATAAATCATCTATATGTAGATAAGGATGGAAAAGTTCTTGGATTAGACAAACAAAATATTAAACCTAATGATACAGCTATAATGAATGGAACTACAATTAATAGAATTAATGAAGATATATATATTAGCGAGCAATACAGAAAACAATTAGGATATGATATTAAAGTTAGAATTGCAGACAGTTTGAAATCAGAGATAGAGGCTAAAGACAATTTATTCTATAGGGGGTATGAGTTATTTACAACAAATAAGACTCCAAGTGAATTGGTAGGAAGTCAAAGAGTAGATTTAAATACTGCTGAGCAAGCAACACTAACAAGTAGTAATATTCAGGTTAATTTCTATTATTATTTGAATAAAGAAAAAGAAGAGCAAGAACCTAAAAAGGATATCGGGGGGAAATTGTTTGTAACTGCCACAGGCGAGGATGCAATAAGTGGTAATTGTGATGACACAGGAGAGAATATAACAATAACATCTATACCATCTGGAAGTAAAGCTACGGTAGGAATAAAAGACATACCTAGATATATGGTAGGAGCAATAACTACTGAGTATGTTTCTCCAGCTAAAGAAGAACATACAATTAATTTGACATTAAATTTTAAGCTAGGAAATGAAACTAAAACAGTAAAATATACAGATTTAAAATATAGAGTGGGTTATTATAAGGTAACAGATATGGCAGTGTTTAAGCTAAAAAACACTACAATATATGATGCTAATAAAGGTCATGACGGAACATTAGGTGATAGTTTATTTAATTGGAAAGATGGTACAATTAATATAACACCAAAAGATATGAACTTATCTGTAAAATTAACAGGAATTAATGGAAAAACAATTGTAAACAATGAAAATTCTATAAATAATATAAACAATTATGTTGCAATAAACATAGAGGACAAACATGGGAACAAGAGTACTACAGGTACAGCAACATCGAGTCTTACTAGAGAATATCTTACAACTGACCAAATTAAAGAAGTGGATGCAAATGGAGATAATGTTATAAACTCAAATGATAAAACATTCTCAGATAGTGAGTTAACAAGATATAACAATATCTTGCTAGATAAACAAAATATACAAGCAAATAAAGAATCGGAATTGAACAGCGCAAAACAACATGAATCCGATTTAAAAGATGCGTTAGATGAAGCACAAGTAGAACTAGACAACAGATTAAAAACATATAATGAAGCTACAGCTACTAAGAGCAGTAAACTTATTGCAAAAACAAATGCAGAGAATGATTTAGCGCTACTAACACAAGAGCTAGAAGAAAGAAAATCAGAGTTAGCAGAACTGGAAGGACAAGAAGCGGAAAGGCTACAAGAAAAAGAACAAGCAGAAACGAATCATACAAATGCACAAGCTGAACTTGAAAGATTAAATGGTATATATCTAGAACGTATATCTGAAAGAGATACACTTGCATCTAAGGTGGCATATTGTAAAGATTATGTAGAAAAAGAATTTGAACAATCCGAGAGTGCAGATTTAGAACAAGCTGATAACGAAGAATTAGAACAATGTAAAATATATAAACAAGAATATGCATCTCATATAGAAAATCGTGTAGTAGAGCAAGCTCAACAAGCTTATGAGGAATATAGAGATAATGAATATTCTAATGTGACTACTGAATTGGATAATGCCACAACTGCATATAACAATGCGGTTAAAGCAACAAAAGAAAAGAGAGAGCAAGTAACAACTTTAGAATTGACAGATATACCAGCGCAACAAATAACGGTAAATACTATAAAGCTAGATTATGCTAACTATGTAATAACTAAGTTTAGGCCAGCAAAATCATCTTATGAAAATTATAGAGATAATGAGTATAAAAATGCAAAAGATGAATATGACATTTATGTAGAACAAAAGCATATAGAAAATGCAGAGCAAGCTTTAAGAGAAGCGGAGGAAGAAACACAAGAAGCTCAAAGTAATTATAATAAATATTCAGCATACAGAGAAAATTTATATGTGAAATATGATAGTTATAAAGCTGCATATGATGAATTCCAAAGCATTACAGGAAGTGATGAAAACATAGCAAAAGCTTTAGGTCTTAAGATAAACATATTTGTACAAAATATGAGTGTAAAAGTTAATGGTATAGAATTAGCAAAAGCTACAAATAACACAGTATCATATACTAACGATTTAGCAACGTATATGAAAAGTGAGGAAGTACCACAAATAAGAACAGAGATACCTGTTATATCTAAGGAAGTATATTCAAATATAGGAAGCACAATTCTTAAGGCGAGTGATTATACTAATGTTAATACAATAGAAAAAAGTGTATTAAACGGAGTAAGGGTACTAGCTGGTAAAGCGGATTATGAAGCTGAAGTGGCAATTGGTTCGAAGAAAGAAGCAAAAAATATAAAGGATACAGTTTATTATTCTGATCAAAGCAACGAAGATAGTACGGTAATATTTAGATTAAAGAATACACAGATAAGTAAGACTTATAAGATAAACAATTCAGTTGGTGTAAATAATTCAGAAGAAAAATATAAAAGTGTAGAACCTATAAATATATATACTCCTATAACTGTTACAGCAACAATGGAATCAAACAGTAATCAAATTATAGATCAAACGAAAGATACAACTTTCGATACTTCGATGATTCAAATAAATACGCCATTTACAATAAATTTAGCCAATGACGAAAAGCCTAATACATATAAAATAGATAGTACAGAAAAATATAGTTTAGGATACTACGTAAAATTTGAATTTGATGTACATAAAGTATATGTAAATGGTAAAGCATATAATAGGGGCAATAGAATACAAGCAGGAACCTGGATAGGAATAATAACAAAGAACAAGAAAGATCAAGCGTATATTACAGCTCAAGCATATGGTAATGTTGATGATGATACAATAGATATTGTTTCTGAAGAGAAGAGTAGCTATACAGTAAGAGCAGTTGCATATAACGCCACAAGTTCTATGTTACAAAGATCAACTAAATACACTATTATTTCTAATATGATAAAAGAAACAAGTGACTTGAAAGATATATTAAAGAATATATGTAAGAATCCAAGTTATTTTGCAGAAAAGGAATATGGAGTAGCTATAATAAATAGAGCATATGATTTCAGAGTTACAGATGTAAAAGATTTAAGCTGGAAGAAAGTATTTAGAAAATCAACAAATACTTCTACAAATGCTCATACTGGTAATATGTATTTTGCAGGAACAACAAAATGGAACAGTAAATCTGAAAAATCTAATAGCATAATAAGTAGAACTGCATCTGAAATTGGAAGAAATCCTTTGAGGATACTACCAATAGGCCCATACAAAAATACGGATACAACATATGTAAAAGCACCAAAACTAGGTTATAGATTTAGTTTTGATATGAAAGTTACAGGTTCATATTATAATAGTGAGGGTAAACCAAGAGAGGATAAAAAGGTTGCCATAACAACCAAGTTCTATTATATAAATAAATATGGAAATACAGATTCATATTTAGAAGAATATGATGGAAGTAAAGAGGGAATTTATTTATTCTATAAAACAAGTGATGGTAAGTATGTGAGAATAGATGAAAACGGTGGCAATTATGAATTAAGATTTACACCTAATGATGGTTATAGATATATACAAGATAATGCAATTTCTACATTGTCAACAAAATCTATTACCTTAGGTAATTTGAGACATTTAACATTAACAAAGGATATGGCTACTGTTTCTAATAATGGGTCTTCAATTACATATTATGGGGAATATAAACTGCCAAACTCTACAATAGCGGTTAGAGTTGATGAGAATGGCAATTATGATATAAATAAACCGCTAAAAGATGGATATGTTGGTGTAATTTTTAATATTGTTGCTTATTCTGGAGCTATAAATGTAGATGAATTAACACAAAATGTATTATTAGATTATTCTAAAAACACAAAAGAAAATCAACCTAATACAAGTCAATGGGATTATGAAGGCTTCTTAGGCTATACAGATTATGGTCAAAAAGTAAAAGATGGAACACTTAAAATGAAGCTGGAAAAAGGAAATTGGAATATAACAGACGACATATATAATGCAATCAAAGGTAGTGTAATATTATATGACATAGACCAAAGAGCAGCAACAGATTATGAATAATAACAAAGATGTGGATGAGATAATCATCCGCATCTTTCATATATATATGTCAAAAAAAGGAATTATATTTGACAATTTATCTAGATAAATATATAATTATTTCGAGGTGAATATAGTGATAGATTACAAAAAAACAGGATTAAAATTATTAGGCTTTTTAGCAGTTTGTGCTACAGTATTATTATCTATAGGCCTTGGTATATATTTTTGGCCTTTTCTAATAGGAATACTTATTGCAGTTGCAGTGGAAAGACTAGTTAATTTCTTTATAATAAAATTTAAATGGCCAAGGAAATTAGTTGGAACACTTCTTGTTATTATAGTATATTTATTAATTGGTGCAATACTTGCACTAATCATTTCAGCACTTATTAGTGAAGCTATAGATATTAGCGGAAGAATACCAACAATATATGAACAGTCGAAAATTGAGTATAATTCAATATATAATACAATAAGGGACTTTATGGATAATACTCCGGACACAATTTCAAATTCAATATATAATTTGGGGTTACAGTTACTAGGCAAAGTAACGGAGCTCGCAACTAAAGTTGTAAATAGTGTTATAGATTTTGTAATGTTTGTTCCAAATATTATAATATATGTTATAATAACTTTCTTAGCAACATTGTTCTTAGTAACAGATAGAAGGACAATAACAAGATATCTTACAGATTTATTACCTAATGAATTTGTAAAGAAAATATCTAACGTAGTAACAAAAAGCTTTAAATCATTGGGAAGCTATTTAAAAGCAATGTGTATTATGATATGTATAACGTTTGTAGAACTTTTAATAGCATTTACAATATTAAAACAACCATACCCATTAACGCTTGCATTAATAGTTGCAATAGTAGATGCGCTTCCAATACTTGGAACAGGTACAATACTTATACCTTGGGCAATATATTCAGCGTTAACTGGTAATATTGGAATGGGCATAGCGCTACTTGTAGTATATCTAGTAATAACTGTAGTAAGACAACTTCTAGAGCCAAGAATTGTTAGCGAGAATATTGGAGTACATCCATTTATAACATTACTTGCTATGTATATAGGTTTTAAAATATTTGGATTGTTTGGGCTAATAGTAGGTCCTGTTGTAATGGTAATATTTAAGAATGTGTTTGAAACAATGTTTGCAGCGGGATATTTTAAAAGTCTTTTTGTATATAAAAAAGAAAAGAAGGCTGGCGTAAAAAAGATACAAGATAAATAAAAAAGATTGAATTTAAGATAGACAAAAGAAAAAAATAATTCTTTTGTCTATTTTGTATAATTAATACAGATAATAATACTATAACGTTTGACAAATATATATTATTATTATATAATTATCACCAGGTAACAATTATAGGAGGGTAATATGTTAAAAGTAGGAGAACTAAAAACATTGAAAGACATTATTGTTAAAAAATGTGAACAGTATGCTTCAAATGTAGCTTTTTTAGAGAAAAATAAAAAGACTCAAAAATTTGAAGAAATTACGTATGAAAAATTAAAAGAAGATACAATGGCACTTGCTACAACGCTTGTTAGAAAGTATAAGTTGCAAGGAAAGAGAATAGCCCTTATAGGGGAAAACAGTTATAGATGGTATGTATCATACTTAGCATCTACAACAGGTGTAGGTATTGTAGTACCACTAGATAAAGAACTTCCTGCAAATGAAATTGAAAATTTGCTTAATAGATCAAAGGCGGGTTGTATAATTTATTCTTCAAAAAAAGAAGATGTTATATTTGAAATTAAGAAAAAAGTTAGCAAAGATATCATATTTATTAATATGGATAAGGAACAAAGTGATGAAGAGTCGCTTTCGTTTAATCAGCTGATAGAGGAAGGAAGACAGTATATTGTTGAAGGAGATACATCATATATGGATTATGAGTATTCCGAAAATGACTTCAAAATATTGCTATTTACATCAGGAACAACAGCACAGTCTAAAGGTGTTATGCTATCTCACAAGAATGTTATATCCGTTCTTGAGGGAGCACCAGGCTTGTTAAAAGTGTATCCAAAAGATAGATTTTTCTCAGTACTACCAATGCATCACATATATGAAAGTATTGTAGGAAGTATGTATCCTTTAGTTAATGGAGCATCTGTTGCAATTTGTACTGGACTTAAATATGTATCTAATGAATTACAAGAAACAAAGCCAAGTATAATAGTTGGAGTACCACTTCTGTTAGAGCATATGTATAATAAAATTGCAAAGACAATAAAAGCTCAGGGAAAAGAAGAACTAGTTAGAAAAATGACTAAACTTACAGATAGTTTAGGAGCAGTTGGATATAAATTAAAGAAAGTTGTATTTAAACAGATACATTCTGCCTTAGGCGGAAGACTTAGAACAGTGCTTGTATCTGCAGCGCCAGTTCCAAAAGAGCTTGTAATAAACTTTGAAGCTTTTGGTATTAATGTGCTTCAAGGTTATGGATTAAGTGAAACTGCACCGGTTGTTGCAGGCACTCCTGAAAAAAATAGAGTTGCTGGTACAGTTGGATTTGCTTCAAACTGTGAAATAAAACTAGACAATACTGATGAAAAGGGTATAGGAGAAATTTTAGTTCATGGCGACAATGTAATGCTTGGTTACTTTGAAGATGATGAAGCAACTCGTGAAGCAATAGTTGATGGCTGGTTCCATACAGGCGACTTAGGACGTTTAGATGAAAAAGGCAACCTTATTATAACAGGAAGATGTAAGTCAGTTATTGTTACTCCAAATGGAAAAAATATATTCCCGGAGGAAATTGAGGATGAAATAAACAAATTCCCTGAAATAAAAGAGTGTCTTGTATTTGGAGAAGAGACAAAAGATGATACAGTTCTTTCTGCTGTTGTAACATTAGACGAAGAATATTTAAAAGAAAAGTATGGAAAAAACATTCCAGACATAAAGAAATTAAAAGAAATCATATGGGAGAAAATAAAAGGACTAAATAAAAAAATGGTATCATATAAAGCTGTTAAGAATCTAAAGATTAGAACTACAGACTTTGCAAAGACTACCACTATGAAGATTAAGAGATTCCTAGACAGCAATAAAAAGGGAGAGTAAAATATTATGGAAAAAAGGGTGATTTCAAAAAATTTGAAATTAATAAGAGATTCTTTTGATATAACAACAAAAGAATTACCAAATAAAGTTGGTTTTTTGGAGAAAAGACCAGGTAAAAAAGAATTTAGAGAAATAACATATAAAGAGTTTAGACGCGATGTAACAAGTATAGGAGCAGCTTTAATAGAAAAGTTAGGGCTTAAAGGTGAAAGAATCGCTATAATTGGTGAAAACAGTTATGAATGGGCGGTTTCATATTATTCAGTTGTTTGCGGAACAGGAATTGTAGTTCCTCTAGATAAAGAACTTCCAGCAAGTGAAATAGCAAATCTTGTCAGACGTTCAAATGCTAAAGCAATATTCTTCTCAAATAGAAAGAGAGATTTAATAAATAGTATAAGAGAACAAGTTCCTAACCTTAAATATTACATAGAGTTATATTCAGATGAAAATGAGCTTGAAAATACATTCAAAGGTGAAAATGATTACACATTTGATGAGCTATTAAAAATAGGTAGTGAATATGACGAAAAAGTTCTAATGGAAGTTCCAATAGATGAGAATGAGTTTAAAATACTTTTATTTACATCAGGAACAACAGCAGAATCAAAAGGTGTTATGCTTACAAATAGAAATATAATTTCTAATATAGAAGCAGCTATAAGCCAAGCGTCACTGTATGAAGACGATAGATTTTTCTCGGTATTGCCACTACACCATTCATATGAATCGACAGTTGGTATGATGATTCCAATATATTGTGGTTTATCAATTGGATATGCAGGTGGTTTAAAGAGTATAGCAAACGATTTAAAGACGGTTCAACCCACAGTAATGCTAGGAGTTCCTGCACTAATAGAAAATCTAATGAAAAAGGTTTTAAGCACTATAGAGAAGCAAGGAAAAACAAGACTTGTTAACTCTATGATAAAAATAACAAACGCATTAGGCAAACCTGGTTTCAAATTAAAAAGAAAAGTATTTAAATCTGTGTTAGATGGCTTAGGTGGAAAAATTAGACTTATAGTATCTGCAGCTGCTCCAATAGACCCTGAAATAGGAAACAAGATAGAGGGCTTTGGAATATTGTTCTTACAAGGTTATGGTCTTACAGAAACATCTCCACTTGCAACACTTGTTCCAGATACAGAAAGAAAATTTGGTTCTGTAGGAAAAGCAGGAAAATGTTGTACAGTTAAAATCAACGAACCAAATGAAGAAGGAATTGGGGAAGTTTGGATTAAAGGTGAAAATGTAACTAGTGGATACTATGAAAATGAAGAAGAAACTGCAAAGTCTTTTACAGATGGTTGGTTCCATTCAGGAGATTTAGGATATATAGGTGAAGATGGTCATTTGTATCTTACTGGAAGATGTAAAAACTTAATAATTACAGGTAATGGTAAAAATGTTTATCCTGAAGAAATAGAGAATCTAGTAAACAAAATACCATATGTAAATGAATCAATGGTTTATGCAACTCAGGATCCTAGAGATGAAAAGGAGCAAATAATAGCAGTAAAAGTTACATTAGATGAAGCATATATTAAAGAAAAATATGGCAATGATGTACCTTCAGATGAAGAAATGCACAACTTAATTTGGGCAGAAATTAAAGAGGTAAACAAGAAACTATCAAGCTTTAAATGGATTAAAGATTTAGAGATTAAGAAAGAAGATTTTGTTAAAACAACAACAATGAAAATAAAAAGACACGAAGAATTAAAAAATAATAAGAAAAAATAAAATACTAAGGGAAGTTAGATTTTGGTCTAGCTTCTTTTCATATATTATATTAAGAGATTTAAAAGGTTGGTTGTTATGAATGTATCTGTAATAAGAGGGAAAAAACTATTTTATATATTATTAATTAGTTTAATTATAATCTTAAGTATATTTATAGTGAAAACAAATAAACAAAATGTAGAACAAGAGGTATATAGCAAAATAAAAGGACAATCAAATTATATTTATAATATTCAAAAGACGGACGAACAAAATGTAGTATTAAGTGAAAGTATAATTAAATTACAAGAATTACAAAAAATAAATTCGGATATTGTTGCTTTAATAGAAATAGAAGGAACAAATATAAATTATCCAGTTTTACAGGGAGAAGATAACAGTTATTATATGACACATGATTATAAAAAACAAAAATCAAAAGATGGGTCTATTTTTTTAGATAAAGATTACGATTGGGATTTGCCTAGTACAAATCTTTTAATTTATGGTCATAATAATATTGGTAGTTCAGAGATGTTTTCAGAACTTATGAAATATAAAAAAGAATCGTTTTATAAAAAGCGTAAAGTAATAAATTTTGTAACTAATGAGGAAGAAGCAAAGTATGAAATAATAAGCGTATTTCTATCTAGAGTTTATTATAAACATGAAAAAAACGTTTTTAGATATTATTATTTCATAAATGCCAATAATAAACAAGCTTTTGATAATTATATAAATAACGGTAAGAAAGCAAGCTTGTACAAAATAGAGCCCACTGCTACATATGGAGATCAACTTATGACATTATCTACTTGTGAATATTCTAGAACAAATGGTAGACTAGTGGTAGTTGCAAAGAAAGTGGAGTAAGCTATTTAAATATACGAAGATATATAAATTTATAAAAATCCACTAGACAATTTTAGTCTAGTGGAAATAGCTTTGTTTAAGCGGATTTTACAAAGCTTCAAGCTCTTTATGTATTTCGTCAATTCTACGAGCAATATGGTCTTTCATAATTAGCACAACTTCCTTGGGCATTTCAATTATAACTTCTTTATAGCGTTTGGTATTATTATTATGTACGGTAGAATATACTGCATGTGCCTGGGCATCATAATTACCGCATACTTTTTTAATATCTTCTAATACAGACAACTCGGCTAATAATTCTCTTGCTTTATCTAAACTCTTTTTATCAATATTCATGATAATACAACTCCTTTAAAATAATTATTTTAAATATAATGGATTGCGCCAAAAAAATTATAGCACAATCATGGTAAAAATGCAACTTAAACCTTGACATACCACCATCACTATGTTAAAATTGTATCAATTGATACAAAAACGCGATACGGATGTTGGAAGGAAGGAGAATGATATGTAGAATGATTGATATTACTGAAACTGAATTAGAAGAAGTATTAAAGAAGTTTAAAGATTTAGTTGAGGGAGATAGATATACAATATCAAGTGGAGAAAATAGAGAAAAGAATGATGAGTTTATAAGTAATAATTTTTTAACAAGAAAGATAAAAAAGATGTTATTAGAATTAACAACAAAAGATTGTATTGGTGTAGAAAAACATTATAGAGATAAAGAAAAGATAGTATATAAATTTATAAAGGAATATAATATAAATACAAAAGAGAATAATAATTTAAAAGCATATATTAAGTTTATGATTTGTTTGGTAAGATGTCAAGAACATGTGATAGTAATAAGTTTTCATGAAGCGATAAAAGAAGAAAAGTATTTGTTTAAATAGGTGGGGAAAATGGAAAGAAGTTATTGTGAATTTTGTAATGATTTTGTTGAATATGAGAAGAAATTAGTTAAAGAAAAAAGAGTTATTGATGGAATAGAAGTTGAATATAAAAAAATAAAAACATATTGTAAAGAATGTAAAAATGAGATTTTTGTAAATGAAGTATTAGATAAAAATGTATTAGAATTGCAAAGAGTATATAGAGAAAAAATTGGTATTATTACAGTAGATAAAATAGAAAAAATAGTGGATATGTACGGAATTGGTAAAAGAAATTTATCTAAATTACTAGGATTTGGTGAAATTACACTTACAAGATATATGGAGTTAGATATGCCAACTAGACTATATTCGGATGTGCTGTTTAGTGTAATGGACTATAAACAAATGTTAATTTTGGCTACAGACAATAAAGATAAAGTAAGTGAAAAAGTATATAATAAACTTATAGAAAATGTAAAGGTACTAATAGAAAGTGAAAATAAAAATAAGCTTATAGCTGTTTCTAAGTATATTGTGTCAGAAACAAAAGATATAACAAATTTAGCAGTGCAAAAATTATTATATTTTTGTCAAGTGGTTTCTTATGCAATAAATAATAAGCCTATGTTTACAGATACGTGCGAGGCTTGGAAGTTTGGTCCTGTATATACACATATATATTATAGATTAAATAAATATACATATGATCCAATTAATTTAAAGGAATTTGAAGATTTTGAAAATATTAATTTGGATGATAGCGACAAAAAAATAATAGATGCTGTTATTAATACTTTTGGTATGCTTAGCGGTGTAAAATTAAGGGATATTTCCCACAAAACTGAACCATGGAAACAAGCTAGACACGGGCTTGGTGCAGATGATAATTCTAATGAAATAATAAAAAATAAAAGTATAAAGGAATATGTTGCAACATTAGAAATAGCAAATAATGATGTAAATGAGTTTTGTAAAACATATATGCAAAGTTTAATTTAACAATAAAAACCAAACGCTTATCCGTTACAAGAGAGGACGGATAAGCGTTATAATTATGTTTGAATAATGTTGAATCGGGATTATCTTTATGATATATTGTAAATATATTAAGTGGGGGAATTTAAATGAAGAAAAAAGTAATAATAGTAATTTGTATATTAATTGCAGTTATAATATCATTACTTGTAATGTATGCTATAGATATGCATATGATGAGGCATAATAAAAAGGTAATATTTAGCACATGGGGATATGAGTACACAACACCCGAAAACGGTTATCAGATATTAGAAATTGAAGATAGAACTAAAAAGGATAACTATACTTGTGATATGGCTCTAGAAAAAATATATGAAGATGATAATAACCAATATTATTTTAATTGTATTAAAAGTGAGAATATAATTGTTAAATATGTAAATGGTGAAAGTGAAAATATAAAATCTGCTTTAAAAAAGGGAAGAATAACTTTAAAAGATTTAGATTTGTGGGAAATAGGATATATTACCCAGAAAAAAGAAAATACTAATACAAGAAGTTTTCTTGCAACTGTATTAGAAGAAACAGCAACATATATCTTGGTACGTCCAGAGGCTAATGAAATTGAAGCAAAATCTGCAGATAAGATAGTAGTGAGTTTTAATAAAGAACATAAAGACTATTTTTATGGTGTGGGCAGAAAAGTAAGAATATATTATAATGGAGCTATTATGGAATCATATCCAGCAAGAATTAATGCGTATGAAATATATGTAGTCAATTAAAAATACTAAAGAGAATATTTAATATAATTTTAGATGAACAAAAACAAGTAACCAATACTAATATTTGTTACTTGTTTTTTGTTTATTAATTATGACTATTGAGGTATATCTATATCTCGGCTTTGACTTTTAGGATCAGCTTCAAGTTGTGATAAATCAATATCTGTATCATCTTTTTTTAAGTCCATTAAATCTTGTTGAATGGTACTTATTTGAGTTGGTGTAATTTCTGCTTTTGCTTGTTTACCGCTATCTATCATCGGAATATGTTTTTGTACAAATTTATCCATAAAAGGAAGTTTGCTTAGGAATTTACTATCCGCTATTTTTTTTGCCATTTTCTGTGCAAATGTAAATTGTTGGTCGCTATCTTGTTGAACTATATTTTCTGCAGACGCATCTACAGTAGTTTGAGCCCTTAATTCTGAATAAGGTATAGGTTTATCAGATAACATATTGTCAACAAAATCTTTGCTCATAAATATGCACAGCAATTCACTTAACATTTCTTTTTCGGCTTCTGGAATAGGTTTTTTAGAAGAATAATATCCTTCTATCTCTCTTATTTGATTATATATTGGATAGATATCATGCGGTTGCCCGAAATCTCTTTTGCGTTGTTTTTGGTATAAGCCCATACCAGCTAATTTACAAGACATTTCTTTGTCCTTACCAAATACGCTGCCCTCATATGCAATCGTTTCATTATATTTTGTAGATAATAATTTATATAACGGACTGTTTTCATCAGTACCAAGATGATTAGGGTCTTGTTTTATTTGTTCTAATCGAATATCCATCATTTTAAAATATTTATTTCTTAAGTTTGTTAAAGATTCATGTTGTTTAGCATATTCATATCCTTGTTCTATATTTTGGTTGGTTATAGAACCAGCACCAATAGAACGTACCCTAGTTTGAATAACTCCAATATCTGCTGTAAGTTCCATCATTTCATAAGCATTTGGATCGCTATTAGGGTTTTCCTCTATATATTTTAAGACTCTATCTACTCTTTCAGTTAAATCGTGTATTTCATCCTTGTATGCTTCATAATCTACCATAGTTATTTAATCACTCTCCAAAAAAAGAATATCACAAAAAAACAAATTATTCAATATTAAAAAGAAAAATTAAAACAATAAAAAAAGACAGGGTACAAACGTACCCTGCAAGGAAGAATTACTAACTTCCAGATACAGCTGTTTTAACAGCATCAACGTCGGCCATTCCAGCTGGTGCGGCAGGAATATAATAACCTTTGTCTCTAGCAACTACATATATTTGCCATTGTAAATCTTCAAATTGATTTCTGTAAGTAACGAAAGTATCTCTTAGAGATTTATTGTTACTTTGCATAACATTATATGTTAGCATGTTTAAAAGGGCATTTACCCCAGCTAAAGTATCAGCTACTGCTTGTTTCTCGTCCATAATAACCTCCTATAAATGACTTATTAAATCTTGCTTTAAATCATCGCAAGAAGTACAAATTTTGTTGAAAATGTCTAATGCATTTTCATCAGTCACAACTGTCTTAAAGTACTCAAGTTTTTTGCAAAGGCTTGAACTAGCACCAATTGCATGCCTAATATCTTGAAGCTCCATTTGGTTTAATGTATCCATATTTTTTCCTCCTTAAATGTATATAAATACAAAATTATTATGAGCAAATTTCAAAAAACTATGTAAATAATAAATAAAAAATAAATTTTAATGAAATTCAAATTAAAAATAAAAATACTAGAGCAAAGATTTGCTCTAGTAAAATAATTGTTTTTCTTTTTGTTTTAATGCAGTGACAATTGAATAGTCATCAATTTTTAAATTTCCATCAATTCCAAGCCCTAGTTCCACCCCCTCTTTAGACCGTCCGTGATAGTCTGAGCCTACTGTTTTTAGGAGTTTGAACTCGTCACATAAATCACCAAAGAATTGTATATGCTCTGGTTTATTGTGTGGATTATACACTTCAATTCCAACAAGTCCGAAACTTCTAAGTTTTAATATTAGTTCACGCATATCTGAATTATTAAGTTTTAAGGTTCTAGGATGCGCTAAAACAGGAAGACCTTTACACATAAGAATACTTTTAATCAGTGTTTCCACTTGCATTTTTTCTCTGTCTACATAGATAGGAGAATTTAAATCTAAAAACTTGCTGTATGCTTTAGCGGGAGTAGGAGCATGACCAAGCTTGGCTAATGCAATGGCAATATCGAAACGGCCAACACTTAATTTATCCCTAGCATATTTTATAACAGTTCTATAAGATAAATTTATACCTTCGTGTCTTAATCTATCTAAAGTCTTTTTTACACATTTCTCTCTGCTTAATTCATAATAGTCTAAGATAGAACATATTTGGGTAGTAGGAAAGTACGCCAGAATGTGACATACGTGATTTTTACTAAGACCAAAAGAAGATAGAGATGCTCCCATTTCTATTGCAGGAATTACTTCAATTTGTTTACCCACAAGTCTTCTAAAAGGAAAGAAGGAAGACATATTGTAATGTTCTGCAAAAGCTATTACACTCACATTGTTTTCTGTTGCTTTGTTTGCAATAAACTGCAAGGAGTGTTTACCATCAGAATAATTGCTGTGTACGTGTAGGTCTATATATCCATTTTCCACAATAACCATCCTTTCTAATTAGTCAAGAATTTAATATATTTTCTGTTATTATATACTAAATACAATTAAAAAGTAAATGGAAAATATTTAAAAATATATTGAATTTATAACCTCAAAATGTTAGAATTTAATTAATAAAATAAAGGGGAATAATTATGAAAAGAATTTTAAGAAATATTTTAATTGCTGTTTTAGTAGTTGTATTGTTGTGGTTAATTTTTGTTACTATAGATTGTTTGAGACTAAGAAATGCTAAATATTATACATATCCGCTAATTAATCTAAAACAAGAAGCAAATTTAGAAAGAGTAACATATACTGGACTAGGATACACAGTAAGTTATATACAAAATAAAGAAATAATATATACGCCTGGTTCGGATGCTGTTGCAAGTGGTATTGGAGCTTGTGGAGCAGAGTTTAAATTGTTTGGTAATATATTAATATGGGCATATATTGAGTAATAATATAAGGAGTGGAACACATATAAGTTTCACTCCTTTATACAATTTATTTCTTAATATCTGGTTTACTAATGAGTGCAAATAAATATCCAAATATTATTGCTGCAGAAATTCCACCAGCCGCAGCAGTAACTCCGCCTATAAATATACCAAACAATCCATGTTCGTCTACAGCTTCCATAACCCCGTTAGCTAGAGTATAACCAAAACCGCTGATTGGAACAGTCGCTCCAGCTCCGCCAAAATCAACAATATATTCATATACTCCAAGCCCGGTAAGAATTACACCCAATGTTACAAATAGTACAAGTATTCTTGCAGGTGTAAGTTTTGTTTTATCTATAAGTATTTGACCTATCATACAAATAGTTCCACCAGTTATAAATACTTTTAAATAGTCTAAAAAGATATCCATATTATACTTCCTCCGTATTTTCTAAGTTTTCAATAATTACAGCGTGAGCAACGGCTGGAATTGATTCACCTTGACCTAAAGATACAGGACTCATTAAAGCTCCGGTTGCAACAAGAAGAACTTTGTTTATACTTTTATTTCTAAGTCTAGGGTAGATGTATGCACAAAATACAGTTGCACTACATCCACAACCACTACCACCCATATGTGTTTCTTGCTCTTTACAATCAAAAATTGTTGTACCACAATCCATATGTTGTTTGGAAATATCATATCCATAGTTCTTAAGTTGTTCTATTAATATTTTAGAACCTAAATCTCCAAGATCGCCAGTTATAATTAAATCGTAATAATCTGGAGTTCTTGCAGTATCTTCAAAGTGTGTAACTAAAGTATCAAAAGCGGCAGGTGCCATAGCTGCTCCCATGTTTGCAATATCTGTTATTCCTTGGTCAATTACTTTTCCAGGTGTAGCACCAGTAATATGTGGTCTGTTATATTGTATTTGTTCATTGTTTGGTACTATTAATGTAGCACCACTGCCTGTAACAGTCCATTGACTCGTTGGAGTCATTTGTGTACCTTGTTCAAGTGGCATTCTAAATTGTCTTTCAGATGCGCAAAAGTGTGATGATGCAGATGCTATCGCGTTATATGAGTATCCTGCGTTTACAAAAGATGCAGCTAAAATATTTGCTTCGGCAAAGGTGGAACAGGCACCGTAAAGTCCAAAGAAAGGAATTTCTAAATTTCTTGCAGAATATCCTGAAGAAATACATTGGTTTAAAAGGTCACCAGCAAAAGCAAAGTCTATATCCGAGATTTTAAGTTCAGACTTTTTAATAGCAATTCCCATAGCTTCAGCCATGAATTTAGATTCTGCTTTTTCAAATGTAGTTTCACCAAAATATACGTCTTCTACTGAGGTATCAAATAATTCGCCTAAAGGCCCTTCTTTTTCTTTAGGGCCAACGGCAGAACCAACAGAAAGTATAGCTGGTTTGTTTTCAAATAAAATAGTTTGTTTCCCAATTTTCATAAGATACCTCCGACTCACATAAATAGATTAATAAGGTAGTATATAAGTCCAAGTATTACAGATGAACCGATGCCATAAACAAGTACAGGACCTGCAACCTTAAACATATTTGCACCGATGCCTAAAACTAATCCTTCAGATTTATATTCAATAGCAGGAGATACAATTGAATTAGAAAATCCTGTTATTGGAACTATAGAACCAGCACCAGCAACTTTACCTATACGTTGGTATAATTTTAAAGCCGTAAGAAGTGCACCTAAAAATATTAATGTAATAGAGCAAATTGCACCTGCTGTTTTTTCATCAGCACCCATATTCATAGCAATGTCTTTTATAACTTGACCAATAATGCAAATAATACCACCAACTATAAAAGCAATAATACAGTCTTTTAGTATATTACTTTTTTCAGCTTTGTTTTCTACATATTCTGTATATTCTTTGTTGTTCATTCCCATTTTTGTATATTCCATAATAAATCACCAAAAATATTATTTGTAGTTTTAGTTGTAAATATTAAAAAAATTTAGTAATATATTTATATAACACATATTTTGAGGTGGATTAAGTGGAAAAAAGTATAGATTTTTCAAACGAACAAGTAACACATGTGAAAAATGATAAAGTAGAATATTTAACATTTAAAGCATTAGAAAAATATAGCCAAAAAATAACAGCTGTAGTTACATTAAGGCACGGTGGAGTAAGCGAAGGTGTTTTTGATTCTCTTAATTTTAGAATGGCAGGAACAGATAAAAAGGAAAATGTGATTCAAAATTTAAATATAATTTCCGATATATTAAATTTAGATGCCGATGAAGTATACAAAGCAAGACAAGACCATACAGATAATATTTTGTATATAACAGATAAAAATAAAGAAGAGTATAATTTTAAAAAGGTTAATAATGAACCAATTGATGGATATATAACCGGAAGTGGAATAACAACGCTTGTTGCAACTGCAGATTGTAACGCTATAATAATTTATGATAGTAAAAACAACAAGGTGGCAAATGTACATAGTGGCTGGAAAGGAACAACTAAAAGAATATACATTAAAGCAATAGATAAAATGCAACAATTATTTGGAACTAATCCTAAAGATTTAATAATATGCGTCTCACCATCAGTACTTCAATGTTGCTTTTCAAGTGAAGATGAAAACTTCAAAAAAAAGTTTACAGATATTTGGCCTTATGAAAAGGAATATATAACATATGAAAAAGAAAATGCAAAAAGATTTCATATAGACCTTCCTTATGTTATAACAAAAGATTTAATAAATATAGGTGTAAAAGAAGAAAACATACATTTTGCTGGAATTTGTACTTGTTGTAATAACGAACATTTTTATTCATATAGATCAAAAACACAAAAAGGCGAACAAGACTATGGTTGTATGGCAACTATTGTAAAAATAAAATAGAAATTATTGACAATTATTTATAAAAATATTATAATATAAATACAGTAAGAAATTACTGTAAATTAGAAATAAAACTTTGTATTTTGTTTCAAAATTCATTGTGGTAAGAGAGTAGCTGGGAACACTCTCTTTTTTCATAAGAAAATATCCCATACTGGGATATGGGATATAAAAGAAGTTTTATTTCTTTTTGCGAACATCTTTAAGCAATGTTGATAGAGCAATGATAAGTAAAGTGGTCGCTGTTACAAAAGTTGTAACTTCATTCATTGTGGTACCTCCTTTCTATTCCGAAGGAGTTGCAATTATTATATCATTATTGCAAAGCGCAAAGCAACAAACAAACACCGGTGGTGTGTATATTTGTTGCTTTGTCGAATTATATATATTTTTCTATTTCATTTAAGATATCAATTTCTTTTGTTACATGAATAGTTTTTATATTACACTGTTTAGCCCCAATAATGTTTTTTTCAGAATCATCTAAAAAGAGCATTTCTTTAGGGGATATGTTTAAGTCATTAAGTATGTTAGTATAAAATTCACTATCTGGTTTTATAGCACTCATATTAGCAGAAATATAGATGTAATCAAAAACATTTCCAAAAGTTTTAATTATATAGTCTTGTATAAAAGCCACGTGATTTGTTGCTATGACAAGTTTAATATCTGGGTAGTTTTCTTTTAGTAATTTCAGCTTGTCTAAACTAAACTTTATTTCATAAATTGAATTTATTATTTTATTTACGATACTAATTATTTCTTCATCAGAAGCTTCTACTATATTTTGTTTAACAAGACTCAAAAATTCTTTGTCACTTTTATTTGGCCCGAATAATCTTTCTGTTTTGCTTTCTATTTCATTTAGCGGAAAATCTGTTTCTCTAACAAGCACTCCTACTAAATCAAAAGCTATAACTTTTATCATTTTTATCACCATAGATATAATACAATAATTATTAAAGATTTGCAATGTGCATTTAGAAATTAAATTAATAGCTAGTATTTAAAATGTTGCAAGTCACAAACTTCACATAACTCTTTACTTTTGGACTAGCCTGTGATATAATACATAGGCAATTATATTTTTGATGTGAAATAACAATTTCACTAGATGAAGAAAGGGGCAAAAATATGAAGCTTATCAATGCAGAAGACATCATGAAGGCTACGTCACCTTATGAATTGTTTTCTATGAAGGAGGAAACCCTAGAGCAAGAGTATCAGGAATATGTTGAACGGTTTAAACCATCAGCATATAATACAGTTCGGAACTTTGTTGTTACTCAGCGAGTGACTATTCTTTATCGCAAAGCGATTAGTATTTTACGAGTTAGAGGAGGAGTAGGAAGTTCAGAATATGAACTGTGTCTAACAGATACAAATGGTAATGTGACAAACTATGATGTTCATTATTCTTATGATGTTAAGCTTGGTCAAATGTACGTTTCTGAAGACTACGTAATCTTTGTGGTATACAGTCGGTACGAGGAGTATTACAAGAATTTTATCGCAAAGGCTAACAAAATTCCTAAGTTGCAAAAAGAGATTTGGAGTAAAGTTCAGTATTCTTTCCCAAAGATTGAAAAGCACTTTACTACATCCACCGGTGATTATGCTATTGTTATTAGAAAGCCGTGTAAGATTTATCCTTTAAGAGAAGTGTTAAACTACTTTGAAGGTAGTATTAAGGCTGAATATGTAGCATCAATTGTCACAAGACTCTGCTATTTTGTATGCTATATGGATATTTTAGGACTTTGCCACAATGGCATAACTGTAGACAATCTTTTCTTTGCTCCGGGTAGAACTGTTGAAGAAGGAGAGCCTTTTACTGTTGATGATATGAGAATCATTGGAGTATTCGGCGGCTGGTTCTTTACTAGCAAGGTAGAAGATAACATCGTGGGACTGCCTAAAGAAGTCTATGACATTGTTCCAAGTAGCATAAAGAAGCGAGGAACTTCATCTTTCGTGGTGGATATGCTTAGTGTAAAAAGAGTTGCACGTGAGCTTTTAGGTGATGTAGCTGGCAACAGTGCACCTGAAGCTATGAAAGATTGGATAAACAGCCAGTACATTCACTCTAATGCGTATGAAGAATATTGCAAGTGGGAACAGGTTGTTATACAAAGTTTTGGAAAGCATAGATTTGTCTCTATGGACATTTCTATATAAAAAAATTTAGGAGGTAACTAAAAATGGGTGGAGGATCTATTAGATCTGAAGACATGCGCGATTATTATAAAAAGTCTACGATAACTCGCGCAACAGACGCAAGAGAGGTGTTTCATTCTCGGAATATGCTTCCGGACTTTGATCCCTCTAAGATGAAGCTTCCGCGTGAGGCTTGTGACTCGGCGGAAAGCCCGCTTTCCAGAGGTATCATCTTTGCAGAAGATGTTACCGGTTCTATGGGCAGAATTCTTTTGAGCTTGGTTCGTGACCAGTTTCCGCGTCTTATCAAGCAGACGTACGAGAAGGTATCGTACAATCCCCATATCATGTTTATGGGTGTTGGAGATGTAGCTGCTGGTGATGACGCACCTTTGCAGGTAACTCAGTTTGAGACTGACCTTCGGATGCTTGAGCAGCTGCAGAAGATTTGGCTCGAAGAAGGCGGCGGCGGAAATGACTCCGAAAGTTACATTCTCCCTTGGTATTTTGCTGCCAAGCATACGAGAATGGATTGCTATGAAAAGCGTGGTCAAAGGGGTTTTCTCTTCACTTTCGGTGATGATGGTCCCACGCCGCAACTTACGTCTAATCATGTAAGACGTGTGTTTGGTAACCAGGACAGCTTGGATGTTAGGTTGCTTACCGGTAGGGACTGCCTTGAAATGGCATCTGAAAAGTTTTATTGCTATCACGTGCACTTCGGACACTATGGTGAGTGGGGCACTAGAGAGTGGAGAGAACTTATGGGGAGTCATTTCTGCATTTTGACGGACTATAGGTGTATGCCTGAGCTTGTCACAACCATCCTTGCAATGTATGAAGGTCTCAGCAAGACTGAAGCGTTGGACAAAATCGAAGATGCACACGCAAGACGTGTTGTTGCAGATGCGCTTGAATATCACGAAGAGACTGTGGAAGATAAGCCTGTGAAGGAATGTGCAAATAAGCCGGCACCGGAAATTTTCTAATCTAACCAAATAAGGGGAGATAATATCTCCCCCTTATATTAAAAAATGGGGATGAAGCAATGAAAAAATGTTCAATCGTAATTGGGAGCCTATGGGGTGATGAAGGCAAAGGTCATATGACAGATATTCTTTGCAACACTCCTAATACGTTGAATGTAAGATTTAATGGTGGAGCACAAGCATCTCATACGGTGGTAACCCCGGAAGGTTGGAGACACGCATTTAGACATTTTGGTTCGGGTACATTTGCAGGAGCAAAGACTTATCTTGCAAGCAAGTTCATAGTTAATATGGAGGCGTTTGTACTTGAAGCAAGAGAGCTTAATGACAAGTTCGATTTGCATCCTGCTGTATTCGTAAATCCTGATTGTATTGTTACTACACCGTGGGATGTATATATTAACCAAGGTATTGAAACGATGCGTGAAGGTAGTAGACACGGTAGTTGTGGATTTGGTATTAATGAAACAGTTGAAAGAAGCAGGTATGTAAAATATACAATAACTGTATACGATTTGTTGTTTGAAAGTTCCTTAGTAGAAAAATTAAAGCTCATTAGGGATGAATATGTACCAAAGAGGCTTAAAGAAGAGTATAACATTAGTATTAAGGATATGCCTAAAAAGTATATCGACCTTATGAACAACCCTGAAAATATAGACATGTTCATTTTCTATAAAAATGAGTTCTTGAAACGGGTAAGAGTGCTAGGAGATAGTGTGCTATCTGTTTTCGATAACGTCGTTTTTGAAGGTGCTCAAGGACTGTTGCTTGACCAAGACAATGAAAAATATTATCCTCACGTAACAAGCTCTAATACTGGAATTAAAAATGTAATGGATATTTTGAATCGCACAAAGATAGAATGTGGAATAGATATCTATTATATGAGTCGCTGCTATATCACAAGACACGGTGCAGGACCTTTGGAAAATGAACTGCCTAATAGCCCGTATGATAACGTAAGTGACTTAACAAATATTCCTAATGAGTTTCAAGGTGGTTTGAGATATAGCTATCTAGATTTAGACCTTCTTGGCAAGACGATTTTTAAAGATGAGCGTTTAGCTAAGTGTTGGGCTAAGGTTAACATTGTTATTACTTGTATTGACCAGTTAGGTAAAGAATTTAAGTACTTTGAGAACAATGAACTTAAGAGTGTTACAAGTGACAAATTAAGGGATGTTATTTGGGAAAAGCTCAAGTGTAGAGTTCCAACATTAAACGCATTGTACGCTACCAATGGCTTAACAAGAAATAATTTTCTTTGCCTAAAAGAAATGTGACCTATGTTTTAACATAGGCCACATTTTTTGGTTTTATTTGAGGCGGGTTGTGTAAGAGAGTCCTGTTGACATAGGAACAGTAAGTTTGCCTTTAGAATTAATGGTAATTCCATTAGCAAGTTTAAAGGTTACTGAAGTAATTCCTTTCATTCCCATATTAGCAAAAACCTGAGTCTTTTGAGCAGACAATTTACTTCCGCAACATTCGCAAAAGTTTTTGTCTTCTGGGAAAACCTTTTTACAGTTTTCACAGTTCTTTAAAACTGTTTCTTTCAAAAGAACACGTTTCCTGAAGTTTAGGCCCATCTTACTTGGCCTCTACAGTGATGGTTTCGGGCTGCTCGGCGGGAGCAGGAGCAGCAACAGGTTTGGCACTTACGTTATGACCGCATTTGGAACAGAATTTAGCTCCTTCATCCAGATCAGCACCACATTCGGGGCAGGACGTAAGCTTTACTTTGGTTCCGCAGTTAGAGCAGAACACAGCATCGTTGCTCAAAACCGCACCGCATTCACGACAGGTGGGCTGCAGAGACTTGGTGTGAGAACCACACTTGGAACAGAAATTAGTTCCGGCAGGGTATGTGACACCGCAGCTCTCACAAACAACCGTATCGCCAACTGCAGGTACCGCAGAAGTTGCGGGTGCAACAGAACCAAACAGGGAGTTGCCACCGCCCAAAAGCTGAGACAAAACCAACATCTGAGTGGGATCGCCCGAACCCGAATCGCCGGTTACGGCACCCAACATAAACAGCTGGGAAAGATCCATCTTGCCGTCGTTACTGCCAAACATACCACCCAGATTACCGCCGCTTGCCAAAATCAAAGGCAGATACTGGCCCAGGCCGTTAAAGGAACTGTCATTTACATTATCCAACGAGAAGTCAGCCTGATTGCCTTCAGACCACTGCATCATACACATTGCAGCCAGCAGGTTACCGCTGATGTTCTGGTTGGAACTCTTATCCGTCAGAGTGGTGGCATCCATTGCCATAACCTTGGTAAAGATAGGCGTGCCCAGAATGAGGCTGGATTCAGGAATAATATCCTGTACCACGCCGGCAGCGGTATCGATGACGGTAATAGTTCCTGCAGTCTGGTTTACAGACTTAACGGACATATACTTACCGTTCAGCTTGATGAGGTCTCCGGACATGAGCGTGTTGGTGGGAAGCAAAACAATGGGGAAATTGCCCATCTTCATGCCGCCGATGTTCTTTCGTGTGTTGGTAGCCTTGTCAAAGATGACCCAGCTACCAT
The DNA here is from genome assembly GCA_045652705.1 of Clostridia bacterium. Lineage (GTDB taxonomy): Bacteria > Bacillota > Clostridia > TANB77 > CAG-465 > UMGS1649. The sequence continues at coordinate 116,991 of JAZRUV010000008.1, forward strand.
CGTAGGTAGTCTTGACCGCAACACCCATAAGGGTAGAGGCGATGTTGGGATCCTTGGAGATGCCGAACTCCAGATTCATACCGAACATATTCTTCTTAGGTCTCATACTTGTCATTCCTCCATTAGTTGTTTTTGTAATTTTATAATATGCAGCCAATGCTTTCTTTACATCCGAAGGATTAAAAGAAACAGCGGCATACACTTTATCCGGTCTGTTCCGATGAAGCTGCTTGCAAGCACTAGTTTTTTCAGTGCAGTTTTTGCAGTGGATATCAGAACCTTCATATTTGGTAGCGATTTCAAATGTAATGAAATCACAGCCTTCTTGAGTTGCTTTTTGAAGTTTTGCTGAATACTCTTCAATAGTAAGAGTATATGGCGAAAATGTGATTTTACCATAACTACATACACTTGAAAATTGCAGGGATAGAGTGTTGGGATTCACCAATCTTGTTGTCAAGAAGTAGTCTCCCATCTGAATATTATTATCTGCGAAAAACGGTCTGTCTCTTGAGTTGGGGCACTTGAGTTCGTTATAACCATCAAAGTGATAGCTTTTAGGAACTAAGTTCCGTTCAAGAGAGGTTTTGTCGTATGACATACATTTACCTCCTCATATGATTTCTAATTAGAACGCATCACATATTAAATGCGTAACAATTATATCATAAGGAAAGCAAAAAGTAAAGTATTATGTAAATTAATGAGGGTAAGATGTAAAATTAATGATAGCAATATGCCAATACATTTTAAATTTAAAATTTTTTTAATACTTTGTTGACAAACTACATATACAATAGTATAATCTAATTGTATTAGTACAGATAGTACAATTTGTTTGGAGGGAGAATATGATAAAAATATCTAATATAACAAAAGCATATGACAAGACCAATGTACTAGAAAACCTAAATTGTACAATAAAGGATAATTGTATTTATGGGTTAGTTGGAGCAAATGGTGCTGGTAAGTCTACATTGCTTAGAATTGTAAACGGAGTATTTAGAGCAGATGCTGGAACTGTTGAAATTGATGGAAAATTAGTTTTTGATAATGAAGAACTAAAACAAAAAATGGTATTTGTGCCAGATGATTTGTTTTTCTTTCCGGGTTATACGCTACAAGATACAGCAAATTTCTACAAAGCATTATATCACGCTTTTGATATGAATTATTTTAATGAATTAGCAACTACACTAAAGCTAGATGTTAAAACTAAAATTAATTCGTTATCTAAAGGCTTAAAAAGACAAAGTGCGTTAATATGTGCTCTTGCTACCAAAGCTAAATATATGTTTTTTGATGAAACATTTGATGGGCTTGATCCAGTAGTTAGAAACAAGGTTAAAAAGATAATTGCAAAACATATGGAAGGTACAGATACAACTATTGTTATGACAAGTCACAATTTAAGAGAATTAGAAGATATTTGTGATAATCTAGGACTGTTATACAAAGGTGGAATATTTTTTGAAAGTGAAATAGATACTTTGAAAACAAATATGTTTAAAGTACAAATTTCATTAAAACAAGAATTTGATAAAGAAGATTTTATAGGGCTAGATGTGTTATCTTTCAAGAAAAAAGGAAGTGTTGCTACAGTTATAATTAAGGGGAATAAAGAGGAAGCTAAAGAGTATTTAACTAAATTGAAACCTGTAATACTAGACTTTATACCACTTACCCTAGAAGAAATATTTATTTACCAAATGGAGGTGTTAGGATATGAGTTTAACGAAATTGTTTAATAAAAATTATTTTGTACAAAATATACTTAAGTCTAAGGCAGTAATAGCCCTTGTAATTGGAATAGTGCCGATACTTAATGCAATATTTATGCTAACAATGACAGCTGATACTACAACTCCCATTTTAGCAGATATGCGTAACATTTCTATTTTAAACATATTAGGAATGTATGTATTGCCACTTGTATTGTCTTTATGTTTATTTGGTTATGTATTTAAGAAAAAGAGTGTGGATTTTATAAACTCGATGCCACTTACTCGAAAAACTATATTTATAACAAACAGTATTGGTGGAATATTATTAATAGTTATAATGATGCTACTTAACGTATTACTTTTAGGAATTGAAACATTGATATTTTCTAACTTAATAATACCATTTGAAATGTTACTAGATTATTTTATACTTTGGACTGTGTCATATATATTTGTATTTACTGCAGCAAATATAGCAACAAGCCTTTCTGGAAATCATGTAACAATGATTGTTTTAACAGCTATCATATTATTTTTAGTACCTTTTGTACACAATTACGTAACTGAATTAAGTGATGGTATATTTGGATCAAATCGTTATGTTATACAAGTTGCTGAAATGGAGTTGGAAGAAAAAGGTAATTACAAAGAAATAATTTATGCTGAAAAAATACAAGACGATGTAGAATATACTTGGCCGTATAATTACATTGCTGGAATGTTTAGAGGTGATGTTATAGCATATAGCACATCAAGTATTATAAAAATGAGTGCTTTAAGTGTAGTTTACTTCTTTGTCGGAATGTATCTATTTGAAAAAAGAAAAATGGAAGTTAATGAAACTTCATTTAAAAACAATCATATGCATATGATTGTAAAGTCTTTAACTCTTATCCCAATAGGCATACTTGCTGTAACTGCTATAAATGAAATAGATTCGTTTGTAGGCCAACTATTTATACTAGTTTTAGTTATTGCATACTCATTAATTTATGATTTAATAACAGCAAAAGCTATTAGAAATATTAAATTGGGAATAACATATTTCATTGCAACAGCTTTAATATGTGTTGGATTATACTGTGGAGCAGAGAGTCTGAATAATGAAAAAAACAACAGGGCTGAGTTTAAGGTACAAGATATAACAAGTGTTGCTTGTTTTGTAGATGAAATAGATTATGCAAATAAATATACAGATACAAAGATGGATGATGTATATTTAACAAACCCTAGACTTTTAGAAATAGTAAAGAAAAATATACAAGATATGAGCTATAAAGAAGCTAATATGAGAGTTCATTTACAACTTGCAAATGGTGAAAAATATACTTTAAATTTATATCTATCTATAGAAGACTACAATGAAATAGTAAGCATTTTAGTAGAAGACAAAGCTTATATAGATGAGTATAAAGATATAGAATATAACAAGATACATATGCTTGAAGTTGAAGATTTTGTCATTGCAGAAGATGAACTAGACGTTGCTCTTGAAAAAATACAAAAGGTACTGGCAAGTGCAAATCTAACAGAAGCGTATGAACTACCAAATCTAAATGCATCAATAAACTTAAGATTATATAAAGACCATGAGAATATAACATACAGCTTACCTTTAAATATAAGCAAAGAATTCTTACAAGATTATGTGGATGCTGCAAACAAAAAAGCGGCTGAAGTTGTAGATAAGAATATTGATATATATGGCGTAAGACTATTTAACTATGAAAGAACAATGGCAACTTATTATGAAAACATATTAGAATCTAAATGTAGACAACAACTTCAAGATTATGTTTTAAATAACAAATCAGAAAAAGTTGATGTAACGAAACCAATGATGAGGCTAAGAATATCTTTGGTGGAAGATGGATTATATAAAAATGTGGAATATTTTACAAATAATGTTGTAGAATTTATTAAAATTGCAAATAATATGGTAGGTGGTGATTTAGATGAATGAAATAATTTCTCTAGATTACCAAAGTAGAACACCTATATATGAACAAATAATAAAGGAAGTAGAAAGATATGTAGCATTAAATATACTTAAATCTAACGAGCAGATACCATCTATTCGCGAACTTGCTGCAAATCTTGGAATTAATCCTAATACTGTAAAAAAAGCATATACTGAATTAGAACAAAAAGGCGTAATATATGTAATTTCTACTAAGGGTACTTTTATTGCAGATAGAACCAAGGAAGTTGTTGAAAGAAAAATACAAGAAGGAATAAATGAGATAAATAAAATAATAGAAGAATTGCAAATGTTAGATATTTCTAAAGAGGAAATATTAAAAAGGATTAAATAAAACTATTTGTGATATAATATGAACGATATGTTCGTAGTAAATGTGGGCGCGCTTTTAGGAAGTTAGCCCGCTTTTGTTATGGTATGGCTTATTTCTATAATAAGGTTTCACATTTTACCGCTAACAGAAAATCACTGCAAGAAACTTGCAGTTTTATGACGAATCTTGCGAAATTTGTCATAATATTAGTAGGTGGTAAATTATGTTAGGTATGATTATTAAAAATATGAGGTTAACAGCCGGGCTTTACCAAAAAGAGCTCGGAAAGAAGGTTGCACTTGCAGATAACACAATTTCTAGTTATGAACGATCTAATAGTCAACCTACTTTTGATACTATAACGAAAATTTGTGAAGTCTGTGGATATGAACTACTCATAAAGGACAAGGATGGTAATATCTGTACCTTGGAAGAAATGAGTAAAGAAAGAGACTTCTAAATATATAAATATTATATTTTAAATATATAGAATAATAAATATGCTAATTGTTTTTGTTAAAAACAGTTAGCGTATTTGGATTTTGTCCAAAATAAGAATAAGGCAAAAAGGAGCGGATAAACCGCTCCTTAATGAATAAATTTATAGATTATTAATAATAAGTTCCTTTATATCATCACAAAGTTTTGTAATGGTATCATAATCTTTGCCTTCAACCATAATGCGAATATAGTTTTCTGTTCCAGAGGGGCGTACAACAGAACGTCCATCATTGCCTAGTGTATCATATACCATATCGTTAATTTTTTGCCTTAACGTATTATTGGCAATGAAAGCATTCTTCTTGTCAGGCGTTGCTGTAATTTGGGTGGACACTTGAGGATACTTAAACATTTGATTTTTAAGTTCTGAGAGTTTCTTGCCAGTCTTATCCATAATATTTAGCACCATAAGAGCTGTAAGAATACCGTCGCCGGTAGTCGCATATTCCTTAAATATGATATGACCAGATTGTTCGCCACCAAGTGAACCATTGTTAGTTATCATTTCTTCAAGAACATATTTGTCGCCTACTTTGGTAGAAAGGAATTTAATTCCTTTAGCTTCGCAGAACTTTACAAGACCAAGGTTAGACATTACAGTGCCAACGATAAGATTGTTGGTTAGGTGCCCCTGTTCCTTTAGATATCCTCCTACTATGGCTAAAATATGGTCACCGTCAACAATTTCACCAGTTTCATCGACAAGTAAACATCTATCCGCATCACCGTCAAAGGCAATACCGCAGTCAAAAGGAATAATAGAGTTTTTTATGATGTTTTGAAGAAATTCAAGATGCATAGAACCACAGTTTTCATTGATATGTTCTCCAGATGTATCAAGGTTGTATGCACTGAAAGAAAGACCAGCTTTTTTGAAAACATCAATACAAGTAGATGCTGAACCGTTAGAACAGTCAATAGCGACTCTTAAAGGCTTAAGACTAAATTTTAACAGATTACAAGTGTAGTCTTTTGCAGCTATAGAAGCTAAATCGCATTTTATTTTACCACATTCTTGTGCATAGTAGTCTGAAATTGTATTAGAATTAATTTTGGAAATTAATTCCTCGACCTGTTCTTCGAGTTGGTCAGGGAATTTATATCCATCAGCTCCTATGATTTTGATACCGTTATATTCCTTTGGATTGTGGGATGCGGTTACCATAATGCCAATTGATGCAAATGAATATAGCTTAGTAAGATAAGCAATTGCTGGAGTAGGTAAGATGCCTACATGCAAAACATTAACTCCACCAGCTGTAAGACCTGAAGTAACAGAAGAAACAATCATATCTTTTGAAGGCCGCGTATCTGTTCCAATCAAGACAACAGGATTGGTATCTCCAAAGGGAGAATACTCTGTGTCACGGAAGTGATTAGTCATAAGTAATTTTGCGGTTGCAAGTCCAACCTTGTATGCAAGATCAGCGGTCAGAGTTTTATTTGCGATGCCTCTGATACCATCGGTTCCAAATAGTCTTCTCATTATTTTTTCTCCTTTTTTGTGATAGTAAGTTTTGTGCTAACAATGCAATCTGATTCAATAATACCTCTAATACATGAAACAGGGTATATGATAGAATTTTTACCTACAATGGTGCCAGGATTTAAAACCGAGTTGCATCCAACCTCAACATAGTCGCCCAAGAAGGCACCAACCTTACGAAGTCCTGTTTCAATTTGGCCACCGATTACGACTTGTGTTTTTGTACTCTTAAGATTAGAAATAATAGCTCCAGCACCAAGATGTGCATAGTTACCTATTACAGAGTCACCAACATAGTTGTAGTGTGGCAGTTGAACATTATCTAAAATAACAGAGTTTTTAATTTCGGTAGAATTTCCAATAACACAGTTTTTTCCGATAATTACTTTGCCTCGGATAAATGCACCGTGACGAATTTCCGTACCATGGTCTATAATAAGTGGACCGTAAAGATGAGCATCATTTGCAATTTTTACATCTTTTGCAATCCATACATTTTCTTTACCATCAGAACCAGTATGAAGTGTAAATGTTTGCTTATCCAATGTAGGACCAAGTTTCATAATAAAATTAGCTATTTCAGGTAGAAGTTCCCAAGGATAAGTTTTTTCTTCAAACAGTCCTTTGGCTAAATGCCGTTCAAAATTGTATAAGTTGTGAACAGTAATGTTAGTATAATCTTCCATACATTAACCTCCAATAATTATTTTTGGTGAAAATTATGACTGACGTGTATTATATCATAGACCAGGCGGAAATACAACTTGTATAAATGAAGATGGAAATTTATCTAATAGATTCTTACAAAAACAAAAAGACTAGAGCTATTTACTCTAGTCTAATAATTTTCTGGAGGCGCCACCCGGATTTGAACCGGGGATCAGAGTTTTGCAGACTCGTGCCTTACCACTTGGCTATAGCGCCATTAATACATTATATTAAAATTATAAAAATATATGCTAATTTTTAGCACGCTTATATAATAACATTTTTTTTTAGATAAGTCAACAGATTTTGTCTAATTTGTTTTGGTTTTGATTAGCCATTGTAGAGTTGTTTGTGTTATAAAAGTTAATATAATTTGAGGAGTTTAAAGAGTTCTCACAACGTAATTTTTGATTACCCAATAAGGACAAATTATTGCCTAAAGTTTCCACAAAGTATGCAATAGAAAGTAGGTCATCAGCATTATAATGTTCGCTAATATATATAGCAATAGTATTGGCTAGTATAGAAAGTTCTGGACCAGAAACACACCAAAAATTAAAATCCATATAACCCCTCCATATAATAGTATATTATCATTTATTTAGGATGTGAGATAAAAAGATAAAGTGTATACTGTAAATAAATGCGTTATATTGTAAAATAATAAAAAATATGATATAATATAATTATGTAAACATATTAACCTAAAAACGATTGAAATAGGAGTGTAAAAAATGGAGCTTTTTTGGATTTTCCCTTTGATTATTATTGTTGTTGCGATTGCTGTATTTTCTGACAACAGCGATAAAATTAACTATTTCACAGATAGAGGTGTTGTAGTTAAGACGGAAATAGAGAATTCTAATTCTGAGCACGAGCAGCGTTTTGCTTACCTTAAATTAAGCCATTGTCAAAAAGTAATAAAAATTGAGGTGAGTGCGTTTGCATGGCCTGCCTATCAGGTGGGAATGGAGAGATTGGAAGAAGTAGCTATAAAAAGCTACATGGATAATATCCCTGTGGTACTTCCATCACCTAACGGCAGATATACTATCGTGGAATAAGATGAGTGTAAAAACACTCATCTTATTTTATGTATAAAAAATAAATATTATATAGGATGTAAGTAGATAGTAATTGAAAAATATAAGGAAAAATGATAAAATATAGTAGGTGATTTGATGTATTACGAAGTAATAGATAATGACAAAAAGAAGTGGATGTTATTGCTACATTGCATATGTTCTAATATGCATATTTTTGATAAACAAATAGAAGAATTAAGTAAAAAATATAATATATTGCGTATTGATTTACCAGGGCATGGTAACAGTAAGCATACTTGTACATTAATAGAATTTAAAAAAGTATCAAATGAAATAATAGAAATATTAGACAAGTTAAATATAGAAAAGGTTAATATTTGGGGAATATCGCTTGGTGGAGTTGTAGCAAAATATTTATTAGAGGCAATTCCAAATAGAGTTGAAAAAATAATATTTGAAGGGCCAGCTTTCACTATTGATAATAAATTATACTTATTTTTATTTAAATTGTTTAATAAGGTTAAATTCCTTCTACCTAAAGGAATATACTTAAGGGTATTTATATTTATGGTTATTCCTGGTAGAAAACAAAAAAATATGAGAACAATGATGTATAAACAATTAAAATCTACTGATTATAATAAAATAAGTATTTGGTTAACACAATTATGCAAAGAGTATAAAAATAAAAATTTAGGGGTTTTAAATAGTGCAAAAGTAAATAAAGTTTATATGCTAGGAGAATATGACTACATATTTAAAAATGGAACATTAAACAATGTAAGGAACAATAAATACAATACAATAATTATAAAAAAAGGCTGTGGACATTTATGTCATTTAGAGAGCAAGTTTTACTTCTAAATTGACAAGTTTATATGTTTGTTGTATAATAACATGGTTAGTTTGTATATAAATATTTCTAATTAGAGAGGTTGAAAGTAAAATGATATATAATTTGATAGATAACGGCAAATCTAAATGGATTGTACTGTTGCATTGTGTTTGTGGAAACGAAAAAGTTTTTAAATATCAGATGGATATTCTGAACAAATACTATAACATATTAGTTATTCGTTTGGCGGGGCATGATATTGACTCTAAAATATCAGAGGCAACATTTGATTTTGTATTGGAAGAAATTCATAAATTTGTTGTACAAAAGAATTGCAAAATAGATATTATGGGACTTTCTATGGGAGCAATGATTGCAACAAAGTATGTTTTAAAGTATAAACATGATGTTGAAAATACTTATCTTATAGGAAACATATATGGCTTCTCAGTGCCACTTTTTAAATTGGGCTATATGACGTTACTTAAGATAAATAAAATATTGCCTAGAGAAGTGTATATGTATGTAATAACAAGATTAATACTTCCATATAAGAGTCAGCAATATCAGAGAAAAAGATTATATGCAACGTCTAGAAGAATTAGTAAAGAATTCTTATATGCGTGGATGAATGAAATGGGAAAATTCATAATGCAAGGTAAAGAATATTTGACATTAATATCTAATAGCTCTGTAAATGTAAGACACATATATGGCGAAAACGATACAATGTTTTTAGGATGGCTAAAAAAGCGTAGTAACAAGTTTCATAATATTTCATTACACATTATAGATGGTGTGGGTCATTTGTGCAATATGGAAAAGCCTAATCAAGTAAATACTATTGTAGAGGGTGATAACGTTGAAAAAATTAGCAGTCATTGATATCGATGGAACTATTACTGATTTTTATAAAGTAGATAGCGAAATCATTTCTAAACTATATGGTAAGAGTCGACTTGTACGGCTGTTAGACAAACTGCTTTGGAAAATTAATTCTTTAGATTTAATCACTAACAGATTTATAATTTTCAAGTTGCGGATTCTACTATATAGTTTGCTTACAGGCAAAAAATATAGAAAATCTATGGCATTTTATAAGAGGGAATATATACGTGTAGCAAAAGAGTATTTGCATTCATTCATGAATATAGAGTATAATTGTTTGAAATCAAAAGGAATAGACGTGATTTTGCTTACGTGCGACCCGTTTGACGCGTTTTGCGGTGAAAGTGTTACGGTAGTTCAGGACAAATTCAGATATGTAAGAGATAATGTTGCTGAAAAATATGATGTGTTAAACATTATAGGCAACAATTATATGGATGATATCAGAATAGGTTTAAAGCTACGTGATGCTTCAGATATTTCGTGTGTCATTGAAATTTTCTATGTTGGCAACAGTTCTGTAATTAAACATCTTGTAAAAAACAAGAATGTAGTAGTTTATTCAACTATAAAGGAAACTATAGCAACAATTTGCTAGAGGGATATAAGGTAAAAAACTTATATCCCTTTTTCCTTTACAAATCTACTAAAATAGTGTAAAATACTATAGGTAAAGTGAGGCGTCTTTATGATAATGACAACTGGCGTAACACTTAGATTTGGTAAAAGAGTGTTATTTGAACATGTTAATATTAAATTTACAGCAGGAAATTGCTATGGATTATTTGGTGCAAATGGTGCAGGAAAATCTACATTTTTAAAAATATTATCTGGAGAAATAGAACCAACAAA
>JAZRUV010000009.1:0-59070 GCA_045652705.1 Clostridia bacterium
TTAAGCCCTACGATGCCGAAGATACTCTGGAAGGGGAAAATAGGGGGTTGCCAATTTTTATATAATCCTCAATAGCTCAGTCGGTAGAGCGCTCGGCTGTTAACCGATAGGTCGTTGGTTCGAGTCCAACTTGAGGAGCCAAAAAGCCAGGTTTTACCTGGCTTTGTACGTTATGTGAGTAATCCTGAAATGTGTATTTTTAAGCATTTCGGGGTTTTTACTATTTTACAAAGTTATACAGAGTACGTACAAAGTTGTTCGCGCTACTGTACTTACTACTGTACCAAACAAATAGATGGCTATTTACATATAATTAAAACTTTGGTAAAATGAGAGTGCATAGCACGGAGGATAATAATGGAACTACTAATCAAACGTATATTAAAGCAAGAAAATATTAATTATAAACAAATGACTAAAGCAACATCTGGTTTTACTAATGTAGTATATTTTGTAGATGATATGGTTATAAAAATAGCAACTGATAATGAAAAGAAAAAGAAATTAAAAAAGGAAATAGATATCTATAAGAATATAGAATTAAACAATATTCCACAACATATAACTAGCGGAGAGATAGAAGGGGTATTATATTTAATTATTTCAAGAGTTAAAGGAAAAGGTTTGTATTCAATTTGGCATACATTAAATAGTGTTGAAAGAGAAAACTGTATTAAACAGATAGCAGATATATTAAAATGCTTTAATAAGCAAAATACAGAATTTTTAGATAATGAATATAAAATATATGATTGGAAGGATTTTGTTATAGGACAGCTTGTAAGAAACATTAAAGGTTTAAATAAAATAGGTATAGATACTAACAAGATATGTAAATTTGTAGAAACCAATGATTTATTTAACGAAAACATATATGGATTAGTATATAATGATGCTCATTTTGATAACTTTATATATGATGATGGAAAAATATACTTAATAGACTTTGATAGGGTTATATATGCACCTATTGATTATGAAATGCTAATATTTAAAACAATGTGTGACAATCCTAGTAAATTTGCAAGTGAAGAAGATGAACATATTGTTTTTGATGAAGACTTTATAGAAATATATAGCTGGTTGAAAAAATATTATAATGAACTATTTAATATTTCAAACATTGAAAAAAGAATAAAAGTTTATCAATTTAACTATCTTTGTAATCAAGCATTAAATATGAAAAATAAGGAAATAGGCAGGGAGTGGGCAGAAGAATTAGTAGAGAATTTTAGTTTATAAAGCTCACTACTGTACCAACAAAAGTAGTGAACATAGGAGATATAGTAATATCAACGCTTTGAACAGTGTTGTAATTTAAACGGTAATGGTTTGAGGAGCCATTTGGTAGTGGTCCGCTTAGTAGCATTTATGTGATGGGCTGCAATTACCGTAAAGCCAGTCGTTAGACTGGCTCTTGTTGCTTTTTAGAGCGTTTTATGGTAAAATATATTAGAAATTTTTAATTAATTCCAATATTAATATTTAGGGAGAAAAATGAAATGAAATTTATTAGTTTTAAAGTAAGAGTTTGCAGGTTACTTTCTGCTATTTTGCTTTTTGCTATAAGCTTGTCTTTTATTGGATGTAGTAGTTCTAAGAGTATTACTATTATAACTAAAATTGACAGTATGGAATGGAGCGCTATTGCACAAATTCAAGAGTGGAAGTCTTGTGATGAAAGTGATTGGGAAGTGCCCGAAGGCGCTATTGTCTACAAAGAACAAGAAGAAATTAAGTCTTACAAAACTGTTGGATATGAAACCAGATATAGAATTGAGAAATATCAAGAGTTAGTTGGTTATTATCTGCCTACATGGCGCCCTAGATATGAAACGAGAACTAAAAGAGTACCATATCAAGTAGAGATTAGAGAACCTGTATATGCTACTAAATACTATTACAACATAGACCGATGGGTACACTTAAAAAATGTTCAGTTAGCCTCGGGGTATGACAAGAACTATAATTATCCAGACTACGTTTGTGCTGAAAATGAAAGAGTACACAATGTTGAATACGAATACTGGGTAAAATTCGAATGGGAAGAAAGTTACATTGCTCATACAGTGGATAGAAATATTTGGGAAAATTTACAGGTAGGCCAGGAGATATTTGTAGAGAAAAACCAATATGGTTTAATCTATGTTGACTGGGAAAGGAGTCTAAAATAATGTCTAATAGCAATGAGGTTTTAAAAAATAGGTTTATGGAACGGCATGTTAAATTAAGTGCTGCTATTCCTATTATCCTAGAAGGTATTAGAATGATTGAAAGCATTAATCCGGAAACGGATTATACAGAAATGGTCATGGAATTTATATCAAAAATTCCTAATTACGATATAAGCGATGGAGAATTATATCAGATAAAGATTGTTTTAAATGAGCTTATCTCTGGGCAATTATCAATTGAAGAAGCGAGGGCATATTTAAACTATATACATGATGTTGTTTATTTTAAAGCAACCCAGATGTTATTTATTCAAGACATATTTAAGTGCTACTTCTAAAAATATATGAAAAGTTATTCAAACAATAATTTGAAGGAAATAATATGAATTTTTTCACACAATTAAAATGTGCACTTTGTCCTAGATGGTCATGCCATGCAAGATATAAAATAGGTAACCGGACATATTATTCGTATTTAGGTTTTGTAAGCACACAATGCCCTAAAAAATCGGAAAAAATCCTTTTCTTCAGTACGCTAAACGACTAAACGAAAGTTTGACAGAAGAAAGGCTAAAGAAAAATCAAAATAACACTAATAATGCTAAAAACGAGGAATAATTCCTCGTTTTTTGTATATCACATTGTTATAACAACAAAAATTCACAATATAGTAAATATGGTGACATTAATACTTTAAGAGGGGACGTTATAATATACTAATTATATATATTGCTATATATTAATTACTGTGATATTATAATATAAATTGAAGGTAGGAATATGGAGTATATCGATTTAATAGAAAAAGAAGTTAAAGACAAAATAGAAGAGTATAGAATTAATTCAGAGGACAATTATGATTTTTGGAATGAGCATATAAGATATGTATATGATGAAAGTATACATTTGGCTCAAATATATAATGCAGATATAGAGATAGTAAGCTTAGGAGCTTTACTACATGATATAGCTTTAATATACAAAGTCGGAGATAGGAAAGAGCATCATATAACTGGCAGAAATCTAGCTAATGAGATTTTAGAAAGATATTTATATCCAGCAGATAAAAAAGAAAAGGTATTAGGGTGTATATATAATCATCGTAGTTCTAAAAATGCAACTAATATTGAAGAACTATGCGTAGCAGATGCAGATGTTTTAGCTCACTTTAGAAATATACCAATGCTATTTAATGTAGCTTTTAATAGAAATAATATTAGGTTAAATGAAGTAAGACAGTGGATGAAAGAAGCATTTGAAAAAGACTATAACGATTTGAGTGATCAAACGAAAGATATATTTAGGGATGAGTATAAACAAATTTGTAAAGTAATATTAAATGAGGAAATAGAAATATTATAATATATTAAGGGGATATGTATTTATGTTGTGGAAAGAAATATTAACTTTTTTAGAAGCAGAAATGGTTACACCTAAACCATACGGAGCTTTTCATTTGCTGTGGCTAGGATTAACTATAGCAGTAATTGTGTTTTTATACTTTTTTAGGAAAAGGCATAATGAGAGAATTTTAAAATGGATTTTAGGAATATATGGCTTAGGAGCATTTATACTTGAAGCATTAAAACAACTTATTTGGTCTGTAGAGTATAATGAAGGATTAGGTACTTTTGTGTGGGATTATCAGTGGTATGCAGCTCCTTTTCAATTGTGTACAATGCCAATATACGTATGTTTAATATGTTTGTTTTTAAATAAAGGTAAAGCTAGAGATGCTCTTTTAGCGTTTGTTGCATATACAACAATATTAGGAAGTATAGCATCTGCTATAATACCAGACCAATTATTTGTTCCGGATATACTAATAAATGTACATGCAATGTTTTTACATCTAGGAAGCCTGGTTGTATCTATATATTTATTAATGTCTGGAGAAGTTAAGATAAATATTAAAAGTTTATTCATAGGGGTGGTGGTGTTTTTTATAGTAGTAATACTTGCAAATACATTAAATGTTGTTATATACAATAGTGGAGTTTTAAATGGTGAAACATTTAATATGTTATATATTAGCCCTTATTTTGAATCAATACTTCCTGTTTTTAATAGCATATATAACAGTGTTCCATATATAGTATTTTTAGCTTTGTATGTTGTAGCATTATCTTTAGGGTCATATATAATATTTGCTATAGCTAAAGGTATTAGTAAAATTAGCTGCAAAATAGCTAAATAACTGTAATAAAATATAATAAATAAGTAAAATGTGAAACAAATTTTATAAAAATGAGTAAAAATGTTTCACATTTTATTTTTTTATGCTATAATATAAATGTGAAACAAAATAGATAAAAAACAACAAAAATGTTTCACGTTTACTTTGGAAAAGAGGAAGAAAAAATGGAAGAGAAAATTGAAATTATGAATCTTATTAGAAATAAACAGACTATTGAAAGTGAGTTGGCTAATTTAGCTTATGGTTCTGTTGAGATAAGGGAAAAGGATGCTAATAAATATATATATGTACATTATAGAGAAAATGGAATAGTGCTAACAAAATATGTTGGAGAGTATTCAGAAGAATTATATAATTTAGTATTAAATAATAGTATTAAAGCTAAAGAATTAAAAAAACAAATAAGGGGAATAAGCAAAAAACTAAAACAACTAAACTATATAGAGGAAGAACTTTCTTCTAATGTGGAATATAATATAGACTTTGCAAAAAGACATTTAGTAGATACAATATATAAACAAGCTATTTTAGAGGGGGTTGCGACTACTTTCGCAGATACAGAAAGTATAATTGAGGGTGGCAAAGTAAACAATATGACCACTGAAGATGTATTAAAAATAGTAAATTTAAAACACACTTGGGAGTTTATATTAAATAAAAATGTTATTTTAAGTGATACAAATTTTGCTTTACTTTGTGAAATTAATAAATTAGTAGAAGAAGGCTTTTATTATTCTGCTGGTAAAATAAGAAGTGTTCCAGTAAGCATTGGTGGAACAACGTGGAAACCGGCACTGCCTATTGAAAGTGTAATAAAAGAAGAGTTAAATGATATATTTAATAAACAAATAGATGATGTAGATATAGCAATAGAACTTTTATTATATACAATGAAAAGACAAATATTTATAGATGGAAATAAGAGAACGTCAGTAATATATAGTAATCATTATTTAATTTCAAAAGGAAAAGGTATTATAGTAATACCAGCAGAATTAACAGAACAATTTAAAGAATTACTTATTCCATATTATGAAGGAAAAGATGAAGAAAAAATAAAACAATTTATTAAAGAAAAATGTTATATTAGTTTATAGTATATATTTATGAAATACAAGTTAGTTTGACTGACTTGTATTTTTCACATTTTTTTATTTTCCCTATTGACATATAATAAAACATAATGTATTATTGTATTAATTCATTAATACAATAAGAAAGGAGTTAATATGGAGTTCGAATTTAATAACAACATTCCAATATATATACAACTTGTAGAACAAATGAAAAGAGATATTATATCTCGGAAAACTAAAATGTGGCGATAGAATTCCATCTGTAAGGGAGCTTGCGCTTGCAAACAAAGTTAATCCTAATACTATGCAAAGAGCATTAACAGAACTTGAAGAATTAGGACTTGTTTATACAGAAAGAACAAATGGAAAGTTTGTCACAACAGATGAGCAGCTTATAGCAAGTTACAGAAAACAAAGTGCAGAGAGACTAACTAAAGAGTATTTGGATGCAATGAGTAGCATTGGTGTAAGTAAAGAACAAGTAATTGAAAATTTAAATAAATTTGGAGGTAATGAAAAATGAATTTATTAGAATGTGTAGGTTTAGGAAAGAAATTTGGAGATAGAACCGTGTTAAAAGATGTTAATTTGGTAGTACCAAGAGGCAAGATTATTGGCCTTTTAGGAAAGAATGGAACAGGTAAAACAACTCTTATTAAATTAATAAATGGTCTTTTAACACCATCGTCGGGCAAAGTGTTAGTAAATGAAAAAGAAATAGGAGTAGAGAGTAAAATAGTAATATCTTATCTTCCAGAAAGAACATATCTAGATAAATCTATGACAGTGGAGAAAGTAATCGAATTTTTCAAAGACTTTTATTCTAACTTTGATGAAGAGAAAGCAAGAAAGTTGCTTCAAGATTTGGATTTAGATACAAGCCTTAAACTTTCTAAAATGAGCAAAGGTATGCAAGAAAAAGTTCAGCTTGTTTTAGTAATGAGTAGAAAAGCAGATTTATACATTTTAGATGAGCCTTTAGGTGGAGTTGACCCTGCTACTCGCGACTATATTCTTGATACAATTCTTACAAACTTCAATGAAGGTGCTAGTGTAATTATTTCTACACATTTAATCGCAGATGTTGAAAGAATATTAGACGAAGTAATATTCATAGATAAAGGTGAGATAAAGCTTGTAGCAAATTCTGATGAATTAAGAACTAAGGAAAACAGTTCTATAGATGAAATATTTAGGAGGATGTTCAAATGTTAACTAAGTTATTAAAACATAATTTGAAAGATTTATTTAAAAATTTAATAGTATTCTATACAATATCTATATTTTTTGCACTACTTACGAGACTATTCTTTATGGTAGAAAATTCAATTATTATGGATGTTATAGCAAAAATTTGTAGCGGTGTTACCATTTCTATGATATTCAATATTCTTGTTAATAACACAATAAGAGTATGGGTAAGATTTAAACAAAATCTATATGGTGATGAGTCATATCTTACACATACATTGCCAGTAAAGAAACACACACTTTACTTATCTAAAATGCTTGGTATGGTTATTACATTGTTTGTAAGTACAGCAGTTATAGCTTTAACACTGTTTATAGCGTACTATTCTAAAGAGAATATTGAGTTGTTAAAGGCTATACTATTACCTGTAGCAGATGCATATGGTAGTACAATTGTAGGTATGATACTTGCATTCTTGTTTATTTTGTTCTTAGAAATAGCAAATGCTGTTGTTTCGGGGTTTATAGGGATAATATTGGGGCATAGAATGAATAGCGGCAAAGCTGGATTTTCAATATTATTTGGCTTTACAGCATATATGGTTACACAAATGGCTATACTTGCAATGATGTTTGGTGTTGCGCTATTTAACAAAGATATAATGAATCTATTCGTTACAACTGAAATGATGAGTGTAGATTTAGTAAAGAATGTTATATATATGGCAATAGCTTTGTATAGCATAACTTTAACAGCAGGTTATTTTATAGGATATAAACTGTTCAAAAAGGGCGTTAATGTAGATTAATGTTAAAGAGGGATACAGCTTAAAATTGTATCCCTCTTTAAAAGCTTTTGTAAATTGTTACCAGGTAACATTTATATTTGACAATAATGTCGAATTTTGTTATAATACACACTGTTAAATATATAAACTCAAAAAATAATTTAAAGGAGGGATAATATGCAAGCTTTGTTTGTGGTGCTTCTTGTATTGTTGGTATATAAACTGGTGTTTTGTTACAAACCTAAAAGAAGTGAGAAGATTTATTCTGAAGTCATTGCTCATAGGGGCTTGCATTTGTTTGCTCCTGAAAACTCACTAGGTGCGTTTGCTGCTGCAAAAGGGGCAAATATGGGAATTGAATTAGATGTAAGACAAACTAGAGATAAAGAAATCGTGTGTTTTCACGATAGATACACAAAAAGACTTTTAAACATTCCTGGAAAGCTTTCTATGTTCGATTTGTCCACAATAAAGCGGTATCATTTGCTAGATAGTAGCGAGTCAGTTCCAACTCTTATTGAGGCAATGAGTGAAATAGGTAAAGATACGCTTGTTTTAGTTGAACCAAAAGGAAGAATGAATGACGATTTTCTTTATCGTATGCGGGAAATTGCAACAGAGTATAGGGAAAATTTATATTTTCATACAGAAAGTTTAGCAGCTTATTTTAAGCTAAAGAAACATATTGGACGGCTATTCCCTAATGAAAAAAGAGTGTTCTTTGTTCTCGATGTATTCAGAAAACGCTTTAATTTCGTTAAGGGCGGGGATTACCATTCCCAGGTAGATAAGTATAATGAGCTGGCATCTAATGTGGATATACAAATTCCTAGTGTAGAAGATATTTCTTCTATTATAGTTAGGTCTATTGAAACGTTAGAGGATAAGAAAGAAATTCTGGCTGCAATTGGTGAGGTTATAAACAAGTATGAGTCGAGAGTAAGTCTTGAGGATAAAACTCATTGGGTATTTAATTCACTGTGGCTTCATAGAGGCATTATATCTAATAATTTCTTGGAACATTCTAAAGAAAGTATAGAAGAGTGTGTTAAATTTGCAAGGGATAATAATATACAAATAACCATTGAGTTTGATGTAATGATGTATAATGGTGAAGTTAGATGTTATCACCAAGATAGAATTTCTACAGTTTTTGGCGAGGGAAAATCTTGTGCTGAAAAGAACAAGCTCGAAAATGCGATATCACTTATGGATGTTTTAAATATTGTAAAGGACAGTCCTAATATTAACCTTGCAATAGACATTAAAGATTATCATATAAGAAATAGGGACTTAGAGTATCTCATTTTGAAAGATGTTCAAAAGTCTGGGTACAGTGGTAATTTTATTGTGATGTCGTATAATCCTATGGTGCTTACCTATTTTAAGACTGTTAGACCAGACTGGCTTAGAGCTCAAATTGGTCATAGCTTAAAAGGTTTAAGAAAGGTTCCTTTCTTCAGATTTCCGTGGATTTTAAATGGAGTAATTGGACTTTTGTTTGACCTGTCTTGTGCAGACATAGTTGTTTTTGATAACAGCAAATGGATATATTACCACATTGCATATCACAAAAACATTCGTGGCAAGCCTGTTTTAATTTATGCACCTAAGACATATATTGAACAGGAAGCATTTATAGGAAGAGAGAGCATTGCTAATTTCATAGTTGAAAATGTAGCAGATGAAGCGTCTTGGCCTGAAGAGTATTTAGAAAAATTTAAGATTAAGTAAAGAGGAGGGATTAAAATCCTTCCTCTTTAACTATTGCAGAAGATATAAAAATATGATATAATATGTTTTGTAAGTATAAATTAAATTTATGTGGAGGAAGTCGTGGAAGAAATAAATAACATTGATTTAAATTTATGTAAGTCATTTTTAGCCGTAGCTAAATCTGGAAGCATATCTAAAGCGGCAGATATGTTATATGTATCACAACCAGCCGTGAGTCATAATATTAAAATGCTAGAGGATAGATTAGAGTGTAAACTATTTAACCGTACAGCAAAAGGTGTTGAGCTTACTGCAGATGCTGAAAAGTTAATGTATTATATAGAAAATGCATATAACACAATAAAAACAGGATTTAAAGTGCTAAATGATTCTAATGATTTATTAAAAGGTGAAGTGAGAATAGGAGTGCCTACGCATATTTGTGTTTTTTTGGTATCAGATATAATTGAAGCATTTAATAAAAACTATCCTGGAATAAAATTTTCTATAGTTAATAGATCTACTGCAGAAATGGTAGATATGTTAGAAAAAAGAGAGTTAGATGTAATTATAGATAGTTATCCTATAGATAGCGCAAGAGAAGATATAATAGTAGATGATTTACTAGAAGTAGATAACTGCTTTGTGGCTAGTAACAAATACACTAATTTAATAAGTAACAATAAGGTTATAAGTATAGACGAACTTGCTCAATATCCACTATTACTACAACAAGCTAAAACAAGTACAAGAAAAGCGTTAGATAGTATAAGACATAACTCTCAAGAAAGATTTGAGCCTAATATTGAAGTTGCAACGACAGAGGTAATGTTAGACTTGGTTAGAAAAGGTTTAGGTATTGGGTACTTTGCTAGAATGTCTGTTATGGATAGAATACAATCTAAAGAGCTTATAGAAATACCAATAAAAGAGGAACTACCAAAAACAAAAATTGGAATAGTATATATAAAGGAATTCTTAACAAATGCACCTAAAAAATTTGTAGAAATAATTAAGGAAAAATCTAATATGTTAAATGAACTTAAGAAAAAAACAATTCGTTTAATATTATTGCAAGATTGTGTGTATAATTGTGCGTTTTGTCATAAAGAAGGCATAAAAACAAAAAGAGAAAGTCTTTTAACACCTGAAGATATAGGATATATGTTTAGTGTATTAAGTAACAGATATGGAATGAAGACAGTTCAATTAACAGGAGGAGAACCTCTTTTAAGGAACGATTTAAAAGATATAATTATAAGTTTGAAAAAGCATGGAGCAAATGTAAAAGTAACTACTAACGGATATCTTTTAAAAGAAAATATGTGGATAGGTGAAATGGTAGATAAGCTAAATATTTCCGTACATAGTTTAAATGAGAAAAAGTATGAGGGAATTTCTACAGTAGAAGGTTCATATGAAAAAGTTATATCTGCAATAAAACAAATAAGATTCAAATATCCTACCTTGAAAATTAGTATAAATACAACATTGTTAAAAGGAATAAATGATAGTTTTGAATCTATACAAGAATTGATTAACTTTGCTTCTTCAATAAAAGCAGATTTAAAGATAGTAGAAGTTTATCCAATAACATCAAAATACTTTACAAGTATAGCTAATATGGAACTATTAATTAAACAGTTGGGTTACAAAAAAGTAAAAAATAGCTTTAGAAAGGCTATATATTTCAATGGAACACATAATATATTTTTACAAAGATGTACATGTAGTATAGTGTCTGAACAAATTGACAAGACAGGACTTTGTAGAGAAAATAATGATATATATATTAGTCAAGATGGAAAAATAAATTTATGCAGGTCTACGAACGGAACAATAGATTTATATGATGATATAAAATCTAGAGAGGACGATGAACTTGCAAGTAAGATTAAAAAAACATACGAGAAAATGGGTAGTGGATGTAGCTGTTAGGAGGATTTATGATAGAAAGAGAAGTTAGATATAAAATAGACGAAAGAATAAAAGATAAAGTTATAAATTCAACATATCCTTTAGAAGATAAAACAAAGTGTGTAGATTTGTGTATGGGTAAATACGGTTTTGATTCTTTAGATAAATTAGGATATATTATACGTTTAAGAGAAAAAAATGGAAAAGTAGTAATGGAGTCTAAGAAAAGATTAGAGAATAATAGTTGGTGTGAGGCTAAAATATCTCTTGAGTCAATGAAACAGGGCTATGATTTTTTATTAAATATAGGCCTAAAACCATATTTATATATAAATAGAACAAGAGAAGTTAGAGAAATAGATATAGCAAAAGTATTTATAGATGATTTAGAACTACTTGGTAGTTTTGTTGAGTTTGAAATGAAAGAAGGATATACATTTGATGACTTAGAAAATTATTTAAATTATGTAGGAATAGAAAATATACCTGAGAAGCTTTATGGTGACATATTTAAAGATAAAATAAAAGAGAATGAATTTAATGATAAATTAAAAAAAGCAATTAATAATATTTTAAATGAAAAATAGATATAAAGAGGATGTAAAGACATCTTCTTTTTTACGTATAAATTTACATATAAATTTTGTTTATATAACACATAAAATATTTGTATTTGCATTTATACCTTAACCTAAATATAATGGAACTATAAAATTGTATTAGGGGGGGATGAAAATATGAATGAATTTAATGATTATAGCATTATACTTGTAGGACTTGGTCCTCATGCTAAAAGAATCTATATGAATCTTTTTAAGAAGTATAGAATGAGTCCAAAAATAATCGTAGATTTAAAAAGCAAAAGAAAAGAGATAGAAACTTATCTTGAAGAAAATGATTTTCGTTCAGTAGAATTGTATTTACTTGACGACTATAAAAGAGATAATCTAGAATTAACAAATGAAGATAAAAAAGAAATACAAGACTTAATGATAAGTAAAAATGTCAAATATGCTATAATATCTACAGAGCCTAAATCACATTTTGCTTATGCTAAATTTTTCTTGGAAAATGATATAAACATACTTATGGACAAACCAATTACCGCTCCAATAAATGTAAATTGTGACACAAAACAAGCTTTAAAGATTAAAGAGGAATATGACATACTATGTCAAATGTATAAAAAGAAAAAAGATAAAATAAGTTTTAAAATACAATGCCAAAGAAGATTCCATGAAGGATATATTTACGTTAAAAAATTATTAGAGCAGGTTGTAAGAGAATACAACATACCAATTACATATATAGACATATATCATAATGATGGAATGTGGAATATGCCATCTGAATTTTTAGATAGAGAAAATCATCCGTATAAATATGGTTATGGAAAGTTGTTCCATAGTGGATATCATTTTATAGATTTACTTGCTTGGCTTATGGAAGTAAACAGAGAAACAAAAGGAAAACAAATAAATAATGCAGAAATGTTTGTTTCAACATATAATCCAGTAGACTTCTTTAATACATTTAACAATTATGATTATAAAAAGATACTTAAAACAAATAGATTTGAAAAATGTATGGAAGCAAAAGAAAAATTTGTAGACTTTGGTGAAATAGATTTCCACTCTGTTATTAATTTTAAACAAGAAGACAAACTAATAACTAACTGCTCTATAAACCTAATGCAATCTGGTTTTAGTAGAAGGGCATGGTGCGAACTACCTAAAGATACATATAAAGGAAATGGTAGAGTAAGACATGAAAGATTAAATGTACAAGTAGGTCCGCTTATGAATATACAGGTACACAGTTACCAAGCATATGAAGTTAAAGATAGAGACCAAATGCAAAATAATGGCGTAGGAAGTGTTGAACATTTTGATATATATGTATTTAGAAACAGTCAGCTTATTGGCGGAAAAACTTTTGAAACACTAGATATAGCAACATTATCTGAAAAAGATAAAAAATATTTTAATGGATATAACGAAAAAGCTAGAGAGAATTGTTTTGTAAACTTTTTACTTAACATAGATGATAGCTCAGATTTACTAGAACATAAAACAAGTATTGAAATAACTGAAAAAGCATATGAAGTAATGAGCAAAAAAGAAAGTATGATTAATTTTAATATTAAAGTTTAGAGGGGGATAAATTTATGAATATTATAGCTGAAATAACAGATGAAATGTTTGGATTAGAACAAGTGCCATTTAATAATCCAAAAGTAAGATATGGAGCAAGGGGTATAGTAAAAAAAGAAAATGGACTTATAGCCGTATTTTATAAAAGATCAAAAAACGAATACAAATTACCAGGTGGTGGAATAGATGAAGGCGAAACTCCAGAAGAGGCTTTTGAAAGGGAAGTATTAGAAGAAGCTGGTTGCGAAGTTAAAAATATAACATTACTTGGAATAACTAAAGAATTAAAATCTAAAGAAAACTTCCAACAAGTATCTTATGTATTTACTAGTATAGTAACAAAAGATACTGGTAATGTCCAAATGACTCAAAAAGAAATAGATGAAGGTGGCTCGCTACTTTGGCTTACACCTGAAGATGCATTAGAAAAAATTACAAACTGTGCAAATGAACTTAAAGCGTCAGACTATGACAGTGTATATAGAACTAAATTTATGAATTACAGAGATAGAGAAATTTTAAGATATTATATTGAGAATTATTAATATATTATAAGTAGTCGGTTATATATACCGACTACTTATAATATAACACCACCACAAAATTGAAATGTGTAGAATTGTGTAGTATAATAAAGATGAGAAGGAAACATTATTTCTTTCTCATTAATTATTTTTATTAATTCTATCTATTAAATATTTTCTAAAATCTGTTTCTAGTGTAGGAACAATTTTTAAAAAATCTTCAGGATATTTTAACCAATATATAATTTTTTCTTTTCCAAATCGCATGTTCAAAAATTCCATTATCATGTAAGAGTAAGCATATCCATTAATTTTTCCAAATTCGTTTCCATTGTATATACAAAAATCTTCTATTTTACGAAGAGAATTTTGTTTATAGTCATCCACAATAGTTAGAAATCTTTTTTCTGACATTTGATTGCTTAAGAAACAAGCAATTCCTTCGTCAAGTAATTTGACCCTTTTTTCTTTATGTTGTATCTTGTATGATAAAAGATGCACAAGCTCATGAATAGCAACTTTAGCCATATATTCTAGTTTTTCAATACAAGGAATTATTATGCTGACACTTTCATTTACTGAAAAACCAACAAGCCATTCAGGAACATTGTTTTTGTCGCCATATTGAGTAGTTGTCTGTGCTACAAATTTATTAAAGTTGGTTTTGCTATATAGATTTAAATTTAGGTAGTCATATTCAACATCAAAATAATTTTGGATATTACCAAACATAGAAATAATTTTATCAATAAACATATTTATTAATGACGTATCTTCGCTTGCTGGATAAGTAACCGACAATTTGTTTTTTACTACAGTTATTGTTTGATTAACGTTCATTATAATCACCATTGGTATATTAACATATTTTGTGGTAATTGTCAAAGAAAATAATTAGTACAAAATACAGACAAAATGAGTGACATATTGTTGCACATTTTGTCTGTATTTGTTATACTTATATTGCGTGGAAATAGATTGAGTTAGGAGTAATAAATATGGAAAAATTTGAACTAACATTTCCTCAAAAAAACATATGGTTGGTAGAGAACTTTTATGAGAGTAAACTAATTAATATTATATCTGGTTCTCTAATCATAAAGAAGGATTTTGAAATTTCAAAAGCAGAACAAACGGTTAACAAATTTGTAGAAATAAACGAAGGAATGAGACTTAGAATATGTGTAGAAAATAGCATACCTAAACAGTATGTATCTAGTTTTGCGCCTTTTGAAGTGGATAAAATAAATGTAGAGGGTAAAACTGAACAAGAAATAGATAAAATAAAAGAGGAGTATATTTCTACAGGTTTTGATGTTATAGAAAAACCACTATTTTCTTATCTATTAATAGATAGAGGAAACGGAGTGGGCGAAATATTTTTAAAAGCACATCACTTAATTTGTGATGGTTGGTCGGGTTCAAAAATGGTAATGGGACTAGCAAAAATATATGATGGAATACTAGAAGGTAAGACGGCATTTGAACCATATCCTAGTTATTTAGATTATATAGCAAAGGAAAACGAATATAGTCTAAGTGAGAAATTTTCGGCAGATGAAGATTTTTGGAACGACTATTTAAAAGGTATTGATACACCTGCTCAAATTAAGTTAGATGATATAATAAACACAAAAGCTAAAAGATATATAACAAGATTAGGTGACAAATTAAATAGCTTAATATTAGAATACTGTAAAGAAAATAGAACATCACCATATTCTATATTTATGACTGCAATGGCTATATACTTAGAAAGAATTACATCAAAACAAGAAATAGTTATTGCAACACCTATATTAAACAGGTCAAATTTTGCTGAAAAACAAATGCAAGGTATGTTTGTTTCAACTATGCCAGTAAGATTTAATATAGATGAAGAAAAAACTTTTAAGGAAATATGTACAGAAAATTCTAAAGAGACAATGACTCTTTTTAGACATCAGAGATATCCTTATTCTAAAATAATAGATAATGTAAAAAAAGCTAATGATGATATACAACAATTATATGATGTAATGATATCATATCAAAATGCAAGGGCAACTTTTGACAAACAAGACACTTATGAAATGACATGGAATTTTTCTGGGAACATACAGAATTGTTTAGAAATACATGTTATAGATTTAAATAATGAAGGTGTTCTTGAAATTGACTATGACTATCTTGTAGATAGATTTGAAGAAGATGAAATAAGGTATTTATCTAAAAGAATTGAAACAATAATAGAGCAAGGTTTAACTACAGACAAAACAATAGCAAAATTAGAAATAATGTCTAAGGAAGAAAAAAATAAAATTTTAATTGATTTTAATAATACTAGTAGAGATTATCCAAAAAATAAAACAGTTATAGATGTATTTGAACAACAAGTTGAGAAATCCCCTAATAAAGTTGCGCTTACATTTGAACAACAAGAAATGACTTATGCTAAACTTAATGAATTGGCAGAAAGATTAGCTAGTTTACTTATAATGAATAGTGTAAGAGAGGGTGACTGTGTTGCCATTTCTGTAGATAAATCATTTGAACTATTAATAAGTATAATTGCAGTACTGAAAATAGGTGCTTATTATTTACCATTAGAATTAACTCAAACAAAAGATAAAAAAGATTATATGGTAAGAGATACTAACTGTGTAATAGCAATAACAGATACTAATGAAGTGTTTAATAATATAAAATCAATAAATGTTACAACCTTAAATTATGCAGATATTGTAAAAACTGAATTTGTAAGAAGTAAAAAATATAATGAAACAAGCCCAGTTTGTGTGTTATATACTTCAGGAACAACAGGTAATCCAAAAGGAGCCTTGATAATAAACAAAAATATAACAAAATTAGTATTAAATCCGGATTATATCGAATTTAAAAGCACAGATACGGTACTTCAAGCAGCTTCTACAAACTTTGACGTTTCTTTGTTTGAATTTTGGGGACCATTGTTAAATGGTGGGACATGTGCTTTGTTAAAGAAGCAAAAACTTTTAGATAGCAATTATTTAGAACGTTACATAAAAGAACGTAATGTAACTATTGCATGGATTACACAAGCACTATTTAGCCAAATTATAGATAATAAAATAGAGGTTTTTGAAACATTACATACTGTTTTTAGCGGTGGTGATGTAATGTCATTAAAACATGTAAATAAGTTAAGGGGAAAATATAAAGATTTACGTATTATAAACTGTTATGGGCCAACAGAATGTACTACTTTTACTAATACTTTTGATATTGAAACTATTAGACAAAAAAGAGTACCACTTGGTAAAGCAATTTCTAACACATATGGTTATGTAATAGATAGTAAATTTAGATTATTGCCATTATATACTGAAGGTGAATATATAATAGGTGGAGATAGTGTAGCAGCAGGATATATAAATAATCCAGAATTAACAAAAGAAAAATTTGTTAATGATGAGATAACAAACAAAGGAATTATGTATAAAACGGGAGACGTTGTAAGAATGCTTGATGGTGGCATAATAGACTTTGTGGGAAGAAGAGATAACCAAGTTAAAATTAGAGGATACAGAATAGAATTAGATGAAATAAAAAATGTAATGTTATCAATAAAAAATATAATAGACGCCATTGTTATTATTAGGGAAAATAATGGTAATAAAAGAATATATGCTTACTATGTAGCTAATGAAGAAATGTCACAAGAACAAGTAATAAAATATATAAAATCAAAATTGCCTAAACATATGGTGCCATATGGCGCTATGCAACTTTCAAAATTGCCACTAAATGCAAATGGTAAAGTTGACCGTAAAAACTTACCCGAAATAATAAAAAAAGTGTCAAGCGAAATAAAGCTTACAAACACAGAAAGAAAAATATTAGAAATAATTAAAGATAATTTACACTTGGAAATAGATACAAGTTCAAATATATTTGAAGAGGGAATAGATTCATTGTCAGTAGTAAATCTTGTGTTATTACTACAAGATGAATTCAATATAAGTATAACAACAACAGAGATTATGAAACTTGGAACTGTAAAAGATATTGCAGAGCATATAGACAGTACAAGATTAACAGGAGAAAAGATAGTAGAAAAAACAGATAAAATAACTCCAGCGCAGATGGGAATATATTTGGAATATATGAAAAATACGGAAAACACATTATACAATATTCCATTTAAAGTTGTACTAAATAAAAACAACATTGATATGTCAAGGTTAATAGAATCCATTAATAAAACTATTGAAAATCACAGCGTATTTTTCACAAAATTTGAAGTTGCTAATAATAATGTAAGTCAAGTTATAGACACAAAAATTATGTATGATATAAAAAGAATATGTGTAACCGAAGACGAAATGTTAGATATCATACAAAATTTTGTACAACCGTTTGATATATTGACTGGACCGTTAGCAAACATAAAAATATATGAAGCTGAAAAAAACATATACCTATTATGTGATTTCCATCATTTAATATTTGACGGTTATTCATTACAATTATTTGTAGATGAAGTAGCAAAATTCTATAATGGACATGATGTAGAAAAAGAAGATAAAACATTTTTAGATTATATGGAAAATTATGTTGTAGAAAATGATGATATTGATTACTTTAAAAATATGTTAAAAAATAAAAATATGACATCAATGCCATATGATACAAACAAACATGATGTACTAGATTATACTGGTAATAAAATAACAGTAAATATCAATGATTACATATATGAAGCGGTAAAGAAAGTTTGTGCGGAAAATAACATTACATTAAATACAATTACTCAAGCAGCATATATGTTAACATTATCGGACTTTGTAAAATCAAATGACGTAACATTTGGTACTGCTTTTGCAAACCGAGTAAATACAAGTTATAAAAATACGATGGGTATGTTTGTAAAAACATTGCCATATAGATATATATTAAGTAATAATGTAAGAATAGTAGATTATTTAAAAGACGTTCAACAAAAGATATTAAAAAATTATTCACATAGCACGTGTGCTTTTGAAGATTTACTTAAAAATATAGATAGAAAAGGTAGACAGCCAGTATTTAATACAATGTTTGTGTGTCAAAACATAGTGAATAACACTCTCTTGAGTAAAGAAAAAATAACAATTGAAGAAATAAAACAGCCTAATTCAAAATTTGATATTACTTTTGAAATATTGCCTAAATACGATAAATTATATATTACTTTAGAATATAAAACTAAATTGTTCTTTGAAAATACTATAGAAAAATTTATACAAAAGTATATTGAAACTTTAAGTTATATAACAAATAATTTAAATATTGAAATAAATGATATACCAAATTTAAATATAGTTGAAAATGCGAATGTTTTAGATAATAAAATAATAGAGAGTAGGTCTAATATTGCTCAAGACATTCCTCTAACTAAAACACAAGAAATAATATTAGAGAAATTTAAAGAGGTATTAGAACAAGATGAGCTAAATATAGATGACAATTTCTTCGAAAATGGTGGCGACTCACTTATAGCGATGACGCTTGTTGCAAAATTAGATACTGTGGATATAAAAGTAACATATGCAGACATATTTAATTATACTACTACTAGACTTTTAAGCGATTATGTTGATAAAAAAGAAAAATCAATTATTTATACAGATATATCTAAATATGATTATTCGAAAATTGATGAATTGTTAAAAACAGAACAAATTAATGATGATTTAGATATAAAAGGTGTTTTACTAACAGGAGTAACAGGATTTTTAGGAGCACATATTTTAGAACAGCTTATTAAATTAGAAGTAGAAAAAATATATTGTTTAATAAGAAAGAAAAATGGAATTTTGCCAGATGAAAGATTACGATTAACACTGGAACATTACTTTGGAAATAAATATAACAAATATATCCAAAATAGAATTATAGTAATAGAAGAAGATGCAAACAAAGTTAATATGCCATTAAATATGGAAGAATATGAGAGTGTAGCACCGAATATAAGTGTTGTTATAAATAGTGCAGCTTATGTAAAGCATTTTGGAAATAAAGAAATTTTTGAGAAAGTTAACGTTGAAGGTGTAAATAATTTAATAGAATATTGTAAGAAGTACGGCAAAAGACTGATTCAAATTTCAACAATAAGTGTTTCAGGTAACGTATTTGAAGGTGGAAGAACTCTTACGGATAAAGTTAAGCCAAACACTATATTTAATGAAAACAATTTATATGTTGGACAAGAAATAGAGAACCTATATGTTTTATCTAAATTTATAGCAGAACGAAATATTTTAGAAAATGTTGCAAACAACAAGTTGGATGCTATAATCCTAAGAGTTGGAAACCTTATGGGTAGATATTCAGATGGGGAATTCCAACAAAATCAAGAAGATAATGCTTTTGTAAATAGAATAAAGACATTTGCAGAATTGGGTATAATACCAGAGAATATTAAGGAAACACCAGTAGAATTTACACCAGTAGATTTGGCAGCAGAAGCTATAGTGAAATTAATTTCAAAATCCAAAAGATGCATATATCATATATATAATATAAATCATTCGTCAATAGACACTGTAAAGAAAGTATTAGAAAACAATGGATATCAAATAGAATATAAGCCTAAAGAGGATGTCTCAAAAATAATTGGTGCTATAATGAAAAACGACGAAGATATGGTGTTAATTTCAGGAATTATTCAAGATTTAGACACAAACAAAGAAATAAATTATTCAAGCAACGTTCGAGTAGAGGAAACTATTTCTCTAAAAGCACTTGAGGAAGAAGGATTTTTATGGAAAAACATTAATGATGAATATTTAAAAATGTTTTTTAAAGCGATAAAATTAAACAAAGGAGAGTAAGTTTAATGACAATAAATATGACTTTAGTTATGTTAGTCCTTTCGCTTATAGTTGTATTATATTTAATAAATAAGATACAAAAGATAGGTACTAAAAACAAATTAAATATATATTTTGAGATATTAAATGTATTATTAGTTATATATTTGATAGGAATGATACTACAAATAGTTTTTGCTAAAACAACAATTAACCCTATGTATTTTGATTTTATAACATATACAAGCGTAGTATTTGTTCCAGTAGTGATTTTTGCAATATCTCAAGAATATGGAAGAGATTTTAAAATAAAAGTAAGATATTTGACAATACTTCCTATAATATCATTGTTAATACTATGGACGAACGATTTACATGGGTTATTCTATGCTAAGTATTCAACAATAATCTCAGAAGTAAAATATGGAATGTATTTTTATGTTTATATGATATATTCATATGGGCTACTTGCAATATCATTTATAAAGCTTATAATTTCAAGTACAAAAAAATCGGGGTTCTTAACACCGCAAACAGGCTTAATAATATTAGGTGTTCTAGCACCTGTGCTACCAAACATATTAGGAACATTAAAAATTATTTCAATGTCAATATATATAACACCTATGATGTTTACGGTAGCGGCAGTATGTTTCTATATAGCGATAGTACATTTAAAAGCACTAAATGTTATACCAGTAACATTAAAAGCTATAGTAGATAATATGAGTGATGCATTCGTAGTAATAAGTGAAGATGGAACAATAGCAGATTTAAATAAAACATTTGTGGAGAAGTTCAAAGCTTTTGGCGAGATAAAAAATAAGGACAACCTTTTTGATATCCTAAAAACAGTAGATTTTATAAGCCTTTCGGATATACAAAAGGATATAGCAGAAGCGGTGGAAAAAGAAACCACAATAACGAAAGAGTATCACATAGAAAAAGGTGCATATGACAGGTATTTTGAAGTAGATTTCCAACCAGTAAAATCTAAAGATGGTACAGAATATGTAGCAACACTTATACTTCTTA
Organism: Clostridia bacterium; assembly: GCA_045652705.1. Lineage (GTDB taxonomy): Bacteria > Bacillota > Clostridia > TANB77 > CAG-465 > UMGS1649. Next base: position 21,584 of record JAZRUV010000009.1, read on the forward strand.
GAGATGTAACACAAGCAAAAAAAGATATGGAAGTAATGCTTAAAAATGAATCTTTAGTAATGCTAGGAGAACTTGCAGGTGGGGTTGCTCATGATATAAACACTCCAATATCTGCAATAAAAAGTGGACTATTAATATTTAAATCTACAGCCGAATCTGATGATGAAAAAATGCTTGTAGAAAGAATGGATAGTTGTGCAAATAAAATTGTAACACTTACAAACAGCTTAAGAAACCAAATAAGAAACATTGGAAGTAATGAGATTAGTGATGTAAACATTACTTCAGTCATAAAAGATGTATCTGTAATAATACATAATGAGCTAACAAAACATAGAGTAAATTTAAATCTAGATATAAAGAAAGATTTGGTTGTCAAAGGAAACTCTGCAAAGCTTTCTCAAGTTGTAACAAACATTATAGTAAATGCTGTACAAGCTTATGAGGATAAAGGTGGAGAAGTAAATGTTGTTGTAGATGAGAAAAATAACAATGCTGTAATTTCAATAGAAGATTTTGCGGGTGGTATACCAGAGCATATTAGAGATAATATTGGTAAAAATATTCTTACAACAAAAGGTGTAAATGGGACAGGATTTGGACTTTACCTAGCATTCTCTGTAATAACAGGAGCATTTGGCGGAGAAATTACTTTCGATACAGAAGAAGGAAAAGGAACAACATTTTATATTACAATACCGTTGAAATGATATATGTGCAAGAGCAATTAATTATAGTAATTAATTGCTCTTGCACTTTTCTATTGTACGAAATATAAGAATAATGAATATGTGGTCATTGAAAAATACCGGATTATTTGTTATACTCTTTATTGAGTTTTGGAGGACTGCAAAATGGATAAAGAATTTGCTTACGAACAAGAGGTGCTTAATAAGAAAAATATTGGAATTGCTCAATCACTAATATGCGAAAAAGAGCAAATAAAAAAATTGCCATCAAAATATAAAAACGACCCAGTTATGCTTAAATATATGCTAGAGACCTCAATGCTAAAAGCATATAATATAGAGAGTAATAAGGATAAACCGTATTTTGCACGATTAGATATTAAAGAGGCTGAAACCACTGAAATAGAGCCTTTATATATTGGTAAAATAGGTATAATTGGTGATGATGGGAAAAGCATTGTAACAGATTGGAGAACTCCCGTAGCTTCTGTATACTATGATGGTAATTTGGGACAAGTAGAATATAATGCTCCTGGTGGCAAGTATAAAGTTGATTTACTTCTTAAGAGGCAAATACAAATTGAAAATTCGAAACTAAAAAGCATATATGATGTAGATAGTGTATCAGATGACGAATTGCTTAAACCGTATTTAAGTGCTAGCATGGATGGGAGATTAAAGAATATAATAGCAACAATACAAAAAGAACAAAATGATATAATACGTGAAAATATTAATGCAAATATGATAATACAAGGTGTTGCTGGTTCAGGAAAAACCACTGTAGCGTTACATAGGATTGCATATCTAATATATAACTATTCAAATAGAATGGAGAACGGAAATTTTTTAGTAATAGGTCCCAATAAAATATTTATTAAATATATTTCTTCGGTATTACCAGACTTAGATGTGGGTGGAGTAAAACAGACTACAATAAATGAGTTTTTATTAGACTATATTGAAACTAATATAGAAATAAACGAATCAAATGTTAAATTAGAAGATTTGGTTTCAAAAGGAATTGATTTGGATAAAACAGCTAAATATAAAGGCTCGATGGAATATAAGGAAAAGATAGACAAATATATTGATGAGTATGAAAGACAATATGTTTTGCCAAAAAATAATCTTAAAATTCATGGGGTGGATATTTTATCTAAAGAAAAGATATGGAAGGCATATAGTAGCATACCCAAGGATAAAAGTATTGAAGAGAAGATTGAGCTTGCTACAATATATCTTGCTAAACAAATATCAAATGATGAAGACAAGCTTTATTCTATACTTTGGGGAAAGCTAGCTGACGATTTAAAAGGAGCAACAGATTTTGATGAAAAAGAAAAAATCAAGAAGTTAATGTTTAAAGTTAAAGAAAAAATTAAGCAGGGATTTAAAGGTGAAATTAAAAAAATGTTCTATAATCCTAAGGGGAAATCAGTTGAGTTGTATAACACATTCTTAAGTATATATAATCATGATGATTTTGATGAGATATGCTTTAAACCATCAAATAAGAAAAATAAAATATTTGAAGTAGAGGATATACCAGCATTGTTATATATTGAATATAGACTTAAAGGAGCTGAAAAGTTTAAGAATATAAAGGCAACAGTTATAGACGAAGCACAAGATTTAAGTGAATTTGCATTTTATATTATAGATAAAATATTATTTAATAGTAATATAACAATATTTGGAGATCTTGCACAATCAATTTATTCATATAGAAGCATAGATAATTGGACGCAAGTTAATAGACTATTAAAAAATAAATATATTATAAAACAACTTAACAAGAGTTATAGAAACACAATTGAAATAATGAATGAGGCAAATAAAATTATAGAAACTCTTGGATATTCTAAAGCGGTTCCCGTTATTAGAAATGGAGACAACGTTAGATATTTAAAGAGTGATGATATTACAAATACAATTATTAATTTGTGTAATGACTATAGAAATCAAGGTTACAATTCTGTAGCGATTATAACTAAAGATACTAAAAAAGCCAATGATATATATAATAAATTAAAGCAAAATATAGAAGTAGATTTAGTTGTCGAGAACGATGATATAAAAAAACATAATATAAAGATAATACCTAGTCACTTATCTAAAGGTCTAGAATTTGATGCTGTAATTGTTATTGATGATTTTATAAGAGATAGCATATTAGATATGAAATTGTTATATGTTTCAATGACAAGAGCCATGCATAAGTTGGATGTTATATGTTTTTAATAGATGTTACTTTTGTTGTTTTTTATAAAAAATGGAATGAGTTTAGTTGATTTTCTCATTCCATTTTTATGTTTTTACATAATAATTATTCTTTTATTATTAGATGCTCAAAAGACAAATCGTTATTTGCTAATTTATGCTTAATATAATTAGGACGAAAATCAATACTTGAAAGCTCAGATAGTGCAATCCACTCAAAATTATGTTTCTTAATTTCATCTTTATCGGATTCTATTCTAGTATAATTTTCTAAGGAAATCTTATCATAATTTTCAGGCTCAACTATGTAGTAAAAACTTATTTCATGAGTTGTTAAGCCGTTCTTATCTTTATAAAAACTTTCTACTATTGCTAATTCTTTAGAAATTGTCATTGGTGTTTCAGTTTCTTCTAGCATTTCTCGAATAACAGCTGTACGAGTGTCTTCACCAAGTTCCACGTGCCCCCCTGGTAAACAGAATGAAATATTGTTTTTCATCCTTAATGCTAATAATTTGTTGTTATTTATAACGATTCCATTAACTCTATATTTAAATTTTTTTGTTTCTGTTTTAATTTCTATATCTTCCATATTTTTTTCCTCCTTAGGGTTTAAATATTATCACAGATATTATTTAAATTCAAGTAATATTTATTACTTTTGGATGACCGTCGGACAATATATTTGACAAATAATGGAAATTATAGTAAACTAACAGTGTTAGTAGATATGAAAATGTTCGTAAGTAGGAATATTGACACATAATTTTGAAAGGAGTATTGATATGAAAAAATATTTAATAGTTTTAGACCTAGACGATACTTTATTAAGAAGTGATCAAACCATTTCAACATATACAAAAACCATTTTAAAAAAATGTCAACAGTTGGGGAACAAAATTGTAGTTAGTACGGCAAGGAGTTATATTCGGGCAGTAGGTATTGCTAAAGAGATTAATGCTGATTATATTTGTGCTTTTAACGGGAATTTTGTTTGTACGTGTAATGAAGATGTAATATATAACAGAGCCATGCCGTTGGATATTTCAAAAAAGGCAATTGAGGAATTTAGTCAGTACACAACAAGTATAATCAATGAAGGCCTTTATGTATCTTTTTGTACTAATAAGGATGACATAAACTTCCTTGATTCTAAGTATGCATCACTGGAATTCTTAAGCAACGTCCAAAGTTACAAGATAATAGCTAGATGTTCGCCAGAAGAATTTTACTCGTTTAAAGCAATTGCAAATAAGTATAATCTATCAATAACTTTTTCTAGAGAAAAGAATACTATTAGAATTTTGCCAATGAATTCTGATAAGTGGGAAGGGATTGAAAAGATTAAAGGCTTATTGGGTAAGGATTATTCTGTTATGGCTTTTGGCGATGATATTACTGACTTAAATACATTAAGGAAAGCAGACATTGGTGTTAGAATGAAAAATTCAGTTAGTGAGATTATAGAAGCAGTAGGTTTTATAACAGATTCGAATGATGATGACGGAGTTGCTAATTTTTTATGCCATTACTATAATTTGGAAGAAGACCAAATTAATTATGACAATATTAAAATTTTAGACTGTTCATTAAGAGATGGTGGACATTTGAATAAGTCAAGATTCGGACAGCAACTTATTAAAAAAATTGTAAGGAGTTTAATATCCGCAAAAATTGATATTGTAGAAGTAGGCTTTTTGCAAGATGCAGATTTCGATGATGACGTTGCAATTTACCCAAGTGTTTCCTGTGCTAATAATTTTTTAACAGATGTAGAAACTAATGATACAATTATTTCACTTCTGACACAAGTTGACAAATTTGATATTTCTAAGCTTGAATATTGTAGTGGAAAAGTAAAGATGATTAGGGTATCGTTTCATGCGGATTTAATAGACCTTGGCATGAGGTACTGTGAAATTGTTAAGGAAAAGGGATATTTATGTTCAGTTAATCCAATAAATTTCTCTCAATATTCTAGCGAACAGATTGTATCACTTATTACAAAAGTCAACGAAATAAATCCATACGTATTTTCAATTGTTGATACATTTGGTGTAATGTTAAGCAAGGATTTTCGAAACAAACTTAATCTTATAAATCATCTTTTAAACAGGAATATAAACAAAGGAATTCATTTGCATGATAATCTTAATCAAGCCTTTGCATCTGCGCAAACTTTGATTGAGACCAATAGTTCAGAATGTCAAGTAATTATCGATTCGTCCGTTGCAGGCATAGGTAGGGCACCTGGTAATTTACTTACCGAATTAATAGCATATTATATTAACGTAATGCAAAAAAAAGAGCGTTATAAGTTAGAGAATGTTTATATGCTTTTAGAAGAGCAAATACCAGAGCTTAAGAAGAGCCTTGATTGGAAAAAAGATTTCGCTTATTGTATAAGCGCGTTCGAAAAATCTCATAGAACATATGCAGAATATTTATTAAGCCGAGAATTCTCTTTAGCGGATATTGAGAGGTTTATTAAGATGCTTCCTGGTGAAAGAAGGGGACGCTTTAATGAAACTATAATATCAGAAATATGTTTTAAAAAAAAATTAAGGTGGTGACCAGTATGTGGTTAGACAAATATATAAAAGAAAAAGGTATTTTAACAGACTATCCATGTTTTGATATGAATAGTGAATATATATGTGTGACAATGAGTACAACAGATTTACTGCTAGCTCAATTTAACTCGGTAGATTTTAATGCGTTTGACATTGTTGTGAAGTATCTAGCTATAGAGAATTTTTATGGAGAAAATTCATATGGAATGGAACTTTATCGTAAAATGCAGACTAAAAGGATAAATGAAGACTGGACAGAACGGTTTAAGGAACTAATAGTTTCATTTGAAAGTGGAATAGATATGACATCATATATAAAAACAGATCTGTCTTATTCTATTCATGATGGAGCGCACAGACTAGCTTTAGCTTTATATCATGGTATTAAATATGTTCCTGTAAAGATTTTTAATCTAAGCGAAAAAAGGAGATACTATGGTATACAGTGGTTTGTGGAAAATGGCTTCGCTGAATGGGAGATAAAAGAAATCCTTAATAAGTATAGTCAAATAATAAACAAATGGCGAAAACCTTATTTTTGTATTTTGTGGCCTCCAATAAGACATTGTTACGACAAAGTATTATATGATATTAAAAGTTTTGATCCTAACATTCATGTCTGTGAAACTGTTGTAGTTCATCTTACGGAAAATGGTTTGAAAGAATTTGTTTATGATGTTTATCGTACAGATGATATTGCACAATATAAACTTGACTTAAAGTACGAACATCTAATAAATTCAATGAGAAAGGATAGTTGGAACAATGGGATTTGTGAATGCGTAATTTTAAAATTTATAATTGATTATCCAGATTTTCGTCTTAAGCCGCTAACAGGGTTGCCACAATCGAAAGCAACAATGAGCTTGAAAAGGAAAATACGAGATAAATACAAAGAAGTAGTATATGAGTATTATCATGACATCATTATGCATACAACGGATAATCAAATTCAAAATGATGCGGTTGATTCAATTGTAAATGACTTATTAACTATAGTTGATTGGAGGAAGTATAATGAAAACGATGAAGGTTGTGGCACTTATTCCAGCAAGAATGAATAGTTCACGATTCCCTGGTAAGCCATTGGCCATGATTTCAGGTTATCCAATGATATATTGGGTTTACAATCAAGCGAAAAAAGTGGAACAGATAGATGATATCTACGTTGTGACAGAAGACAGTGAAATTGAAGAATGTTGTAAAAAGTATAACATTCCAGTTTGGTTCGGCCATAGGAGAGCTACTACTGGAGCAGAAGCCTTATCATTTGCAGCACAACAAATAGAAGGAGATATTTTCCTAAACATTCAAGGAGACGAACCATTAATTGAGCCATTTGCAATTAAACAGATTGTTGATGAAATGATTAAAGATGAGGGACTATATTATGTGGGCCTTCGTTCAAAAATAAAAACTAGAGAAGAATTTTTTGATAGAAATGTTGTCAAGGTAGTTACAGATAACAAAGGATATGCTTTATATTTTTCTCGGTCTCCTATACCATATACATTTGATCCGGAAAAAAGTTACAGAGTATTAGGTCTCTATGGTTATAATTCTCATTTCTTACGTTCATTTTCAAATTTTAAAAAAAGTAATTTGGAAAAAGCAGAGTGTGGAGTAGAGATGTTACGTATGATGGAAAATGGTTATAAAATAAAACTTTTAGAAACAAAATATCATACTATTGGCGTTGATTTGCCAGAACATGTTTCCATTGTGGAAGAAATTTTGGGAAGTAGGAATATGACTTAATGGTTTATCTCATAAAATGAATTGCTCTCTTGGTATATATTGTACCAAGAGAGCAATATTTATATATATGAAAGATAATGAAATTTAAAATCTGATTAGATGTTAACTTAAGTAATATAAAATTATTTAATATGTTATGAAGTCCTATTTTTGCTTAAATATAAATTTGAAATTATAATTTCTACAAATTTGTCTAAAAATATAGAATAAAAAATATATATGTGATAAACTTAAACTAGTAAAATTTACAAAAGATAATAGGGGGAAATAATGGTACAAACATTAATAGGAGTAGCAATTGCTACCATATATGTACTTGTAGTATTCTTGTATGAAAGAAGAAATAAATCTAATGTATATAAAGTATTAGCCTATTTGTTTATAGCAATGCTTATAGAAACTCTTGGTGTGTTTTTGCAACTTACATTTGCAGACACACTAAGAATACCACTTATATATTACGAGTATATAATTAGTATTGGAAAAGCTTTTATACCAACACTTTTACTAATATTTGCACTTGTGTATGAAAATCCTAGAATAAATATAAAGAAATATGCTTGGGTTTTCTTTATTCCGGTGTATATAATAGTTTCTGTATGGACTAATTCTTGGCACGGTATGTTTTTTGCAAGTTTAGGGGCAAATACGGTTTATGGTGTGTTATATTATGTATATGTGGCACTAGCATATATTCAAGCTATACCAGCAATACTTTTAATAATACGTTCATCAATGGATAAAAGTAAATTTTTATCTCCACAAACGCTGCTACTTATGTTAGCATGTGTAATACCTTTTATACCTAGAATAGTAACGTTAATTGCGAACATCCCTATGCCAGAATATACTATGCCAATAGCATATATGTTAACAGCATTAGTATTATCTTTAAACATATTAAAATATAACGTACTAAATGCGGTTCCTATAGCTCTTAAGAGTGTAATAGATATAATGTCTGATGCATTCGTTGTAATTAATCACGATGGAGAAATCGTAGATAAAAATAGGAGCTTCGACAGTAAATTTTCTATATTATTAAATTTAAAGAAAAATAATAACATATTTGACGCTATTAAATATGAGGGAATAAAGGCATTAAAAAATTTAAGAACACATATTATGGACGCTGAAGATAAAGGAAGAGTAATAGTTCAAGAGTATCACATAATAAAGCAAAAATATGATAGATATTTTGATGTGCAAGTTCAACCAATTAGAGCTAGGACAACTAATGGATATATAGCAACACTTTTAGTTTTTCAAGATATAACAGAACAGAAGAACGCTATAGATAGATATGTAAAAAGCGAAAACCTTGAGGTAATAGGGGAACTTACTGGTGGAGTAGCTCATGATATAAATACTCCCATAACAGCTATAAAAAGTGGTTTATTAATGCTTAGAAGTACTGTTAAAACGGATATTGAAAAACAGCTTATTGAAAGCATGACAAATTCTGCAGACAAGATTTCTAGTCTAGTAAATAGTCTTAAGAACCAAATGAGAAATTTTGGAAGTAATTCGAATACAGAATTTAGTTTACAAGATCTAGTAAAAGATTTATATGTAATTATGCATGGTGAGCTTACTAAAAATAATGTAAGATTAGATATTAAATCTGAACAAGATATATGGATTACTGGCAATACCTCAAAACTTGCACAAGTACTTTCTAATATTATACAAAATGCAATAGAGGCTTATGGAAACAAAGGTGGAATTATAGATATAGAAATATATAGGGATGATGTAAATAGACCAGTTATAAAAATAGAAGACTGGGCAGGTGGAATTAAAGAAGAAATTAGACCTATGATATTCAAGAAAATAGTAAGAATTAATGATATGCCAACGGCTGGTGTAGGACTATATCTTGCTAACTCTGTAATAAGAGGAAGTTTCGGGGGAAAAATTACTTTCGATACAAAAACGGGACGTGGAACAAGGTTTTATATAACACTTCCTAATAATTAATAAATTAGATATAAGTTTTGGAGGTTTACGTATGAATGAGATAGTATTTGTAACTCATAACAAAGGAAAAGCAAAGTCTGCAGAGAGATATTTTTCTAATTTGAAAATATCTACTTTTGATTTTGAATTAGATGAACCTAGAAGTGATAGCCTTCAAGAAATTGCAACAGCAAAGGTAAAACAAGCATATAGCATTGTTAATAAACCATGCATAGCGTTAGATACTGGCTTTTTCATTGACGCATTAAAAGGGTTTCCAAAAGCTTTTGTAAATTTTGCGCTAGAAACAATAGGTATAGAAGGAATGCTAAAACTTATGGAATCAAAACAAGACAGGTCTTGTAGATTTGAAGAATGTTTAGCATATTATGATGGTAACGAAATGAGATATTTTTATGGAATGAGTCCGGGCAACTTATCTCAAGAAATTAGAGGATTAGATAGAGATGAAAAGTGGTCGGACCTGTGGTATATATTTAAACCTAAAGGCTTCGATATAACTTTAGCGGAAATGGATGCTACTCAAAGAGAAGCAAGAAGAACTATAGATGGTTCTTATTCTGCTTTAGAAAAATTTGCTGAGTGGTATAAACAACAAAATATATAGTAATCCATATGGCGAAAGGAATTAAAATGATAGATTTACATACACATACGAATTATTCAGATGGAACATGGGATTTAACAAAACTCTTGCTTGAAGCAAATCAAGCAGGAGTTGAAGTTTTATCAACAACTGATCATGATACGTTGAAGGCATATGAAGAATTAGAAAAAATATCATATAAATCATTATTTAAAGGGAAAATACTTCCTGGTGTAGAACTAAGTACAGTATATAACGGAATTAAGTTTGAATTACTAGCATATGGATTTGATTTGGATAAACTAAATAGATGGATAATTGATACATATAAAAATGGAGAACTAGATTTAAATAAAGAATTTGAATATATGTATAACAATTGCAAAAAACACAATATACAAATTGAAGACTTATCTTATGATACATCTAAAGGGTGGCCAGTAGATATAATATTTGAAAGCATTAAAAAGTTTAAAGAAAACAAAAAATATTTCACTAATGCAGAATGGGAAGATGTTGATGTGTTTTATGAATCTTGTATTACAAAACAAGAATTCCCAGCTTATGTAGATTTTTCTATACATTTTCCTACAGCAGATATGGTGGCTAATATGGTTAAAAAAGCAGGTGGAAAAATATTTATAGCTCACATATATAAATATAAATTAGAAAATACGATTACTTTTCTAGACACTTTAAATAATGATAAAATAATAGATGGAATAGAAGTATATCATTCAAGTTTCACAGAAGAACAAATTAAGAAACTAGAAGTATATTGTAAAAAACATAATTTACTTATGAGTGGCGGAAGTGATTGCCATGGTGACAAAAAACATGAAAGAAAAATAGGTGTAGGATATGGCAATTTGAATATACCAAAGACTCTATTAGATAACTGGGATGTACAAGAAAAATTAATATAGCAAAGAAGCAGATAGAATTAACTATCTGCTAAATTTATATCATTATATATCTATTTCAACATTATACTCTTCAAGCCACATATTTATTTGTATTAAATATGCAAGCGTTTGAGGATATGTCATAAGTTGCCCAAACCAATTTTCTTTTAGATTTTCACCTTTTGTCTCTAGAATTTCATATAGATATCTTACATTAATAATTTGAAGTAGAGGAGATGTAGATTTGTTAATAATGTCTACAATAGTGTTTTCCAATAATGCAGTATATTCTGGATCATAAGTTTTAGGGAATGGTGATTTTTTTCTATATACAACATTATGAGGCAGTTCATCTTCAAAAGCCTTTCTAAGAAGATATTTTTCAACTGGAGTATCATTACCATCTATTAATCCTAATTTATATTTTGCAGATACGTTATATATATACTCAAATATTTTATAATCTGCAAAAGGAACTCGTATATCTAACCCTGTCATATCTGAAATTCTAACACTTCTTTCTACAAGTGTATTCATGAACCATTTGATAGTGTTATAGCAAGTTTTTCTAAATGTATTTTCCATCTCATCATCGCTATTATATACAACATTATTAGAAGTAGATTGGAAAGCATTTTCTACATACGCTTCTAGGTAATCACTTGACACGAGATTTGGATTTATAATATTTTTTCTTGTTTCTATAGAGCGTGACCAAGGGAAAGTAGATGAGTTTATTAAATGTTCTTTATAGTACCATGGATAACCACCAAATATTTCATCTGAACATTCACCGGATATTACTGCATCAAAACCACATTCTTTTATTTTTTTACAGAACACAAGTAGTGATGAGTCTACATCAGCCATACCAGGCATTTCACGTGCTAGCATAGCATCTTTTAATGAATCAAATATTTCCTTGGTTGAAAAATATAGATTTATGTGATTAGTCTTTAGGAATTCTCTCATAACTACAACAAAATCACTATCACGTGTTGGTTGATAATCTGTACCAGAGAAATTACTTTCATTTCCTTCAAAATCTATTGAAAAGGTTGTTATACTTTCATTTTCTTTTGATGCTAACATAGATAAGACACTAGAGTCTAAGCCGCCGGACAACATACAAGCTACAGGTTTATCTGATACAAGCTCCTTTTTTAAAGATAGAGTTACAAGTTCTCTAGCTTTATCTATGCTCTGTTCAATGCTATCCTGTATAATGGTAGTTTCTAAATCCCAATATTTATATGTTTTAAACTCGTGATTTGTATATATGCCATAGTGCCCTGGCATAATTTCATAAATTCCTTTAAAGAATGTTTTACCAGGTGAGTGAGCAGGACCCAATCCAAATATTTCACATAGCTCATCTTTGCCTAATTTAGCTACCATATTTGGATGATTTAAAACGCCCTTAATTTTGGTGCTAAATACAAAATCATCAGATTCTGCATAATATAACGGCTTTATACCAAGTCTATCTCTTGCAATAAAAAGAGATTCATTGGCAAAATTATAGATGGCTAAAGAGAAAACACCATCGAGTTTAGTTATAAAATTATAACCATATTCTAGATAAGAAAATAGAATAATTTCACTATCTGTATTAGTTAGAAAAACATGACCTAGTTCCAAAAGTTCCTCTTTAATTTCTTCTCTGTTATATAATCTACCTTCAAATAAAACAGAATATCTATTACCTCTTAAAACACGTGTAAGTAAACAAGGTGCACCAACAGCTGCAAAAGAAACATTATTAAATATACTTGTATTAATATTATCTATAGTCTTGCTATTAAAGCTAGAGACCATATTGTATATTATTTTATCTTCCAAAATATTTTGTTTGGAAATATATCCACATAAACCGCATATTTCTTACCTCCATATATTTAATATATTACAATAATAAAGTATATATACATAAAAAACCAAGCCTCTAAATAGAGACTTGGTTTAAAGTTTTAACTGCCGAAGTACATCCACCATCTTGATTTAGCCAAGTTGATTTTCTCAACTCTAAGGCTCACAATAGTTTCATGGTTTTCCAAATATGTTGCAATTTGTTGCTGTACAACGCTATCTGAATTGAGTTCGGGGATAAGAGCAACAAAGTTTGCGGCGTTTTCGGGAGTAAGAGCAGTAAGAGTTTCTTGTTCGTGAGCAAGATATGTGGTTACTGTAAGATTTATCTTTTCTTCGATAACACGGTTTTCTTGTTCATAGAGAGTAATTTTTTCGTCTATAGTGTGTGAAGTAGCAAGCACTGCGCCTACACAAATCATAGCAATAATTGCTATAGCAAAGACGATTGCTCCACATCCGGCAATTATGGTACCGGCTTCTTCGTGACGATAGTCACTCTTGAAGTACATGATAAGACCTGCGATGATGACGATAAGAGAGATGACTGAGAGTAGAATTAACATATAAACTCCTCCTAAATTTTGTTGTTAGTTTATTGTGTTTGAAACTTGGTCTGTGATTTCTATAATTTCGCCATCTACGTATCTGCAGAAATTGCCGTTTTCGCTGATATATGGTGCAAAATATGTGTAACCATATCCTTTATAGCCCAAACCTTCCTTTGTAGAAAACATATAGTACACTACGCCGGTATCCACGCTGTATGACAAGTAATTTTTGTCATCTATGCTAACAAAGTCTGATGCTTCGTTTGCTGCGTTATCAGCCGAGTTGCTATATGTGCCACCACAACCGGTTAGGCAGCATACACCAAGCAGTGCTACCAAAAGAAGAATAAGAATCCGTTTTTTCACTATATATACCTCCAAAATTTATTTGCGTATTTACGCTCGTACATAATATATACACATTAATATTATACAATATGTTAACATAAAAAGCAAGAAGATTGGAAATATATATAAATTCACTTGAAAAAGAAGTTAGAATATAGTAGTATATATTTAAATTTAGGAGGTTAATTTATGGGACTTACAACGTCAAAAGAAATGTTTAAAAAGGCATATGAAGGCGGTTATGCAATAGGTGCTTTTAACGTAAATAATATGGAAATAATACAAGGAATTATGGAGGCAGCAACTGAAACAAACTCTCCAGTTATATTACAAGTATCTAGTGGTGCAAGAAAGTATGCTAATCCAATATATTTAAGAAAACTTGTTGAAGCAGGTATAGAAGATGCTAAAGCAAAAGGGAAAGATATAGACGTAGTACTTCATCTAGACCACGGCGATACATTTGAACTATGCAAAGACTGTATAGATTCAGGCTTTACTTCTGTTATGATAGATGGTTCAAAATATTCGTTTGAAGAAAATGTAGAGCTAACTCGTAAAGTCGTAGAATATGCGCATCCAAGAGGTGTAGTTGTAGAAGCAGAACTTGGGAAACTTGCTGGAATTGAAGACGATGTAAATGTTGCAGATAGTGATGCTATGTATACATCACCAGATGAAGCAGTAAAATTTGTAGAACTTACAGGCTGTGATTCTTTAGCAATAGCTATAGGAACAAGTCACGGAGCATACAAATTTAAAGGAGAACCTAAGCTTAGAATAGATATACTAAAAGAAATAACTGAAAGATTACCAGGATTTCCATTAGTACTTCACGGTGCATCATCTGTACCACAAGAATTTGTAGAGATGTGTAATAAATATGGTGGAAATATTCCAGGAGCTAAAGGTGTTCCAGAAGAACTTTTAAGAGAAGCGGCAAAATATGGAGTATGTAAAATAAACATAGATTCAGATATACGTTTAGCAATGACAGCAAACATTAGAGAATGTTTTGAACAAATGCCAGATGTATTTGATCCAAGAACCTACCTTGGAAAAGGACGCTTAGCAGTAAAAGAAATGGTAAAACACAAAATAGTAAATGTGTTAGGTTCTGAAAACAAAATGGAAGAATAAACAAGAATAAATATAGATAAATGTGTAACCCGGGTTTAAAAGCCCGGGTTAAGTATTGGTTAAAGGGTATTATATGTTTAAATTAGCAGCATCCGCAGCAGCATACTAATATGATTATTATAAGGATTATCCAAATGCAGCAGCAGTTTCCGCCGCCGAAACCTCCGCCGAAGTTACCTCCGCAGTTTCCACCACAGTTTCCACAACCGCATCCACATCTTTCATCTATCATTTTAAATTCCTCCTTTTAATTAATTAAAGAAGCCATTTAGCAAATTGTTTGTGTTATTTACGCTGTCAGTTAGTTTAAAATAATTTGCTTGGCTAATGGGTCTTGATGAACTATCAGTAAAGAAGATAAGTATAAGTAATATAAGCCAAATAAATGAATTGCTATTAGTATTATTAGTACCCCACATGCGAACTCCTTTCATATATACTCAAATATATTTGATTATATATATTACATATTATGAAGATGTTAAAAATTTGTTACAATATGAAGCTTAGTAAATAAGGAAATTTAAAATAACAAAAACACACCTTGAAATTTACGTAAACTTATAGTATAATGAGTGAAACAAAATATTTAACCTAATAATAATTTAAAGGGGGAATTAAAATGTTGATTGTTTTAGATGTTTTGTTGTTCATTTCGCTTGTCGTCATACTAGTTATGCTTTTGTTGCAAAACAGTTCTACTACAAAACGTGCTTGGAAAGTGCAAGCATATGCTACTATCTGTGCCTTAGTATTAGAGCTAATTGCCTTTATCCTTCGTTTAATTTTACTAAATTCATGGCTTATTCTACTAGTTTTGTTAATTATTCATACGCCTGTGGGTATAGCGACTATTATTGAGGCCAAGGATAATGGTGCGTTCGAAAGAAACAAAAAAGGAAGCCAGAACAGAAATGTTGACGTTGTAGTATAATGGGGGATGAACATGACGGACTTAATTATACTTATCCTAGCAATATTGCTTTTGCCATTAATTATTTTTAGAACAGAGAAAAACGGATTGCTATTTTGTAGGCTAACTTTGACAGTAATCTTTTTAATAATCGCTTTAGAGATAATTGCTATTATTATTAAAATTAATACAGGTGAATTTCTCTTTTTTAACTGTTTAATGATACCAGTTCAAGCGATTAATATATTTTCGGTTTCTGTTAGCTATAACATCTATAAACAAAAAAGTGCAAATAAAGACAAAAAGGAACGCAAATTAGAAGACACGGTGGTGTAAATGACGTAGGGGTGATACTATGTTGTTGGTTGTTTTAGGTTACGGACTAGTTTTTCTGTCTGTATATTTACAACTATATTACTGGTTTGGATGGACAAAAATGCAAAACAAAAATAAGGTTAAGGCAATATGTAAAGTAATAATATTTAGAACACTAGGTGGTATTCTTTGCGCTATTGCAATGTTTGTAGTCTTCAGTAGAACGTTATTATTGTTTGCTACGTGTACGTTTGCTTTTGTACTTTTGTTGTATGATGTATGGAGATTGAAAATACAGATTGACGAAACTACTAAATACATTGAGAGAGTGGATTAAAATCCACTCTTTCAATTTTTATATATACGTAGCCTTGCAATTTATGTGCTATGTTGATATAATCTCATAGAAAGAAGAGGTAAATATGACGGAAGATAGAGTAATAATGCCAGAATATGATATGGAAGAGGATTCAAAAATTGAGGTATCATTAAGACCACATAATTTTGAAGAATATATTGGCCAAACAAAAGTAAAGGAAAATATGAAAATATATATTAAAGCGGCTTTGAAACGCAAAGAAGCTTTAGATCATGTTTTGTTATATGGGCCGCCAGGGCTTGGAAAGACTACACTTGCAAATATAATAGCAGCAGAATTAGGAGTAAATATAAAAATAACATCAGGGCCTGCAATTGAAAAGCCTGGGGATTTGGCAGCCATTCTTACAAATCTTGAGGAAAATGATTTACTCTTCATAGATGAAATACATAGACTTAAAAAGAGTGTTGAAGAGGTGCTTTATCCGGCACTTGAGGACTGTAATTTAGATATTATGATAGGAAAAGGTCCATCTGCTAGAAGTATTAGAATTGATCTTCCGAAATTTACTTTAGTTGGAGCTACAACTAAAGCTGGTTCGTTATCTGGACCTTTAAGAGATAGATTTGGTATTATACATAGATTAAATCTATACTCTGTAGAAGAACTTGCAACGATTGTTACAAGAAGTGCAAACATATTAGAAATCCCAATATCTAAAGAAGCGGCGGAAGAAATAGGTTCTAGAAGTAGAGGAACTCCTAGAATAGCAAATAGACTATTAAAGAGAGTAAGAGATTTTGCAGAAGTTCAAGATATGTCAAAGATAGATTATACTATTACTAAAAAGACATTGGACACGCTTGAAATTGATGAATACGGACTTGATGAGATAGATAGAAAATTGCTTGATACCATGATAACTAAATTTAGTGGTAAAGCTGTAGGACTTGAAGCTTTAGCAGCAGCCGTAGGAGAGGATAAAGATACAATAGAAGATGTGTATGAACCTTATCTTATGCAAATTGGATTTATAAACAGAACGCCAAGAGGAAGAATGCTTACACGATTAGCTTACGAGCATATGGGGGTGGCCTATGAAGGATAAATTATTAGTACACGCTTGTTGTGGCCCTTGTTTAGTTGCTGTGTATGAAGATATAGAGAAGAACTATAGTGAATATAACATAGATAGCATAGATAATATGGATGTTATATGGTACAACATAAACATCCATCCAAAACATGAATATGAACAAAGAAAAGAAACATTAAAACAATTTTTAGATATTAAAAATAAACAAGGAATATTTTTAGATGAATATAACTTAATGGATTGGACAAAAAATGCAATAAATTTTAAAGAAAACGGATATAGATTAAGATGTGAGTATTGTTATACTTCGCGACTTGAAAAGGTGTTTGAATATGCTGAGACTAACGGCTATACAGCAGTTACAACCACGCTTTTAATTAGCCCATATCAAAAACATGATATTATTTGTGAGGTTTGTGAAAAATTAGCAGATAAGTATGGTGTTAAATTTATGTATAAAGATTTCAGACCAATGTTTTGGGATGGACAGCATAGAGCGAAAGAAATGGAGCTGTACAGGCAAAAATATTGTGGATGTATCTTTTCTATAGACGAAGGAGGAAGGAAAAGTGAAAAGTAATAAAAGAAAAATAGTGTTACCACTTTTAATTATATTTTTTGTACTTGTTATACTGTCTTGTATATTATTTTTATGGTACACATTAAGTGGTAACTATATTACTATTGAAAATATAGATAATTCAGCAAATAATGCTTCTACATCTGAAGCGGCAAACTCAAATGTAATCATTGTAAATGGTATTATACTTGGTGGTGCCAATGGAAATAAGTGGGTATCTTCTGAAAAGTTTTATGACGCAAACAGCAATAGAGCGGAACTAGAAGTAGATCTGTTTAGTGAAAATGCGAAATATGGGACATTTAAAACAGCTAGCATTAAAAAGTACAATAAATCAGTAATATATACAGCTATTGCTAAATCGGGAATACCCGGAGACTATTTAGCTATTACATCGCAAGAAACAGCAAAAGTGTTACCTGGTATGACGAATTTAGTGTCTACTGAAGAGGATGAAAAGTATGTTAAAGAGGCTATTGGGTCATATAAATTAATAAATAGTTCTGTAAAAATAACAGAAGTATATGGTACTAATATAAATAACATAGCAGATAAGATTATATGCGCAACATGTGAAAAGGCAAATCTATTAGGGGCGTATAGTGCAGTGGTATATGTAACATCCGGGAAAGCACATTTAGTAAAATACGCATATGTAAGAGACACGAAAGATTCAGATAGATGGCCAGTATATTCTTTAAAATTTGTTATGGATTTAAATGAAAATGCAAAACCAGAAATAATTTTGCAAGAAACAACAGGAAAGAATACTACATATAGTGTGTTAGAATTAAGAGACAACAAATTTTATCAAGTCCTGAGCTCAACTATCGAGTTGTAAAATTGTCGATTTATGCGACGGTTATTTTGCTAGAGCGAGTGGGGATTCGCACATCTTGGTTATAAAATGTAGCAATTTGCTTGAAACCCAAAATATACGGTTATATAATAAGGCTACACACGTAATGTGTGTAGCCTTAGCTAGCTAAATTAATTTAATCTATTATAATTAAATTCAAATATATTTAATCAATAATTTTAATCAATTAAAATTTATAAAATTCCTAGGAAAATACACATAAAGTGTTGAAGCGCTTCCAATTATATGTTAAAATGGAGGTATAAGATTGGAAATAAACACAAACGGATTGTCACCTAAAAACGATTATTTATTTAAAAAACTTTTTACTACTAAAGGAAATGAGGATATTTTATGTGATTTTATTTCTGCCATAATAGGAAGAGAAGTAATATCTGCTACTGTTCAAATGGAAAAAATGTTGGTGCAAGAAAAGCAAGATAACAAATATGGAATGTTAGATATAGAAGTAACTTTAAAAGATGGTAGTAAAATAGATGTTGAAATGCAAAGATGGGATGAAGTAAATCATATAAAAAGGACTGTTTTCTACGCGGGTAAGCTTTTATCTGAACAGTTACAAATAGGAGAAGCTTATGATGAACTCAAGCCAGTAGAAATAATTTACATTACGGATTTCAATTTCTTAAAAAGTGAACATTACAAAACTAGCACTGTTATAGTTGATGAATTGAACAGAAGAGATGTAGTAATAAATGAGCTTAGATTTCATTATATAGAATTGCCTAAGTTTAGGAACTCTAATCCAAATATGAGAGAAAAGTTAAATCAATGGCTCGCGTTTATTGACGATCAAAATAAGGAGTGGATGAACATGGCAAAAGATTTTAATAAAAGTATTTCAAAGGCTATGGACGAATTCGACAGATTGGTCGCAAAAGAGGCAGAAAAGTATACAGAAGCAGGAAAAGAACGTTTTTTAAGAGATATGGCAAGCATAAAGCATAATACATTTCATAAAGGCTTGAATGAAGGTATTCAAAAAGGGATGCAACAGGGGCTTGAACAAGGAATGCAACAGGGAATGCAACAGGGAATGCAACAAGGAATGCAACAAGGAATGCAACAGGGCATAGAAGAGGGAATACAGCAAGGCATTCAAAAAGGGATTGATAAAGGTATACATAAAGGAAGAGAAGAAGCCGAAAATAATTATATAGAAAATATGTTAAAGAATGGATTGGATATTTCTCTTATAAGCAAAATTACTGGAATGAATAATAAAAAAATACAGCAATTTAAAGAAAAAATAGAAAAAACTCTTTAAATTTTTGCTGTAAAGTAGTATAATATGTTTGTAAGCGTTGAAGGGACGAGTAGATTTGTCGTACGCAACAGAGAGGAGCAGTCGTGGCTGAAAGCTGCTTTTGAAGGTTGACATTTTGAAGACTACCCCGGAGCTTGTAGCGAAAGCTGCCGTTGATTTCGTAAAATCAGAAATTAAGTAAAATATAGGGTGGAACCGTGTAAATAGATATAATTTGCACCCCTGTAGGTAATGTGCCTATGGGGGTGCATTCGTATTTACTTATTATCATAAACAAAGGAGGGATTTACGTGATAAAAGTATTAAATAATGATGGCAGTATAGTTGAATTAGATTATAACGAAAACATTGCAGTTGCAAGACACACAGCATCACACGTTCTAGCACAGGCTATAAAGAAAGTTTATCCTGATGCTAAACTTGCAATAGGACCTTCTACAGAAAATGGTTTCTATTATGATTTCGATAACCTAAATATTACTGCTGAAAATTTAAAGAAAATAGAAAACATAATGAAAAACATAATATCACAGGGACAAGAAATGAAAGTGTATGAACTTTCAAAAGCTGAAGCTATAGAAAAAATGAAAGATGAACCATATAAGCTAGAATTAATTGAAGAGCTAGAAGATGGTGCAAGAATCACTTTCTATGAAAATGGACCATTTACAGATATGTGTCGTGGACCACATCTTGCAAATGTAAAAGATGTGGGGGCAGTTAAACTTATGTCTGTTACAGGTGCGTACTGGAGAGGCTCAGAAAAAAATAAAATGCTAACAAGAATATATGGTACATGTTTTGCAACTGAGCAAGAAGTAACAGACTACATTGAAAAACAAGAAGATGCGAAACGTCGAGACCATAATAAACTTGGAAGAGAAATGGAATTTTTTACAACAGTAGATTACATTGGTCAAGGCTTACCAATTATGCTTCCAAAAGGTGCTAAAGTAATACAACTTTTACAAAGATTTGTTGAAGATACTGAAGCTAAACGTGGTTGGCAGTTAACTAAAACGCCATTTATGGCAAAATCTGACCTATACAAAATATCTGGTCATTGGGACCATTACAAGGATGGAATGTTTGTATTAGGTGATGAGGAAAAAGATAGCGAAGTATTTGCACTTCGTCCTATGACTTGTCCATTCCAATACCAAGTATTCTTAAATAGAGGAAGAAGTTATAGAGACCTTCCAATGCGTCTTAATGAAACATCTACACTGTTTAGAAATGAAGCATCAGGAGAAATGCACGGCCTTATTCGTTTAAGACAATTTACAATATCTGAAGGACACTTAATGTGTACACCAGAGCAACTAGAAAGTGAATTTAAACATTGTTTAGAACTTGCAATATATATGCTTAAATGTTTAGGACTATATGAAGATGTATCATATAGATTCTCTAAATGGGATCCAGACAATAGAGAAAAATATATTGGAACAGTTGAACAATGGGATGAAGCTCAAGGTATAATGGCAAACATATTAGACAATCTTGGAATTGAGTACAAAGAAGGAATAGGTGAAGCTGCATTCTATGGGCCAAAATTAGATATACAAATAAAGAATGTGTTTGGCAAAGAAGATACTTTAATTACAATACAAATAGACCAATTATTATCTGAAAAATTTGGAATGGAATATGTAGATAAAGATGGAGCTAAAAAGAACCCATATATTATCCACAGAACTTCAATTGGTTGTTATGAAAGAACTTTGGCACTATTAATTGAAAAATATGCTGGGGCATTACCACTTTGGATGGCTCCAACTCAAATAAAACTTTTAACAATTTCAGATGCTCACATATCATATGCAAACGAACTTAAAGCTAAACTTGAACATAAAGGATTTAGAGTTGAACTAGATAACTCTAATGAAAAAATAGGTTACAAGATAAGAGAAGCAAGACTTGAAAAAGTGCCATATTTTGCAGTAATTGGAGATAATGAAATGAATGATGCAACTCTTGCATTAACAGCTCGTGGTGGAGAAAAAGTAGGAACATTGTCAGTAGATGAAGTTGTAACAAGACTTGAAAATGAAATAAAAGATGAGTTAAATCATTAATTAGTAAAAGACTGCCCTAAATTTATAGGACAGTCTTTTAAAGTTATTTGAGATTAATAGAAACAACTTTGTATCCATCGGGAACATACACCTTATACTCGTAGTGTCTGTTAAATTTCAAATCTACTGAGACAGTGTTGTTTTTAGGGATACAGTGATAAATTTCTAGTTGAGCTTCATCCCCGTCACATACTGTTACTCGAGCCTTTTCAATGAGAGCAGAGTCGATATATACGATGTACTTCTCGCTATCTATGTATGCAATGTCATGGATACCGGTCTCCTTCTTTTTGGTGTCGAACTCGGCAATACTTACTTCTTCTGTAAGAACATAGTTATACTCGGGGTTCTTAATGTAGTTGAATCCACCGCAAAACATCCAAATTACGCTCACGACAAGGCTTATAACGAAGATAGCGGAACTGATGGCGAGTAATGCTTCTAAAAAGCCACCGGGCCCCCAATGCTCGCAAATAACAGCAAGAATGATGGCTACTACGAAAGAACCTATACAAACCCCCAGAAAAATTGCGAATGTCATTTAAATATTCCTCCTTATATTAATAAATTGGCCTGAAAAGTTTACATAAATATTATATCAAATATACCGAAATATGTCAACTTATGTTTCTCTTTTAGTATAACTATGGCTAAATTAGTTGGCTGTTAAAGCGGTATAGTTCTAGATTGTTATATTGTAATATAACAAAATATGTAAAAATATTTGTATTTATGACAATTTATGGTATAATTAATTCGGAGGCAAAAACTATGAAAGTTAGTTTAGTTACACTCGGTTGTGCAAAAAATGAAGTAGATAGTGAAATGCTACTAGGCTTTTTAAAAAACATTGGCTTTGAATTAGAGACAAATTTAGATGAAGCAGATTGCATTATGGTAAATACATGTGGGTTTATAAAATCCGCAAAACAGGAAGCTATAGACACCATTTTAGATATAGCTGAGTATAAAAAAATAGGAAAATGTAAACATTTAATTGTTGCAGGTTGTCTTGCCAAAAGATATAAATCTGAAATTGTAAAAGAATTTCCTGAAGTAGATTTAGTAATTGGTGTAGACGAGTATAATAATATAGACAAGATTTTTTCAGAATATTTTAGTAAAGAGATAAAAACAAAGTTAGAGTTCAAAGATAGAATTGTATCAAGCGTATTCCCAACAGCATATTTAAGAATTTCAGATGGATGTAATAACAATTGTCATTATTGCGCAATTCCGTTAATTAGAGGAAAACTAAAATCTAGAAAAATAGAAGATATAGTAGAAGAAGCAAAGTTTTTAGTGGATAAGGGAATAAGAGAACTTGTTGTTATTGCTCAAGATACAACGTCATATGGTATAGATTTGTATGGAAAACCAATGTTATATAAACTGCTTAAGGAATTATCTAAACTAGATGAACTAAAATGGATTAGAGTGCTATATATGTATCCAGGCAAGATTACAGATGAGCTTATTGAGGAATTTAAAACAAATCCAAAGATTTGCAAATATTTCGACATACCTTTGCAACATATTTCAGATAAAATGTTAACGGCGATGAATAGACATACAAATAAAAAAGAGGTATATGAGCTTGTTAATAAAATACGTAAAAAAATACCCGAAGCAGTTCTTAGAACTACTTTTATGGTGGGGTATCAAGGAGAGACAACAGAAGACTTTAACGAACTTATAGATGCCGTTAAAGAATTAAAATTTGAAAGAATGGGGGCATTTACTTTCTCTAAAGAAGATGATACTGTGGCAGAAACAATGCCAGGGGATGTCTTAGAAAAAGTAAAAAAGGCTAGATATAAAAAACTTATGGAAGAACAACAAAAAGTAGTAAATGAGTTTATGCTATCAAATATAGGGAAAACATTAGAGGTACTAGTTACAGATGTAGATGAAAGTGAAAAATATTTTATATGCAGGTCATATATGGATGCACCTGATGTGGATCCTAAAATGTTACTTAAGATAAATAAAACAAGTATAGCAAATGTAGTTGTTGGTGAGTGGTGTAACGTGGAAATTACAGGAACTAAAGGTTATGATTACATATGTAAGTTTGTGAAAGGAGATAACAATGTATAACAAAGAAGATTTAAAAGCAGCAACTTTAACAGAACTTAGGGAAATAGCTGCAAAGATAAAATTAGATGGTTATGAAAGACTAAAAAAAGAATATTTAGTTGAGGAAATTATAGGGAAATTAGAAGAGAAAAAAGAATTAGAAACAAAAAATGATATACAAATAGAAAACCCAGAAACAGATTTTATAACAGAAGGGATACTAGAAGTTTTACCTGATGGATATGGTTTTTTAAGAAGCGATAATCTTCTTTCGGGAAATAGAGATGTATATGTATCTGCAATGCAAATAAGAAGATTTAACTTATCTACTGGAGATATGCTACGTGGTATTGCTCGTTTTACTACAGAACCTGCAAATAAATTTCCTTCTATGATATTTATAGAAGGTATAAATAACGACAGAGTAGACGTAGCACTTAAAAGAAAAGCATTTGATGCATTAATTCCAATATATCCAAATGAGAAGTTAAAACTAGAAAATGGTAGTGATACTACTATGAGAATACTAGACTTATTAGCACCAATAGGAAAAGGCAGTCGTGGCATGATAGTTGCTCCGCCAAAAGCGGGTAAAACAACAATACTTAAACAAATTGCTACTAGTATTAGAAAAAATAATCCAGAAGTTACACTTATAGTACTTTTAATAGATGAAAGACCAGAAGAAGTAACAGATATAGAACGTTCAATAGATGCTTTAGTTATATCTTCAACATTTGATGAATCACCAGAGCATCATATAAGAGTTGCAAAAATGGTTCTTGAAAGAGCAAAGAGACTTGTTGAGCATAACAGAGATGTTGTTATACTTTTAGATAGCATTACAAGACTTGCTAGAGCAAACAACTTAACAGTTGAACCATCGGGGAGAACATTATCTGGTGGTATAGACCCTGCTTGTCTACACTTCCCTAAAAAATTCTTTGGTGCTGCAAGAAATATAGAAAAAGGCGGGAGCCTAACAATACTTGGTACAGCTTTAATAGATACAGGAAGCCGTATGGATGACATTATCTTTGAAGAATTTAAAGGTACAGGTAATATGGAAATACACTTGGATAGAAAACTAAGCGAAAGAAGAATATTCCCAGCTGTAGATATTGTAAAATCTTCATCTAGAAGGGAAGATTTGCTACTAGCTAAAGAGGAACAAGAAGCAAGCACAATTATACGTAAACTTATTGGAACCCAAAACTCAGTACAGGCTATTGAGACAACTGAAAAAATATTTAATATGTTTGCAAAAACAGATAATAATATAGAGTTTATAGACATGTTAAAAAAACAAGTTGTAAAGAAACAAAGTAAAGAATAGAAAAATGTAACAGTAAATTTCATAGCATAAAAACGAAGTAAAGTATAGTAAAGCATATTAAAAGAAGAATATATATGAAGGATAAAAAACAATAAAATTGATAAATTATAAACATAAGGCTAGTGTTTTGTAATTTATATGAGACTATATCTAGACGACGATTAGGACGATTAGTTTGTTAAATATAAATTAAAAAATATTTATAAAACCATTGACAACTAATAATAAAAAACTATATAATATCAATAGATTTTTAGAGATACGAAGGAGGAAATTTATGAATAAAAAATCAAACATTAAGAATGCGACAAGTAATTATGTAGCAGGTACAAGCAATAAAAATGGTGTATCGCTAATAGTTTTAGTGATAACAATAATTGTTATGATAATTCTAGCTGGAACAATTATTTTGTCCTTAAACGACAGCGGAATAATATCAAAATCTAAAGATGCCGTAAAAGAAACAAATTTAAAAGAAGTTCAAACATTAGCATCACTTAAATGGGCTGAAGCGTATATGAATGGCATTAGAAAACAGGAGCAGTTGGAGGAACAAGTACTACAAAGCTTAAATGAGGAAAAAATAGATTTAACACAATATGAGATATTTGTAAGCAAACAAGGTGTTGAGGTTTATTTAAAAGGGCAAGCAGTTTGGACAACAACTACAGTTGATGGAGTGCCTATCCCTAGGGGATTTGTAGCATCATCAGTGGCAGGAGAAAATACAAAAAATGGGGGACTTGTAATATACGAAGGAACAGAGGCTGTAACAGATTCAAATGTAGAAAATGCAAAGAGAACAAGAAACCAATACGTATGGGTGCCTGTAGAAGATTTTAGCAAGTTCGTAAGAAAAGATTTCGGGGACTCTTATGCAATGTCTAACACATTAGGAACAGCTGCGTGGGAAGTAGCATTGGATACAACAACAAACATGCCACTGCCAACACAAAATTCTACATATATGACAAGTACAACTTTAGCAGAAGTACAAGCAATGTATGAAAGTGTAAAAAAATATAAAGGTTTTTATGTAGCGCGTTATGAAGCTGGAATAGATACACAAAGAACAAGTGATAATGGTGTATTAGAAACAAATGTCTATTCTATGATGGGTAAAATGCCATATGCATATATACCATGGACGAAGAATGATAGTATATCAGAAGATACAAATGGAGCGGTAGAAGTAGCAAGGAGCATATATCCACAAGCAAATTCGCGTTACGGTGTAGTATCTACATTAACGTATGGCGTGCAGTGGGATAGAACTCTAGCATGGTGGTTAGAGGTAGGAGCAAAAGATGGAAAAGGAAATGCTGTAACAAGTGTAACAAGCAGTACAAGTTATGGAAATTATAGTGACCATGTAATATCTGCTGGAGATTTAAATGAAGGTGCAAAATATGCGGCGTTTAAATCAGGCAGTCTAGGCTCATATCAAACAGCAACAACAAGTTCAACAAAAGCGAGTGGAACTAATTGGGCATTATCTACAGGTGCGCTAAAAGCAGCAAGTGTAAACAATATTTTTGATATGGCAGGAAATATGTGGGAATGGACAATGGAGGGTGCAACTACTACAAAACATGTTTTCCGTGGGGGCTTTTTCAGCGTTAATGGCAGTAGTCGTCCTGTTTTTGATCGCAACACAGCTACTCCTACTACTGTTGGCTTTCGTGGCGGATTCCGCCTATCACTATACATAAAGTAAGAAGTGTTATAGAATTATTAATGAAATCAGGCTAGTTGTCATAGAAAATTAAACAAACAAATAAGAAATAATTATTCCTGGTGGAGTATAATAAGATGCTAAAATGTGTCTGTTATACTCCTTCTAGGAATTTTTGTGACTGTAATTAAATTTAAAAAGATTTTATCTTTTCTTATACTGTTTATATATTTTTGAGTTATATTTCCAACTTTTTGAAAAAAAGTATAGATTTCGCTTGCATTTTATATAATATATATAGTATAATGAGAAAAGTTATAGGGGTATAGTTCATTGGTAGAATAAGAGTCTCCAAAACTCCAGAGCTAGGTTCGATTCCTAGTACCCCTGCCACAAACTACTTGGTACTAGGCTAGTATCAAGTTTTTTTAATACAAAAAAAGGCTTTTGAAAGGGAATAATAAACATATGAAAAATCTAAGGAAAATATGGATAGCAGCGACAGTGTTGTTAATCGTAATACTATCTATACTAACAAACTCGTCTTTGTTACAAATTATTGCGGCTGTATCCGGTGTGATATATGTGTTTAATACAGTATTTGAAAATAGGGTTGGTCAACTTTTTGGAATAGCAAACTCGCTCCTGTATGGAATAATAATGTATTCTAATGGTGTATATGGGACAAGTATATATAATTTTGTTTATTGTATACCCATGCAGACGTACACGTTTTTCAACTGGGGGAAAAATAAAAATGGAAACAAGAAGTTAAGAGTCTCTAGGTATACAGATTTGCAAAGATTAGCAATTTGGCTTGTTATATTACTTGTGGTTGCATGCTACACAGTAATTGCAACGAAGCTCAATGTAAGATATGCTTTAGTTGACGGACTTTCCATAATCCTTGGAGTTGCCGGACTATATATGACGGCTAGTAAGAAAGTAGAGCAGTGGCACATGTTTATTGTCTCGAACGTTGCGATGATAGCTCTTTGGACAATAAAATGCATTCAAGACATAACAAATATACCTATGCTTATTATGTGGCTGGTATATTTAACAAATAATATTTATGGGTTATGTGAATGGAATAAAAAGATTAAGAAAAATATGGAAAAAGCAAGTAAAAAACGGCTAAATTAAGCCGCTTTTTCTTGACTTTACATACGCATAATAGTATAATATTAGCAGATTTTGTGTGTCATAAGATATACAGTTTTTGTACGGTTGTGTAAATTAAAAATGAATTCGGAAACTAAAATTAAATATCGTTTAATAACAAAAAGAAAGGATGAGATAAATGGAAAAAAATAAACAGGGAATTTACGAAGAAGGTAAATTCTTGGATAAAGAATTAAAAAGAAAATTAGAAAAAACAGATAACATTGCAATAGATAGTGCAAGTATTGCAAAAACAGAAGAAAAAACAGCTAGAAGAAGATTAAATAACTTAAATAAAAAAGAGCAACAACCACACACAATGAAGAATAGTACAAAAGAAAGTATATTTGAAAAAGATAAACTTAAAATAATTCCTTTAGGAGGACTACAAGAAGTAGGAAAAAACATTACTGTATTTGAATATGGTAAGGATATTATAATTGTTGACTGCGGTCTTGGCTTCCCGGAGGACGATATGCTAGGAGTTGACCTTGTAATACCAGATACGACATATCTAGAGAAAAACATTACAAAAGTTAAAGGGTTATTTATAACTCACGGACACGAGGATCATATTGGAGCAATACCATATTTCTTAAAGAAAATGAACGTTCCAATATTTGCAACAAAACTTACAGCAGGTTTAATTACTGCAAAACTTGAAGAACACGGATTGGATAAAATAGCTAAGATTAAAATAGTAGAACCTAGACAAACAGTTGTTGCTGGTAAATTTAGAGTAGAATTTATACGTACAACTCACTCTATAGCAGACTCTGTAGGGTTTGCAATTACAACACCAGTTGGCACAGTAGTACATACAGGAGACTTTAAAGTGGACTATACACCAATTGATGGTCAGGTTATGGACTTTGCAAGATTTGCAGAACTTGGGACAAAAGGTGTAACACTTCTTATGTCAGACTCAACAAATGTAGAAAGACCAGGGTATACAATGTCTGAAAGAAATGTTGGAGCCGAGTTCGATAAAATATTTATGAATTCAAACAAAAGAATTATAGTTGCAACATTTGCATCTAACATTCACAGGATGCAACAAATTGTAACATCAGCTGCTAAATTTGGTAGAAAAGTAGCAATAGTAGGACGTAGCATGATACGTGTTATGGGTGTTGCAAAAGAGCTAGGTTACTTAACAGCGCCTGAAGGAACGTTTATAGAAATAGATAAGATTGGGCTATATAATCCAGAACAGCTTGTAATAATTACAACTGGTTCTCAAGGAGAATCAATGTCAGGACTAGCTCGTATGTCACAAGGTGAACATAGAAAAGTTACTATCACAGATAAAGATTTAGTAATATTCTCATCATCATCTATACCTGGAAATGAAAAATCTATTGGTAAAGTTATAGATGAACTTCAAAAAATTGGAGCGGAAGTAATATATAACCAACTTGCAGATGTACACGTTTCAGGACACGCTTGTCAAGAAGAATTAAAATTAATGCTTATGCTAACAAAACCTAAATACTTTATGCCAGTTCATGGCGAATATAGATTTTTAAGACATCATAAAGAAATAGCAAAACAAATTGGAATGAAGTCAGACAATATATTCGTATCACAAAATGGTAGAATACTTGAAATTGATGAAAAAGGCGCAAGACTAGGTTCACAAGTTCCATCGGGAATAGTACTTGTAGATGGACTTGGTGTTGGAGACGTTGGAAACATAGTTTTAAGAGATAGACAAATGCTTTCAGAAAATGGTATGATACTTGTAGTATTCTCTCTTGAAAGTGGCACTGGAGCTTTAGTTGGAGGACCAGATATAATAACAAGAGGATTTGTATATGTACGTGAATCTGAAGACCTTGTTGATGAGATTAGAGAGTTTGCAAAAGAAAAAATACAAAAACTTGTAAAATCTCATGTAACAGAATGGTCTGCTATAAAAGCTGGACTTAGACAAGAACTTTGTGATTTTGTATATAAGAAAACAAAACGTAATCCAATGATACTTCCAATTATAACTGAAGTAAAAATGAATAAATAAAAACAACTAAATTGTAACAATAAAATTTAAAAGGAGAATTAAAATGGATAACTTAAAAGAAACACTTGCAAATTTAATATTTCCAGATATAACTGAAACAATAGAAGATTTAGAGAAAAAGTATCCTAAAAGAGATTTGGCAGAGGGAGCAGAGGTAACTCGTTTTGCTCCATCTCCAACAGGATTCTTACACATAGGTGGACTGTTTGGTTCGTTAATAGATATGACTATTGCTAACCAGTCAAATGGTAAATTTATGCTAAGAATCGAAGATACTGACCAAAAACGTGAAATTGAAAATGGAACAAGAAATTTAATAAACCAAATGAGAGCATTTAATATAATTAATGATGAAGGTTTGGTTTCTGAAACAGAACAAGTAGGAGAATATGGACCATATAAACAAAGTGAAAGAGAATATATTTATAAAATATGTGCTAAAGAACTTATAAAACGTGGTAGAGCTTATCCTTGTTTTTGCTTGCCAGAAGATTTAAACAAGCTACGTGAGTCTCAAGAAAAGAACAAACAAATACCAGGATATTATGGAACATATGCAAGATGTAGAAATTATACTACCGAAGAACAAATAGAGAAAATTAACGCTGGAGTGCCTTACGTTTTAAGATTTAGATCAGAAGGTAGCCATATGAGAAAAGTTAAAGTACAAGATATTGTACGTGGCAAAATTGAAATGGCCGAAAATGATCAAGATATAGTAATAATTAAATCCGATGGTTTACCAACATACCACTTTGCACACGCAGTAGATGATCATTTTATGAGAACAACTATTGTAATTCGCGGTGAAGAATGGATACCATCAACAGCGCTTCACTTAGATTTATTTGAAGCATTAGGATTTGAACAAGTTAGATACGCTCATACACCAACAATGATGAAGAACGATAATGGTTCAAAGAGGAAATTAAGTAAGAGAAAAGACCCTGAATCTGCAGTAAGCTTTTTCTTAGAAGAAGGATATCCTGTAGACAGCGTTTTAGAATATCTTTTAACTATAATTAACTCAGATTACGAATTATGGAGAAAAGCAAATAAGGAAGCCTCATGGCGCGAATTTAAAGTGAAATTAGATAAACTAAACAGTTCTGGAGCTCTTTTTGATATGGTAAAACTTACAGACGTATCTAAAGAAGTAATATCTAGGATGAACACAGAAACACTTTTAAACAATGTTTTAGTTTGGTCAAAACAATATGATAACGAACTATACAATCTTTTAAATAGCGATTTAGATTATGCTAGAAAAGTTTTAGGTATTGAAAGAGAAAATGTAACAAAGATTAGAAAAGACTTTGCAAAATACAAAGATATATTACCAAACATATTCTATATGTATAATGACCTATTTAACGAAAATCTAGCTGAAGGTTACAATTTCGATTTAAAAGATGGCAAGTTTACACTAGAGGATGTAAAAGTTATTATAGCAGAATATATAAAAGTTTATGATGAAACTCAAGATAAAGAAACTTGGTTTAATACTGTAAAAGCTATGGCAGAAACGTTAGGATATTGTGTAAATATGAAAGAGTATAAAGCAAATCCAGATGCTTTTAAAGGAAGTATTGCTGATGTTACAGGCTTCATACGTGTAGCTCTTACGAACAAACAAAACACGCCAGACATATATGCAATTCAGCAAGTATTAGGTGAAACTGAAACCAAAGAAAGACTTGAAAGAGTAACGAAATAATGTTAATTAGTAATAAGAAAAGGAGTAAATAAAAATGGAAAATGAAAAGAAAAACTATTCTGAAACACTAAACCTTCCAAAGACAGAATTCCCAATGAGAGGGAATCTACCTGAAAGAGAACCAGCTGTTTTAGAAAAACAAAACGAAGCAAAAGTATATGAAAAAATATTAGAAAAAAATAAAGGAAACAAATCATTTATATTACACGATGGACCACCATATGCTAACGGTAATATACACTTAGGTCACGCCTTTAATAAAATACTAAAAGACATTATTATAAAATACAAAAACATGCAAGGATTTTATGCACCATACATTCCAGGTTGGGATACACATGGTCTTCCAATAGAGAAGAAAGTAGAACAAGTGCTTAAAATAAGCAAGGATATGGTAGGTGTTCCTGAATTTAGAAGAAAATGTAAAGAATACGCTATAACTCAAGTTGAAACTCAAGAACAAGGTTTCAAACGTCTAGGTGTAATTGGAGACTATGCAAACAAATATGTTACATTTGACCCTGAATTTGAGGTTGAACAAATAAAAGTATTTGCAGACATGTATAAAAAAGGATATATTTATCGCGACCTTAAACCAGTATATTGGTGTGAAGATTGTAGCACAGCATTAGCTGAAGCAGAAATTGAATATCAAGATGATACAGCAACAAGTATATTCGTTAAATTCGCTGTAAAGGATGACAAAGGAGTGTTTGATGGGGTAGTAGATACAAACAAACTATACTTTGTAATATGGACAACAACTCCTTGGACTATGCCAGGTAACCAAGCTGTAACTGTAAATCCTGAATTTGATTATGCAATAGTAAACGTTAATGAGGAGTACTATGTAATAGCTCAGGAAATGATAGAATCTGTAATGAAAGAAGCTGAAATTACAGAATATACAGTACTAGACAAAACATTTAAAGGTGCAGAGCTTGAAAATATACTATTGAGGCATCCAATGCTAGATAAAACGTCTCGTGTAATATTAGGTTCAGACAATGATCTTTTAGTAACACTTGATGCTGGTACTGGTCTTGTACATACAGCTCCAGGACACGGACACGAAGACTATCTTGCTTGCAAACGTTACTCAGATATAGAAGTTATATGCCCTGTTGATGAAAAAGGATATATGACAGCTGAAGCGGGTTCTCTTGAAGGTATGAAATATACTGAAGCAAACAAAAAAGTAATTGAAGTTTTAGGTGAAACTGGTGCACTTCTTGCAAGTAAAGAACTAACTCACCCATATCCACACTGTTGGAGATGCCACAAACCGGTTATTTATAGAGCTACAACTCAATGGTTTGCTTCTGTTAAGAAGTTTAGAGATGAAGCATTAAATGCTATAAGAACTATTAAATGGTATCCGGCATGGGGAGAAGACAGAATGTACAATATGCTTAAAGACAGAAGTGACTGGTGCATATCTCGTCAAAGAGTTTGGGGTGTTCCAATTCCAATATTCTATTGTTCAGACTGTGGCAAAGAATTAATAAACGATGAAACAATAACAAGATTGAATGAAATATTTAAAGTTCAAGGTACAAATGCTTGGTATGAACTTTCTCCAGAAGAATTACTAAAAGGTTATGACTTTAAGTGTGAATGTGGATGTAATACTCTAACTAAAGAGACAGATATAATGGACGTTTGGTTTGATTCTGGTTCAAGCCACTTTGCAGTATTAAATACTAAGAAATATGGCTTATCTTGGCCAGCAGACTTATACTTAGAAGGGAACGACCAATATAGAGGATGGTTCCAATCATCACTTTTAACATCTGTTGCTGTTAAAGGTGTAGCTCCATACAAAGAAAATGTTACACATGGTTTCTTAATTGATGAAGACAAGAGAAAAATGTCTAAGAGCTTAGGAAATGGTGTAGATCCACTTGGGGTTTGTGACAAATACGGCGCGGACATTCTAAGACTATGGACAGTATCTTCAGACTACCACGCAGACGTTAAAGTTTCTGATGATATAATAAAAGGAATTGCAGAAGTATATAAAAAGATAAGAAATACAGCAAGATTTATGCTAGGAAATATGTCAGACTTTAATCCAGATGCAGAATATGTAGATTATGAAAAACGTGATGAATTAGACAAATACATTATGCTAAAACTAAATACACTTGTAAGCGAATGTATAGCCTCATATGATAAATATGAATTCCACGGAGTATTTAATAGCATACATAGATTCTGCACAGCAGAATTAAGTTCTAGATACCTAGATGTTGTAAAAGATAGATTATATACATTAAATGCAAAAGACGAACTTCGTCTAAGCATACAATCTACAATGTATGATGTGCTAAAAGCTATGGTAAGCTTACTTGCACCAATACTTACATTTACAACAGAAGAAATATATAGTTTTATGAATCTTAAAGCTGAAGACCAATTTGAGTCTGTATTATTACTTCCTATGGCTAAGCCAAATGAATTATATAATAACGCAGAACTTGCTGCAAAATGGGATGCAATATATGAATTAAGAGATGAAGCTTTAGGGGCACTAGAACAAGCTAGAGCTGAAAAAACAATAGGACACCCACTAGATGCTTGTGTTACAATTTATGATAATGAACAAAAAGTATCCTCTTTAGAAGAAATAAGAGAAGTATTAGAAATGGTACTTATAGTTTCTAAAGTAGATATAAAAGCCGGCCAAAGACATATAGAAGTTTCTAAAGCTCCTGGTGTTAAATGTGAGAGATGTTGGAAATATAACGAACATGTAGGTGAGCATACGGAACATACAACAATATGCCCAAGATGTATAGATGCAATCACAAAATAACAATACTTTGAGTACAATATATATAAAGGATTAATAGGTGAAAAGTTAATGGACAAAATTATATATGTAGACCATAGTGCTACAACATATGTAAAAAAAGAAGTATTAGATGAAATGTTACCATACTTTAATGATAAGTATGGTAATGCTTCATCGCCATATAAAATGGGTCAAATTTCAAGAGATGCTGTAGATAAAGCTCGTGAACAAGTAGCTAAAGCTTTAGGTGCTAAGTTTGATGAGATATATTTTACAGCAGGTGGAAGCGAATCAGATAATATGATAATTCGAGGAATAGCTCATGCAAATAAGGGCAATGGCAACCACATAATTACTTCAAGGATAGAACATCCGGCTGTTCTAGAAACCTGTAAAGCATTAGAAAAAGAAGGCTTCGAAATAACTTATCTAGCACCTGATGCAGATGGCGTAATATCTGCAGACAGTGTAAGAAATGCTATAAAAGATACAACTATCCTTGTATCAATAATGTTTGCTAACAATGAAATTGGAACGATTCAGCCTATAGAAGAAATAGGGCAAGTTACAAGGTTTAAAGGAGTATATTTTCATACAGACGCAGTTCAAGCAGTAGGAAATATTAAGATAGATGTAGAAAAAATGGGCATAGATGCTCTTTCTATGTCTGCTCATAAATTTTATGGCCCGAAGGGAATTGGAGCGGCCTACATCAAAAAAGGTGTAAAATTTAATCCTATTGTAACGGGTGGACACCAAGAAAGAGGAAAACGTGCTGGAACAGAAAATGTACCTGCTATAGTAGGTATGGGTAAAGCTATAGAGCTTGCCTATGCTAATTTAGATGAATATAATAGTAAGCTTGTAAAACTTAGAGACTATACTATAGATAGAATTTTAAATGAAATTCCTTATGTTAAATTAAACGGCCATAAAGAATACAGACTTCCAGGAAATGTTAACGTTTCGTTTAAGGGTATTGAAGGAGAATCAATGTTACTTCTTTTAGATATGAAAGGAATAGAGGCTTCAAGTGGAAGTGCTTGTACATCTGGTTCACTAGATCCATCTCACGTACTTCTTGCAATAGGTTTGAAACATGAAATAGCACACGGTTCTTTAAGAATTTCGTACGGAGATATTAATACGATGGAAGATGCAGAGTATATTGTAGATTCTTTAAAAGAAATAGTAGAAAGATTAAGAGAAATGTCTCCATTAGAGGCAGATAAAATGTAAATTGGTTGACAATAATCTGAATGTATTGTATAATATATTCGGATTATTTTTATGTCCGAATAATATTTTATGAGGAGAATGTATGTATGAAAAAAATTATTGCAATTTGTGGGAGTATCTTAGCTGTTGCTGCTTTAGTTACAGCAACAGTAGCAGTTATTGATTACAAAATGGAGCACAGACGATATGTAAGAGCAATTATAAAACATTGGTAAGGGGTGGTATTATATGAAATTTAGAGCATTTTTAGACAAGCATGCATGGACTATCCTTGCGATTATTGCCATACTAGCTGCTGTCATGATATTTGTAGTCATTAGAATTAATGCAACAAGTAGCATCGATGACCAAGTTAAGGAACTATATGAAAAATCACGGCTGGTGGAACAAGATTTTTCCAATGCACACAACCTAAGTGGGGTAGTCTGTTATATTAATGAAGCTACCAATTTGGTTATCTTTAACGCTAAAGATTGTACGCTTAAAGTAGCGTATGATAAGAGCGGGGAACTTCTAACGAAAGAGTTTACCGATAATAGAATTGGAGCCAATTTTGTGGCGACTATATTTACAGTTATTGGTGGAGGCGTTTTATCATTCATGATCTTCGGAGTTGCATTGATAGGCTTAGACGAAATATTACGTAAAGCAGAGGAAAAAAGATTAGCCAAGGCAAGAGCTCAGAAAAACACAGATGTAGCAGTTTAAATGGGGGGTTGTACGTGTTCATGCAAACAATTAAATACATATTTAAAATTATTTTAACGTTTATAATTGTTGCTTGCGTACTCTTGCTGTTTTTTGGTCTAACATTGCCTGCTTTTCAACGGGATAGAAGTATGTTGGCAGAGCAAGAGATGGAAGCGCACAATCAAACGTTAGAATTGATTAAACAAGACTTTGCACATGTGTTAACGGCTGAAAACGTAAAAGTTGAAATGAATGAAAATGTAAATATTACTATTTCTGGCAAAGATTGTGATTTGAAGGTAGAGCTTAATAGAGCACTTAAAGTTCTAACATTAGAAACAATCGATAAAACGGAAGACGCATACGTTGGGCCTGCATTTGCATGTGTTGGCGAAATCTTTGCATTAACATTTGCTATTGCTTGGTTCTGTAGAATTATAAGACACATCGCAGAAGATATAAGCATAGCTAGAGACAGAAGAAGAGTAATTAAAGATGCAAAAAAACAACAGAAAGTAGACGTAGAAGTCCTAGTTTAAAAGAGCAAGAGAGTGTGAAAATGAACTGTTCCCTAAAAAGTATACAGTGAATTAAAAAGAGAGTCTCTTGGAAAGTGTTACAGTTATTACTGTAGCACTTTCTGCTTTTGTAACTGTTTTTTCTTAAATTGCATAGGTGTTAGATAACCTAATGATTTTTG
>JAZRUV010000010.1:0-13708 GCA_045652705.1 Clostridia bacterium
AGCTTGCTTAGAAGTTAAGTCACCATTGTAACCTTGTTTTAAGTTAACACCGATTTCGTTAGCAACTTCGTATTTCATTTTTTCTAAAGCAGCTTTAGCGTTTGGGTTTACGTATTGATTTGAATTACTTGCCATGATAAAATTCACCTCCTACTTTAAATAATTTTGCAAAACTAAAGTGTTTGTTTTACATTTATAATTTGTGAAAAAAGCACAAAAAAATACGTGGAAATAATTGTAAAAGTTTTATTTTAAAAAAAATGAATATAAACATAAATTAATGACAAAAATATTGACTTTTTATGTAAAGTGTGTTAATATTTATATGTAGAATGCAATAATGGAGGTAAGAAATGAGTAACATATTAAAAAAATCATTTGCAATAATGGCATTAGTAGCAGTAATATTTACAAATATTCCTGTTTATGTTTTTGCGACTAATGCAGACACAGCAAAACCAACAGTTAATATTTCAAGACCAAATGTAAGTAGCGTGTATGCTGGTGAAACAGTTACATATACGTTATATTTGGCAGACAATGTGGGTATTGCTGAAGATAATGTATATCCTAGTAATATAAACTTACATGGATTTACTGCGAACAAAAAAGTTTCAGGAACAGGTGGAACAAGAACAGTAACATTATCTAATATTCAAGGTACAGAAGGAAGTGGAAAATATATTTCTGTTAATGCTGGAGCATTAGTTGATGCTGCTGGAAACAAATCAAATGCGGTTTCTTCTTTCACTTTTGAATTAAAGAAAAAAGTGGCTGCAGATACAGCAAAGCCAACAGTTAATATTTCAAGACCAAATGTAAGTAGTGTGTACGTTGGTGAAACAGTTACGTATACATTATATTTAGCAGATAATGTAGGTATAGAAAAAGACAATATTACATCAAATATGATAGATTTAAATGGATTTAATGCTAACATAAGCGTTTCAGGAAATAAATCTGAAAAAACAGTAACATTATCTAATATTCAAGGAACAGTTGGTGAAGGTAAAAGCATAACTGTAAAAGCAGGTGCTTTAATTGATGCTGCTGGAAACAAATCAAATGCAGTTTCTTCATATTCTTTTGAATTAAAACAAAAAGTAGCTGCAGATACAGCAAAACCAACAGTTAATATTTCAAGACCAACACCGGAAAGTGTATATGCTGGTGAAACAGTAAGATATACTGTATATATTGCAGATAACGTTTCTGTAAAAGCAGTTAATATAAAAGATTATGTAGATATACATGGATTTAAAGCTAATATAAGCGTTTCAGGAGACAATAAAGTTCAAATCGTTACGCTTTCTAACATACAAGGAAATGCGGATGCAGACAACTATATTAGTATTGGTACAGGGGCTGTAGTAGATACTGCTGGAAACAAATCAAACGCAGTTTCTTCATACAAGTTCACAATAAAGGAGAAGGCTGTTACACCCGTTGAACCAAAACCTGAAAAAGATACAATAGCTCCTATAGTTAAAATAGGTGCGGCTAATCCAAAATCTATATACGCTGGTGGAACAGTAAAATATAACGTAACATTCTCAGACAATATTAAAGTTACAGACGTGAATTTAATAGCAAGCAAAATAGATTTAGTAGGCTTTACAGCAGACATTTCTGTAAAAGTAGATGGAGTAAAATCTGCAACAGTAACATTAAAAAATGTTAAAGGAAATGCAGGGGTAAACAAATATATAAAAATTGATGCGGGAGTTGCTTTAGATGAACCTGGTAACAGATCAGCGCAAGCTATATCTCCAAAGTTTAGTATAGTAAAAAAAGCATCAACAATAGTTGGAACAAAACCAACGGTAACTAAATATACAACAAATTGTATAGATGATTTATCTCTATTAGGTGATATAAATAAAGAAATAACATATTTTGCATCATGGTTAAGAGCTGAAAAATATACAGCAACACATGTACAAGAAAACAATTATGTAGCAGAAGATGAGACAATGACATATATGGTAGAATACTACAATGGAAGTACTGCACCAGCTCCTGAAGTTAAATTTGATTTAACAATACCATATAATGTAGTTGTTGAAGAAATTAATGGAAATGGTAAAATAACTAAACAAACAGATGACGAAACTGTAATTACATGGAATGTGGGAACAGTACCAAGTTATGCAGCATCACAAGGAAGAGGATACTGTAGATTATATGTAAGAGTAAGATTTTTAGAAAATGAACCTCTTGAAAAGAGTGATAAAATTTCTGAAACATTCTATGCTACATTAAAAACAACAGCAGACGGAAATCATTCATATTCATATATGAGACAATTATTTATAGATACAACTGAAGGAAAGACAGGAATATACAAGAGTTATTTAACAACAGTAGATACAACAAACCAAGTAAGACCTGATGATGAAATAACAAGAGCAGAATTTGCAAAACTTTTAGCTGATTCTGGAATATTAGATGTTAAAGTAGGAAGTAATGATTACAAAACATTTAAAGACCATGAATCAATACCGGCTTATGCAAGAGATGCAGTATCTGCATTGGTTAAAACAGATATAATTCAAGCCTTCCCAGATGGCGAATTTAAACCAAGTAATCCTATACTTATGGAAGATGCAATGCAAATGATAGCACAAGCAGCTACATATATATCTGAGCAAAAATTAACAGTATACAAACCTGTATTCTTGTACACAGAAGCATTAACTGGAACGGATAAGAAAGTGTCTCCTAAGAAAGATTATATAATGGAATTAATGAGACAAAACGTTGTTGTAAAATATGAATCAAATCCAGATACTTATGCGTTAAGAAAACATGTGGTATCAATGGTAAATAGCTTAACATTTAGAGGGCCTTATGTAGAAAAATTACCAGAAAATACATTAAAATTCGCAGATATTAGAGATGATAGTGTATTCTTCTATAATATAGTAGGAGCATCAAACTCATACAAATATACTTACGATTATAGATTATGGCAACAAATTGTTGAAATAGTTAAATAATTTCAAAAATATTACAATATGATTTAAAAGTCAACATAATATTATGTTGACTTTTTTTGCGGAATGTGGTACAATTATATTAGTTAATTACCTTGTTAATCAGGTCTAATGCCTGTTTAATATATAATTTAAAAAAATTTTTTATTATAAAGGGAGGATCTCTTATGAAGATTCGGAAAAATGCAACTGCTTGGACTGCCTGGATAGGCATCATTCTCTGTGTGGTGATAGCAGGTATCGTCTTGGCTATCCCCGCCGTAAACAATTTGTTCGCGCTGCTTCCTGCAGCACTCTTCATTCCTTTTGTGATTACTTTGTCTAAGGCAGACATCAAGAAGATAGAAGATGAAGAAGACGAAGAAGGAAACCCGAAGAAGAAGATTAACTGGCCTTTGTTCATTTGTTGGACCTTGTTGGCATTGACTGCAATTACTACAATTGTTATTCTTTTCATCTTCGGTTGGTGGTTCCTGCTTCCCCTGGCAATTTTGTTTGGCTTGTTGATTTGGTTGGCCTACTTGCTTCAGTGGAGAACATTTTGGTTTGTGCTGTTCTTTGTTTGTATTGCTATCGCAATTGTTCTGCTTGGTGTTTTTGGCATCGTAGAGAGCCGCGGTAGTGTTGGCAACAATGAACATCTTGACACTTTGTATGTTGACAATCTGATTGTTGAAGATGCTACAATGGAAACTGTTTATGTTGTCGAAGAAGAGGTTGACCATCAGAAGGTAACTGAGCAAGAGGTTGACATGCAGAAGACTGAAAATTCTCAGGTTACTAACCAGACTGTTACTAACCAGAATGTGACAAACCAATTCACCGAGAACGAGACAGTTCAGAATCAGGTTGTTGAGAATCAGACTGTTACCAAGCCCACTGAGCCCAAGCCCACCGAGCCCGTACACGAGCACAGCTACACTTCTGTAGTTACTGAGCCCACTTGTATGGAACAAGGTTATACCACATATACTTGCTCTTGTGGTCATAGCTACAAAGATTCTTATAAGGGTGCCCTTGGACATTCTTACAAGTCTACTGTAGTAGCTCCCACAACGGCAGCTGGTGGTTATACCGAGCATAAGTGTGAGCGGTGTGGACACACCTACAAGAGTGACTATACTGACAAGCTGGCTAATCCCAAGCTGACTCAGAAAACTTCTTTGAAGTTTGGCGCTCCTGCTAAGGTAAAATTCGAAGGTATCAATTATGATGCGCTGAGAATTCACAATGCTTCGTTGGCACAGATGAACAGATTGGACAACAACACTTTTGAGGTTGAGCTGTTGGCAGACGTTACTGGCGAAGTCGTAATTAGCAATGCGTCTGGAGCACATCTCCTTACTCTTGCAATTGTTATCGATTAACCCAGCAGATAGTCCCCTACTCTAATGAGTAGGGGCTATTTGTTGCCCTTTTTCGTCTTTCTTTTCGTATTTGCAGTATATATTTCGACAATATACATATTAAACATTTGTTATACTTTTAGCGAGGTGTTTGATATGAAATATGCTTTTGAAGATGAGAAGAGAAAATTAAAAATTGAATTAGATGAAGACATAGATATGGATAGCTGTAGGTCATTAAGAACTATAGTGGATGGCTATATAATGAGATATAGCCCTAGTATTTGTGAATTAGATATGTCTAAAGTTAAATTTATGGATAGCTCGGGTTTGGGTTTTATAATGGGAAGATATAATTTAGCTAAAATGCTAGATTGTAATTTAGTGGTTACAAATCCGGATAATAATATAAGAAAGCTGTTAGAGATGTATAAGATAGAAAACGGAATAAAGGTGATGTAGTATGTTAAATAAAGCTAGTATAAAGATAGAAGCAAAACTTGAAAATGTTAGTATGATAAGAGTGATGGTAGCGTCGTTTTTAAGCAGAACTAATATTACTTTAGACGAACTTTCAGATATTAAAACAGCGGTTTCTGAAGCAGTGAGTAATAGTATAGAGCACGGATACAATTTAGAGAATGTGGGAGACGTTGAAGTTATAATAAAACTTGGTAATCTAGACGATATGACATACTTTTGGGTACAAGTAATAGATGAAGGTGTTGGAATAGAAAGTATTGAACTTGCAACAACACCAACATTTACTACAAAGCCGGAATTAGAACATGCTGGCATGGGTTTTACAATAATGGAAACTTTTATGGACGAGGTTGTAATAGATTCAAAAGTAAATGAAGGTACGTCTGTAATAATGACAAAAAAATTAAAGACAATAAAGTCTTAGGGGGATATATGGAGCAAATTGAATGTTTATATGATAGATATATACAAGATTTTAGATGCAAATATTATATGACTAAAACTACTAGAAAGTACATAGATGATAACGATACGGTAAGTAGCTTTGGTGTAAAAATAGATAAATTAAGTAGCAGTGGAAAATTAATTTCCAGTGCTAGTGTAAATAATGTTGGAATAAATGAAAGTGATGTAAGGTCATTTATAAAAA
This sequence comes from Clostridia bacterium, assembly GCA_045652705.1. Lineage (GTDB taxonomy): Bacteria > Bacillota > Clostridia > TANB77 > CAG-465 > UMGS1649. The sequence goes on from JAZRUV010000010.1 coordinate 5,475, forward strand.
CATTAAATGATGGATTGGTAACCCCAATTACATTAAAAGATATAGTAAATGATAGACAGTAGCCTCTCCTTTGTTGCAAAAATACTCATATAATGGTATTATATATACTATAATATGAGTATTTTTTGGAGGCTAAATGGAATATATAATAGATGAAGCATATGTTGGTGGGAGAATAGATAAGGTGTTAAGTGAATTAAATAGTGAATATACACGTTCTTTTGTTCAAAAAATGTTAGACGAAGGGAATATAACCGTAAATGGTAATATAGCGAAACCATCATATAAAGTTAAAATGGGAGATAAAATTTTTGTAGAAGAAATTGAAACTACAGAAATTAATGTTTTGCCAGAAAATATAAAATTAGATATTATTTATGAAGATGACGATGTTATAGTTGTAAACAAAGAAAAAGGAATGGTAGTTCATCCTGGAAATGGGAACTATACAGGAACATTAGTTAATGCTTTAATGTACAGCCATAAAGATGAACTGTCTGCGATAAATGGCGTTATAAGGCCTGGAATCGTACATAGAATAGATAAAGACACAAGTGGCATACTTGTGGTTGCTAAAAACGACAAAGCCCATAAAATCCTGGCTGACGACTTTAAAGTGCATAATATAACAAGGAAATATATAGCTGTTGTTAAGGGGATTGTTGAAAAGGACAACATAAAAATAGACTTACCTATAGGTAGAGCAGAAAATGATAGAATAAAGATGGCGGTAACAGAAAAGAACTCTAGAAATGCAGTGACATATATAAAAGTACTAGAAAGATTTTATAAGTCAAATTATACTTTGGTGGAAGCAACTTTAGAAACGGGTAGAACACATCAAATAAGAGTACATATGTCATATATAGGACATACGCTTTTAGGAGATGAAGTGTATAGTAAAGGTAAAAATGAGTTTGGTATTTCGGGACAGATGCTACATGCAAAAGTATTGGGGTTTAATCACCCAATAAAAAAAGAATATATGGAATTTACTAAAGAAGAGCCTAAAGAATTTAAAGAGGTGTTAGAAGCTTTAAGAAGCAAGGAAAAATAAGAGCAAACGATAAACGCTTGCTCACAATCTATATTTAACATAAGCTTATGGATAATATAGTATATGCAAGAGTAAAAAGGTGGTGAGTTTTGTGGAAGAAATTCGTATAAATAAATATATAGCTAGTTGTGGTGTGTGTTCAAGAAGAAGCGCAGAAGAAATAATATTAGCAGGTCGTGTAAAAATAAATGGACAAGTTGTAACTGAGCTTGGTGCAAAAGTAAATAATGGAGATATAGTTGAGGTTGATGATAAGAAAATATCTTTAGAACAAGAAAAGGTATATATAATGTTAAATAAGCCAAGAGGTTATGTAACAACTTCAAAAGAACAATTTGGCAGACCTTCAGTGTTAGATTTGTTAGATGTTAAGCAAAGAGTATTTGCTGTAGGAAGACTAGATATGGATTCTGAAGGATTATTATTACTTACAAATGATGGTGACTTTGCAAACAAGATAATTCATCCAACAAAACACATTGCTAAAACTTATAAAGTCATATTAAAGAAAGAAATATCTAACGGGGATATAGAAAGACTAAAACAAGGGGTGGATATTGGAGGATACATTACAAGGCCGGCTATTGTAGAAAAGATTAATGATAAAAATATAATAATAACAATATATGAAGGAAAAAATAGACAAGTTAGAAAAATGTGTGAAGCGGTAGACAACAAAGTTGTTAATTTAAAAAGGATATCAATAGGTAATTTAAAATTAGACAATTTGGAAACAGGTAAGTATATATCATTGCAGGCAAATGATATAAAAAGAATATTTGAAATCTAGGTACGAATGGCTCAAGCTTTGGCTAAGTTTGACATAATACAGACAATGTGTTATAATACTATTGTACGGTTTGGATAAGTAATATATTAAATAATGATATCATATGTACGTATAATTTTATTATAATTATGGAGGTAAAGTATGAGTGACAATGTTGGTGTGCGGGCAGGTTTAACTGTTGGAAAGGTAGAAGAAGTATTGTTTAAGTGCTTCTATAAGCCGGAAGAAATTCAAGACGGAAATAAACCGGATGGGTGTGTTGAAGTACAAGGAATTACTAGAATCTTCGCCTTTCATCCCGCGAGAGTTAAAGAACAGGAAAAGCAAATTGTCGATATGCTAGCGGAGCTTCCTGAAACATTTAAAGAGGGTTGGAGTTTTTTGAACCTGTGTTATGACAAAAATGGTTATCAGTGGACGGGGATGCAGAGGTCCATGGAAGCATTAATGGTTTTGGGGATTGCTGTTGGTAAAGTTGAATATATGTTACCTAGAGATGTGTGGCAGGCTTTACCTGGTGGTGTTCCGTACATCATTATTAAAGACTAACAAAATAAAACTTACTGGAGTTATATAACTTCAGTAAGTTTTTTATGATTTTAGTGTTTTCTTTTCCTTGCAGCTTCAGATTTCTTTTTTCTCTTTACGCTTGGCTTTTCATAATGTTCTCTTTTCTTTATTTCAGCAAGAACACCAGACTTAGCGCATTGTCTTTTAAAACGTTGAAGAGCGTTATCTAAAGTCTCGTTTTCTTTTACTTTTATTCCTGGCATTTATATTCCCTCCCCTCAGTGGGAAATACAATTATTCGTATTTCTAAATTACTTGTAAAATTATACTACATAAGCTTGTACAAGTCAAGGGTTTGGGACTATCTTTTGAAATTAGGGGGGATTTGTATGTTCTAATTGTGTAAAATAAAAGAAAAAATAGTCAAATTAATTGACTAAGAGGTATATGTGTAGTAATATTATTAAATGGAGAGTGGGTAGCATGAATTACAAAAAGATGTGGTCTGAGGTTGTAACGGCCTCATTAATAATAATAATTTCAGCAATAGCTATAATTTCATTTATAGTTATATCTGGACAAGATGTAGATATATATAATCCGAGTGATAAAATTGCAGTATCTAAAGGAACGGATAAAATATCTGAAGTATTAACATTGCTTCAAGGAAAATATATGGGAGAGCTTGATGTAGAAAAATTAATAGATGGAGCAATTGAAGGCATATTTGAAAATATAGACGACCCGTATACAAGATATTTAACACCCGAAGAATTCGATGAAGCGGTGAATTCTGGTAATGAAGAGTATTGTGGAGTTGGAATACATATATCTTTAACAGGAGTAGATAGCGAGGCTATAATTGTTGGAGTAATGCCAGAAACACCTGCAAAAAAAGCTGGTATAAAAGCAGGAGATATAATCAAGAAAGTAGATGATATGGTAGTTACTGCAGATAATTACTACGAAGCTTCAAATGCTATAAAAGGTGAAGAGGGAACAACAGTAAAACTTACTCTTGAAAGAGAAGGAAAAGAATTAGTATTTAATGTAAAAAGAGAAAAGATAATAAGTAGTGATATTTCATCTACTCTAATAAATAAAGATGTAGGATATATAAAAATATTCAGTTTTGAATCGGGTGTTTACGATAACTTTAAAGCAGAATATACTAGACTTATAGATGAAGAAAAAGCTAAAGGTGTTATAATAGATTTAAGAGATAATCCTGGTGGTTTTGTTGATGAAACAGTAAGAATAGCAGATTTCTTATGTGGTTCTGGAACTATTATAAAACAAGAATATGGTGATGGAACAACTAGACTATACACATCTGATGCTAAAAAGAGTGAAGTGCCACTTGTAGTATTAATAAATGAAAATAGTGCCAGTGCATCTGAAATACTTGCTGGTTCAATAAAAGACTTGGGAGCAGGAAAAATAGTTGGAACAACATCCTTTGGAAAAGGAATAATGCAAAGCTATATTGCTTTGGAAAATGGTGGCGGAGTTGCAATTACTGTAGCTAAATATTATACTGCGTCAGGAACTGAAATCCACGGACAAGGAATTAAACCAGACGTAGAAAAAACGTTAAAAAAAGGACAGTCAATAAATTATTCTGCAAATCCAAAAACTGATGCGCAATTAGATCAAGCTATAAAAACATTGAAAGAAATGAAATAATTAATTAAATTGTAATAAAATAGCAGTCCAAAATGTTGGGCTGCTATTTTAAACGCAAAAACGCCGGTATATATATACATAATAATGAAATATTAGTAGCTTGCGACCATCGACTAACTTTGACAAAATACGCCTCGTGTGCTATAATTCAGCCATTAAGAGGTGATGACAATGGTTTCTAAAGAATCAATGCAAAAGATAAGACAGGATGTCGAAAATTACATTGGATTGGAAATAGACATCAAGTCTAACGTCGGTAGAAATAAAAAAGTAAACAAAAGAGGAACAATAGATAGTGCGTATTCAAATTTGTTTGTGGTAAGGGAAGCTGACAGTACTAGAAAATTGTCATATAGTTATGCAGATGTATTAATGAATTCGCTAGAAATTACAAAAGTTGATAATGGAGAACCTTTATTAAACTATGAGTTTGACACTAGCAAAAAATTTGTTCAACTGTAAATAGAAATAACGTGTTCTTAAGGACACGTTATTTTTGTCGACATTTGTAAATGAATAGTTTGCTAGAGCCTCTAATAATAATAGAAATTAAAGTAAATACTTTTGCAAACCATTTGTAGCAAATATTATATAGTGATATAATGACGTTGTGAAAAAATATTAAAAATTTTAAAAAATATTGTTGACAAACAAATGTACGTAATGTATAATACGTTCAAACAAACGTTCTGAATATTAGGAGGTAATATATATGATGTCAGAAGAAAGAAAAAAAGCTTTGGATATAGCTTTATCTCAAATTGAGAAAAATTTTGGAAAAGGTTCAGTAATGAAATTAGGTGAAGTAGGAAATGTTAACGTTGATGCAATACCTACTGGAGCTTTAAGTCTAGATATAGCGCTAGGAATAGGTGGTGTACCGCGTGGAAGAGTAATAGAAGTGTATGGTCCTGAATCTTCAGGAAAAACAACTGTAGCTCTTCATATGATAGCAGAAGCACAAAAAATGGGTGGAATAGCAGCATTTATAGATGCAGAACATGCACTTGACCCAGTATATGCAAAACACTTAGGGGTAGATGTAGATAATTTAATAGTATCTCAACCAGATACAGGAGAACAAGCATTAGAAATTACAGAACAATTAGTAAGAAGCGGAGCTATAGATATTATAGTAATAGACTCTGTTGCAGCTTTAGTTCCTAAAGCAGAAATAGACGGAGAAATGGGAGATTCACATGTTGGTCTTCAAGCAAGACTTATGTCTCAAGCGTTAAGAAAACTTACAGGGGTTTTATCTAAATCTAAAACAGTTGCAGTATTTATTAACCAATTACGTGAAAAAGTTGGAATAATGTTCGGTAATCCTGAAACAACACCAGGTGGTAGAGCTCTTAAATTCTATGCGTCAGTAAGACTAGAAGTTAGAAAACAAGAAGCTATAAAAATAAACGGCGAAGTTATGGGTTCTAGAACTAAAGTTAAAGTTGTTAAGAACAAAGTTGCACCACCATTTAGAGAAGCTGAATTTGATATAGTATATGGAAAAGGTATATCTACATCGGGTTGTATTCTAGACCTAGCTGCAAACTTGGATATAGTAGGTAAGAGCGGAGCTTGGTATTCATACAAAGGCGAAAAGATAGGTCAAGGTCGTGAAGCTGCAAAAGCATATTTAGAAGCACACGAAGATGTTATGAAAGAAGTTGAAGAAAAAGTAAGAGACAACTTTAACTTAGCTTTTGAAAAAAGTCTTGGAGATATGGAAGAAATAGATGATGACGATACTATAGATTTAGTTGAAGAATAGGAGAATTGTTTTGAATAACAGTGAACAAAATATATTTGCTAGAGACAAAGCTATAAGGTATATAGGAATTTCTAAAAAAACTGAATATGAGGTAAAACAAAAACTGAAGGGGTTAAAAATAGCCTCTTCAGTTATTGACGAGGAAATAGAATACTTAAAAGAGCTGGGCTATATCAATGATATAGACTATGTAAAATCATATATTAAACAATGTTATAAAATGCAAAATTACTCAATATATGAAATAACCAACAAGCTATTGCAAAAAGGCGTAAAAGCTAGTATAATTGACGAAGAAATAGATAGTTTAAAAGAATCAGATTATGAACAGCAAGTAGTAGAAAAACTACTAAATAGTAAATTAAAATCTTATGATGAAATGAAACAAAAAAGCTATTTATATAGAAGAGGATTTAGGGTTTAATGGAAAATGTAGAGTATTCAAATGAGAATAATCAAAAATATAATGTGGCCATTTCAAATTTTGAAGGACCGCTAGATTTGTTGTGCTTTTTAATAAGTAAAAATAAAATGGATATTTTTGAAATTTCATTAAGTGAACTTACAGATAAATACATTGAATACATAAATGAAATGCAAGAACTAGATATGGAAATTGCAACTGAGTTTATGGTTATGGCAACAACGTTACTTTACATCAAATCTAAAAAATTGCTTCCTATAGCTGAGCCCGAAGATGAAGTTGAATGTGAAATTACGGAAGAAGAACTTATAGAAAAAATTGCAAAATATAAAATGTACAAAGAAAAGCAACAAGAATTAAGAGAAATGTATAATGCGAATTTTGGTACATTTGAAAAGCTTCCAGAAAATATAAAGATAAAAAGAGAATTGGATATTAGTAGTATGACTAATAAAGAGAATTTACTTGCAATGTACAATGCAGTTCTAAAACGTAAATTCGATAAAATAAATGTTAAATCTGAAGAGATTAAAAAAATTGCTCTTTATGAAAAAGTTACAGTTAAAAGCAAAGTTAAACAAATTATAGAAGTATTTAAGAAAAAATCTAGTTTTGTATTTAGTAATATCTTTAATAAAAAGAATGCAACAAATATAGATATAGTTACAGCTTTTTTAAGTGTACTTGAGCTCTCAAGATTGAAACACGTTAATATAAAGCAAGACAAACTTTATGGAGATATACTTATTAATAAAATTTCTAAAACAGATATAGATATTTCTTTAATAAAAGAATAATTGGAAAATCTTTGAAAATAATATAGTTGGTGATAGTATGTTTTTAAAACTTTCATTAGCTATATTTTTTGTGGTTTTTTTAATACTGTTTGTACCATCGAGTTTAAAGATTAATATGTATATAACTTGTGACAGGTATTTTTTAGATATAAAAAAAACAAAAGGAATAGAAAGTAAAATAACATTTAAAATATGTGGTGTGATTCCGGTTTATTTCAAAAAACTTTTTGAAAGGAAAAAAGTAACAAAAAAACAGAAAGAAAACAAGATTAAAAAAGTTTTTAATAACAAAGATACAATATTTCAGTTTTTAAAGAAAAGCTATATAGATAAATTTGTTTTATCTTTGGGCTTTAACCTAGATGATTATATTGCTAATTCCTATGTTAATGCGACGCTTAATACAATTATTTGTATGTATATAAACGTAAACCAAGAAAAATTTAATCTTAAAAAATTGTACTACCAAACGTATATAGGAGAAAATTTAGTTAATTTAAATTTTGAAGGTATAATTAAAATAAGTTTAGCTGATACTATAAAAGTAATAGGAAAAGAATATTTTAAACTTTTGAAAGAAGATAAAGAAAAGAATAAAATATTACAATTTAAGAAAAGGAGTGAACAATATGGCAGAGCATCCGATTGAAAATTTAATGGTAACAGCAATGACGTCTTTGAGGGATATGATAGACGTAAACACAATAGTGGGAGATACGGTTGAAACTCCCGATGGAACAACAATAATTCCTGTATCTAAAGTAAGCTTTGGTTATGCAGCAGGAGGAAGTGAGTTTAATACAAATAACAAATATTCACAAGCACCTAAGCTACCTTTTGGTGGTGGAAGTGGAGCGGGTGTAAAAATATCTCCAGTTGCATTTTTAGTTGTAAAGGATGGAACAATAAAGCTTTTAACAGTAGAAGCAAATAAACCTTTAGATAAACTTGTAGATGCACTTCCTGACCTTGTAAACAAAGTTGTGGACACAGTGGATAAGAGTCTACTTAAATCTAGCCAAAGGTTAAAAATACAAAATAGCGAACAAAATTAAATTAAGAGTGGGTTACCACTCTTTTTTGCATATATTTTACTCTTTTACAAATAATAATGCTAGGAGTGTATTATGAAATTTATAAAAAAGAAAATAGTGAATAAATTAGTTGTGAAAGACAAATCAACACTTATATCTAAAATT
>JAZRUV010000011.1:0-12726 GCA_045652705.1 Clostridia bacterium
CTACGCAATTGAATCACCAATTTAACCTTTCTTTGTTTTTTTAGTCAATTACATTTTAAGGTATTTGTGATTTAATTGCAATTTTTTATGCATAAAATTTAGGTTAAGGTGTTTTTACACCCCAACCTAAATTATACAGCCCTTTTTCTACGTCGAAAATAGAAATATTAATGTAATAAATGCCAAAAACCCTTTACTTTTCGCAAGTTTTGGTATAATATATCTTTGTAAAAGTATAACAAAGGGTGGATAAAAATGAGAGTTGAATTAAAAGTACAAAGTGGTAGCGTAAATACGCTAAAAGAAGAAATACTAGCACATAGTAATAGCAAACTAAAGAAAATATATATTATAGCAAGTGATGTAAAAGAATCTGGTTATGATATACTAGAAGAATGTTTAATAGATTTAAAGGCAAGAAAATTTATTGCGCTTGGAATAGATAAGAAAAACACAACAAGGAAAATGCTTGAGAATGTCCTTAAATATACTAAAAATGTGTATGTGTGGGATAACAATGCAGAGGTTGAATCAAATGTAAGTATTCTTGTTTTCGAATATGAAGATGAAAGTTTGGTTTATTTAATGCAAGGCAGTTTAACAGACAGTATGTTAACAACAGATATGTCTATGTATACAAAAATAACTTATGACTTAATAAAAGATAAAAAAGAATATGAAGAATATATAGATGGAATAACTAAAACAGTTAAAGATAATTTTATAAAATTAGAAAAATCATATATTGACGAACTAGCAGAACAAAAATTAATATTTACAACAAAACAATATATGCACGTTGTTCCAAGTATTGCAGAACTTTTAGGTAAAAAAGAAGAGGCAGAAGAGCAAAAAGAAGAAGCACCTAAAAAACTTCCTAAAGTTGAATTAAATGTAAACGAACTTGATTCATTTGAAATAGATTTAGGAGATATGGCAGATTTTGAAATAGGGGAGCAAGAAGCATATGTTTTAGAAGAGAAAGTGGAAGAAACTGTAGAGCAACAACAAGAAGTTGAAACAGAAGCTTTTGGGTTAAATGAAGCTGTATTAGAAGATGATAAACAAGAGTATGTAATTTCTGATGAAGCTATAGATATGGAAGCTTTAGTACTTGAAAGTAAAGTTGTAAAAATAAACAAAGACGATATAGAAAAAGGGAAAGAAAAAAGTAAAAAGAAAGTAGAACAAGAAAAACAAGCTTCTAAAAAGATAAATTTAGATAAAGTATCAAACATAATAATGGAACTTGCATCAAAACCTACAAAAGGTAAGGATGTAAATAAAATAAAAGTACCAAATTATATTAAAGATATGGTACCGCAGTTCTTTGAAATAATGGAAGACGCTAAACTTTTAAAAACTGATGACGGTGAATGCAAAGAAGCTGTTATAAAACTAGAAGTAATAGATGTTAACAGTGGAATGAAACATGTAGATAATGAAGCGCGCATAAGACAAAAAGTTGGGCAAACATACGTAGAATTTGAAACAGACAAATTAATAGATGTAGCTTATGAAGAATTAGACATAGCAAGAGTAATAAAACTTGCCAAAGATTATTATCATATAGAAATAATACCACAAGGGATAGAAGAATATACTTTATGGGATAAAATGTGTACAAATAGTTTTAGGGGAAGTAGTAGACAATACGGACTAATGTAAGGAGCAGTAAATGCAGTTAAAAAGGATAGAAATACAAGGGTTTAAATCGTTTGCTGACAAAACTATAATAGAATTCGATGGCGGAATTACTACTATAGTTGGACCAAACGGAAGTGGTAAGAGTAATATCTCTGATGCAGTACGTTGGGTTTTAGGTGAGCAAAGTGCTAAGAGCTTAAGGGGCTCTAAAATGGAAGATGTAATATTTGCAGGGACTAAGCATAGAAAAATGCTTGGTCTTGCTGAGGTTTCGCTAGTTTTAGATAACAGCGACCACAGCCTTAATGTAGAATTTGATGAAGTTGTTGTAACAAGAAGAGTATATAGAAGTGGAGACAGTGAATATTTAATAAATAAATCTCAAGTTAGACTTAAAGATGTGCAAGAGCTATTTATGGATACAGGTGTAGGTCGTGATGGTTACAGCATAATAGGACAAGGTAAAATAGATAGTATAATTTCTTCAAAATCTGAAGATAGAAGAAACATATTTGAAGAAGCATCTGGAATAGTAAAATACAGAACAAGAAAAGATGAAGCATTAAGAAAATTAGAGCATACAAATGCTAATTTAGATAGGGTTACAGATATTTTAACTGAGATAAATAACAATTTAGAACCATTAGCTAAAAAAGCAGAAACAGCTAAAAAATATCTTGAACTGAAAGGTAAACTAAAAGATATAGATGTAAAAATATTCTTAAATGTTATAGACAGTTGTTCAGGCGAATTAGAGGCATTAAATGCCAAGATAGAAGGAATTAACAATAGCGTTATAGAAAAAGAGAGTGAACTTGCAGAGGCACAAAGAGCAAGTGATGATGCAAGAGTATGTCTAGAAGAACTTCTTCAAGCAATTGAAACTTCACAAGAAACATATTACTCTTCTTTAAGCGAAGTAGATAGATTAACTTCTAAAGTAGAAGCTTATGATGACAGAGTGGCTATGAATAAAGAAAATATAGCAAAGCTAAAAGAAGAAATCGCGGGTTCTGATGCGTCAATTGCAATACTTGAACAAGAGATAGTAACTCGTACCGGCAAAAAAGACAATCTTGAGAAAAACAAATTAAGATTTGAAACAGAACTTAATGAAAAAACAGCAGAACTAAAAGAAATAACTGAAGGTATGTCTGAAAGAGAACTAGAAATAGAAGAATTAAAAAGAACAGTTGAAGCTCTTAAGGAAAATATATCTGAACTTAAGCTTAAAATTGCAACAGCTGAAATGCATTTAGAAGCAAACAATAAAAGATTAGATACAATAGCAAGAGATGCAATGAGCGACATATCTAGTTCGGATGGCATAAAAATACATCTAGCTGAAGTAGAAGAAGAGTTTGCTAAAGTCGAAAAAAATAGAAATACGTTAAAAGAGCAAATGGAAACTTTGGGAGTAGAAAAAACTAGACTTGAAGAATTCTTTGTGACATTTACAGATAAGGAAAATGAATTTAAACAGAAAATATTAGAAACAAGGTCAAAACTTAACTATATGTTAAACCTTGAAAGTGAGTCTGAAGGCTATACAAGAAGTGTTAAGAGCATAATAGACTTGTCTAGAAGAAATGCTAAATATACAGACCACGTATTTGGAACACTTGCATCTTTAATTTCTACGGATGAAAAATATGAAAAAGCAATAGAAATTGCTATGGGTGGATATATCCAAAACATAGTAGTAGATAAAGATTCTGTAGCAAAAGATTTGGTTAACTTCTTAAAAGATGGAATGCTAGGACGTGCAACATTCTTACCAATAGAAAGTATTAGATTATATAAAGAAGATATACCAGCTACTTTAAAGAAAGAGGCAGGTTATATAGGAACTGCAATGGAACTTGTGTCTTTCGATAAAAAGTTTGAAGCGGTAGCAAGACTAGCCTTGGGAAGAACTATTGTAGTAGATACAATAGAAAATGGAATAAAGATATCTAAAGTATCTAAAAACAGTGCAAAGATAGTAACTCTTGCAGGTGAAGTTATTGCAACAACAGGAAGTATAACAGGTGGACAAGCGGCATCAAAGCAAATGACGCTTGTTGGACGTGGTAGAAGAATTAACGAGTATAAAGAACGTCTAGCTACTCTTGAAAAAGACTATGCTAAGCATCTAGACAGTATTAAAAAAGAACAAGGAAGTTATACAGAAATTGTAGCCAAACTTGAAACAGTAACAGTTCAGTATACTGAAGCAAATACAAGTTATAGTGTAACTGAGGAAAGACTAAATCAGGCAATAAAAGACGCAGAAAAGATAAAAGATATGCGTAAGAATAAAGAGGCTGAAAAAGTAGAACTAGAAGCTAATAACAAAGATTTAGAGTGGGATATAACAGAGACTAATAAAAAAATTGACGAGATAAATGCTGAAATTACAAAGCACACTGATGAAATAGCAGAATATGCAAGATTTAATAAAGAAAAAGAAGAAAGGGTAAACTTCTTAAACGAGGATATAATGAATCTTAAAGTTTCTCTTTCATCTTTTGATGAATCAGCTTTGGCTATTGATGAAATGGTAGATAAGATTAAATCTGACATATCTAGCTTTATGGCAAGCATGGATAGAAAGAAAGAGTTAATAGCAGAATATGAAAATGAACTTGCTACAAGCGAAGCAAGAAATGAAGAAGATAAAAATCAAATTAATGTCCTTAAAGAAAAAACAGATGCTTTAAAACTTGAAATAGAAAAATTAAAACAAGATAAAGCAAACAACATAGCAAAACAAAGCGAACTTGAAAAGACAACATTTGAAGCTATGAAAATGCTTGAAAAATTAAGAACAGAAAAAGCTAAACTAGATGGTAAAAAAGAAAAATACGATAGTGATACAGAACTTCTTAAAATTAAAATGTGGGAAGAATATGAAATCACTGTAACATCTGCTCGTGAATTAGATAAAGCTTTAGATGAATTAAAAGATATATCTAAAACAAAACTAGAGCAAATGGCAAATAAACTTAAAAATGAAATAAAAGGTTTAGGTGAAGTAACAGTAAGTGCTATTGAAGAATACAAAGAATTAAGTGAACGTGGCCAGTTTATATCTAAACAAAAAGAAGATTTAGAAGAAACTAAAGCTAAACTTGAAAATTTAATAGACAATACAACTGCTGTTATGAAAACACAATTTGCTAAACAATTCAAAGAAATTAATGAAAACTTTAAAGAGGTATTCAAAGAATTGTTTGGTGGAGGAAGAGCTGAACTTAGACTTTCAGATGAGAAAAATGTTCTAGAAAGTGGTATAGAAATAGAAGCAGAACCGCCTGGAAAGAAACTACAAAATATGTCACTTCTATCTGGAGGAGAGAAAGCTTTAACTGCTATTGCAATATTATTTGCAATACTTAAGATAAAAGCACCACCATTCTGTGTTCTAGATGAAATAGAAGCAGCTCTAGACGATATTAATGTTGCAAGATTTGCATCATATCTAGAAAAATATTCAGATGAAACTCAGTTTATCGTTATAACACATAGAAAAGGTACAATGGAAGTTGCAACATCTGTATATGGTGTAACAATGCAAGAATATGGTGTATCTAAACTTGTGTCTATGAAGATGAAGTAGAACTTGATGTGATAAGTAATAAATAAATTAACAAAAATAAACATCGCTAGGAATTCACCTAGCGATGTTTTAACTCATACGACTATATCACACTGAATATTTTTGTCTTCTATAGGCCAGAAGTTAATGTGATACCAAGATGGTAATTCGTCATTAATGGCATCCCGAACTTTTTTAGCGTGCATGTAGTGAAACTTGGTAATACTAACGCCAGAATAATGAACATCAAAAGAACAATATTCATCTGTAAAAAGAGTTGGCTTTACATCAAAGAAACAGTTGATGTTGGCCGCTTTTAATTCGTTGTGTATTTCTTGTCTAAGCAGCCGTGTTAATCGTATTTTAATGTCATTTTGCAATTTTGTCTTGTACTTGAAAAGCAATTGAACGAACAGCCAGCAGCAAGGGCAAATAAGCAAAACGGATAACAACATCAAAATAGGATGAGTTGTAGCAACTAAAAGTAGAACGAAAAATAGAACAATAAAAATTGCACAAGAAATTACAGTGAGCCCTAAAAAGTTTTTATTTATTTTAAGAAGTCTGTTTATTTTCTCCATAGCTATTTCTCCGCATTCTTATCATTATCATATTGGAATGAATCGACTACAATGTTATAACCATTGCCGAGCTTGCGATTTATATCGTGGATAATGAGTAGCAATTCATCAATTTGTTTCTTAGTAGAAATTCCACCGTTTACATGAATGTTACACGAATACAGTTTATTATCTTTAATGACAATATCAACATTCTTGAAATTTATCTTACTTTCTTCTAATTTCCTGTAAATTATAGTTAAAGCATTTTTAGAAAGTTTTTTTTCAAAAATCCAAGCTACAAATTGGATGAGACAAATTGGAATTAATTGTACAAGACAAGAAATTAGCCAATGAAGTCTAAGCACTGTAATTTCTGTAAAAAACGATGTCACAAATAGTATCAGTAAGCTTGCTGCATTAAGTGCAAAGTGGATAATTGACCAATGACACCAAGGTATAAGCCTATTACGTGCTTTAAAAAGTTTCTTCATTTTCCGCATAAAAAATCTCCTTTATTAAAATTAGATTTGTAAGTGTATAAGTTTAAACACACTATTATATTTTTAGCTACTAAATTATATAACGGTTTACATAGTTTGTCAAGGTAATAAAAAACAGTCCGGGGGTAACCGGACTGCCAAAAAAGGGTAAATAATATATAATAAATATATTAAAAAGGTTTATGAAAAAGGTTTAAATGTATTAATGTATTGTTAATACAACTAAATTATAGTATAATGTGAGTGTATTTTATGTCGAAATATATTGTAGAAGTATAAAAAGAAAATAAAGTTTTGTCAAAATTAAGGAGATTAAATGAACACACAAAATGTAGTAAATATAATTGGTGCAGGACTTGCTGGATGTGAGTGTGCACATATTCTAAGTAAATATAATATAAAATGTAGACTTTATGAAATGAAGCCTAACAAAAAAAGTCCGGCTCATGTATCTAATGATTTTGCTGAACTTGTATGTAGCAATTCTTTAAAGTCTGAACAGATAACAAATGCTTGTGGACTTTTAAAAGAAGAAATGAGAATGCTAGATAGCATATTTGTAGAGGCAGCATATAAATCTAAAGTTCCTGCTGGAAATGCTTTAGCGGTAAATAGAGAAGAGTTTTCTAAGTATATAACTGAGAATATAAAGAACGATAAAAATATTGAGATTATTTATGAAGAGGTAACAGATTTAGATAAACTAGAAGGAATTACTGTAATTGCAACAGGGCCTCTTACAAGCGATGCATTATCTTTAAGTATAGCAAAACTAATAGGTAAGAATAAACTGTATTTTTATGATGCAGCAGCACCAATTGTACTGGCAGAGAGTATAGATATGACGAAGGCGTATAGAAAAGATAGATATGGTGAAATTGGAGTAGGAGATTATTTAAATCTTGCTATGACTAAAGAAGAATATGACGTATTCTATAATGAACTGCTAAATGCAGAAAGTGCAGAACGACACTCTTTTGATAAAATCTCTGAGACTGAAGTAAGTGCAGAAGAACTACAACATTTTGAGGGCTGTATGCCAATTGAGGCTATGGCAAAAAGAGGAGATAACACATTAGTTTTTGGACCGCTAAAACCAGTGGGACTATACAAAGAAGATGGAACCAAACCGTATGCTGTACTGCAACTTAGAAAAGAAGATGAAAATGAAACAATGTATAATTTAGTTGGTTTTCAAACAAGCCTTAAATTTGCGGAACAAAAAAGAGTATTTGGTTTAATACCAGGACTTGAAAATGCAGAGTATGTAAGATATGGAGTAATGCACAGAAATACATATATAAATGCACCAAAGATACTTAACAGCGACTTTAGTATGAAGGAATATCCTAACGTGTATTTTGCGGGGCAAATAAGTGGAGTAGAAGGTTATGTTGAATCTGCTGCGAGTGGACTTATGGTTGCATATAACATTGTTACAAAATTAAAAGGAATAGATTTTAGTTTCCCAGAAGAGACAATGTTAGGTTCATTATCTAAATATATTGCTACAGAGAATAAAGATTACCAACCAATGAATGCAAATTTTGGAATTATTAAGCCGTCAGATAAGAAGATAAGAGATAAAAAGGAAAGATATACTTTCTATGCAAATAGGTCAATGGAAAAAATGAAGGAGTTAAAAGATGAGCTTGAAAATATTAGATGAGGATATAAAAAACAAAAAGCCTCATGGTGTATATTTACTTTATGGAACAGAACAATATGATGTAGAAAATTACGTAGAAAAAATTAAAAAATGTTTTTCTAATTTAGAAGCTGGTGTTAACTTTTTTGTATTAGATAAAACAAATGTAGATAAGTTAGAAGATTACTGTGAGAGTGTATCGTTTTTTGGTCTTGAGAAGCTAATTGTTATAAAAAATACTTGCTTAAAATTTAATAAAGCTATACTTGAAAATATTACAAATCCAGAACTTGTTATAGTAATAACTGAGGAAAGTGTGGATAAAAGAACATCAGAATATAAATTTTTAACAAAAAATGCTGTTTGTGTGGAATTTGCCAAGCTAAATGAAAAAGATGCTGTGTTTTTTGTAAAAAGGATGCTTAACGCATACAAGGTAAACGTATCTGATGAAGTAGCAAAATATTTAGTTTCTGTTTGTACAGAGGACAAGCAAATATTAATAAATGAGTTTAGAAAAATAGTAGCTTATTTAGACCAAGGTGAAAGTTTAACTAAAGAGGTTATAGACAAGATTTGTTCAAAGACAATTGATGCAAAAATATTTGACCTTATGGATGAGGTAATGGGCAAAAACAAAAAAGAAGCTATAGCACTTTTAGAAGATATGTTAGCACAGGGAACATATATTGGTATAATTTCTTCTATGATGTTTAAACAAATAAAACAAATATACCAAATAAAGCTTATGGAACAAAGAATAAGAGAAACAGGAATAAGTGTAGATATAGCAAAAGAGCTTGGAATACATCCTTTTGCATATTCTAAATTAAAGTCAGCGAGTTCAAACTATTCACTAGAACATTTGGAAAATTTGATGCTAGATTTTAACGCATATGATGAAAATTCAAAAACAGGTAAAGTAGATATTGTGATTGGGTTAAAACAAATAATACTTGCTATGTAAAATAGATTAAAATTTAAAATTGAATAATATAAATTAAATAAAAACACCTCATTTGAACCATAATGTTAAAGAGGTGTTTTTTATGAAAGATTTTAACTTCAGAACGGATATGGCGGATGAAAGGGTAGATACATATAAACAAGTACATAATTTAACTGAAATAAATGGAATTAAAGTAGAAAGCGTAACAGAAAATATAATAAAAACTACTACGGTAGATGTCTTAAATGAAAATGGTAAAAATGCTGTTAAAAAAGATATAGGCAAGTATATAACTATGGAAATAAAAGATGTAGAATATTTAACGGAAGAACAAAAACAGTCAGTTATAACAGCTGTTGCAAATCAAATAAAGATATTAATAGGTAAAGAAGTAAATAATATTTTAATAGTGGGTCTTGGAAATGAAGCAGTAACACCTGATGCATTAGGACCAAAGGTAGTTTCGTTTGTTAATGTAACTCGTCATATGTTAAAGTATGCAAAGGAATTTGTTGAACCTGGAACAAAGGAGATATCTGCAATATCTCCTGGGGTACTTGGAACAACAGGAATAGAAACAGAAGAAATTGTAGAAGCTGTTACCAAAATAGTAAATCCAGAAGTTTTAATTGTAATAGATAGTTTAGCATCGATGAGTATGGATAGACTAGGCAAAACAATTCAGCTAGGAAATACGGGAATAACACCAGGTGCTGGAATAGGGAATAAAAGAAAAGCATTAAACAGAGAAAGTCTTGGAACGGAAGTAATAGCAGTGGGCGTACCTTTAGTAGTAGATATGGCAACTATTACAAATGAAGCTATAGACAAATTAACAGATAATTTAAAAGATGAAGCAACAAATTATATGAATCACGGATTAGATAAAAGCAAAGTAGACGAATTATTTTCGTTATTTGATAGAGATGACAGATATACAATGATAGCTAATGCTTTGCATACAGATAATTACATAGTTACTCCAAAAGAGATAGATAGTGTACTTTTAAAAATATCTGAAATAATTGCAAGTGGGCTTAACGTTGCGTTGTAAAAATATATGAATAAAATACTAAAACAGATGTTGTATTAACAGCATCTGTTTTAAAATTAAGCAAGATAATAAGCAAGATAAAGGAAAATTCTAAATATAAGGTGATAATTTTTCTATGTTTGTGGAAAAATCTTGAAAAATTATGTGATTTTTACCATAAGTGTTGACTTATACTCTTGTAGCGTTTATAATAACACGCAAGGAGGGTGGTTGTATGAAAAATAATAATGAAATAGTTCTATTTGAAGGACAAAATGTAAAGTTGGAGGTGAATTTAAAAGATGAGACAGTTTGGCTTACTCAAGATCAGATGTCTCAATTGTTTGGAAAAGCTAAATCTACTATTAATGAGCATATTAAGAACATATATAGTGAGGGCGAGTTAGAAGAAAATGCTACAATGACTAAATTCGGAAATTCCGAATTTGCTACTAAACCTATTAATTACTACAATTTAGACGTAATCATATCTGTTGGCTATAGAGTAAAATCTAAACAAGGCATAAAGTTTAGACAGTGGGCAAATAAAATATTAAAAGATTATATGTTAAAAGGATATGCTATAAACCAAGCTAGATTAGATTACTTAGAGAAGACTGTAAAGCTAATAGATATAGCAAGTAGAATGGATGAAAGACTAGAAGCAACTGATGCCAAGCAAATATTGAAAGTTATTGGTAGTTATTCAAAAGCATTAAATTTATTAGATGATTATGACCATAGAACACTAAAGAAATTTAAGGGTAGTATAGATGAAAGAAAAATACAATATAAAGAGTGTATAAATATTATAAACACATTAAGATTTAATGAAGAAAGTGCATTGTTTGCCGTTGAAAGAGACAAAGGACTAGAAGGGATAATTGGTAATATTTATCAAAGCTTTGATGGACAAGATGTATATAAAAGCATAGAAGAAAAAGCAGCAAATTTCTTATATCTCGTTGTCAAAAACCACGTATTTATAGACGGAAACAAAAGGGTAGCTGCAACACTTTTCATATACTTCCTAAATTATTATGATATATTATATAAAAATGATAAACAAATAATAGACAATAATACACTGGCCGCCTTAACACTTCTTATAGCCGAATCCAATCCTAAAGAGAAAAACGTAATTGTAGATTTAGTTATGAATTTTTTAAATGAATAAAATTTTGTAATAATGTGTAATATTAGCCCCTCCTCTTGCTATTTTGCAAGAAAAAGTATAAAATACTAGCATAGAGGGGGGACTAAAAATGGCAAAGAAATTTTTTAGTATTTTAATGGTAATGTTTGTCGTATTAGTATCACTTACAAATGTACATGCAGCAGACGGATTATTTCATATGGGAATGTATGAAGATATATATAAGTTGAGTGAACAATCAGATATAGATTTACCATTTTTTAATATGTTTGTAAATGCAGCCACTTATGATAAAGATGTAAATCATTCTGGTATAAGCTTTGGAAGTACAACAATAGATGTAAATGAAAACCTTGAAGGAATGCATGCTATTATATCTTCAGATATGGTAACAATAAAAGGCGAAGTAGAGAACTCTTTTATATATGCAAATAATGTAGTTATAGAAGGAAAACTTACATCAGACAGCATAATATTTGCACCTACAGTTCAAATTAAAGAAAATGCTGTTATAGAAAATGATGTAATTATAGTAGCGAACAATTTAGATATTTCTGGAACTGTAAAAGGAAATGTGATAGCTACTGTAACAGAAAAAACAACTGTAACAGGAAAAATAGATGGTGACCTTAGGACAATTACTACAGATTTAAAACTTGAAAATGAACAAATAAAAGGGGATATTTACGTTGAGACTTCTGCAGATGCAGCAACTTTAAAAGAGAAATATCCTGAAGCTACAGTTAAATCTTTAGTAGAACAAGTAGAACAAGAAACTGATTGGATGGGAATAATTACAAAAGGAATAATTACAGTTATAGTATATACTTTTATAACATGGCTTGTAACTAGAAAGCCAAACAACATTGTAGAAAGAGCCTGTGAAAAATTTAAAGCAAAAACAACTTTTGGGCTTATAGCATCTGTTATAACTTTGATGTTAGCATTAATACTACCTATACTTTTAATAATACTTGCACTTACAGGCCTTGGACTAATTGTTTGGCCAATACTAATTGCATATATAGCGTTATTACTACTTGTTGCTACAACAGCAATGTTAATTGTAGGTATGGCTATATATGATGCAATTAAGGGTAAAGTTGCTAAATTTAAAATACCAGTGATAGCATTAATTTATGCGGTGTTGTATGTATTAACTCAAATTACATTTGTAGCAGGATATGCTAATATGGCAATAATGTTAATTGCACTTGCTATAGTTTTAACAATGTTTACAAAGAGAAAGGAAGCTAAAGAGCAAGTAGTAGAAGAAACAAAATAATAACAAAGAATATAAAGTATAAAAAATCCTCATTAAAGAGGATTTTTTTCTGTGCTTTCAAAGAATATTTTATTATTCAAATAACTTGTATCATTGGGTTTTATACCACCTGCTTTTTCGTTATATTCTATAGCAAGTTTAGTATTTCCTAAATAGTAATGACAAACACATAATTCTATATACGGTATAAAATCATAATAATCTTTTGAGAAAAAACCACCTGAGGAAATATCATATTTGCTATTTAAGGCTTGTTCTAACCAAAATATAGCTATAGAGTATTGTTTTTTTGAAATAAAATACCTACCAATATTACAACATACTTCTGCACGAGGAATGTCGTATTCAAAAGATTTAACCAAACA
>JAZRUV010000012.1:0-28518 GCA_045652705.1 Clostridia bacterium
GGGGAAAATACCATATACATACATACCATGGACAAAAAATAATAGTATGTCAGAAGATACAAATGGAGCAGTAGAGGTAGCAAGGAGTATGTATCCAGCAACAAATACAAATTATGGAGTAGTATCAACATTAACATATGGGGTGCAGTGGGATACAACGCTACAATGGTGGTTGGAAGTAAAAGCGAAAGATGGAAAAGGAAATGTTGTAACAAGTGTAACAGATAGTACAAGTTATGGTAATCATTCTAATCACGTAATAGCAGCAGGAGATTTAAATGAAGGAGCAAAATATGCAATAGAATATGAAGTAAATCCTGGATCTGAAGAAACTGAGTTTGAATTTGGAACATATCAAACAGCAACAGCAAGTTCAACAAAAGCAAGTGGAACATGGTGGGCATTATCTACAGGAGCATTAAAAGCAGCAAATGTAAACAACGTTTATGATATGGCAGGAAATATGAAGGAATGGACAATGGAGGGCAGCTCTAGCAATAACCGTGGTATTCGCGGAGGCCTCTTCTTCTCCAGTGGTTCGGGCTCCCCAGTTTCGTACCGTGGCAACGGCCATCCTAGCCTTGCGTACTACAACAACGGTTTTCGCCCGTCACTTTACATAAAGAAGTAGCACTGGTCACTTGCGGTGCCAGTACAAGGGCGTATGTATAGGCGAGAGCGAGGTAAGTTTACATTAAAACGTATTGTATACGGTGCACGTCAATTTCATAAGCGGAGTATACTCCTAGCAGAGTATGGTAAGGCGTAAAAAAAAGTTATTTTATGTCTACTGTACTTCTACTAGGAGTTTTTTATGTATTATGAGTTATTTAACGAAGTGTTTTTGGATAATGAAAACATAATATGTATATTCGAAATAGGAGCATTCTATATTGTTTTAAATGAACAAGCATCATATTTAAGTGAATTATTAGGACTTGAAAAAGTCTGTTTTGCTCCTAGAATATGTAAGGTAGGATTTCCTAAAGGAAGCCTTACAAAATATGTTAAGAAACTAAGAGACTTAAGTATAAGCTTTGTTGTATTAAATGCTTGTAACATGGATAGTTCAGCAGATTATATATACGAGCTAAAAGGATTTAAGAAAAAATATGAATTTGTAGATAAAAGATATTTATTTAATAAATCTAATTATATTTGTGATTGTATTATAAAAATTAAAGTTTGTTATTTTTTCTTTTGTGTATATTCAAAAGACTTAAAATAGTGTATATTCAAAAGACTTAAAATAGTTGACTATATATAAGCTTTAATATATAATAAAGCCAAGAAAAGAGGTAAGAGTATGTCTGAAATTTATCTTACTAAAATAGAGAGAAAAACAATATTTACTAAGTCATTAATTTTTGTACTATTAATGTTTATAATATCTGATTTAACAGTTACAGGACCGTTTTGGTTTAACTTTATACCGTGGCTATATATTGTTGGGACTATAGGGAGTATAAAGAAAATAGATGGTGTGTTGATTAGTGTTATAGGAACATTTACTGTGTTTGTAGCTAGTATGATTATGCAGGGTGAACTTAATTGGAACTGTATAGCAAGTACTGGTACAACGTTAATGTCATTAATATTTGGAATAATTACAGGTAAACTTATATACCAGTTCATATTGGAACATAGACTTGTAAAATATATAAAACATAGTAAAAAAGTAATATACATAACAAGTATAATTGCCATGGCGCTCACATCATGGACTATGGTGAGTTTAAATTGTGGAGATATAGTAACATATTTAATATCTAGAAATAATTTAAAGGAATATGTTGAAACAACATATAACATACATGATTATAAAATAACGGATGCAAATTACGTATATTCTGTAGCCGGGAAATACACATATGAAGTTGAGGTAGAAGGACAAAAGGTTCATTTTGTTCCGGTAACTAAAACTACATTTAAAGATATAAATAAAGATACAAGACAATTGAGCCTTATATATGCTTTAGAAAAAGATACCACGGCCAAAGTAATGGAGATACAAAACAAGTATACACTTATTAGAAATGCTTGGATTAGATTTGGCTTAGAATATAACAGTTTGTGTTTAATGCCAGATACTACAGTGCTTAGTATAGATTATACAAATGTAGATAAAAACGTAGAATTAGTAAAAATATATGAGCAGATGGCAAATTGCATAAATGAGTTGCAAAGTGTAAAACAGTGCCAAAAAATAGTAATAACAATAGATGAAAAAGTATTACAAATAACAAATGATAATGTTTTGAATATAACTGCTGAATATTTAAAAGGTGGTTTTGATATCAAAGAAATTAGTGAGGAACTATAGGAGGAAAAAGTGACAAAAGAAAAAAGAATGCCTAAAGAATATGCCATAGTAGTTTCTTTAATGATATTTTTTACTATAGTAATTGTAGTGGGGGGCGTAAGAATATTTTTAGTTACAACGGATAGACTTAGCAAAGTAGACTTAGCCACTATAGATATGATAGAAGTAGATAGTAATATAGACATGGAAAACTATAATATACGAATAGCAAATAGCATTGAAGATAAATATGATATAGACATATACTATGGTATGATGCCTGGTCTAGATAGTATAAATGCTATAGCAGTAACGGACGATACGGTTATCTTTAATATGTTAAAAGATATAAATAATGCGCTTTCAAAATATCCTAAAGATTTAGCAAAAGAGATAGAAAGTCATGGTTACGAAATATCTATATATCTAGTAGATTATTTTACAACGGATGTAGAAGCTCTAGCAAATAGAAATTCAATTGGACAAATGAATATATACATGAGTAATACTACGGATATTGAGAGGGCAATGCATCATGAGTACTATCATATATTAGATTACTATGTAAGATTAGAAAAAGACGAAACATCTGCATATTCAGATTGGACCAAATATAATCCTAAAGGATTTGCTTATACAGAAGATTTAGATAAAATAACAAGTCAGTATATATACGATGGACAACCTGGAGCATATTTCGTTACACCTTATGCAAAATATTCAGACAAGGAAGATAGAGCAGAAACGTTTGCTACAATGCTTACGGCAGACAAACAAGAGATATTCTTTGTTGAAAACGAACCTATTAAAGGTAAGATGAATGTATTAGAAAGAGTGTTATATAATACATTTGAATGTGTACGATTGGAACAAACGCTAGCTTGGAAGTAAAGGGGAATTATTTAAGTGATAGCTTTAGATAAATTAAAAAACATAGATATACCTGCAAGATACACGGGAGGAGAAGCAAGGCAAGTTATTAAAAACGCAAGTCTTGTTAACAAAAGAGTCTGTGTATCTGTTCCAGCTGTGTATGAAATGGGTATGTTTGATTTTGACCTAAAGGAAATATACTATATATTAAATTTGTCAAGAGAAGTATGGTGTGAAAGAGCATTTGCACCAATGCCGGATTTTGAAAAGATTTTAAGAGATAATAATGAAAAGTTATATACATTAGAATCAAAGACGCCGCTTAAAAATATGGACGCCATTATATTTTCTATGTCGAGTGAGATGATGTACACAAACATGTTAAATATGCTTAATTTGGGCGGAGTCCCAATATTAAAAGCTAGAAGATGCGAAGGATTCCCGCTTGTAATTGCAACAGGAAGTGCTATTCTTAACCCTAAGCCTTTAGAAAACTTTGTAGATATATATATAATTGGTGAAGCTGCATTAGTTATTAAAGATATAATAAATAAAATAGATAAAACTATTACAAAACAGGAAATGTTAAGTAATATGAAAGATATACCAGGGGTATATATACCGGGTATTACAACAGAAAATGTATATATGATAAAAGAAATAGATATAGATAGAAAGGAAACACCTAAAAATGTTGTAATACCTTCTGTTAAAACAATTATGGACCAGTCCATAGTGCAATTATCTTGTGGATGTGAGAAGAAATGTATAACGTGTACACACAAGTATGCTTATGGTACGCCACAATATATAAGTATAGATAAAGCTCTGATAAAAACTAGAAAAGTGATGAATGCAACGGGTAATACTGATGTTATGCTTATGACAAATTGTCATGGTACATATCCAGGATTCCCAGAAATAATATATAGGCTAAATGATTTAGACAGACCAAAAGTAAAAAATATATCTTTTATGGAGGTAAAACTAAATAGGGATAATTTATGGGTTTTAAAACATATGAAAGATAACAATGATTATCCGAGTATTATTGTTGGGGCTCCTACTAAAGAGCTTAGAAACAAATTGGGAATAGAAATTGAAGAGGAAGACGTACTAGGTATTGCTAAACAAGTATTTGAAGCTGGATATAACAAAATACGACTAAAATATATTATTGGAGTACCAGGTGAAACTTATGAGGAGTTTGCAAAGATTCTCAATACAGCTAACAAAATATGTAAAGTGTATAAAGATGTATATAGCAAAGCGCCAGATAAATACATAGTAGAAATTAATTTGTATAATTTTAAAGCTAAGCCTCATACTCCGTCACAGTGGTGCGCAGTAAATAATGCAGAAAATCTTGAAATAAAAGTAAGATATGTAAAGGATAAAAATAGAAACGAAAATGTTATAATAACCAGTGAAGAAGGAAAACAATCGGTTATAGAGACAATGCTTGCAAGAGGCGACGAAAAGGTTGGCGATGTTATATACGAAGCATGGAAGCAAGGTGCCCGTCACGATATGTTAGAACCGCTATTTTGTGTAGACAGTTGGAACTTAGCGCTAAACAAAACAGGGGTAGAGCTAAAAACATATTTAGAAATAATAAACGAGAAGAAAGTTTTGCCTTGGGATAACATTACTGTAGGAACAGGGAAAGAAGAATTAAGAAGAATATATATAAACAAAGTAAAAGGAGACTAAACGTGAAAGTAATTGCAACAAATAGAGAGTTAAATTTTAAATACGAAGTGATAGACACATATATTTGTGGAATAGAGTTAAAGGGAACAGAGGTAAAGTCTATACGTGAAGCTAAAGTGAATCTTAAAGATGGTTTTGCTTTAATAAAGGATGGCGAAGCCGTTCTTAAAAACGTATACATTGCCCCTTATGATAAGGGTAATATAAATAATGTAGGAGAATTAAGAGATAGAAAATTGTTATTACACAAGTCTGAAATAATTAAAATATTAGGTAAAGTAAGCCAAGGAGGCTACACACTAATTCCATACAAAATGGGATTTGAAAAACAATATGTAAAAGTAGAGCTTGCTCTTTGCAAAGGAAAAAAACTTTATGACAAACGAGAGTCTATTAAGGAAAGAGATGCTAAATTAAAAATAGCACAAGCAATAAAAAACAACATATAGAATAATAAATATGGAGGTTATATATGGATAATAACTTTGTTAATGAAAATGAAGTTAAAAATCAAGCAAAGTGTGGGACTGGCACAAAAATAATATTTTATATTTTAGGTTCCTTTTGTGTTATGCTATCATTATTTTCATTGTTAATTATTTTTACTAACCTGTTTGCATATGATAAACAAGTTGATGGAACAGTAACTGAAATAAGCAAAAATGCATTATTCGATGAATATGATGTTGTAATAGAATATAGCATAGATGGTAAGAAAAAAACAGAAACGATACATTTAGATACAGTGCCGTTAGGTATAAGTGAATATGAAACAGTAAAGGTTAAATATTCTTCTAAAAACAACATGACGTATATTCCAAAATTTGAGAGTATGTCGGACCAGATAATTATGTTTCTAATTACTGCAACCTTTGCGGCTGCGTGTTTTATGGCGCCACATAATTCTAAAGAAGCAGCAAATAAATTTTTAAGTATAAGAGGAAAAGTAAGAAAGTAGTATATGAAAAGATTTAGAAAGATATATGTAGAAATAACAAATATTTGCAATATGCATTGTAGCTTTTGCCCTGAAACAAAAAGGGCAAAGGCTTTTATGAGTGTAGAACAGTTTGAACATATTGCAAAACAAATTGAACCATATACAGACTATGTATATTTGCATGTAAAAGGGGAACCATTATTACATCAAAATTTAGGAGCAATACTAGAAGTTTGTAAAAAGCATAAATTGAAAGTAAACATATCTACAAACGGAACGCTATTAAAAGAAAAGTGGGATATATTAAAAGATATTAGACAACTAAACGTATCTTTACATAGTTTTGAAAATGACAAACAGCAAGAATTACAAGAGTATTTAAGGGGGGTTATAGATTCAGCAGAAAAATTAAATAACTTAGGGGTAATCATAAGATATAAGCTTTGGAACGATAATGAAAATAGTATAAACAATAACGATATAATAATTAAAGTTTTAGAGCAAAAGTATAATAAAGTAATTCAAAACACATCATATGAAAAAGATATAAAACTTAAAGATAATATATTTCTTAGTATAAAACAACCTTTTAATTGGCCGGATTTACAGTCACAAAATGTGGTGGAGGGTCCGTGTTATGGCTTAAGACAACAAATAGCGATTTTAGTAGATGGTACTGTTGTGCCATGTTGTGTAGACAATAATGGGGATATAGCGCTAGGCAATATATTTGATACGCCTTTAGATGAAATATTGAGACTGCCTAAAGCTCAAAAGATAATACAAGATTTTCAAAATAATAAATGCTCGCATGAATTATGTAAAAAGTGTGAATACAGAATTAGTGTAACATAAATGTAACATAAATTTTGTTGACATTGTATATTAAAATGTGATAGATTAAAACAAACTAAGGAGGACAAATATGATTAAGGGAAAAAGAGGAACATCAATAATTTCTTTAGCATTGGCAGCTATAGCAATAGCACTTACTACAACTGCGTTAGTTGTTGCAACAAATAATTCTGCCATATATAGAGCTGGGGAAATGAGAAAAAATAACAAAGTTGAAAATGTAGAGACAAAAGCATATGTGAAAATATATAATTTAAGTGAGGTAAGAACCATTGCACGACAAGCGTTTGCAAATAACTACTTAGAATTTTATGATAACAATGTAGATTTAGAAGGTTTTGAAGCACTGGTAATAGGTGAAATGATGCAACAAATCCCACAAAATCAATTAGAAGACTATGAGATAAAAGTAACGGAAGATAGAATAACAGTAAAATTAAGATAAGAATAATAAGAGGGGAGAAAAATATATGAGAAATTTAAAAACAAATAAACAAGGTGTATCATTAGTAATATTAGTAATAACAATTATAGTAATGATAATATTAGCAGGAACAATTATTTTGTCATTAGACAATACTGGAATAATAGAAAAAGCACAAGGTGCCGTGGATAAAACAAATCTTAATGAAGTGAAAAATTTAGCTCAAGCAGTATGGGCGGAAGCATATCTGAATGATATAAGAACAGATGAAGGATTAAGAGATGCAGTAATGAGTGCATTACAAAAACAAGGCATAACAGAAGAACATTATAACGGGTATACAATAGAAGTAACAATAAAGGGAGTAAGATTTGTAGAGAAGAATGAACAAGTGGGTACTGATCAACAATAGTTGCGAACAAATATCCTACTAATTAGAGGGACTCTCTTCCAAAAGATGCTTAGTAAAAGTACAGAAAAAATAATAAATATAACATACAAAACACTGAGAATATTTCTTGGTGTTTTGTTGCCTTTTGTCACATTTTAGTTTGTGTTTGACATAATCATATTCGTGTTGTATAATATACGGGCACTAACTCTAGGTATCATATCTTAATAGATATGTGGATATATTATATTTTTTATGGAGGAAATAAAATGACTAAATACGATGTAATCATAATAGGCGCCGGCCCCTCTGGAATATTTACTGCTCTTGAGCAAAAGAAACTTAATGATAAGCTGCGGATTCTTCTTGTTGACCAGGGAAGACTTGTAGAAAAAAGAGTGTGTCCTGTAGCTCATGGTGGGAAGTGTGTAAAATGTAAGCCGTTTTGCCACATCACTAATGGTTTTTCAGGTGCTGGTGCTTTCTCAGATGGTAAACTCAGTCTTTTTAATGAACAGGATAATGACATTTATGTTGGAGGTTCAGTGCACAATTATTTAGGTGTAGAAGAGACAAAAAGATTAATACGTTATACAGATGAAATTTATCTTTCTTACGGTGCAGACCCGAAAGTTGAAGGCGTCGAATTTCAAGATGAAATAAATGCATATAAATACAGAGCTAGAAGGTATGGTGTAGATCTTATTTCAGTTCCCATCAGACATCTAGGCACTGAGAAAGCTCATGAGTTATACAAAGCTATGCAAGACAGCTTGACTAAAATGGGTGTAGACCTTTTGATGGGTACTGTTGTAAGCGACCTTTTAATTAAAGACGGAAAAGTGTATGGAGTAGAGACTGAGAATCCGCATAATCTTGAAGCGAGTTCAATTAATTATTATGCAGATAATGTTGTAATTGCTGTGGGGCGTAAAGGTGCTAACTGGCTTGCGCATATGTGTGATAAGCATGGAATTCGAGATAAAGCTGGTATCGTAGATATTGGTATTCGTTACGAGCTTCCGGATTTTGTGATGCAAGATATAAATAGACTTATGTATGAAGCAAAATTTGTAGGAAGGCTTAAGCCGTATGAAGATAAAGTGAGAACATTTTGCCAAAATCCCAGTGGCTTTGTATCTTCAGAGGTCTATGATGACGACTTAACTCTTGTTAATGGCCATTCGTACAAGGATAAAAAGAGTACAAATACCAACCTTGCGATTTTGTGCTCTCATCACTTTACTTATCCGTTTGACCAACCTTTACTTTATGGAAGAAATATTGCTAAGAATGCTAATCTTCTAGGAAATGGACAAGTGCTTGTTCAAAGACTTGGTGACATTTTAACAGGGCATAGGAGTCATGAATGCTGGATTGCACGCAATTCTGTACAACCGACACTGAAAACAGCTGTTGCAGGCGATGTTACCCAAGCATTGGGTTATAGAACTATGACCAACATTTTGGAGTTTATTAGAGCCATAGATAATGTTGTTCCGGGTTTTGCAAACTCAGATAACCTGTTATATTCTCCTGAAATTAAATTTTATTCAAACGAAGTCGCTATAGACAAAAATTTTGAGACGAGTGTGTCTGGTCTATATTCTATTGGAGATGCGGGTGGACTTACGCGTGGGCTTATGCAGGCGTCTGTTTCTGGAGTGCATCTTGCAAGAGTTTTAAATCAAAAATTAAAGTAATAGCAAACAATAAAACAAAACGTTAGACAATTGTTTAACGTTTTGTTTTTTTCTTTTATTAGTAAGTTTTTGGTAACTTTGGTGGTGCACTTTTTCTAGTTAAATTAGGTTGCATTAAAGTCGAATTTATAGTATAATATTAGTGTGACAAAATACAATAAAAAATATAAACAAGATAATGTTGGGAGGAATAATGAAGAGATTCATACAAGATATAAAAAAATATTATAAGTATACTATATATGCTACAAAAGCTGAATTGAAATCTGAAGTGGCAGGCTCACATTTAGGATGGCTATGGTGGTTTTTAGAGCCTCTATGTTTTATGTTAGTTTATGCATTTATGGTTGTAGCAGTTTTTAATGCAAGCGAAAAGTATATGTTAGCATTTGTGTTTATTGGAAATACAATATGGACATTTTTTAACAAATGTTTAACAACTTCGGTAAAACTAATATCTTCAAATAAAAATATAGTAACAAAAGTATATATTCCAAAGTTTATACTAGTATTAGTTAAGATGTGCGTAAATTTCTTTAAGTTATTAGTATCACTTTTAATAGTAGCAGGACTTATGGCATTTTATAAAGTGCCGCTTAGTCTAACAATGTTACAAATGGTACCAATTTTAGTACTTCTATTTTTACTTACATTTGGTATATGTGTAATATTTTCACATTTTGGTGTGTTTGTAGAAGACTTAGCAAACTTAGTCAGTATAGCAATGAAATTACTATTTTATTTTTCAGGTATATTTTATTCAGTAACAACAAGAATACCAGCTCCTTATGGAAAAATACTTGCAAAAATAAATCCAGCAGCATTTGCAATAGAGCAAGCTAGAGGATCGCTTTTATACAGACAAGGTTTAGATTGGACGTCTTTAGGAGTATGGTTTGTTATAGCTATAATACTTTGTGCTATAGGGATTAAGACTATATATAAAAATGAAAATAACTATGTAAAGGTAATGAGTTAGGTGAGTATAGTGGAAAAGAAAAAATATGCAATTACAGTAAAAAACCTACATATAAAATATAAGACAATTCAAAAGCTTTCCATAAGAAAGTCTTTGTTCAAACTTAAGAAATCTAAATCTGAATATTTTGAAGCAGTAAAAGGGATAAGCTTTGAAATAGAACAAGGAAAAATAGTAGGTATAATAGGTAAAAACGGTAGTGGTAAGTCTACAACATTAAGAGCAATAGCAGGAATATTTTCAGCAGATAAAGGAACTATAAACTTACATGGAAATACAATATCATTATTGTCTATAGGTGTAGGATTTCAACCAAAGCTTACAGGATATGAAAATATATTCTTGTCAGGAATGCTTTTGGGATTTACTGAGCAACAAATAGAAGAGAAACTAGAAGATATTATTAAATTCTCAGAACTAGGTAAATTTATAAATAAGCCTGTTAGAACATATTCTAGCGGTATGTATTCAAAACTGGCATTCTCAATAACTGCAATGCTTGAAACACAAATACTTTTAATTGATGAAGTGTTTAGTGTTGGGGATATAAAGTTCAAACAAAAAAGTTATAACAAAATGAAAGAATTAATCTCTAAAGAAGATAGGACAGTTGTTATAGTTTCACACTCTATGGCAGCAATGAAAGAACTATGTGATGAAATTATATGGCTTAATGATGGTGTTATTATGGAACAAGGTAAGCCAGAGGATGTAATACCTAAATATGAAGAATATATGCACAATTTAGATTAGCAATAATGTAGAAAAATGGTGGGGGTTATATGAAAAAAATTAAAAGTTGGTTAACTAATTTAGCCAAGAAAAATGTATTAATGAGAAAGTTTATGAAAATGTTAATAAAAGTGTATAGAAAGGTAAGATATTTTGGATACTATATACAGTATAAAGTAAAAGACAATGTAATAGTATTTGAAAGCTTTATGGGACGAGCATTTTCGGACAGTCAAAAAGCACTATATAAACAAATGCTTAAGGATAAATATTTTAAAAATTATACTTTTGTATGGGCATTTAAGAAACCTGAAAATTATGAGTTTTTAAGAAGTAAAAACACAAAAGTTATAAAATATGGTTCTAAAGAGTTCTATAAATATATGTCTCTTGCCAAATATTGGATAACAAATTCAAGACTTCCAGATTATCTAATTAAGAAAAAAACACAAAAATATATTCAATGTTGGCATGGAACACCTCTAAAAAGACTTGGTTTTGATATCCAGGTTGAAGGCGGAAATGCATTAAATACATTAAAAGAAATAAAAGACAAATACGAAGACGATGCTAAAAGATATGACTATATGTTATCGCCATCGGCATTTTGTACTGAGAAATTTGCATCAGCATTTAATCTTAAAAAATTGAATAAGGAAAATGTTATAGTTGAGATGGGGTATCCTAGAAATGATTATTTATTTAATCATACTAAACAAGATGTAGATAAATTAAAGAAAAGTTTAGGAATACCGAATGATAAGAAAGTAATACTTTATGCTCCAACATGGAGAGACAATCAACATACAGCCGGTGTGGGTTATACATATAACTTAAATATAGATTTTGATAGATTAAGAGAAAAGCTAGAAAAGGATTATGTTATTATATTTAGAACACACTATTTTGTATCTAATTCTTTTGATTTTGAGAAATACAAAGGTTTTATATTCAATATGTCAAATCATGATGATGTAAATGATTGCTATATCTTAAGTGATATTATAATAACAGATTATTCAAGTGTTTTCTTTGATTTTGCAAACCTAAAAAGACCTATGCTATTTTATATGTATGACTTAGATGAATATCAAGGAAAATTAAGAGATTTTTATTTTAGTTTAGATGAACTACCAGGACCTATTGTAAAAACACAAGAGGATTTGGAAAATGAAATTCTAAATATAGCAGAGTCTTATGAAAAGTGTAAAGAAAAATATGATGCTTTTAATAAAAAGTTTAATTATTTAGATTCTGGAGATTGTAGTAAACGAGTAATTAAGAGGATTTTTAAGAAAGGTAAAAAATAATGAAAAATAAGATTAGTGTTATAATACCAACATATAATACAGAGCAATACATCAAAGAATGTATTGAGTCAATACTTAATCAAACATACCAAAATTTTGAAATAATAGTTATAAATGATGGTTCAACAGATAATACATTGGAAATATTAAACGGAATAAATGATGAAAGAATAAGAGTAATTACTATAGAAAATTCTGGACAAGGTGTTGCAAGAAATCTAGCTTTAAAAGAGGCTACAGGAGACTATATTGCTTTTATAGACTCGGACGATTTTATAGAACAAGTAACGTTTGAAGTAGCATTAAACAGAATATTACAAGATGATTCTGATTTTGTATATTTTGATTGGAAATACTATTACCAAAAAACAGGTAAATATGCTTATGTGAGTAAACAGGATTTTTTCCATAAGAAAGTTTTAGAGCAAGAGGAATGTAAGGAGCTTTTAAAAATACAACATTATTTTACAGTAAACAAATTATATAAAAAGAGTTTCTTACTAGAAAATAATATTAAATATGGTGAAAGATATATTTATGAAGATATTCCTTTTTGGGTAAGAGTTTGTATGAGCGCAAATAGAGTTTCTTTAATACAATCACCACTTTATTCGGTTAGAACAAATGAGACATCAACAACAAAATCTAATTTAAATACAGATAGACATGTTAACGGCTTTATTAAAGCTTTTGATGAAAGTATAGTAGAGATAAAGAATGAAAAACACAAATATTATTTCTTAAATTATATGATGAATAAATTTTTGTTATATTATAATAAAAGAACACCGGCAAAGTTAAAGAAATCTTTTGCAAGAGAAGTGTATAATAGATTCAAAACATATGATATTAAAAAACTTGGAATAAAATCTAGAGCGTTAAAGCTTGTAAATAAAATACACCCTCTAAAGAGTGAAGCAAGATTTAAGCTTTATGCTAAAATAGCATATGTTTTACAAACAAATGCTAGAAAAACAAAGAAAAAGTTAAAGGTGTTAAAAAACAGAAGTGTTAATAAAAAGATCTATAAGAAATATGAGAATAAACCTTTAAAAGAGCAAGTATTATTTATAGGTTTTGATTATAGGTATACGGGGTCTTCTAGATATCTATATGAACAAATGTCACAAGATAAAGATATCACTATTTATTTTGCTACGGAAAACGACTTAGTTAAAGAAGAGAATAGGATAAACCCTAATACAAAAGAGTTTTTTGAAAAACTATATACATCTAAGATTGTTATATTCGAAAGTTGGATACCAAAACATTTTGCAAAACCTGAAAATGCAATATGGATAGACTTATGGCATGGAACACCTCTTAAGAAAATGTTATATGACTCTAATGAAGAGGAAATAGTTTTGACAAATCATAATCATAAAAAAGATAAATTTAAAGCAATACAAAAAATGAATTATTTACTAATAGACAATCCAAATGTAAGCAAATATTTTGAGACTAGTTTCTTAATACCTAAGGAAAGAATACTAGAGTTTGGATATCCTAGAGTTAAGTATTTATTAGAAAATAAAGAAAACCAACAGTTAAAGCAAGAAATTAGACAAAAGTTAAATGTAGATAAAGACAAAAAGATAATTATGTATCTTCCAACATGGAGAGACTATAATTATAAAAATGATGATGAGAATGATTTTGCATATTTCTTGGACAAAAATGTACTTGAAAAAGAGTTGCAAGATAGTAGTTACGTAATAATTTCTAAAGATCACTCATTTTTAAGAAAGGCTAAAGATGTTACAGTAACAGACATAGAGACACAAGAATTACTACTTGTAAGTGACTTTGTAATCACAGATTATTCATCAGTTATGTTTGATGCATTTGCGATAGATATACCTGTAGGAATAATAGCCAAAGACTATGAAAAATATTCTAAATCTAGAGGGCTTTATGAGGATATGTGGCAAGATTTAAAACCATTCGTAGCAGAAAACGAAAAAGATTTAGCTACTATTATTAAAAAATATCAATTAAATGAACAATATTATGCTATTAAGAGCAAATACGGTTATGAATCACATGGAGATTTAATGCAGTTTATAATAGACAAATTACATGAATAAAATTGGAAAAATGTATAAGGAGAGAAGGAAAGATGAAAAAGGTATTAACATATGGAACGTATGATTTACTACATAAAGGACATATTAACCTACTTAGACGAGCTAAAGAAAGAGGAGATTATCTAATTGTTGGTATATCTACAGATGAATTTAATGCTATAAAAGGTAAAAAGTCATATTATGATTATGAGACAAGAAAACAAATGCTAGAAGCTATAAAATATGTAGATGAAGTTATACCAGAATATGACTGGAACCAAAAGCCGGGAGACATATTAAAATATGGTGCAGATGAAGTTGTAATGGGAAGTGATTGGGAAGGTAATGAAAAATTTGAAGCTTTAAGAGAATATTGCAATGTTCATTACTTACCAAGAACAGAAGGGATTAGTACAACACAAATAAAATCTGAACTTAATTTAATGAATAAATAAGTAGGTGTTTAAAATAAAAAGACTGGTTATAAAAATAGCGATAGGTATATTAAATATTTTGTATTTGCCACTGAAATTGTTAAAAACAAAGAATAAAATAACATACATTAGTAGACAATCTAATACTCCATCAATAGATTTTAAATTATTATATAATAAAATAAGTCAACTAGATAGAGATGTTATTCAAATTATACTGACAAAAAAGATAGAACAAGGAATAATAGCAAAGCTAGAGTATGCATTACATACGTTTGTACAGATGTATCACATAGCTACATCTAAAGTGGTTGTGGTAGACACATATATTATTCCTATTAGTATTTTAAAACATAAAAAAGATCTTAAGGTAATACAAATATGGCATGCTTTGGGGGCAATAAAAAAATTTGGTTACCAAATTATAGGGAAAAAAGAAGGTAGTTTGGATTCATTAGCTAGAGCAATGAAGATGCACAATAATTATGATATAGTAACGTGTGCAAGCAGTGTAACAGCGGATTTTTATTGTGAAGCTTTTAACATTGCAAGAAACAAAATAAAAGTAGTGGGAATGCCTAGAGTAGATGATATATTAGGCAAAGATAGAAATAAAGAAATATTAGACATAAATAGTAATTATGCTAATAAGAAAACAATATTATATATACCTACATTTAGAAAAAACGGTAGTGTAGATTTAACAGATATAATAAATAGTGTAGAAGAAGAAAAATATAATTTAATTATTAAATTACATCCATTAGATAAAGTTCATGTAGCAGAAAAGTACATAGCAAAAGGGAATTTTACAACATATGATTTAATGAAATTTGCAGATTATATAATAACAGATTACTCAGCAACCGCTATTGAAGCAAGTTTGCTTGAAAAACCACTTTTCTTGTATGTTTATGATATAGAAACATATAATGAGGCTAGAGGTCTAAATGTAGATTTAACACTTGAACTAAAAAATAGCACATCTAAAAACATAAAAGATATATTACAAATGATTGAAAGCAACTCTTATGATAAAGAAGCATTAATAAAATTTAGGAATAAATATATAGAAACATATAATGAAAATAATACAGAAAATATTTGTAATATAATAACAGAATTTTTAGTATAAATGGAGTATTTAAAATTTAAGTATAAAAGCTAGCCACAGTTGAAGTAGTGGCTAGCTTTTTGTTCTGTTTCTGTCTAAAAGAGTATTAACGTTAATACAGGTTGGTCCTTTTTCACGAGCCTCAAAAGACCGTTGGTACATACTTCTTAAAGAACTGTTTCTAATATGATGCTTTTTTTCATATTCACGTACGTGCTTTTGCATAAGATTTATACAGACGTCGTCTTGGGCGATGTATCTTCTTGCTACTGCTTGACAAAACCAAAGATGAATATCGTTTCCACACACGTTATATGTATGTGCAAGAACTTCCAGCGTTATAAAGTTGGAAGTCAAGTAGGTGTTTACAGCAGAGAGTACCATGGACCGGTGTTGGATACTATTAGTAGTGCTTGAACGCTCATGTTTTGCCATAATATTCAATGTCCTTATCTAAATTATTATTTATTATTAACCTTGCCAACATACAAATTATAGCATTTTTTTGACTTTATGTCAATTGTGCACAGGTGAAAATACACTATAAAGCTTGTCGGAAAATGTGTTTTAATGTAATAATATGATATATGAAGATGTATTTAAATACAGTTCATTGACAATAAATAAACAATTGTATATAATAGTTTAGGTTAGGAGGCTGGAAATATGTATAACAATTTAGAGGAAGTAGATGAAGAAATATATAATTTCTTGCAAAAAGAATGCAAGAGACAAAAGGATAATATAGAGTTAATAGCATCAGAAAATTTCGTAAGTGATGCGGTTTTAGAAGCAGTAGGTAGTATACTTACAAACAAATATGCTGAAGGATATTCTGGGGCAAGATATTATGGCGGCTGTGAGAATATAGATGAAATAGAAAATATAGCAATTGAAAGAGCAAAGAAATTATTTGGTGCAGAACATGCAAACGTTCAACCACACAGTGGTTCAAACGCGAATATGGCTGTATATATGGCTATGCTTAAACCGGGAGATACAGTTCTAGGAATGGATTTATCTCAAGGTGGACATTTAACACATGGAAGTAAAGCAAGTTTTTCAGGTAAATTATATAACTTTGTATCTTATGGAATAAATGAACAAGGTATGTTAGACTATGATGATGTTCGTAAGAAAGCATTGGAACACAAACCTAAAATGATTGTTGCTGGTGCAAGTGCTTATCCAAGGGGGATAGATTTTGCAAAATTTAGAGAGATTGCAGATGAAGTAGGAGCTTTGCTTATGGTAGATATGGCACATATTGCTGGTTTAGTGTGTGCAGGAGAGCATATGTCACCAGTACCATATGCAGATTTTGTAACAACTACAACACATAAGACACTACGCGGCCCACGTGCTGGCCTTATACTTTGCAAAGAAAAATATGCCAAAGCTATAGATAAGACAATATTCCCTGGAATACAAGGGGGACCATTAGAGCATGTTATAGCTGGAAAAGCAGTGTGTTTTGGTGAAGCGTTAAAGCCAGAGTTTAAAGAGTATGCACATCAAGTAGTACTAAATGCTAAAGTTTTAGCAAATGAACTTATGGAAAGAGGATTTAAATTAGTTTCAAATGGTACAGATAACCATTTAATGTTAATAGATTTAAGAAACAAAGAGTTAACGGGTAAAGAAGCCACCGACTTATTAGATAGTATTGGGATTACAGTAAATAAAAACTCTGTTCCAAACGATACTATGCCTGCAAGTGTAACAAGTGGAATAAGAGTAGGAACGGCCGCTGTTACAACTAAAGGACTAAAAGAACAAGATATGTTGCTTTTAGCAGAAGCAATAGATTTAACTTTAAGAAAAGAAAAAAGCGATGAAAATACTAAAAAAGCAAAAGAAATTGTACAAATATTACGTGGGAGGTATATTAAATAGTGGCTACAAAATTAGTAATAGTTGAGTCCCCATCAAAAGCGAAAACAATAAAAAAATATTTGGGAAAAGATTTTGAAGTAATAGCATCCGGGGGACATATTATAGACTTACCGGCTAGTCGTTTTGCGGTTGATGTAGACAATGACTTTAAGGCAGAATATATAAAAATGAAAGGTAAAGCCAAAATTATAAAAGCAATACATGATGAGGCAAAAGGTAAAGAAAAAGTATATCTTGCAACTGACCCTGACCGCGAAGGTGAAGCTATAGCTTGGCATTTAAGGGATGAACTAAAAATAGATGCTAAGGATAAATGTAGAATAGAATTTAACGAAATAACAGAAACGGCTGTAAATGAGGCGATAAAAAAACCAAGAACAATAGATATGGATACAGTAGATGCTCAACAAGCAAGAAGAATATTAGATAGAATAGTTGGGTATAAAATAAGTCCACTTTTATGGAAAAAAGTTAAAAGAGGACTTAGCGCTGGTCGTGTACAATCTGTTGCGCTTAGAATAATTATGGACAGAGAACAAGAAATAAGAAACTTTGTACCAGAAGAATATTGGAATTTGGATGTTATTTTAGAAAAGCAAAATGAGTCAAAAACAGTATCCGCTAAATTTTACGGTGATGTAAACGGAAAGATTGATTTAAAAACAGGAAACCAAGTAAAAGAAATAGTAGATAAAATTGAAGGAAAGAAATATAAAGTTGTGGATGTTAAAATCACTGAAAAGTCTAAAAATCCACCACCACCATTTACAACATCATCTTTGCAACAAGATGCATCAAGAAGGCTAGGATTCCCTGTTAAGAAAACTATGATGCTTGCTCAAAGGCTTTATGAAGCGGGATATATTACATATATGAGAACAGATTCAACAAGAGTTTCAGATGATGCGATAAAAATGGCAAAAGCATATATATGTAAAACGTATGGTGAAAATTACTATTTAAATAGAACATATAAAACGAAAGCTTCTGCACAAGATGCGCACGAAGCAATTAGACCAACTCATTTAAATGATATAGCGAAGGTTACAGCGGAATTTGGTAAAGATGAGATAAGATTATATAATTTAATATTAAACAGATTTGTTGCAAGCAAAATGGCGGCATGTATCTATGACTTTACAAAAGTTACATTTAATGTAGAAGACTACATATTTAATGCAACAGGCTCTGTAATAAAATTTGATGGTTTTATGACTCTTTATACAGAGGCAAAAGAAGATAGCAAAAAGCAAGATGAAGAGGACTTAGATGAAGAATCTAAAGAATTACCAAAATTAGAAATTGGTGAGATTTTAAATGAGAAAAAACTAAACTTTGAACAAAAGTTTACAGAACCGCCTTCAAGATATAGCGAAGCTACTTTGGTTAAGGTGATGGAAGAAAAGGGAATAGGACGTCCTAGTACATATGCACCTACTATTTCTACACTAATAGATAGATTCTATGTGGAAAAAGAGGGTAGAATGCTTATACCTACAGAGTTGGGTGAAGTAGTAAATAATATAATGGTAGAACATTTTAAGGATATAGTAGACATTGGTTTTACAGCAAGCATGGAAGACAAATTAGATAATATAGCCGAAGGAAACCTTAATCATGTGGATATGTTAAAAGAGTTTTATACACCATTTATTACAAACCTTGAAAAGGTGAGCGATACTATAGAACATGTAAAACTACAGGATAAGGAAACAGACGTTATATGTGAACTTTGCGGGAAAAACATGGTTATAAAAAGAGGAAGGTTTGGAGAGTTTTTAGCTTGTCCGGGATATCCTGAATGTAAAAATGCTAAACCTATTGTAAGTAGTATAAAAGAACCATGTCCTCATTGTGGTAGTAAGGTGCTAATTAGAAAGTCAAAAGCTAAACGTACTTTCTATATCTGTGAAAATAACACAAATGATGAGAATAAAAAATGTGATTATATTTCTTGGAACAAACCAGGAGCAAATGATAAAAAAGTTGTTAGAAAGTCTAAAAAAACTACAGCTAAAAAAGTGACTACAAAAAAGAAAACAGCTAGTACATCTAAAACTACAAAAAAGTAGAGGGGTAAACATGCAAAAAGCAAGTATTGCAGCGAAAAAGGTTGGGTTTATTGGAATAATATCCAACCTCTTTTTGCTTAGTATAAAATTTATAGTTGGATTAATATTTAAATCTCAAGGATTAATTGCAGATGCAGTAAATAGTTTTGGCGATGTCTTTTCGTCACTCATAACATATGTTGGTGGAAAAATATCTGAAAAACCTGCGGATGAAGACCATGAATTTGGACATGGCAAAGCGGAATTTGTAGCTTCTTTTATTATAGGGATATTTATGGTCATGATAAGTGGAGATACGTTATATAGTAGTATTTTATCCATAATAAACAAAGGTGCTTTTACATTTTCATATTTTCTAATTATAGTGCCAATAATTACGATTATTGTTAAAGGAATATTATATTTCTATTGTACACAACAATCTAAAAAATATAATTCCCTTCTTATATTATCAAATGCAAAGGACCATCGAAACGATATAGTTTTATCTTTAGGGGTAATAATAGGTGTTGTTTGTGGATATTTTGGATATTATTTTGTAGATGGCATAGTTGGTGGAATAATTTCAGGAGTAATGGTAGTAACGGGTGTGAAAATTATTAAAGAAGCATACGACGTACTAATAGATAAATGCATCAATATAGAAACAGTTAATGAAATGAAAAATTTAATTGAACAAACACAGGGTGTAAATCACGTGGATAGTATTAAGTCGAAACCAACGGGGAATTTACACATGTTAATAGTTAAAGTCTCTGTTGATCCTAATATGACTGTAAGAACAAGCCATAATATTGCAGGTCAGATAAGAAGTGAATTGAAACAATATCCAAATGTATATGATGTTGTTGTTCATATAAATCCTGATGAGTAAAATATGTAGGACGTTACCTTAAACGGTTGAAATAAAAATTAAACAATTGAATTTGAATAAACGCTATGGTATAATGCCATTGGCGTTTATTTTAACTATCTTTTTAATAAAAGGAGGATTATTAATGAACAAAGTGTACGAGTACGTTATAACAGGAGGGCCCTGTGCGGGAAAAACTACAGCACTTAGTAAGTTGGACCGGGTGTTTACCGACAGAGGCTACAAAGTTATAATTGTTGCAGAGACGGCAACAGAAGTAATAATCTCTGGAGTAAATCCAAAAGAAATTTCTGTCTTAGAGTTTCAAAGAGTAATAATGTCACGAGGAGTAAATAAAGAGGCGACAATAAGAAGGGTTGCACAATTCTTTGAAAAAGATGTAGTTGTTTTGTACGAT
Organism: Clostridia bacterium; assembly: GCA_045652705.1. Classification (GTDB taxonomy): domain Bacteria; phylum Bacillota; class Clostridia; order TANB77; family CAG-465; genus UMGS1649. The sequence continues at coordinate 21,076 of JAZRUV010000012.1, forward strand.
AGAGGTATGCTGGATAGTAAAGCATATATGGATTATGCAGATTTTCTTCAAGTACTAAAAGAAAATGGACTTACAGAAACGGAAGCCCGTGACAATTATGATGCAGTATTTCATTTGGTAACTGCTGCTATAGGAGCACAAGAATATTACACTACTCAAAATAATGAAGCACGTAGTGAATCAGCTGAACAAGCAGTAAAAGTGGATACAAAAACGAGAAATGCTTGGCTTGGTCATCCTCATTTAAGAGTAATAGACAATTCCACAGGTTTCAGTGATAAAATTGATAGACTTATTAAGGAGGTATTTGTAGCTATGGGTGTTCCTACTCCAGTTGAAACAGAAAGAAAGTTCCTTATAAAATTACCGTCTGAGGAACAACTTAGGGATAATCATTCGGTTAAATCTAATATTGTTCAAACTTACCTTAAGCGAACTGATCCAGCAGTTGAAAGACGAGTAAGACAAAGAGGTATTAATGGTGAATTTTCTTATTACTATACTGAAAAGAAAAAGCTATCTGAGTGTAGTCGTGATGAAGTTGAAAGAAGAATTTCCAAAGATGAATATATTGCACTTCTTGTGGAAGGGATTGCAACTGTTAGAAAAGATAGGTATTGCTTTTTCTATGAGAACCAATATTTTGAATTAGATGTTTATCCTGATTGGGAAAATGAAGCGATTCTTGAGATTGAACTCACTTGTGAAGACCAAGAGGTAAAGTTACCTGATTGGATTACTGTCATAAAAGAAGTTACAGGCGATGACAGATACAAAAATGCAAATCTTGCAAAGTAGCAAAAAACAAAGCATCCGAAAGGATGCTTTTGTTTGGTGCGACATCGGGGGCTCGAACCCCGGACCAATAGATTAAGAGTCTACTGCTCTACCAACTGAGCTAATGTCACACGATTACGTTAATTATTATAGCAAAAAGTTAACAAAAAGTAAAGTGAAAATATAAAAAATATAAAATTAAAATACAGATAAAAAATTACAACCGATTCAATAGAACCGGTTGTAATTGACATTATACTTCGCGAAGTTCAAAGGCCTTAATATAAAGCGCCTTGGTTTCAGAAGTAAGATATCTGCATGCGCAGACTTTTGCATATACCTTATCTGCGAGGCAGTCGTCATATATAGATTCGGAAATTCCACGACGCAGGATACCTGCGACACTGGATTCGCTGATATCATATATCCGACCGAGAACCTCTTGAGTGAATCCTGCAGTGGGATTTACATAGTATTCACCCACGATGCGAACGATTCGTACGGGAATACACGAAACTTTGCAGTTATGACCGCGAGTGAGTTTTGCGTACAGATTACTTGCGTAATTGTCGGAAAGGATAGTGGTGTCTTCGATAACCTCTTTCATGAGTTTAACGAAGTATTTCTCGCTAATTCCGTATAAGTCAGTAAACTCATCACGAGTGCCTTTGAATTCGCGGAAATCCTTGGCAAGCACTATTTTTAGCTTACGCTTGAGGTAAGGCTTCAAACTGCTTTGAGGATGCTCTTTAATAAAATCTGAGATAATATGGATGACGTTTGCGATTGAAACGTTATGCTTTTTAGCCAAGTGTTCAAGCGGAGAAATGTAGTCCTTATCTTTTTTTACCATAAAATCCCGGGGAAGTTTGTTTGATAGAAACTCATGTATCATTTTAATTACTCCTTATGCTGCAAGAATTTTTTCAAGCTGTTTAATAGTTGCTTGGGTTGCTCTGATTGAAGAATAGATATCAGTTTTAGTGGGAGCGTCAGACTCAAGAGTGGAGTAGTCGCTGTAACTATCGTACTGATGCTTAAGCTCCACGAGCTTTGCCTTGTGGTAGGTTAGCTCAGCTTCAATATCCGGACGATTCCGAAGAATCAAAGCTGTTTCCCAGCGCTGGTACGTACGGGCGATATTTTCTGTACTGTTTTTTACTTTGTTAGCAATCGCGGTAGCAGTATTTAAGGTGGTGATGCCAGGGTTTTGAACAGCGAAGTGCAGAATGTTGGAAATACTTTCAGGACTTCTGCCGTATTTTCTGGCAATACTTTCGATAGTGGCGAAGTAGTTATCGAGGTACTCGCTTACTATGCGTCGGATGAAAGCGTGAGACAATTCGTTAGTCATATATTTACCTCCAAATATAATAAACAAAATTATTTAAACCGAAACAATCAAACGGTTTTAAATACAAAACTTACACTTATATTATAACATATTTAAGCTTAAATGGCAACAAAAGATTACATAATTTAGAAAAGCTTGTTGGAATAATTTTAAAGCACAAAGTTGAAATAATATAATATGTGTGGTATAATTCTAAATGTCAAAGTACAATGTAATGGGTGAAACTATGAAAGAAAATTTAAGAGATATTGAAAAGTATATATCTGGTTCTAAAGTAAAATACAATGAACCAATGAAAAAATATACTACTATAAAAATAGGTGGTAATGCAGATTGTTTAGTATTACCTGAAAGTATGGTAGATGTAAAAAATGTTCTAGCATTTGCAAAAGAAAACGATATTCCTGTAACGGTTGTAGGTAATGGAAGTAAACTTTTAGTAAAAGATGGTGGAATTCGAGGAATCGTTATTAAATTTGGAAGCAAGTTTGCAAATATAGATATAGATGGAGAATATGTAACAGTTTTTGCCGGAATGACATTGCCTCGTCTTGCTATAATAGCAAAGGATAATGAATTGTCTGGACTAGAGTTTGCAGCTGGAATTCCAGGTAATATTGGTGGAGCTGTATATATGAATGCTGGTGCATATGGTTCGGAAATGGCTAATATAGTAGTTGACGTTACATACATTGACGAAAATTTAGAGGTAAAAACGATTTCTAATGAAGAGTGTAATTTCTCATATAGAAACAGTATTTTTAGAAATAACAACTATGTGATATTATCTACAAGATTAAAATTACAAATAGGAAATAAACAAGAGATAGAAAACTTGATGAAACAAAACCAGGAATCTAGAAAATCTAAACAGCCACTAGAATATCCAAATGCAGGTAGTACCTTTAAAAGACCAGAAGGACATTTTGTAGGTAAACTTATAGATGACTTAGGCCTTAAAGGATATAGTATTGGGGATGCACAGATTTCTACTAAGCATTCAGGCTTTATAGTAAACAAAGGAAACGCAACATCAAAGGATGTAACTCAGTTAATAGAATATATAAAAGAAAAAGTATTGACAGCAAATAATATTAAGCTAGAAGAAGAAATTATAATACTTGGAGAAGGAGAATAAAAATGAAAACTTTTTTAGAGTGGTTAAAGCCTGGAATAAAAGTAAAAAGATATATAATACTTCAACTTATTTCAATAGCTACACTCGCTTATTCAGTAATAACTTTAACAACAAGAGAAATACTTACACCTAAAGTACTTATAGCGTATATAGCGTTAATTACATTATCTTTGTTTACTACAGTATACTCGTTTTTACTAGCACAAAGAAATGTATTGAAAATTACACTTAAAAATATGGCGTATAAAGAAAAAAATGTAGATATACGCAGATTGTTATATACAGAATCGATGTTAAAAAAAGGGCCTAAAGTCGTAATAATAGGCGGTGGAAAAGGACTATCTAATATTCTAAGTGGACTTAAAGAATATACATCTAATATAACATCAATAGTTGCTACTTTTGATGATGGTGGTTCAACAGGAAAGCTTATGGAGGAAATGGACATATTACCACCTGGGGATATACGTAGAAGTATAATAGCCCTTTCAAAGTCAGAACCAGCAATGGAAAAACTTTTAGGTTATAGATTTCAAGAAGGAACTGTTAACAGTCACTCTTTAGGTAATTTAATAATAGTTGCGATGACAGAAATAATGGGCGGCTTTGCGCCTGCTGTTCAAAAGCTATCTAGTATATTTAATGTAAAAGGGAAAATATTACCAGTTACATTAGATAAAGCTAAACTTTGTGCTGGACTTGAAAATGGTGAGATAGTGGTTGGTGAAGATAATATTCGTCCAAGAGTATTAGAGGCAAAGAGTAGAATAAAACAAATATTTTTAAAAGATACAGAAGCGAGCCCAACACCTGGAGTAATTGAAGCAATAAATGAAGCAGATGTTATTGTTATAGGACCTGGAAGCCTTTATACAAGTGTTATATGTAATTTGCTTGTAAATGAAGTGGGCAAGGCTATAATACAAAGTAAAGCTAAAAAGGTTATGATAGCTAATTTAATGAATGAACCAGGTGAAACATTAGGATATACTTTAGCAAAACATGTTAATGAAGTGGAAAGATATCTAGGTAAACATGCATTAGATTTTGTTCTTGCAAATAATGGGGAAATTACAGAAGATATGATTTATGATTTTAATCAAGGAGCATCAACCCCTGTGGTTATAGATTTAGAAAATATTCAAAATAGAACTATATCTGTTATAGAGGAAGATTTTGTAATAACTGCTCCTAATGCTATTTTACATGATAATCTAAGAATTTCAGAAATATTAATTGAAATAGCAAAATCTAAAAACATAGGCTCTTTAAACCTATTAAAAAGTAAAAACAAGAAGGAAAGGGTAAGTATAAAAAATAAAATACGTAACTTGTTCTCTAGAAAAAATAACGAATCAAAAAACAAATCTCAAGATAATATAGACAAGTAGTATTGTTGTCTTAAAGTAGAGGGGAAGAAATGGTTTACAAAAGATTAAATAAGAGTTTAAATTCGGATTCTAAAATAGAATATATAGAATCAAATAATCAAGGAATATATATAAACAGTTCTATTATGGGTGCAAATTTTGCACCCTATCATGGTATATATATTTATCAAGAACCAAAGCAAGATATAATATATCTATCTAAAATGATAGAAATTGTAAGTATAGGTCATGATAAATTTAATATAATGGATATTAAGACAAGTGAAGCTTCGTATGATGGAGTGCAGTATTTAGAAGAATTTACAACTAGTCCTGTACCAACATATGTATATAATGTAAATGGATGCTTAATTGAGAAAAAGTATAAACTTCACCCAAGTGAAAAGCTACTATGTATAGAGTATAAGGTTACAAATAATACTGGAAAGTTAGTAAAGCTTAATACGTCACCGTGTATTACTAATAGAGGTCTTTTTAATGCTAAGAGACAAAGTGATATGAAATTTACAACTCAAACTAAGCCAACAGCCACAAAGGTAACATTAAGTATAAGTGATAAAAAAGATTTGTATATTAAATCTAAGGACATGAAATATGACAAAAAAGAAAGTTATATATGTGGAATAAATTACGATTTTGAAACATCGGATGGAATAACTAAAACATATGTTGAAGATTTGTTTGTTCCAGGAAGCTTTGAAGCCAGTGTGAAAAATGGCAACACTAATACTTTTAGCATATTTGTGGCATTGGAGGATATAGATATACGTGATATAAAATCTTATGATATTGAAGTGGATATAAAAGCAAGAGATAGTATAAGATATAGTGGTATAGACAAAAATTATCACGAATTGTTAGAATTAGCAAAAACAGCATATAATTTACACTATATAGATAAAGAGAAAAAAAGGTTGGTATTACTTGAAACAATTCCAGCTGTACACGAAAATGATGAGTATGTCAAGAATATGATTATTTCTATAGAAGGAAATTATTTGTTGCTAAGAAGATATAAAGAGGCTCATAAAATATTAGAAAGTATGATGGCTAAACTAAAGGATGAAACATACACTTTAAGCGAACTAGCTAGATGTGAAACAATGCTTTTGTTTATAGAGGCGCTAAATAGATACCTTGCAGAAGCAGAAGCTAGTGGTGAACAGATAAGAGACTTTTACGAATATATAAAATCAAATATATATGAATATTTAGATAGGAAAAATAAAAATGTAAGCGCAGATAAAGATTTTTTACTTCAAGTAAAAGGGAAGAAATATATCAAGATAAATGCCCTTTGGTACAATGCACTTAGAATATTTGTAGATTTAGCGGACAAGTTTCATGAGGAATCTGAGTTTATATATACTATTTCTGAAACATTAAGAGAAAATATAATTGCAAGTTTTTGGGATGAAAATAAAAATGTGCTAAAATATGAAATAAATGAAGAGGCGTATACTACTTTTGATATGATATATTCTTTAAGTTTATCTTATCCTGTAATTAAAGATGCAACAATGTCTATGAAATTAGTAGATACAGCATTTAAACAGTTATATACTGCATATGGAATGAGACTAGGTGCTATTAATACTAAACAATATGATGGGAACCTGTATCCTCATCTTATGGCACATTTTCTTAAAGCAAATTTAAGGCAAATGGGCGTAACAAGAGCAAGTCAGAAACTTGCATACAATTTGGTAAAAGAAATATTAGGTGAAATTGGTAAAGATACAGTATCAACAGTAAGATATAGATATAGTGAAAAGGCAAAAAAAGCGTATGGATATGAGGTGAGTGCAATTACAAATGCAGAGCTTATACGTACTTTCGATATGTTAACGTAAAGAACAATTAAGATAAGGAGAAGAAAACGCAATGTATATTTTAGGAATAGATCCTGGCTTTGGAAGAGTTGGTTATGGAATTATAGAATACAGAAATAATAAATATAGGCCGGTAGAATATGGTTCAATAACCACTAAAACAGGGGAAAAACTATCTACAAGACTAAAACAAATACATGAAGATTTAGAAGAGATAATTTCTAGATATAAAATAGATGAGGCTGCAGTTGAATCTCTTTTCTTTAATACCAATATAACAACAGGAATACAAGTTGCTGAAGCTAGAGGAGTAATCCTTCTAACGCTAGAGGAACATAATATACCAATAAATGAATATACTCCGCTTCAGGTAAAGCAAGCATTAATTGGTTATGGTAGAGCAGATAAAGTGCAGATAAAGAACATGGTAAAAGATATGCTTAAATTAGAAAAAATGCCAAGATTAGATGACACAACAGATGCTTTGGCAATCGCAATATGTCATGCAAATAGCGCAAAGTATAATAAGTATTTAAAATAAAAAATTAACACAAAAATGGAAGTTAATGTGAAACCATTGACTTTCATTTTTGTTTAGTATAAACTAAATACATAATAAAGGGGAGTAAAACAAATGAAAAACGCTGAAAGCCCTGGGGCTGTACACACACACACACACACACACAATTAACTAAACAAACACTACAAAGTAGTGGAGCATTTTCATACCCAAATAACAAGAAAAAAGCAAGGTTAGCATAGAATAAATATCTATGTTGGCTTTGCTCTTTTTGCATGCAAAAAAGGAGGAGGTAAAAATATGCAAAACAAAAAGGCGGTATCATTAGTGGTACTAGTAATAACAATAATAGTAATGATAATATTAGCAGGAACAATTATTCTATCAATAAACAACAGTGGAATAATAGAAAAAGCTCAAAATGCAGTAGA
>JAZRUV010000013.1:0-67316 GCA_045652705.1 Clostridia bacterium
ATCCGACTTGTTGAAGAATAAGATATACGGGGCAAACAACGCTGAAAATGCTTTGTTTGCTTTTTTTATTTTATTATCTATGTGTTTTTATAGATTTAAAGAGCGACTTGCTGCTATTGTAAAAACTGAATGCTTTTGAACTTTGCAATTAACGGGTGTATAATTTAGGTTAAGGTGCTTTTGAAGTGCACCCCAACCTAAATTATACAGCCACAAATAACCCCGTACAAAATGTACGGGGTTAAATATTTACATTTATTATTTGTTGTTTATAGCTGCTTGAGCTGCTGCAAGTCTTGCAATAGGTACTCTAAATGGAGAACAAGAAACATATGTTAAACCTGCTTTATGGCAGAACTCAATTGAAGAAGGATCTCCACCGTGTTCACCACAGATACCAAGTTTAATATCTGGTCTAGTTTGTTTTCCAAGTTTTGCAGCCATTTCTACAAGTTTACCAACACCGGTTTGGTCTAATCTTGCAAATGGGTCTTGTTCGTAAATCTTTTTGTCATAGTAGTAATTTAAGAATTTACCAGCATCGTCACGGCTAAATCCAAATGTCATTTGTGTTAAGTCATTTGTACCAAATGAGAAGAATTCAGCTTCCTTAGCGATTTCGTCAGCTGTAACAGCTGCTCTTGGTATTTCTATCATTGTTCCTACTTTATAATGCATATCTAATCCAGCTTCTTGGATTAATTTATCTGCAACTTCTGTAACTATAGTTTTAACGTAAGCAAGTTCTTTAACTTCACCAACAAGTGGTATCATTATTTCTGGAACTATTGTCCATTCAGGATGTCTCTTTGAAACATTTATTGCAGCTTGGATAACTGCATTAGTTTGCATTTCAGCGATTTCTGGGTAAGATACGGCTAAACGGCATCCTCTGTGCCCCATCATTGGGTTGAACTCGTGTAAAGAAGCTATAACATTCTTTAAGTGTTCAACTGTTATTCCTAGTTCACCAGCTATTTCTACAATGTCTTTTTCCTCTGTTGGAAGGAATTCGTGTAGAGGTGGATCTAAGTAACGGATAGTTACTGCGTTACCTTCCATAGCTTCGTAAAGACCTTCAAAGTCTCCTCTTTGCATTGGAAGAAGTTTATCTAAAGCTTTTCTTCTTTGTTCTTCAGTATCTGCAACAATCATTTCTCTCATTGCTTTTATTCTGTCTGCTTCAAAGAACATGTGCTCAGTACGGCAAAGACCAATACCTTCTGCACCGAAAGCTGCTGCTTGTTTAGCATCTCTTGGACTATCTGCATTTGTTCTAACTTGAAGAACTCTAAATTCGTCAGCCCATCCCATTATTGTTCCGAAATCACCTGAAATAGAAGCTTCAACTGTAGGTATAGCTTCGCCATAGATGTTTCCCGTAGAACCGTCAAGAGAAATGTAATCTCCTTCGTGGAATGTTTGTCCGCCTAAAGTAAATACTTTAGCTTCTTCATCTATAACTATTTCACCACAACCAGATACACAGCAAGTACCCATACCACGAGCAACAACTGCTGCGTGAGATGTCATACCACCACGTACTGTTAAAATACCTTGTGATGCATGCATTCCTTCGATATCTTCTGGAGAAGTTTCAAGTCTTACAAGAACAACTTTTTCTCCTCTTTCAGCCCATTCAGAAGCATCAGCTGCTGTAAATACTACTTTACCACAAGCAGCACCTGGTGATGCAGGAAGTGCTGAACCGATAGGTTTAGCTGCTTTTAATGCAGTAGCATCAAATCCGGGATGTAGAAGAGAATCTAAGCTTCTAGCATCTATCATTGAAACAGCCTTTTCTTTAGTTATTCTACCTTCGTTAACTAAATCGACAGCGATTTTTAAAGCTGCAGCAGCAGTTCTTTTACCGTTTCTAGTTTGAAGCATATATAACTTACCATTTTCAATTGTGAATTCCATATCTTGCATATCTGCATAATGGTCTTCAAGTTTAGCACATATTGCAACAAATTCATCGTATGCGTGTGGCATAACTTGTTTTAATTGGTCTATAGTTTGTGGTGTTCTTATACCAGCAACAACGTCTTCGCCTTGTGCATTCATTAAGAATTCGCCATATAGTTTCTTTTCACCAGTAGATGGGTTACGTGTAAATGCAACACCAGTACCTGAAGTTTCACCCATATTTCCAAATACCATCATTTGAACGTTAACAGCAGTTCCCCAAGATGAAGGAATATCATTCATTCTTCTGTAGTATATTGCTCTAGGGTTGTCCCAAGATCTAAATACAGCTTTTATAGCTTCTAAAAGTTGTACTCTTGGTTCAGTTGGGAATTCTTCACCTTTAGCTTCTCTATAGCAAGTTTTGAAACGAACAACAAGTTCTTTCATGTCGTTTGCATCAAGTTCAGTGTCAAGTTTAACACCTTTAGCTTCTTTCATTTCATCTATTATTTTTTCAAAGTAGCTTTTTGGAACCTCCATAACTACGTCTGAAAACATTTGAACGAAACGACGATAAGAATCGTAAGCAAAACGTTCGTTGCCAGTTAAAGCTGCAAAGCCTTCAACAACTTCGTCATTAAGACCTAGGTTTAATATTGTATCCATCATACCAGGCATAGATGCTCTAGCACCAGAACGAACAGATACTAGAAGTGGGTTTGTTACACTTCCAAATTCTTTACCAGAAATTTCTTCTAGTTTTTTAAGATTTGCAAATACTTCGTCAACGATTTCAGGAGCGATTTCTTTTCCATCATCATAGTAACGAGTACAAGCTTCAGTTGTAACAGTGAATCCTTGAGGAACAGGCATTCCTAAATTAGTCATTTCTGCTAAGTTAGCACCTTTACCACCAAGAAGTTCTCTTTGACTACCGTTACCTTCTGAAAATTGATAAACGTATTTTGTCATTTCATGACCTCCTAATGTTAAAATTAACTGCAACAGTAGTTGCAATTTCGTACCAAGCTATTATACCAAAAGAAAGCGTAAAAATCTACCCTAAATAGCCAAAAAATATGTAAAATTACGGTAAAGAAAAACACGGACAAAATATTTTGTATATACTACATTAGGTGATAATATGGTACTAGAAATATTTATATATTTAGCAATAGTGTTAGGAATGTTAATTCTGTGCATAACTATCTTTGAAAACGACGATTTTGTGAAAGATAGTTATGTGTTAATAAAAAGAGATAATGCAAAGGTAAAGGTAATAATAGAAACAGAAGGATTAAGTGAAGAAGATTCAAAAAGGATAGGTTGGATTATACGAAGAGGGAATTTTCAAGATATATATGATATTGTAAATCATTACGAAGTAAAAAGGAAATAGCAGTATGTTTGAAAAAATACGCATCCTGTGATATAATATTTAAACATAAACAATTAAAACCAAATCTTAATTAAGAAAGGAAAAACACTATGAAATTGTATGCAGGATTTGTACTTATGGATGGAAAAATTGAAGTCCGTTCTGTAAACACACGGGACTTTAGGCGCATGGCTATTCCCTGGAATGCAATTGGCGGAATTGTTATTGACCCTAAAGAAATGATGAAGTCTATGACTTTCGGCTCAAACAACATCAAGTTCCCGCCCATAACCTACTTTGGCAAAAGAGTAGACTCTAAAGGTATTATGGTAAAAACAAGAGCGGGTACTTTGATAGAGTTGCCTCAAAGCGCAATGTTAATTGATGTATGATCAAAGTGGCGGTGTATTTCACCGCCATTTAAAATAACAAAACATATCAAAATTGACGGAGTGTTACTCAAGTGATATAATCTAAAAAACAACAAGATGGAGTGAGTAAAATGCAAGACAAAATCCAAATGTTAAGAGACTTAATAAAAAATAGCAATAACATTGTTTTCTTTGGTGGGGCAGGAGTTTCCACTGAAAGTGGTATACCAGACTTTAGAAGTAAAGATGGACTTTATAGTATGAAGTATAAATATCCGCCTGAAGAAATATTAAGTCACGACTTTTTCTTTGGACAGCCCGACGATTTTTATGAGTTTTATAGAGATAAGTTGAATTCTCTTGAAGTTAAGCCTAACATTACACATTATGCACTTGCAAAGTTAGAGGCGTTGGGCAAACTGAAATGTGTTATAACTCAAAATATTGATGGGCTTCACCAAAAAGCAGGTTCTAAAAAGGTGGTTGAGCTACACGGGTCAATACTGAGAAACTATTGCACAAAGTGTAGAAAATTCTATGGGCCGGAAAGCATATTTGATACGCAAGATATACCTGTTTGTGAGTGTGGTGGTATAATAAAGCCGGATGTAGTTTTATACCAAGAACCATTAAACCAGACAAGTGTAACAGGCGCACTAGATGATATTGAACAGTGCGACTTGTTAATTGTTGGTGGAACATCGCTTACAGTTTATCCGGCGGCCTCTTATGTAATGAATTTTAGAGGTAAAAACCTTGTAATTATTAACAAAGATGCTACAGAGTATGACTATAGAGCAAATCTTGTTATAAACAGTGGTTTGGGAGAAGTGTTCTCTGAAGTTATGAAAGATTATGAGTAAATAATAACAGGAGCTTTTTAAAGCCCCTGTTGTTTTATGGATTTGTCGTTTCCCTCACACCATTTTCTATAATTCTCTAAACCCGGTGAATCTATTTTGATTTCAGAGAATTTATCAAAGGTGCAAGATATCTTGGGGTGCCTCGCTTTTGGAATAAATACTCTATCATCGTTTTTCGAAAAATCAAAATATTCCATGAGTATTCTCCTATAAGCAGTGTTTAGCTTTATGAGGTCTACAACCATTATGAGGAAGAGGGGTAACGTCTTTTATACTTGTTATTTCCACGCCGCAATCCCTAATTGCAGAAAGAGTTATTTCTCTTGTACAACTGGTTCCTTTAATGATTATAGACACTTTATTTATGCCAAATTTTTTAATAGGTTCCACTACTTTTTGCATAATACCTGTTTGCGTTTCAGATGATTCATTTCCCATAACACCAATAAGACTTCTATCTAACAACAACTTTCCGCAGTTGTCTAGTAGCACGAGGTCTATCCGCTTATATGAAAAGGTTAAATGTACGATACAGTCGCTTTTAGAGATGGAGTTATCACTTTTCATAACAATGCTCCTTAAATTCAAGATGTGCCTAGGTAACTTGTGGGAATATGTAGCTCGTAAGTATCCTTAGGGGTAGCCAATTCATACATAAAGAAATCAGCAATAAAATTATCAGCTCTTTCGCAGTCTACGAACTTGACTTGTGCATTTTCAATTTCACTATTTATGACAACGCTCGTGCAAATGTATTGCTTTCCGTCTATAGTAATTATATATTCATCATCGTTTTGTTCTTCGAATATTATAATTTCTTCCTCTGAATTAACAACCGTCCGAGTGTAGATGTTTATTGGGGTATTCCCAAATATAAATGCGAGAAGTACAATGCTAATAGCCCAAAAACAAACGGCGCCAAAGAATGGTGAAATGGCAAATTTGAAGATGTCTAATTTAGCGATGCGAGTTTCATACGAATCAGGATTTGTATACTTTAATTTCAAATAAGAAATAAAAGCATACGATGAGCCAACAACTGCTATAATTATTGCGATAATAGCAAGTAATCCCATATAGGTCATAAAACAGTTCCTCCTATTATGTTTGTGGTTTTGGTTTCTTTACAGCTTCTTGTACTGTCTTTGAGTACTCTGACAAATGTTTTTTGATTTCTTCGGGTGTCATAAGGAAATCACAAGAAGTAGATTTGCTTTGTATTGCAGCGTTACCAGTAAATGGTTGCAAACGTAATGTTGTTTTATGTTGGTCCATTTGAACTCCTCCAATTATCTTGCGCTAACAGCAGGCCACCACATACCAGGTGCATACTTGTCTTTGCCGGCACTTTGTATGCCGTTAAAAATAAACAATGTGTGAAGGGTGTCTGCACACCGTTCCGTTAGCTCTTCAGTTCCATAATAGGTTGAACCTACAAGTCTTAAGTTTGCATCTCGAACAACATCGTCCAAAGTAAATTCATCAGTTTGTCTAAGTATTACACTTGTAACAAGGTTTTGCAAATCCGCTTTGTTTTTTACGTTAGAATTTTCTTTTATGTACATATTTTATAGCCCTTTCTTTTTCATAAATGGAGAGGAGTTTTTTGGTAGATAGCTGTCATCGATAATAAGTTGAAGGTTGTTGTTTGAAGTGTTCATATTTCTTTGCTGCATAAGTCTCTTAGTTTTATGAATGTCCACAAGAAGGGAAATGGTAAAATATAGTCCCATTATACCTGTAAAGAACATCATAATATCTGCTAAGCGTTGAGTGAGTACCATGTATTAAAGTCCTCCTTTAACATCCTATATTGTATACTGAATATAGTAAGTGTTTTGTACCTAATGAAACGCGAAAATATATTATAGCCATTTTCGTGCTACTTCATTTGCGTGCTTCATAGCATCTTCGAATTGACCTTGAGTCATTTTGCAGTTGTGTGCAAACGAAGTTTCAGTGTAATCAATTGCTTCTTTTAGAATAATATTTCGAAATTCTATTTGCTTTTGAACTGTGTTGCGAGATGCTCGCATTTCTATTACTTGTCTAAGCATTTAACAGCCTCCTCAAACTAATCGTCTCTGATGGAAAATCCTGCAGCGCGCCTGTTTTCTGGCGAACCGAGATAGTTTTCGCGTGGAGCAGCAAATATCCTGTCATAAAATCCTCTGTGTTCTGGTACGATGTTTTTGCTTCTTACTAAATTAATACGTTCTTGTTCACGCTTAGAAATTCTCATATTTTCATTCCATAATACCATGTGACTATCCTCCCATAAAATTATTTTTGGAAATATAGATATAAAGCTTAAAAATTATATCACAAGTAGGTGAAAAAATCAATGTCAGTTGACAATCTATTCTACTCTTGGTTGACAATCTATTCTACTCTTGGTAAAATTATAACGAATGTAAGGGGTAGGAAAATGATAGCATTTTTAAAAGGAAATATAGAGAAAAAAGATATAGATAAAGTAGCAATTGATGTTAATGGTGTGGGTTATGAAGTACTTATGCCAGCTGGAGACGTAGAAAGGCTTGCAGTAGGACAAAATATTAAAATTCACATATTTACAGATATTAAAGAGGGCTACATAGGACTGTTTGGCTTTTTAGAAGAAGAGGCATTAAGTGTATTTGAAAAACTTAAAAAAGTAAGTGGTATTGGTTCAAAAACAGCGCTTGGAGTTCTTGCACATATGTCACCTAGTGAGGTTTGTGTGTGTATTGCAAATGAAGATGCAACGCTACTTAGCAAAATACCAGGTGTTGGTGCAAAAACAGCTGCAAGAATAATACTAGAATTAAAAGACAAAATACTTAAAGACGATAGCATTAAACTAACTAAAATTGCTAGCAAGAAAGAAACAACTAATGTTTCTAAAAATGAAGCTGTACTTGCTCTTAAAGTACTTGGTTATACTACAACACAAATTAATGAAGCAATAGATGAACTTGATATAGAGGGGTTAAAAGTAGAAGAGATAATTAAGAAAGTACTTGGGGTTATAAACAAAAGATAAGGATTAGATAAAAAATGTAATAAAAACCAAAGATAAATCTAAATAGTATATAATTTCCATTGATATTTCCATTCATATGTGATATTATGTGCTAAAGAGAAGAGGGTATTATGATAGAATTTAAGAACGTTACAAAAAGATATGACCACGATGTCGTAGCTTTGGAAGATATAAATGTTAAAATAGATAAGGGAGAGTTTGTATTCTTAGCAGGGCCTTCAGGCTCTGGTAAGTCAACTTTCCTTAAACTTATGTTAAAGGAAGAAGTTCCAAGCGAAGGTACAGTTATAGTAAATGGTAGAGATTTAGCAGATGTAAAAGAAAGAGAAGTACCATATGTTAGAAGAAGAATAGGCTGTGTATTCCAAGACTTCAGACTTCTTTATGACAAAACAGTTTATGAAAATATAGTGCTAGCATTAAGAGTTGTTGGCGCATCAGAAAGAGAAATAAAAACAGCAGTAGGAGCTGCGTTAAAACAAGTTGGACTAACGGGAAGAGAAGATAGCTATCCAAACCAATTATCTGGTGGAGAGCAACAAAGGGTTGGCCTTGCGCGTGCACTTGTTACACGTCCACCAATAATTATAGCTGATGAACCTACTGGTAATTTGGATGATGAAACAGCTAAAGAAATAATGAAGATGCTATATGAAATAAATGATAATGGTACAACAATAATAATGGTGACACACGACCATAGCATTATAGATAGCAGTGGTAAAAGAGTGTTAACCCTTGAAAAAGGAAAAATTGTATCAGATAGTAAGAAGGGAGGTTATGTAGAATGTCAACAAGAACCTACCTTATAGGACAAGGTTATGATAACCTAAGAAAACACGGTGGAAAAACATTTTCTACAATGCTTATAATTTGTGCAACAATGATAGTTTTAGGCTTGTTCATAATATTATTTATGAACATTGAAAGTAATGTTAAATCTGTTACACAAAACCAAGGGCTACAAGCATTCATATCTGATGAAATAGCAGATAGTGAAATAGAAGAACTAGCCGCTACATTAAGCGGAATATCTAATGTTAAAGATATTAAGTACATAGATAAAGATGCAGCTTTAGAGGACGCAAAAGACACCTTGAAAGATTATGCATATCTTTTAGAGGGTATGGAGGATACAAATCCATTTCCACGTTCTTTCATAATAACATTTGCAAATCTTGAAAATACTGAAAGTGTAAAAGCTGCTATTGAATCAGTTGATGGAATATATAAAGTTGGGTATAACGAAAAAATAATAAACGGGGTAATTCAAATTTCTCAAATAGTAAATTATATCATTATTGGGCTTGGTCTTGTTATGATGGTTATCTCCATATTTATAATTTCAAACACAATAAAACTAGCGGTATATTCAAATAAAAGAGAAATATATATTATGAAATATATGGGTGCGACTTCGTGGTTTATAAAATATCCATTCATTGTTGAAGGAATTTTAATGGGGCTTGCATCAGCAATAATTTCATGGATAGTAGTGTCTTTATCATATTCTGCAGCTTACATATATTTACCTAAGGTTGGGGCAGAACTTGGAGTATTTGGATTTATTGGATATTCTTCGATGTGGCACATAATACTTATAGCTTTCTTGGCATTAGGAATATTCCTAGGTGGAATGGGAAGTAGTTTTGCTACAAGAAGATATTTAAAAGAATTTAGACCAATAAAAATAACTTCAAAGAAAAAAGCAAGAAGTGGTAAGCAAGATGAGAGTTCAAAAGACCAAGAAAAAAGGGACAAGAAAAGAGAAAAAGAAGAAATAAAATTAAAAAGAGAAAATCTAAAAAGAGAAGAGAAAGAAAAACAAGAACAAGAAAAGAAATCTAAACAAGAATTTGAAAGAAAAAGAAAAGCAAGAAGATTATCTGTAATACTGCTAGTTCTTGTAATGTCAGCACCATTTACAAAAATACTATACGCTGAATCAACTCAAGATAAAATTGATCATATAGATAAAGAAACATCTGCGGCTGCAAAAAAGTATGAGCAAGTACAGGCGGATATTAAAGTATATGAGGCAGATATAAAAGAGCTTGATGTTGAAGTAGAAAAATACACTGAGGAAGTAAATGCATTAAGTGGTAAAGTAGAAAGTGCAAAAGCAGAAGTAGAAAAAATAACAGAACAATTACAAGATGTATCTGCACATTATGAATCTACGGAACAATTACTTAATACAAGACTTAGAGTGTTATATGAAAATGGCTTTGTAAACATGTGGGAAGTTCTTCTTTCTGCAGAAAGCATAACAGACTTTTTAGCTAAATATAATGTACTTGCAACATTAATTGAAAACGATAAGAAAAACCTTGAAGAAATGAATGACCAAAAAAGATATATTCAAGGATTAAGAGAATCTGCAGATTTAAAAAGACTGCAAATAGAACAAGCAGAATATGATGTGCAAAAATCTAAACAAGCATTAGAAGCTGCAGTTGCAAACAAAACAAGCAAGTTAAATCAATTAGAAACATCTAAAACAGAGCTTAAAACACTATTGGCTAACTTAAAAAAGGAAAGAGAAAAACAAGAAAAAATACTTGCGGCAGAAATTGCAGCAGCTCAAGGCTCAAATATTAAATTTTCAGGTGAGTTTACTTGGCCTACACCTGGTGTATATTACGTAACAGCGATGTTTAGGGATAAAGAGTATTATAACTGGTCAGGAAGTGTCCATAAAGGAACAGATATAGCTAAAAGTGGTGGATGTAATATAGTTGCTGCTCAAACTGGTAAGGTAATTGTAGCATCTGGTAATGGTGCATACAATGGTGGCTATGGAAACTATGTTGTAATAGACCATGGTAAAAAAGATGGTGTAAGCTATACAACAGTATATGCTCATATGAAATCTGTATCTGTTAAGAAAGGCGATACGGTTGTAAAAGGCCAAAAGATAGGATATATGGGTTCTACTGGTTGGTCTACAGGAACGCACTTACATTTCGAAATAAGAAGAAACAATGTTCAAATAAATGCAATGCAATATTTCCCGGAACTAAAAGGAACTGCTACATATCTTTCATATAATAGATGGATAGCATATCCATTCGGAAATGAAGCTAAATACCAGATATAATAAATTAAATCACCAAGTTAAACGAGAGTTAATTTGGTGGTTTTTTGAAACATTATTAGTAATAAATTAAAATATAAGAGAAATACTAGGTAAGTAATTGAAATAACAAAAAGTTTATGATATATAATATGTAACGAGTGTTTTTTGAGGTGAAAAATGGAAAGAATATTTGATAGAGATGGTTTTGACCAATATGGTAGAGATAAAGACGGATATAACAGACAAGGATTTCATTTCGGTGGAATACACAAAATAACAGGTACTAAATATGATCCCGAAGGCTATAACGCGGAAGGTTATGATAGCAGAGATTTTGATAGGAACGGAATAAATAAATATACGGGTGAGAAGTATAATAGACAGGGTAGAGATAAAGATGGATATGATCAAGAAGGCTATGATACTAGGAGCTTTGATAGGAACGGAATAAACAAATATACAGGCGAAAAGTATAATAGACAAGGTATAGACAAAGATGGATACGATGAAGAAGGCTACGACGGAAAGGGTTTTGATAGAAATGGAATACACAAAATGACCGGAACTATTTATGATCCTAGAGGATATGATAGAGAGGGTTACAATAGCGAGGGATTTGACAGAAACAATTATAATAGGGAAGGTGTTCGCAGGTGGGATATTGGACGTTATGATGAGAGGGGATTTGATGAAAACGGTTACCACGAGAAGACGGGAACGTTGTATGATCCCAAAGGTTTCGCTAAAGACGGATTTAATAAACAGGGCTTGGATAGAGAAGGCTATGGTAGAGATGGATATAATAGCCAAGGTTATGATAAAAGAGGGGCAGATAAATACGGTTATACAGCAAGAGGTTTACACATAGAAGGCTATGATGAAAATGGCTATGATGTAAACGGCTATGATAGAAATGGAAATGATAGAAACGGGATAAATAGAATTACAGGACAGGTAGACAAAAGAATACAACTAGCCAAAAAAATTGTAGAAGAAGATTTAACAATCGAACAGTTTTCAAAAAAGTATTCATTACCTATGGAGCAAGTTAAATCTGCAATTAATGCTATTAGGGAAACTCCTTGTATAAAACAACAATTAGATGAAGTATTGGCAAAACATTCAAACGAGTATATGGGTGCTTTGCGTCTAACAGCTAATGAAATATTGGCTGGAAGAATAAAGATAACTGAAGTAAAGAATGTATCGACTATTATTGGAATATGTTCTGAAAGAGATAGAGAAAAACTAACTAGTATGCTAATGTCTGCTATCACATCACACGAGATAGGAATAATGCAATATGCTAGAATGTTTGGTGAAGGAGTTGAATATACTAGATTGCCTAAGCATATGGTAGAAGTTTTAAGCGAAATGAAAAAAACAGCAGGACCGAGGGCTAGAGAAATATATAAAGAGATAGACAGGGTAAAAGCTTATCAACAACCATATCGCTCTATTGATGGAGAACGAATGGGATATTTGGCAAAGCCAACAGATAAAACACCAACTATGGTAGATATAACAGATACAGAAAGAGATTTGGCAAGAGATTACCTAAAAGCTTCCGGAGAATATATATGTAATAAAACAATGCAAGCCACTTTAATGAAGGTTATAAAAGGAGAAATAGATGAAGCAAAAATAGAAAGAATAAGAAAAGAAACAACATTAAGAGAATTGCAACAACAAGATAAAGAACTAGATATTCAATTAGAACAAACAGGACAAGTTGTGGGAAGCGAATAAAAGGAGAAAAAATAATGAGCGATAATTTACCTAAGATAAAAAATGAAGGAATATTAGAAAAAATTAAAAATGTTTTTTATAAACTTTTTGTTGGCAAGAAGTCACAAACTGAAAGTGTAAAGACAGAAGTAAATAACCACGAAAAAGATAGCATTAGATCTGATAAAACAGATTTACTTTCTAATTTGCAAAATCAAATTGAAAATGAAGTGGTAAGCGATAATGAATTACTTATTACTTTACAAAGAAAAATAAAAAACAATGAAATTCAAATATCTGAATTAACAGACGAAGAATTAGACGGACTAATTGAATTATATGAAACGCAGATTGCAAATAAAGAGAAGAATCTACAAAGTAACAATGCGGAAAATTAGTATAAAAATTAAAATATTTTTGCAAATAATTATTTAAACTGAAATACGATATAGAATGCATATATTCTATATCGTATTTTTTGAAAGATTGAAATTCCAACACTTTTGTCGATTTCTGTCGCACGATTTTTCTTGACAAGGCACATATCCCGTGTTAAATTATTGTCAAAGGGAGGTGGCTTATATCTATGTCATAATATTTATAGCTCTAAGCATATTAATATATAATTTAATTTCGTATTATAAAATTAAACAAAAACAAAAAGCAATTTTAAAATCTAATAATATTTATTTATCTAAACGCAAAAAGAACTTTGTAAGTTCGTATATAAACAAAATTGAATCTAAATTATTTAATCTGGGTTATCCATATAAATTAAGTACAAAAAAATATATTGTATTCAAATACGTTTTACCTATAGTTATTTTTATCATAGGAGTTTTAAATTATAAAAGCATAAAAGTCTCATTAATATTATTTTTAATATCTTTTTTCACACCAAACTATTTGTTATATAGTTATACAAAAGATGAAAACAACATCCTAATAAATGAAATAAAAAATATTACTAATAGCATAGTATTAAGTTTATCTGCCTATGGCACTTTAGAATATGCGTTAAACATTGCAAAAGGAACACTAACACATCCAAGATTTATTCTTGCATGGGATAAATTTATTTACGAGTATAAAATGTATGGCTACAATATTAAACAAGCATCAATAAATTTAGAAAAGAAATTCAAATCATATGAATTATCCTTGTTTTTAAGCACATTAATACAAGGAGATGCAGAAGGTAATTTGTTAGAAAATTTAGAAAAGTTTGCTGAAACGTTGGAATTAAATTATTTTAAATATTTAAAGAAAAAGAGCGCAGAAAGATTAATGTATGTAACGCTAGGAACAGTAATATCCTTAGTAGATATAGTATTAGTGGTTATGTACCCAATATTTAAGCAGGTTATAGATAACTTGCAAGTTATATTTTCATAAATGAAGAATAAAAGGAGGAGTATAAAAATGAAAATAAAAGCACTAATAAAATCTAAAATAAAAGGAAAGGAATTAATAAATAAAATGCAAGAAAAACGTGGCTCAGAACTGGCACAAACTATACTTATTACAGCTATTATGGTGGTAGTAATAGTTACACTGTTCTTTCCACAAATACAAGGAATTTTCTCTACAAGTATGTCAAAACTTTCGGGTTGGTTTGATACTGTGCTTAATAGTATTTAGGAGAGAATATGGATAAAACAAAAAAGATAATAATATCTCTTAGTATCTCTTTAATAGTTTTGCTTATTCTAAACTACTTTATAATATCTTCAACAAATAGTAAATATATTGAAGTTCCAGTCTTTAAAGAATCTATGCTTAAAGGAAAGAAGATACAAGATAAAGATTTGACAACTATTCAAATTAAAAAGTCAAAAGAAAATGAAGTGTTGCTGCAAAGCGTGAATACAAATGGTAATGATGCTATAGGCAAGATATTAAATGTGGATGTAGAACAAGGTGAATTGGTAATGAATTCAAAGGTGGCAAATGAAAATGAACTACTAGAGAAAGACGTAAATTACAGTTATATCTCAATACCAATAAGCAATTTAAGCTATCCAACTTGTTCAAATCTCAGAAAGGGTGACAAGGTGTCAGTATATTATACTGCAAAAACAAAAGATGTATCTAATGCAATAAAGGATAAGCAAAGACTATATAGCACCAATGAGGGCGCTGGACTAGTAACGTGTTTACTGTTTGAAACAGTAGAAGTCATATCTGTTCACGATAGTACCGGAAAAGAAACAAAAGATAGCATAGTAACAGATATTTTAGTAAGACTTAATAAAGAGGATGCAATTTTAGTTGCAAATCTAAAATCTCAAGGTACTTTCGATATAGTATTAAATTAAAGAAGGTGGATAATGTGGATATAAAAATAATTGTAGACAAGCAAAGTGAATTAAGAATGAATGACGCGGCAGACAGGTTAATGCAGTGCTGTAAAAACAACGGAATAAAAACATATAACAAAGATATAACAGTAGTATTCTCAAATGACCATAACTTTGTAAAAGACACGGTAGTAAGACTTCCTAAAAATGTGGTTGTAGTAAATGTTACAGAAAACCTATCTGAACAGCATATAATAAACACTTTAAAACACGTATCTGACATATGTTATCTTAAAACGGATGTAAATGTAATAGCAACTAGAATAATAAACGCATATAACAGGAATATGAGTAAGGTGAGACACGGAGTATGAAAACAAATATGAAGAAAATAGTTATAGCGCTAGTGATTATAATAGCAGTAGTTTTAATAACAGTATTTATACCAAAATTGAGAAGTAAAGATAATAACGAGAAACAAGAAGTGTATTCAAATTCATTTCAAATAACAGATTTTAGCATTGAAAATAGGACGGTTTTAAAGAAAGATAATGCGATATATGTCGGTAATAACATAAAGGAATTGGAGAATAACTTTTGTGATATTAAAATACAAAATGTAGAGGATGGAGTGGTTATAGATTTAAACAAACTTTGGTATGAAACGTATGGCAATGACTATATTGAGGATAATTATTTAGCTCAAATTTGTAGAGAATTAACATATAGGCTAAATGTTAAAGGAGACTCAGAACAAATAGAATATGCTGTGTATAAATATATAAAAGATAACTATATTAAGGTGCGTGAAGGCGCAACAGTAGAAAATGTTTTAACAGATGAAATTAATATGAAATTGGTGTTAGAGGAACAAATTGTAAAATTAATAATAAGGGGTAGTTAGTATGAAAAAATGTGTATTTAGTCTATTAATGTTTGTAATTGGAATATGTATGTTTAGTAATGTATATGCAATTTCTAATGAATTTAAATTTGCAATAGAGACAATAGGAATTCCAAGATACAATACGTATGGAGATGAAATAAATGAAGATATATACAAAACATATAATGTGTTTTCTTATGGCAAGCCGCATAAGGTAAATAGCTCTAAACAAAGATGGAAAAATTCTAAGTATGGAATGTGGACTAAAAACGGTGGTAGTTATAACGGTAGTGGTACAAGAGGTGAGTATTATATCTTAGGGACAAGCTATAGTGGAGCATTAATATATAACTATTATTTCCCTATGGATGTGATTCCTACAACAACTCCAGATAAGTGGACGTTTTATACATATCCTGAAGCTGAAGCTTCTTGGAAAGATAAGACTAAATACATATACGAAGAACAACTAGAATATATGAAAACATCTAAACTTATGTTTAATGACATATCTAGCAGAGATAAAGCAGATAACCCTAAATATATTAAAGAGTACAATATAACTGCAAATAAAATTGGACTTAAGAAAGCAAGGCTAGATACTGCAGCGACTTGGAAAACCTATGGCATGATATCTACTCGTAGAAAGATAGATGGAATAGTTTATGCACAAGTATATTTAGTAAAGCCAATGGCGGCAAGTGCAAATGTTAAAAGTAGTTTAGAAGTATCAAATGAATATATTTTAAAAGAAACAGAAGACGAGCTTGTTATACCAATTAATTACTTAACAGAAGTGATTAATATGACAGGCTATGCAGATAAAAAACATATTAAAGAGATAGTATCATCGCTGTATATAAACGGTGAGAAGGTAGATGAAATAAGTGGCAGTAAAATTATAAGTGTGGGCAATGAATATATGCTTGTAATAACCCGAGATAAATTTCCCCCGAATAAAAATCACGATGTAGAGATAATGGTAGATGGATATATGCATACAGAATTTGTGATAGATGGCCTTATGAGATATAAGGTAACGAAAAATATAAAGGTGTATGTAGAGCCAAAACTAATTATTCCCGTTAAACAAAGTAATTTAAGAATTCTTGAAAAATCTGCATCGGATTGGGTTGTAAGACCACTAGCCCAAACATATGAAACTTCATCAGAAAGTGTTGGTTTTACTGAAGCTGGAAAAAGTATAATTGTAAAACTAGGATTAAATGTAGATAAAAATGATTTGAAAAATATAAAAGTAAGTATAGATAATACTTATATAACTAAAACCACATACGATATGTCAAAAGACCTGGTAATGACTCTAAAATTACCAAAGGATATGCATAGCACATTATATGGCAAATACAGCTTAAGAGAAAAGCTGGATAGCTACTTTCTAATCTCTACGAATGACATTGGAACAAGAAAGGGTGAACCACATATATTAAAAATAGAGTTTGAATGTATGGGTAGAGATTATGAAGAAATAATTCAATTTGATACGTTAGATACATATTTATCTAATGTAAATTCCAAGCTTAGTAAAACTACACTAAATGATGAAGAATATATTAAACTTGAAGATTGGATAAACATAGAGAATGATGAATAAAGGCTGCATTAAAAACAAACAAGGGAATATGGTTATAGCTGTAGGGTTAATAGTATTAGTTTTAATATTTGCAGTAACGTTTTTGTTATACTACCAGGTAAACATCATAACCGAAAGTATAAGAGGGGATTTGTTTTATGTGTCAAATAGTTCGCTCCTTTCATTTGACACATCAGACCTTGCCTATGGTAAATATACGGTAGATGAAAATAAAACAAAAGAAATAATGGAGAATCTCTTAAACAAGAACTATCAAAATGGGTCAGTAAAAGAGATTAAGATAACAAATCTAGATATAGCCTATGAACAAGATAAAGTAAGGTTAGATACAGAAATTAAAGTTAAATTTAAAAGTGTAATAACAATTGGCGGAAAAAATGAACATGAATTTAAAATGAAAGAACAAGTAAAAATTGCTTTACTTGAATATGACTAGGAGAATGTATGAAAGGGAAAAGAGGAAATGCTACTACAGCTATAACATTAGTAGTATCACTAGGATTTTTGTTAGTGCTTGCAATGTATATTATAAATACAATAATACCTTTTGTGTGGTATCAAAAATTACAAGCTATTGCAAATAAATATGTATACGTGGTAGAAAAGTTTGGTTATCTAACAGATACAGAAGAAAAGGAACTTTTAAATGAGCTTAAAGAGGATGGTTTTGACTTAAATCAAATACAAATCGACTGTCCAAAAAGTTATTTAGAATATGGGACATTATTTAAATTTGAGATAACGTATAACTTAAACCAACAATATAGCATAATAGATAATGGTATAAAAAACGAAGCGAGAACGGTTCCGCTTCGTATAAGGAAGTATGGCTATTCAAAAATATAACAAAGCAATATGACAAACAGTAAACAAATATACAAAGAACAATTCCAACCAACTAAATTTTTTGTAATGTTTGTACTGCATTTTTTGCAATTATTAGTTTAGCATATTCTAAAAAAGCAGTTGTTTGTTTTGAAAAATATTTATCTACGTATTCTGAAAGCACACTAAATGTTTTAACAAATCCAGACTTTTTAATTGTTGAATTAGAAAACATTAAAAAGTATTTTCCATTAAATTCGTAAAGAGAGTTTATACCAACAAATAGTTCACCAATAGTTACTTGTTTGCAAAATTCATACAGTTCTTTTAAAGAGGAAAAGCTATATATGTTGGAAGATACGGTATAAGCTACTCTACTTGCTTTTGCAGGTTTGTCATATTTAGCTATATCTGGAAGGCAATCAGCCTTGGTTATTGTAATCATAAATATATCATCTTCAGAAGTAGTTACTTCTACAAAAAGTTGTGAAGTGTCCCCTGTAAACTCTTCAGTTATATTAGCATCTTCTAATATTTCAAAGAAGAAGTCTTGAACGTTTTCAGCTCCTTCTTTTATATCTTTTAAAGTTATTTTTCTTTTAGCGAGTTCGGCTAAAGTTAGAATAATCATAGCTTTATTGTTATTAATTTTTTCAACTTTCAAAGAAATTCTCCTTTCGCCTAATACTACATTATATGAATTAGATTTTGTCTAGGTTAAATATATTTTGGCCCTTAATGGAAAAAATTATGTAATTAATAAAAATTAAATGTACAAAAGTTGAATTTTGACTTTACATATGTTATAATAATCGTGTTAGTTTCCTTGCTCTTAACGAGAATTAAGGGCCTAGACCGTGAGGAGGTGTAAATAATATGAACACATACGAAGCAGTAGTAATACTTACAACAAAATTATCTGATGAAGAAAGAGAAGCAGTACAAGCTAAAATTTCTGACCTTATTGCAAAATCAGGTGAAGTTATATCAGTAGATGATTGGAAAACTAAAAAGTTAGCATATGAAATAAAACACGAAACAGAAGGATATTATTTCTTATACAACTTTAAAGCTAATCCAGAGTTTATAGCTGAGTTTGAAAGAGTTCTTAGAATTGATACTAGTGTATTAAAATTCATGGTTATCAAAAAAGAAGCTTAAGTTTAAACTTAGAATTTTAGGAGGAAAATTATATGAATAAATTTCAATTTATGGGAAGACTAACAAAGGATCCGGAAGTAAGATATACATCTGGCAATAATACGCAAGTTACAACATTTTCTTTAGCAGTAAATAGAAGATTTGTAGCTCAAGGTGGAGAAAGACAAGCAGACTTCTTTAATTTAACAGCTTTTGGAAAAACAGCAGAGTTTTGTGCTAAGTATTTCAAAAAGGGTCAACAAGTTTTAGTTGAAGGAAGAATTCAAAACAGGACTTGGGATGATCAAAATGGTCAAAAGAGATATGCAACAGACTTTATAGTTGAGGATACATATTTCGCAGACACAAAAAGAGAAGGTGCTGGTGCATCTTTCGATATGCCTGAAATGCCACAAATGCCAGCCAGTACAGATGCCGGTGATTTCATAACAATAGACGAGACTGAAGAATTACCATTCTAGTCCGTATTTAATGAAAGGAGTATTAAAATGGCAGATAACAAAAAACGTTCAAACAAGGATAAAGCTTTCAGAAGACCAAGAAAGAAAGTTTGTCAATTCTGTGCAGATAAATCACAAGAAATAGATTACAAAGACGTTGAAAAATTAAAAAGATTTGTAAGCGAAAAAGGTAAAATATTACCAAGAAGAGTAACAGGAACTTGTGCTTTACATCAAAGAAAAGTTACTGAAGCTATTAAAAGAGCAAGAACAATTGCACTTTTACCTTACACAGCTGAATAATAAAGAACAATTACGGTATAATGAATTTTGTTATGCCGTATTTCTTTTAATGTTTTTTCAAAGAATTAATTCAAAACATTTATTAAAGCATCAATTTAATCTAATTAATCTAAAAATTTCAATAGAAGTATATTAAAAATATAAATATAATTGCACAATTAAAAAACAATTATATATTGTTTGTAATTTTGCAGTCGGTAACTGCAAAAATGGAGTGAACAAAAAGATATATAAATTGTGCAGTCATTGACTGCACAATTAGGAATGATATGCAAAAAAGTCCCTTAATCAAGAAAAAATAGAGCATATTTTTCTTGGCAAGGGGACAAACTTTCTATAAACCACGCAATTATATATAATTATTAATAAGAAAATAGTAGGATTATTAAATTTTGCAGTTGATGACTGCAAAATTTATAAAATCGTCCAGACGTCTAGACGATTTGAAAATCTCAATTGACATTATGTTCTTTATGATATAGTATATTAACATATAAAGGGAGTGTAATTATGGAACTATTAGATGTTTATGACAACGATGGTGAAGTGACAGGAAGAGTAGTTATACGTGGAGATAAAACGGTAACACTAAGTGACAATGAACATATTGCAGTAGGGGTAATTTTCATACAAAATAGCAAAGGCGAATTTTTAATTCAAAAAACTTCAAAGGAAAAAGGTGGTGAATATACTTCAACTGGTGGCCATGTAGATAGTGGTGAAACACCACTAGAAAGTATCAAAAGAGAAGTAAAAGAAGAATTAGGACTTGACGTGGATAATGACAATATAGTAGAGCTAGGATATCTCCTTTATGATAGACCAATTAGATTTATGTTTTATCTTAAAAAAGATGTGGATATACAAATTCTAAAACTTCAACAGGAAGAAGTAGAAGGTGCAGAATTTATGTCTGTAGATAGAATAAAAGAATTAATAGAACAAGGCTTAATGCTTACGTCTCATGGCAAAATATTTAATAAAGTGTTAGAATATTTAGGACCAACAGAGAAAAAGGTGGAAAAATAATATGATTTGTAGTTTGACAATAATAATTATATAGTGTAGAATTGTTGTAATAAAATTGGAGGAAAACATATGATAAGTGCAAGTTTTAAGGAAGCTGCGGTTGAAGTTTTAGACATTTTAGCGCATACAAGTAAACGTGATGTAGAAAAAATACCAGAGAGTTTTATAACTTTTTTAAAAGAAAATAGTTCAAAAACTTATGTATCAAAATTAGACCATTCTAAAGCGATAAAAGACATGGATTTAAAGCCAAAAACAGAAGCAATATTAGCTTTAATATATATAAAGTATTGGGCAAATGAACAAGAAAAACAAATATTTGAAAAGAGGATAAGGGAAAGTCAAGCTAGATTTACAGCGGAAGAACAATTAGGGTTTGCAACTTTTGATAAAGAGAGAAAACACATTAAAGAAAGTAATGTTGAAGTTAAAAACGAGTTGCAAACATATAAAAAACAAAGTTGGCTTTCAAAATTGATTAATAAAATATTAAAAGGTAGGGGATAGGTATGAGTAGAATGGCAATATGGGAGACTTTAGATTTTGATGGAATAGTTTCAAAAGAAGCGTTTCAAGATAAAAATATGTATAAAGAGAAGTTTTTATATTTAAGGGCGGCGGTGTATCAATTTCATGGTGAAAGAAGTGAGTATTTGTGCGAGAATATGCCATTGGATGCCCATGGAAATCGAATAGAAGAAACACTAGAAAAAAATATAATGGAATGGATAGAACGTATACCGGGATTGAAGCAAATGGACAATATACATGAGCCTGGATATGTAGAGGACGAAGAAGAGATAGAAGATTTAATAGCGGATGAGTATGTAGATGAAAGTGATGATTGGGATTATAGAGAAGGTTTAATAGAAGATGCCTATGAGGAGAATTTTAACTATAATGGAGATGTGGGAAGCGACTATTGGGCAGATTTAGAATCTTTGTATAGAGCAATGTTATATGATGCATCAAGTGAGATTTTAAATGATAGAGATATTATGGAAAGTGTTGTTGATACTTGGTTTAAAGATGTTGCTAATTTTGATATTATAAGATACACACAATCAATATCACCAACTATAAGTATTGAAGATTCGTGGCCAGAATTAGAGGAATTGGAAGATTACGATGATAAATATGATGATGTCTATGGTAATCTGGAAAGAGCGAATTACTTAATTTCTGACATATTTTCTATGATGGGTGAAAATGTAAGGAAAGACAAACAATTTATACTAACAACAATTAAAAAATATAAGGATGCTGTTGGACTAAATAGGGTTATATACGACGGTGAGTATATATATGATAAGATGCAAAGAAATTTGATCGGTTTATATAAAAGCATTGGCAGCGAAATAGGTGAATTGGGGAATGATGAAGAGTTTATTCTAGGTATGATAAAACCGCAACAAGATTTTGATACAAGTGCCTTTGATTATATGGACTCACAAGATAGAAGAAGAGAGTATTATAAACAAGCTAATACAAGCTGTGCAGTGGATTGGGCGAGTGATGAATTAAAGTCAAACCCTGAATTTTGGAAAAAAGCTATATCTATAAATGTAGACACTATGAGGTATATGCCGTTGGAGATTTTAAATAATGTTGATTCTTATGTGGATTTTATTGAACCAGTATTAAATGAATATGTAAAAACTTATGCATACGAGAGCTTGTTGCATAGAGGTAAAGAGAGAGTACTATTTACTGATGAAGGTGACAGTCAAAATTTTGGTTTCGGTTATTTGCCAGCTTCGTTAAAGTCTAATCCTCAATTCGTAGAACAATTTAATGAGGTGTTGGAGAGAAAGTTTAAAGAGGCAAGAGAAACACATTTTAAATATTGGATACAACAACTTTCTATCCCACAAGCTACGTCAAAGACGGCGAAAAAAATTGAAGAGCTGCAAGCAGAATTAAATAGTCCAGAAGCTTGGGAAAAAGTGTTGACGCAGTTTAGAGATAATATGCCAAAAGAATATGCTATACAACAAATCACAGAAAAACATACTGCTGAAGAAATAGCACAAGGAATATCACCAAGTATTACAGAAATTAATGCAGTTACAACGGAAATAATAGACGGACAAGTACAAGATAAAAATATTGATAAACAATAAGCTCAAACATAGAAATAAAATTAAATATTAATGTTAAATTGTGCAGTTGATGACTGCACAATTTTTAACCCACAATGACACATCTAAAACTTGTCATTTTCGTTGACAATTCCCCTTTTCTGTAGTAAAATATTACTGTGAAAAAAGGGGATTTTATGAAACAAAAAAACTCTAAAATAAAAAATAAAAAAGGTTATAAAAGAATGATACTTAAAACTATAGCAAGTCCAGTAATATACATGCTTGTTATAGTGGTGCTTTCTGCGACTATACAAATAATGCAACCAAAAGCGTTTGGTGCAGTTTTACCAATAGTAGCAATTATGGCTGCATATACAATTTTTATTTTATATGCAGAATTAAGACATAAAGTGAAAAAATTAGATGAACTGCATTATGGCTTTTCGAACTCAATTGGAAAAAGCATGAAGCATCTAAACGTTCCGATAATGTTTATATCTAACGATGCTAAGCTTATATGGCAAAACTCTTTATCTCAAGAACTTGAACTGGATGAGTTTATACCAGAAATTGCAATTGAAGCCAATAAATCTAGCAAAAAGGATGCTATAAAATTTGAAGCGGCAGACAAAAACTATTTACTATACATAACGGAAATAATGTCTGGTGAAGATGTTGGAAAGCTAGTTATATTTGTAGATGTAACAAAACAAGTAGAATTAGAACAAATACTAGATGATTCAAGAGTAGTTGTTGGTGTTATAACAATTGATAGCTTTGACGATATAATGCAAGGCTTAGATGAAATGGACAAAGTTGCAACTAAATCTGGAATAGATACAGAAATTGTTAGTTGGATAAAAGAATATAACGGAATTGTTAGTAAAGTAGAAAAAGACAAATACATCTATTTTATAGAAAAACAATATGTTGAAGAATTAGAAGAAAATTCATTTGAAATATTAGAAAAAATAAATAAAGTTTCTGAAGACAAAGTTAAAGTACCTGTAACAATAAGTATAGGCTTATCTTACGATGAAGAAACTTTAGCTGGTAGATACAAATCTGCTATGAACGCATTAGACGTTGCTATGGGTAGAGGTGGAAACCAAGCGGTTATTAAAACTAAAAAGAAATACGATTTCTACGGAGATAGTGGTAAACAACAAGACAAAACAAGTAGAGTAAGAGCAAGAATGATATCTCAAGCTTTAAAAGATGTCATAGATAAATGTGAAAACGTATATATTATGGGACACAAGAATACAGATATAGACTGTATAGGTGCGGCAGTAGGTGTATACAAAATAGCAAAAACTTATGGTAAAGAAGCAAAGATTATCTGTGATTTAAGACACAATAATTCAACAAAACTTGTTATAGACAGGCTTAAAACTACTGGAGAATATGATGATGTTTTTGTAACTAAAGACGACCTTAAAAAACAAGAATTTGAAAACTCACTTCTTGTTGTAGTAGATACACACAAAGCAAGTTACTTGGCGGCTCCAGACTTACTAGAAGAATTCGATAAAGTTGTGGTAATTGACCACCATAGACGTGGACCAGAGTTTATTGAAAACACAATTTTAACATATCATGAAGTATATGCTTCATCTACTTCAGAGCTAGTTACAGAACTTTTAATGTATCTAGATGAAGTAAAACTTACAGCAAAAGAAGCTGAAGCAATATTTAGTGGAATAGTTATAGATACTAAAAACTTCACATTTAAGACTGGTGTTAGAACATTTGAAGTATCCGCTTACCTAAAGAAAACAGGCTTGGATATAACAGAAGTAAAACACGTTTTCCAAAATGATTTTGAAACATATATGGCAAAGGTAAACATTGTTAAAGAAGCTGAAATCATAGACGGAAAAATTGCAATGTCTGTGTGTCAGGAACAACACGAAAATATGTCTGTTATAGCAGCACAAGCAGCAGATGAACTTTTATCTATTACAGGTGTGCTTGCATCATTTGTGCTATGTGAAATAGATAACGTAATCATGATATCTGGACGTTCTTTAGGAGACATTAACGTTCAAGCTATATTAGAAAAACTTGGCGGTGGTGGACACTTAACATTTGCGGGTGCGCAAATGGCAGGTGTTACACTAGAACAAGCAAAAGAAAAATTATTAGGAATAATAGAAGAATATTCTGTAAAAGATTAGTAAAATTAAATAATATATAATAAAAGAAATAATAAAAAAGATAATGGGAGGTATGTTATGAAAGTTGTACTTACAGAGAATGTAAAAGGAATAGGAAAAAAACTAGATGTAGTAAATGTAAGTGAGGGGTATGCAAGAAATTATTTAATACCAAGAAAACTTGCAAAACCGGCAGATAACAAGTCCCTATCTGAAGCAAATACAAAAAAAGAAGCAATAAAATTTAAACAAGATACAGAAAGAGACTTGGCTTCAAAGAAAAAAGAACAAATAGAAAAAGTAACACTAGAGTTTAGACTTAAAACTGCAGAAGGTGGAAAACTATTTGGAAGTGTTACATCAAAAGAAATAAGCGATGAATTAAAAGCAAAAAGTGGTATAGAAGTGGACAAGAAAAAAATAATACTTGAAGATGCCATTAAAATGATAGGCACATATACTGCTAAAGTTAAATTATACGAAGGAATAACAGCGAATTTAAAAGTAAATGTATTAGAAAAATAGGGGAAAGCTTATGAGTAAAGAAGTAGTAACAACTAAAATACCACCTAGTGACGTTGCAGCTGAACAAGCTGTGATAGGTTCTATGCTTGTAGATAAAGAAGCAGTAATTAAAGCGATAGAGTTACTTAAACCAACAGACTTCTATAGACAAGACAATGGCGAAATATTTGCTGCTATGGTTGATGTTTATGCAAAAGGTGACCCAATAGATTTCTTAACGGTAAGAGAAGCACTAAAGCTTAGAAATGCATTAGAAAAAGTTGGGTCAGATGCATATTTATCTTCGCTAATAGATAATGTGCCAACAACATCAAACGTAGATGCATATATTAAAATTGTTGAAGAAAAAGCAACATTAAGATCACTAATTAAAGCTGCAAATGATGTTATATCTTATGGATATGCTGAAACTGAAGAAGTAGACAAGATTATAGATATGACAGAAAAAAGAATCTTTGATGTTTTGCAAAATAGAAATGCTAAAGGTTATTCAAGCATTAAGGATATACTAGTAGATACATTTGACGCTATAGAAAAGTTATACAGCAGTAAATCTAATGTGTCTGGTATGGAAAGTGGATTTAAAGATTTAGATATAAAAACATCTGGACTTAACAACTCAGACTTAATAATAGTTGCAGCAAGACCAGCTATGGGAAAATCTGCATTTGCATTAAATATAGCGACAGCAGTTGCAAAAGCCGGTGTGCCAGTTTTAATATTCAGTCTTGAGATGTCTAAAGAACAAATGGTAAACAGAATACTTTGTTCTGAAGCACAAGTAGATAGTATGAAGGTAAGAACTGGTAAGTTAGACACGGATGACTGGGTAAAACTTGGAAAAGCAAGTGGAGACTTAGCTGAAACGCCAATATACATAGATGATACACCTGGTATGTCTGCAGTAGAGCTTAGAGCAAAATGTAGAAAAGCAAAATTAGAAAAAGGACTAGGCTTAGTTGTTATAGACTACTTACAACTTATGGAGGGCAGAAAAGCTGGTGAAAGTAGACAACAAGAAATATCTGAAA
Source organism: Clostridia bacterium (assembly GCA_045652705.1). Lineage (GTDB taxonomy): Bacteria > Bacillota > Clostridia > TANB77 > CAG-465 > UMGS1649. Next base: position 26,714 of record JAZRUV010000013.1, read on the forward strand.
TAAGTAGGGCATTAAAGATTTTAGCAAAAGAAATAGATGTGCCAGTAATTGCACTTTCCCAATTAAGTCGTGCTGCTGAACAAAGACCAGACCACAGACCAATGCTTAGTGACCTTCGTGAATCAGGATCAATAGAGCAAGATGCAGATATAGTTATGTTTTTATATAGAGATGACTATTACAATCCAGAAACAGAAAAGAAAAACGTAGCAGAAGTTATAATTGCAAAAAATAGACAAGGTTCAACTGGGACAGTAGAACTTGCTTGGTTACCACAATACACTAAATTTGCAAATTATTATAACGGATAGGAGATAAATGGACAAATTACTTGAACAGGTAAAAAAGAATATTTATGATAACAACCTAATAGAAAATGGTGATGTCATAATAGTTGGAGTATCGGGTGGCCCAGACTCGGTATTCCTTTTGCATGCTTTAAGTAGTTTAAAAGATACAATAAAAAAAGGAAAAAACATTAGTTACTCATTACACGCAGCCCATATAAACCATATGATACGTGAAGAAGCATCGTTAGATGCAAATCTTGCAAAAAGACTTGCAGTTGAGTGTCATGCAATATTCCATTTGCTTGAGATAGACGTTGTAGCTGAAGCAAAAAGACTTAAAATTGGGACTGAAGAATGCGGTAGAAATATACGTTATGAGTTTTTTGAACAAGTGAAAAAAACTGTCGGTGGCACAAAAGTTGCAGTTGCTCACAACGCGGGAGATAATGCAGAAACAATAATATTAAACTTTATTCGTGGTGCTGGAATTAATGGCTTAAGTGGAATGGATGCGAAATCTAGTGGAAATGTTATAAGACCAATATTAAATATTTCTAAGAAAGAAATATTAGAATATTTAAATGCAAATAATATAGAATATGCAATAGATAAAACAAATCTTGAAAACGATTATACAAGAAATAAAGTTAGAAATGATTTAATTCATAAAATTGAAACAGAATATAACCCTAATATAATAAATGCATTAAATAGAATGGCAACAGTAAATAAATTAGATTTAGAGATTATACAAGATGTTGTAGAAGATAAGTACCAAGCTTTAAATGTAAAGAAAGAACAAAATAAAATATATATTAATACAAAAGAATTTAATAAAAACTCTACAGCTATGAAGTATCAACTGATAAGAAGAATAATTACTGAACTATGTGGAAATATTCAATGCGTTGAGATGATACATATTAAAGATACATGTAAACTTCTTGAAGCAAGTATTACAGGGAAACAATATATATTAGGTAATAAATATAAAGTCGTAATAGAAAAGAAAAATATAGCAGTGTTTGTCAAGAATGTGTAAATAAACACATAATTATTGAATAACTGCAAATGTTATGTTAGAATTGTAGGACAGAAATTAGGAGGAGCAAAATGAAAAAGACAGGATTTTTTAGAGGAATATTAAGCTATGTTTTAATTATAGGGATAGTTATAATGCTTATATCTTCATTAAATGAAAGTGCAAGCAAGCAGATAGATTATACAACGCTTATGTCTAAAATAGAAGCTAAAGAAATTAAATCAGTATCGCTATCTTATGATAGAACGGAAGCGGTAGTAGTATATAAAGATGATACTGTAAAAAGAACAGTTACAATACCATCTAATACGTCGTTTATGGATGCAATAGAAGACAATATAAAAGCAGGAGAGTTTGAACTTAAAGTTGAAGAACAATCTGGTTGGGCAGTATTCTTAAATTGGCTACCAACAATTGGTCTTGGAATTTTAACACTACTTATGTTGTTCGTAATGATGCAACAAATGGGTGGTGGAAATAATAAAGCTTTAAGCTTTGGAAGAAATAGAGCAAAGCTTAACAACCCAAATGGTCCTAAGAAAATCACTTTTGATAATGTTGAAGGACTTAAAGAAGAAAAAGAAGAACTTGCAGAAATAGTAGATTTCTTAAAGGAACCTAAAAAGTTTAAGGATATGGGTGCAAGAATACCTAAAGGAATACTTTTAGTTGGTGGACCTGGTACAGGAAAAACACTTCTTGCGAAGGCTGTTGCGGGAGAAGCAAAAGTACCATTCTTCTCAATAAGTGGATCGGACTTTGTTGAAATGTTTGTTGGTGTTGGTGCATCTAGAGTTAGAGATTTATTTGAAGAAGCAAAGAAATTAAATCCTTGTATAGTATTTATAGACGAAATAGATGCAGTTGGACGTCAAAGAGGTGCAGGCCTTGGTGGTGGACACGATGAAAGAGAACAAACATTAAACCAATTACTTGTTGAAATGGATGGTTTTGGAACTAACGAAAATATAATAGTAATGGCTGCAACAAACAGACCAGATATATTAGATCCAGCACTTTTAAGACCAGGACGTTTCGATAGACAAGTGGTTGTTGGAGAACCAGATATTAAAGCGAGAGAAGAAATATTAAGATTACACGCAAAAGGCAAACCTTTTGTTGAATCAGTAGATTTCAAAGTAATAGCTAAAAACACATCAGGATTTTCTGGTGCAGATCTTGAAAATATGGTTAATGAATCAGCGCTTCTTGCAGCTAGAAAAAATAAAAAGCAAATAGATATGATAGACATAGAAGAAGCATTGGTTAAAGTTATGATGGGGCCTGAAAAACGTAGTAAAGTTATTTCAGATAAAGATAAAAAACTTACTGCTTATCACGAAGCGGGTCATGCTATAGTATCTAGATTTTTGAAAAATCACGATACAGTTCATCAAATCTCTATTATACCAAGAGGTATGGCTGGTGGATACACAATGTATAAACCAAATGAAGATAAAACATATGCTTCAAAACTAGAGATGGAAGAACACATAGTATCACTTCTTGGCGGTAGAGTTGCTGAAAAACTTGTTCTAGACGATATTAGCACAGGAGCTTCAAATGATATTGAAAGAGCATCTAAGATAGCAAGAAATATGGTTATGCGTTATGGTATGAGCGATAAACTAGGACCAATAACATTTGGTGTAAGTCAAGAAGAAGTATTCTTAGGACGTGACTTTGGAAGCCAAAGAAACTACAGTGAAAAAGTTGCATCTGAAATTGATGAAGAAGTTAAACGTATTATTACAACTGCTTACGATAAAGCAGAAGTGCTTCTAAAAGAAAATATGGATAAACTTCACAAAACAGCTGAGCTACTACTTGAAAAAGAAAAGATTGATGCGGATGAATTTGATGCGGTGTTTGGTGTTATAAAAGAAGAGCCTAAACAAGAAGAAATAAAAAAAGAAGCAAAGATGGAAAAAGAGACTATAGATGCAGAAAAGAAAGAAACCAAGAAGAAAACAACAAAGACTAAAAAGGAAGAAACTAAAGAATAAAAAAATAATATATAAAAATGCAAGCGTTCAATATGAACACTTGCATTTTTGTGTATAATAAATACTCTAGTTAGAGATTAAGTTAGATATTTTTCATAATTTCGTACAGTTTATCTTCTTTGAGACCTGAGATATCGCCGCTATTTTTAGCTATATAGGAACGGAACATAGTTATCGCATCTTGCAAAGCACCATCATGCGTGTAGCACATAATATCACTAGTAAAACCAGTTGTACGGATTTGGAACCCTTCTAACTTTCCAGAATATCTAAGTGGAAGCACATTGTTTTTAAAATAATGATTGGTGCAAACAACTAATTCACAACCGTTACTTACAATGTCTGTGAGTTTCGTGCTGAGTTCGCATCCGAAATATTCCTTGTCTTCAATCGAATTTAAAATGCGTTCAAGACCTATTGCCCAAACTGTACCTTCAGCAGTAGAATGTTCCCTATCTCCGTGTCTAGTTTCTTGAGAACAAAAGTCGGTGGCGTAGAATTTTTTTAAAGCATAGTTCTTTTTTCCAATATTCGAAAGCTTAAGAAGAAGATTCATGGCTAGTTCCACGTCGTTTACAGCTTCATAACCATTGCACTCATTCTTTACGCCTTTTAATTCGCGCCCTAAAACCCAAAGAAATGTTTCTAAAGGTTTAATTTTATCTGAAATTTCTTCTGCAATTTGTTTGCGATTATATGACTTGGAATAAGAATAAGCTAGTCTTTGGAGCTCTTGAATGGTTGCACAAAAATTATCTAAGTCCTGCTTGGAAATGTCTGAAAAACTGAACTCCATAAGTCCAATTTCTTTTACTTTTGCTACAAAATCTTTCATATTGACCTCCTTAATAATTTGCAACTACTAATGATGTAATATTAATGCCAAGTTCTGAGAATGGTTTTGGAATAAGGTTATCTCTGGTATCGCAATAATTATCTGCTCCATTTGTACCGATAGCACAAATCTCGCCTGCATTTAGAATAATAGTTGCTTTAGAACCGTCGAAAATATGATTTAGTGCAAGATGATGACGTATAATATTTACAGCTTCTTTTGATTCGTCGTAGGAGTCGCTTAGTGTCACGTAAATGCGATTGTGTTTGCTACTGAGAGAGCAATCTTCAAGTTTTATTATCCAAGTATATTTCTCTGAGTTTGGAAACCGATAGAGATTTTCGTAAAACCGGATAGTTGCTGTAGTAATATAAGTTGTATTTTGCTTCATTTTTTAATCCTCCTAAATTTAGTTAGAATATAGTTTAAATGCAAACACATTATATCACAAAGTGACATAAAAATCAAATAATTGCAATTATATATCAAATACGATAAATAGTATTAAAAATAAAAGTAATGTGTTGCAAATAAAAATTGGATATAATATAATATGAACGTAGAAAGATATTCTCCAGGAGGAATATATGGAAAGTGTACAAATGAATAAATTTGAAATAGTAGATATGCCAGGAATGAATACACTAGCTTTCGTGGTAGAAGAAAATGAATCTGAAGTAATAAGTGGCCAAACATATTACTCGTTACAAAAATTAGACCATACAGACAAAGAAATGGACGGAAAAATAACGAAAGAATTCTTTGTTGTAAAATATGCAGACGGAATGCAAGATATAGTTCTTCTAACGCTTACAAAAAGCAAGGCTATACTTAGCACAGCTTTATTGGATGGAAATGGCTTAACCCCAACAGAAGATAAGTTGCCATTATCTTATGGCAGTCTATATGATGATAGCAATATACAATATAAAGAATTTACATATACACAAAATTTAAAAAGAAGATTTGCTATTATTGATACAACAAGTTGTGAAGAAGTAAAACCTACAATATATAGAGATGATATAACTGGTGAAATAAAAGGTAAATGTAAATTGTTGCCACTTAGACCTTATGTTGTTTTGGAAATAAAAGATAATTTTAATAGGGGTGCAGTTGTAGCAACTGATGGTAAAAGAATAGAAGCTATGAGTCACGGAAAAGTGAAAATGCCTGAACATGATTTGGAGAGAAAAGATATAGACATTGATGTTTTGGGCGACGATGACCTAATAGTGTAAAGGAGTAACTTATGATAAATTGGATTAAAGAAAATAAATGGAAGATAATAACCGTTATAGTAGTGTATTTAATTGTGTGTGTAAGCCTTCTAGGTGGGCTTATGGCGGCTTATCAATATACAGACGAGGAGCTTAGTCTTTTTGCAAGACTAGAAGTGGCTACGGAGAGTTGGGCTGCATATGCATTAAATCCATTTAAAGTAATAGATGTATTATTTGATGGTGGAAACTTACAACAAACATATTTAATACTATGCGGTGGAATACTTATAGCTTTCATATGGATGTCTATAAAATTAATATCAAAATCTAGAAAAACTCATGAATATCAAGGGGAAGAACATGGTTCGAGTGCTTGGAGCAAAGGTGGAGAAGAATACAGAAAACTACCTGATGGTTCTCAAATACTAAATAAAACAGATGGATTTATATTAAGTAGAAATCATTATCTTGGAACGGACCCTAAGAAAGTTAAGGTAAATAAAAACATACTTGTATTCGGTGGTTCGGGTTCTGGTAAATCTGCAGCATATGTTAAACCAAACATATTACAAAAATTAGGTTCTTATGTAATAACTGACCCTAAAGGAGAGTTATACAGAGAAACTTCAGGCTACCTTAAAGCAAACGGATATGAAGTAAAAGTATTAAACCTTGTAGATACTGAATATAGTAATAGGTATAATCCACTAGCACATATTAGAGATTATTCGGATGTAGATATTATAGCACATACAATAGTTGCAGGTGGTGAAGGCGACGGTGGTGGAAAATCTGCCGACCCATTCTGGGATAATACAGCCAAGATGCTACTTAAAGCTTGTATTTACTATGTAATATCTGTTCTTCCAGAAGAAGAAAGGAACTTATCTAGTTGTCTTAACATAGTAAGAGCGGGTGGTTCAGATGAATCTATTTTTGATAGATTATTTGTAGGAGAACTTAAACCAGACCATCCAGGTAGAAAAGAATACGAAGGAATTAGAGTTGGTGCAGATAAAACAAAACAAAGTATAGCAATATCTTTGGTTTCAAAACTATCTCATTTTGATAGCCCTAATATGCAAAGATTAACAACAACAAATGATATAGACTTTGAAGACCTTGGAGAAAAGAAAGTAGCACTTTACGTTATATCTCCAGACTCTCACTCAACATATAACTACATACTAACAATTTTCTATGGACAATTGTTACAAAGATTATATGCTTTAGCGGATAGATGTGGTGGTGCATTACATCAACCTGTATATCTACTACTAGACGAGTTTGCAAACATTGGAAAAATACCAGACTTTAACCAAAAACTAAGTACAAGTAGATCAAGACTTATATCTATGAGTATTATAGTACAAAGTATAGACCAATTAGTAGATTTATATAAAGACTTACATGAAAACATAATAGCTAACTGTGATACTCAACTATTCTTGGGTTCTCAGTCAATAAAAACTTGTGAATATTTCTCTAAGAGTTTAGGACAAACGACACTAACATTCCAAAACAAATCTAAAAACAGAGACGAAAAAGATTATAAAACACAAGGATACTCATATAGTGAACAACGTCAAGGTAGAGAGCTTATGACAATAGACGAATTAAAACGTATGCCATACGATGATATGATAATACTAATTCGTGGTCTTAAACCAATAATGGCTAAAAAGGCATGGTATTATAAACACCATCCGGAAAGAGAAAATGCAAGACGTTATGAAATAAAAGACATAACAGAAATGCCAAAACCAGAAGGTGCTCCTATTAAGACTATGGATGTTGAAAAACATATAAATGATAGATTAAAAAGAGCAAGAGAAGTTGCAAATAGTGTTAAAACAAACAATTCTGATGTAGAGATTGATGTCGGTGCAAGTGCAATAGATAATGCAAAACAAGGAGTACAACAACCACAAGCAGTAGATTTACAAAAAGAATTGGAAAAGAAGTTTGATGAATTATTTGGAACAAATAATAACAACAAACCTCAAGAATAAATTAAAAATTAAATAAATTAGTTCTAAAAATACAAATCAATTCATATATATATCTTAGGTGATGTATATTGAATAAAAGATTTGTATTTTTTTATGCCTTTATTTGTATGTTGTTACTAGGAGTTTCAATATATGTTGCAAATATTTTGGACAAGGCACAGACAGAAGAACAAGAGGCGCAACAAAACAAACAAGAAATAGTTCAAATAAAAAAATATATTGAAGATAATAAAATAAAAGAGAATATAAAGGTAAAGATAACGAGCACAGGTGAGATTAAAGAGCTTACAGTAAACGAGTATTTAAAAGGAGTACTACCGTCAGAAATGCCACCTGAGTATGGCATGGAAGCATTAAAAGCACAGGCTGTGGTTGCAAGAACATATTTATATCAAAAGATAACAGCAGGTGGACATGGTGATGCAGATATTTGTGACAGCGCTTCTCATTGTCAAGCATATTATAGCACAGATAGGATACTTGAGATATGGGAAAAGAGTAAAGGTTGGGATAAGGAAACTAGAGATATACATGCAAAAAAAGTGGCAGCCGCGGTAGAGGAAACGGAAAATATAGCAGTTACATATAAAGATAAATATATAAGAGCATATTTTCATGCGTGTAGTGGTGGTAAGACAGAAAACGTATCTAACATATGGGGTAAACAAAACATTCCTTATCTTGTTTCCGTAGAAAGCTTAGGAGAGGAAGATTATAAGAACTATAGCAGTAAAGTAAAACTTAATGTGAGCGAGCTACAAGCAAAATTAAATGATGAACAAAGTATAAAATGTAATATTAATGTGGATAGGGGGGATATAGTTAAGATTTTAAGTTATACAGATACGGGTAGAGTGGATAAAGTTGAAATTGGCGAAGTGATATATACAGCTGAAAAATTAAGAACATTACTTGGATTAAGGTCAACCAATTTTAATGTAGAATATGAAAATGGTGAGGTTATATTTAAGGTAATAGGTAACGGACACGGTGTGGGTATGAGTCAAGTTGGTGCAAACTATTATTCAAAACAAGGCTATACTTTTGATAAAATAATTACACATTATTACACAGGAGTAGATGTTACATATATAAATAGGGGGGATAAAACAAATGAAACTAAATAAACAAAAGATAGAAGAAATAAAACAAAAGATGAAAAATATTAAAGATAAAATGACTAGAGATAAAATAGAAAAGGTACCAAAGAAATATTATACACTTCTTATACTAATGTTAATGCTAGGTATGGTAACCTTAATAAATAATATAAAACAATATAATGAAATAAGGAGTGAAGATTATATAGAGTATAATTTGAACGACCAAACTGTAGATTCAAATGATGTAGATATAGTAAATTATATAACAGACCAAAGTAGTATAAGTACAACCATATCTAATATGGATGAGGCGATTGAAACATTAGCCTCAAATGTAAGTAAAGGGGGACCTGCAAAAGAAAGAAAATATATTATGCCTATAGATGGTGAAATTATAAAAGAATATGCTACAGAGAAATTGGTGTATTCAGAAACGTTAGGTATGTGGAAGACACATCCTGGTATAGACATAAAAGCAAATTTAAATGATAATGTAAAATCTGTAAGTAATGGTATGGTACAAGTAGTAGAAAAAGATAGTTTTTATGGAAATGTAGTAAAAATAACAGATAATGCAGGATATACATTTGTATATAGTAATTTAGATAATCTAATACTTGTAAAACAAGGCGATAGTGTAGAACAAGGAGATATGATAGGAACAGTAGGTGTATCGGCCACAGGAGAACTTGCTGACACAACACACCTTCACTTCGAAGTTATGAAAGACGAAACGCATGTTAATCCGTTAGATTTAATAAACTAGGGAATAATTTGGAATTCGTTGAATATGATAATAGTAACGAGGTGATAATTGTGTTTGAAAACGATATAGAAGAAAGAGTGAAAGCCTTAGCAAGTTACATTATAGAGACAGGAAGTACCGTAAGGGCTGCAGCAACTAAATTTAACGTATCTAAGTCGACTGTGCACAAAGATATATCTGAACGACTTGAAAAAATAAATCCAGCATTATGGAAAGAGGCAAAACAAGTGTTAGAGCATAATAAAGAGGAAAGACATATACGTGGAGGAATGGCAACTAAAATAAAATATGAAAGTAAAAGAGCATAAATAATAGGCAGGTAACCGTATAGGTGGCTTGCCTATTGACATAAGTGATATAATATTAGCAAGCAAATACTAAAACTAATTAATAATTTAAGGAGTAAAATTTATGGAAAATCGGATTAAAATTAATGAAAGAACTTCGGTTGGTATTGAAACAAGTAAAGGCCGAACATGCATAAAAGTATATGACATGGTAAATGGCATCACAGTACTTTCAGATATAGAAACGGACCAATATTTTACTAGCGAGTTTAAATATAACGAGTATTATATTATTGCGTATTCTAAGGGGTGTATGGCAAATCAAATCCCATTAAGTATTGATGGAGCATATAGCATTAAGGAGAGAAGAAAGTTAGAATTGTCTCCGAAACTGAGCCAATTATTAGAGAACATGTTGCTTAGCAAAAGGTGTTTTGGATTAGAACACGTATTAGAAGCAATTAATGTTGCTTATTTACACTTGATAGACCTTGAGGACACAGACCTGTTGCCTAACTATTTATGTGCAGAAAATGCTAACGTTACTAACGCCGAGTGTGCAGAGTATATATTGCAGTGTTATCCTCAGCTTAAGCCCTATACAAACCTTGATGTACCGCTTTCTGTTGTTAAATACAAAGAAATACAAAAGAAGTTAAGAAGAACAAGGTTTTACTTATTAAGTATGCCTCAAGAACTGTTGGATTTGCCTGGTATAATTGCATAAACAAACTAAGAAAGAAATATAAAAGAATTCATAATATTTTAATAATCGCATCTCAAATTTTGAGGTGCGATTATTTTTGCCCAAATACTACTTTATTCTACAATTCTATTGCAAATGAAACAAAAATGTAATATAATTGTCACATAAAGAAAGGGGAAGGCATATGACATTTGGACAAGATATAGGCATAGATTTAGGAACAGCAACAATACTTGTACACGTTAAAGGTAAAGGCATAACTTTAAGAGAACCTGCTGTTGTAGCAATAGATAAAAATACAAATGAAGTGTTGGCTGTTGGACAAAATGCAAGAAAAATGTTAGGCCGTACTCCTGGAAATATAGTGGCAATAAGACCTATGAAAGATGGTGTTATTTCAGATTATACAGTAACAGAAAAGATGCTTAAATATTTTATTTCTAAAGTATCAGATAGGTCTATAATATCGCCAAGAATCATGATATGTGTTCCTTCTGGTGTAACAGAAGTAGAGAAAAAAGCCGTAATAGATGCAGCAAATCACGCTGGAGCAAGAAAAGTTTATCTTATAGAAGAACCAATTGCAGCGGCAATTGGTGCAGGAATAGATATTACTAAACCATACGGTACTATGATAGTAGATATTGGCGGTGGAACTACAGATATTGCAGTAATTGCTCTTGGTGGGGCTGTTAGAAGCACATCAATTAAAGTGGCTGGAGATAAATTTGATGAAGCTATTATAAAATATATAAAGAAACATCACAGTATAATAATTGGAGAAAGAACAGCTGAAGAAATAAAGATAAATATAGGTTGCGTTTATCCAAGAACAACAACTGAAAAAATGAGTATAAAAGGAAGACACCTAGTATCTGGCTTACCAGTTGAGATAGAGGTTACCTCAGATGAAATGCTAGAAGCTTTATCTGATTCTGCAAATCAAATAATAGAAGCAATACACGGAGTTTTGGAGATAACTCCTCCTGAACTTTCAGCAGATATAAGTGACAGAGGAATATACATAACTGGCGGAGGAGGTTTAATTTACGGATTAGACAAGTTGATAGAAGAGAGAACTGGCATTCCGGTTATGGTGGCAGAAGATGCAGTTTCGTGTGTTGCTATGGGAACAGGGAAAGCATTAAATCATATAGAATTATTAGAAACAGGAAATACAATAAAAATTAAGAAGTTTTAGTTTTGAACTGAAACTTCATTTTTATAATAATATAACAATATATTCCATTGACTTTTTAAAATTGTAATTGTATAATGTACTCAAATTAAACTTTAAAGTTTAACAATTGATAAACTTATGAAAAGGGGTTATAGCATGTTTTGTAATGGAAGAAAGCGGAGTGTTATTTTTTCGAAACAGCGGTATCACGAACAGGTACAACTGTATCTGCAGTATCACGGATTTGAAATTGTACAAAGAATATATAACGGATCATTAAACGCACACGAGTTGACAGAACAAGCAGTTAGGGAAACTTTGGTTGGAAATTATCCTATTGCAGGATGGGTAGAGAAAGATAATATTATAGAACAGTTCGTTACATTGCTCGGAGAAGTAGGATATTCATTTGAGAAGAATGACCAAGGTAAATATTGTTTCAAAGATGAAAATATATATGGCGCTATTGTAAAAAATCATATGAATTTTAGTGGTTGCCGAATATTAGAAGCACTTTCGGATTGTTGTTATAAAAATGATGGAAGAATTACATATTTTGAAGCGAAAGTTATATTGGGAGCAGGATATCCTAAAGCACCATTTGTAAATAAGTCAGATATCAGAGCTTGCATAATTTTGTTTTTGAAGGAAACGGGTATCCCTTTCAAATTTGATGATTCGTATTTATATTTTCCATAAAATATGAGGCTAGCATTAATTTGCTAGCCTCTTTACTGTTGAGAAATTTGTATATTTATGATAAAATATATAATGTAAGGATGTGGAACAATGAAAAAAATGGAATTATTAGCTCCAGCAGGAAGTTTAGAAAAAGCAAAAGTTGCCTTTTTATATGGTGCTGATGCAGTATATGCCGGAACAGCGAAATTATCTTTAAGAAGTAGAGCTGAAATGGATTCTGATGATTTAGAAGACACAATAAAATATGCGCATAGTATAGGGAAAAAAGTATATGTTGCAATGAATATATATGCGTATGATGAAGATTATGAAGAAATACGCAAAGATGTAAAAAGGTTAAGCGATATTAAAGCTGATGCTATTATTGCAAGCGATCCTGGGGTTATGGCAGTGATTAGAGAAGTTGCACCAGATATGGAAATACATATTAGTACTCAAGCAAATATTACAAGTTTACAAAGTGCAAAGTTTTGGTATGAAACAGGAGCAAAAAGAGTAATCTTAGCACGTGAATTATCTAAAGATAGAATAGAATATATAATGAAAAACAAACCTGAGGATTTAGAAGTAGAGATGTTTATACACGGTGCAATTTGTTATGCATATTCTGGTAGGTGTTATTTAAGTCAATATCTTTCAGATAGAGGAGCAAATTGCGGTGACTGCAGTCAACCTTGTAGATGGCAATACAAATTAACAGCAGAAGAAGTAAATAAACCGGGTAGTGTTATAAACATAGATTATGACGAAAAAGGTACATATATATTTTCTTCTAAGGATTTGTGTTTGCTTAAACAAATACCAGTGCTAGCAGAAATGGGAATGGACAGCTTAAAAGTTGAAGGAAGATTAAAGACAGACTATTATCTAGCAACAATAATTAGAGCATATAGAAAGGCTATAGATGATTACTATAAAAATCCTGAAGTTTGGGATTATATGAATTATCTTCCTGAGGTAGAGAAAGTAAAGACAAGAGGGCTTTCAGAATTTTATTTCATTGATCCTAAAAATCAAGGTATTCATGATTTCGATGGATTTAGTGAGAACTTAAAATATGAGTATGGCGCAAGAGTAAGAGAAGTATTAGAAGATGATTTGTATTTAGTAGAAATAAGAAACAAATTATCTATAGGAGATACTTTAGATGTTATGATACCAGGTACCATAGATACAAATGAGTTTGTAATAGAAGAACTATATGATGTAAATACTAAAGAAAGAATAGAATGTGTAAATCCTGGTGTTAAAGGGCAATCAGTTATAATAAAAGTTCCATATAAAATGGAAAAAGATTATGTCATAAGGAGAAAGAAATAGTGGAGGAAATTTATAACAGAACAAGACTTGTTATAGGTGATGAAAATTTACAAAAAATAAAAAATGCAAATGTATGTATATGCGGAATAGGTGGTGTTGGCTCGTATACGCTTGAAGCTCTAGCAAGAATAGGTGTGGGCAAAATCACAATAATAGATAAGGATAATGTGGATATAACAAACATAAATAGGCAATTAATTGCAACTGTGGATAATGTGGGCAAAGCAAAAGTAGAAGAGGCTAAAAAGAGAATAACATCAATTAACCCGGACATACAAATTACAGCTATAAAAGACAATATAGATAGTTCGAATGTAAGTAAGTACATAACACAAGATTTAGATTATGTTGTAGATGCAATAGATAGTGTAGATTCTAAAATAGCTATAATAAAAGAATGTAAAGCAAAAGATATAAAAATAATATCTAGCATGGGTATGGCGAATAGACTTGAACCACTACAAATTAGAGTAGCAGATATAGCTAAAACAGAAGTATGTCCGCTAGCTAAAGTAGTTAGAAAGAGATTAAAAGATGAAAGAATACACAAGGTAAAAGTTGTATTTAGCACCGAAAATGCCATAAAGACAGGTAGTAAAGAACTAGGTAGTGTGTCTTTCGTTCCATCTACAGCAGGACTTATTATAGCATCAGAAGTTATAAAGGAAATAATATCGTAAATAATAGAAAAAAAGTAAACGTTATTAATTATAAATGAAAAATAATATAAAATAAAAGGATGGGTTTAACTCATCCTTTTGCTGTGGAAATTATATTTTCAAAATCTTATAGATTTTGAGTACGATATTAAAATTTCGTACATGTATATAATACCACTTTTTACTGTCGAAGTTTGTCGAAACGTGAAATGTCCGCTAAAAAATTAAAATCTTTCTATTTGTTGTACATTATCATATTCATATGAAGCACAAGCAGTATCTTTTAAAGCATCTTTTGTTTTATCGTATGAACAGTTACAAACAAATATTTCATCTAACATACAAGTAGAATCTTGTATACAATTATGTGTGCATTCTGCTACATCACATTTTATTTTTTGTCCGCCTTTAACTTGTTTCTTTTCCATTATATTTCACCTCTAGTTATATTATCCCAATATATACTAAACTTATACAATAAAAAATAGGATTTGCGTGACAGGCAATAATATTTATATAAAACATAAAAATGTATAAGCGAGGTGTTTTTATGATTTTAGAAATGTTGTCTAACATTTTATCTTACGTTTTTTTACTTTTTGGTTATATTTCTTCAGAAAATTTATTTCCAGAACCTCTTAGTAAAAGCGAAGAAGAATATTTGTTAAAAAAACATTTTAATGGAGATAAAAAAGCAAGACATAAATTAATAGAGCATAATTTAAGATTAGTAGCGCATATTGCCAAAAAATATGCAGCAAATACGCAAGATAACGAGGAATATATTTCTATTGGAACTATTGGTTTAATAAAAGGCATAGATAGTTTTAGTGAAGATAAAGGATTTAAATTATCTACATATTGTAGTAGGTGTGTTGAAAATGAAATATTAATGCATCTAAGGAGTAGTAAAAAAACAAGTTCAGATGTATCTATGAATAGTGTAATTGGTACAGATAAAGACGGAAATGATATGGAACTAATAGATATTATAGAGCAAGAAGGTGTTGATCCAATAGATAATATATACAATAAAGTTGTTACTAAAGAAATGTTAAAGTACATAAAAGAAGAACTTAGTGATAGAGAAAAGAAAGTTATACAGATGAGATATGGTTTAAATGGTGAGGAAGAAAGAACCCAACAAGAGGTGGCGGACACATTAAATATTTCTAGGTCATATGTTTCTAGAATTGAAACAAAAATACAAAAGAAATTAGGTAAGTTTATTCAGGTAGATAAGTGAAGTTGAAAATGTGTAAATAGTGTGTTATAATAATTATGTCGAATTTATTGACTCAAGAATAATTTCTAGGAGGAATCCAGATGGAAGGAACAATACAAATTAACAATTGTGGAGTATATACTAAAGTTTCGAAAAATTGGTTGTGTGGAAGACTCTTGAAAGATAGTGCGAAGTATTATAGGAAGGATTTTAAGAGCTATCCAACAATGTTTACTGCTGAGGTAGATATGCTTATTTCTAAGCTACAGGATGCTACCACAATACAAATATATCAAACAGGTGTTGTAAGACTCTTTTTTGAGTGTGGACATTTTGAAGAAAGACATGCGATATATTTGAGGGACTTGTCAAAAGGAACACTGAAAATGTTAAAGAGCATATAAGTAAAATGTTAAAAAATACAAAGACAGCTAATTTTAGCTGTCTTTGTATTTTATATAATTTTTTGAGCATAACATTTACAACAAAAATACTTGTGATATAATATACATAAGTGCTTCCATAGCTCAGTAGGCAGAGCGCATCCTTGGTAGGGATGAGGCCACCAGTTCGACTCTGGTTGGAAGCTCCAAATTGTAGTAAAGGAGAATTGTTTGTGGATATTCATAACATAGCTTTAGTAAGGGCAACAGATGTTATACCATTTGATGGGATGGTGTACCCTGTAAAAGATAAACAGTTTATTAAGAAAGAAACAGGCCCAGGATTTGCAGGAGAAATGTTCTCCTTGTTAAAAAGAAAAGGCATATTAAATCCTATAGATTGGGAAGCATCCGATGAGGAAAGACAAGTAACAGAGGAAAAGAATAAACAAATTGCGTCACAATATATGCCATATACTTCTATGTATAACTCAATGGTATTGTGGTCTTTAAACGGAATAGTTCCGGATGATAATGCTACAAAATTTTCTCAGAAGTCTTGTGCAATAATTGACGGTTTAGAAGAGCAAATAGAACAAGCAGATATTGTTTCAATGGTGCCTACAGATACTGCTGTTAAAGGAACAGTGACACTATCTAAAAATGCTAAGATATTAATATCAAAAGAAAGATATGATAGTTTATCTCAGCAGGAAAAAGAACAATTGGCGAAATTAGATTTAACTGTAGAGGTTTTTGAAGGAGATTTAAAAACAGCAATAGATACTACTTTAATAGAATCAGAAAGATATACGGCAGAAGACTTGAGATTGGCAAGTGAAGATGGTGGATATAAAGCATCTCCTACTAGTGAAGATGTAATTGGAACCATAAAGAGTATAGCACAAGAAAAAGATATACCACAACTATTGCATAAGAAAATATTTGAAGGTGAAACAGATGGAATTCCAAAATTAGAAGATGTAAAAGGCGAAAAAGACAAATGTGATATAGTATCAGAGTTTTATATGCGAACCTTTTTAGAATATATTCTTCCAAGATTGGATATAGACGAGGTGGTTAAAGGGAGTATATTATCCTTCCCGAATGTTCCTCGACATATTGAAGACTTATGTGATGAGATTGGAAGAATTGGTATAGATAAATATAAACAAGTGTTAGATGAATATAATGAATCCTTAGAAAAATTAAGAGATACAGAAAAATTGCCAACACCAGAACAAATAGTTGATGCAGCTAGGGAAGATAGGAAAATAGATTTAATATCTATGATTGAACAAGAAAAAACACAAGATGCTGTTTTAACAAGTGCAATAGAAGCAACTGAAGAGATAGTTACAGAAAGTGCTATAGAACAACAGGGAGAAAAATTATCACAAATAGAAATAGGAACAAAAGAAACGGAGATTGAATAAATGGGAATATCAATAAATACAAGACAGGCATATTCTGAAATAGATGAGTTTTTAAATATTATCAGTGTCGAGAACAAGAACAAAGTTCCTGAATATTTAAGAGAGCTTTTTAACAAAGAAAAGGATGAAAATTATATTAAAGGAATAAATCCTAATATTCCTATAAAAGAACAAGCTCTGAAAGAAGAAACTCTTGCTATTATAGCCTGGCTTAATTTAGAGTATTGGTGTCAAGACGAAAATGAAAAGAAAAGGCTAAGAGAGATATATGCCAAAAATGAGGAAAGATATAATGAGTTATTGCAAATTGCTTTTAATCCGAATGATGTTTTTAAACCAAAAGAACAAGTAAAAGAAAATGTTCCTATTGTTAAAACTGAAGAATCAAAAATAAAGAGGATTATAAATAAACTGAAAAGGATATTTTTTAAATAAAATAAAAAACTATATATGAATTTTAATATTATTTTAAAGAGGTAAATATGAAAGAAAGTTTTAGTGAATTATATGCAAGATTATATAATGAAAATTTTGCTGAATTAGAGCAGTTAAGAGCAAAAGAGAAGAAAGGGGCTACAGGTTTAATAATTTGCATAATAGCCATGTTTTTGTTATCAATAATAAGTCCGCTTTTTGTAATAATAGGTATGGTATGTATAATTATATATGCTATCAAGAGCATGAAAAAAAGCAGTTCAAATGTGGCGGAGAGAGCAAAAACATATAGAGAAGTTTTTAAAGAAAAAATTGTAGGACCAATAATAGAAAACTCTTTTGGTAGCGCAAAGTATGATGCAAGAGCAGGTATATCATCTTTTGAATATAAAAAAGCTGGATATAAAGAACATTATGATAGATATCATTCAGAAGACTTAATTATTGCACCACTTACTGTGGAAGGTGACGTTAGCACATTTATGACTATTGCAGAAGTTCATACGGAAGATGAGCATACTGATGAAGACGGACATACGTCATATACAACAGTTTTCCAAGGTCTTACATCAAGTTTCTTGTTGCCTAAAAATTTAGATAAGAATATATATATTCGTTCAAATGGAAGAGTAAGTGGATGGAATAAAAACAAAATAAAAATGGACATGCCAGAATTTGAAAAAATATTTGACGTAGAAAGTGATGACGCAATACTAACTATGAGAATATTAACGGCTGATGTAATGGCTGAAATGATAGATTTATATGAAAAATATAAATATAAATTTGAAATAAATATATTGAATGATACAATATATATGAGACTTAGAACAGGACCTATGTTTGAGCCAAGTGTATTTAAAGAATCTATGGAGTACAAGCAAATTGAGAAATACTATCTAGTATTAAAAGCTTTGACGAGTATAGCTAGTCACATATATGACACAGTCTCAAGAATAGAAATTTAGGAGGAATTTATGGGAGAAAACAATAATTTTATTAAAATCTTTTTTATAATTTTTGCACTTGTGTTTTTAATGCCTGCTATTATGACATTAAGAACTTTGTTCCCAAACATTACATTAAGCCCGCTAGCTATAATATTAATAATATTAGGCTTTATAATAGCTTGGGTTATTGCTACATACAACAAGTTTGTGTCATTGTCTCAAAGGGTTAGACAAGCTCAAGGTGGAATAGATGTGTATTTAAAACAACGTTTTGACCTAATACCAAATTTAGTTGAAGCAGTAAAGGGATATGCAGCGCACGAAAAAGGACTTATGGAAAATATAGCAAAGTTAAGAAATGATTATGCTTCAAGAAATGATCAAGATATAACAGAAAGCCAAAGTTTAAATGATAGATATACAAGGATTCTTGCTATGATAGAATCTTATCCAGAACTAAAATCTGATGAGGCGTTCTTAAACCTGCAAAAAACCTTATCTAAAATAGAAAGTCAACTTCAAGCAGCAAGAAGAATATATAATAGTGAAGTTACTGAATATAATACAAAAAGATTAAAAGTTCCATCGAATATAATAGCAGGAACGTTTGGTTTTAAAGAAAAATATTTATTTGAAATCAATGATGCAGAAAGAGAAAATATAGATATAAACATTTAAAAGAAGAGCGTTAGGCTCTTCTTTTTCGGAGATTCATGTGTTTTATTTGGTTTATTATAATTTTTAGTTCATCGTAATAAAGAATGTTTATCCTTTATATAATACAGTATATGTAAATTCAAAATATGTGTTACAAGTTTGTCATAAGCGCAGGCAATAATTCATATTAATTTAATGTAATCATATATTGTAATAAATAGGAGGTAATAAAATGGCAATAAATATAGATAAACAGACGATGTCATTAAATAAAATTATAGCAAGGAATTCTTTGGTTACGTGGATAGAACAAGATATTCTTGTTCCAGATACAAAACCTGATGTAATGAAAATAATTGGAGTAGAGGCAGTTCCTTTTGTGGGGAATGTAGAGGTGGTAGACTCTGGAGTAAGAGTGACGGGGGAAATAACATATTATATTGTTTATAGGGCAATGGATAAAGATAAGACAAGAGGTATAAGTATGACGTATCCATTTAGCCAAACAATAAATGTGCCAGATGCTAAAAAAGGAATGAATGCAAGAGTTACAGCAGATGTTAGAAATATAATATATTCTTTGCCTAACGAAAGAAAGGTAGCTATAAAAACAGAAGTGGTATTTAAATATGTGGTAAGGGAAGCGGGTAGTGTTGAACTGATACAAGGAATGAGTGACGCAGAAGATATAGAAACGAAATCTTCACAAGATGTCTTCTATAACGTAATTAGTACAAAACAAGAAATACTAGATGCTAAAGAAGATATTGTAGTTCCTGAAAACACCCCTAAAATTGGAGAAATATTAAGAGTAAGTAGTAATATTACAAACACGGATTATAAAGTAAGCTATAACAAGATACTTGTAAAGGGAGATATAACTGTTGAAATGTTATATTTAGAAGCAGGAGATGCAGAAAACATATTTACGTATACTACAACAATACCTTTTACAGGGATGATAGAATTTGATAATATCTCTGAGAATTATCGTTTTGATATCAAGTATACATTAAGAAACTTAGAATTAGTACTTGGTGAAAACAATATGCTTACTATTTCTGCTGAAGTGCTTGCAGATGCTACAATGTTTGAAGAAACCAAAGTGGACTATGTAAATGATTTTTATAGTACAAATAGCAACTTAAATTACGATAAATCCGAAGTCGCAGTTATAAAGAATAAAGAAACTATAACAAAACAGGTAAATATAAAAGATAACATAGGTATTACAGATGATAAAAACAGAATTCTTACATATAGCATAGGTACAGGACATCTAAATACTAAAGTAAGTGGTTCTAATTTATATGTGGATGGTCCATTAAAAGTTAATGTTACTTTGGAGAATAAAGATACTGGTATAGTTGATGCTAAAACTTACGACATGTTAGTAGATACAACAGTGCCTTTGGGTAAAGAGGTAAATGAAGATAATGTGGATGTAATTATAACGGTAGAAAATAAAATGGTAACAGTACAAAATGGAAACGTAGAAGCAAACGTTACATTAAATATAGTTGCTGAAGTTGAAAATATAGATAAAATTACAATTATAGGGAACATAGAACAAGAAAACTTAAACCCAGAAGATTTTGATAGCATGTATATGTATATTGTGAAAAAAGGGGATAACTTATGGAGCATTGCTAAAAAATATAAAACTACGGTGGATAAGATAGCAAATGTAAATAATATATTAGATGAAAATAAAATAGATATAGGTCAAAAACTTTTAATTATACGATGAGACCAAAATATTATATAAGATTATTCGGACAAATGAATGGTAAAAAATCATTTGTCCTTTTTATTGTAGCAATGCTACTAATAATAATTTCATCTGTATATTTATTAAACAGTATAACACCTGCTATAGAAATAGCGTGTCAAAGTAGGGCTAAAGCAATAGGTGTACAAATAACAGAAGAGACTGTAAATGAATTTATACAAAACGTAGAATATGAAACGCTTATGCATATAACATACAATGACCAAGGGGAAATAATTGCTATAAGCGCAAACATAATTGAACTTAACAAATTGTCCTCTCAGATTTCATATAAAATACAAGAAAAACTAAATAATTTAGATAAAGTATCTGTAGAAATTCCAATTACAAGTATGATGGGACTTAACGTGTTTTCAGGTTATGGACCAGATATAAGTATTAAATTATTACCAATGGGAAATATAGAGACAAAATTTGATACGAGTTTTGCATCACAAGGTATAAATCAAACTAAACATACAATATATATGAATATATTAAGTAACATTACAGTAGTTGCACCATTCATTGGCGGTAGTGTAGAGTGTAATAGCACAGTAACTATAGCAGAAACAATAATAGTAGGAGATATTCCGGATACATATTATAATATTGAAGGACTAGAAGATGCTGCTGAAAGTGGAATTATAGATACTATGTGATGGCAAAAATAAAACAGAAAATATAGTAAAAAAATATATATACAAATGTTTTTATATGGTATAATAAGAAAAGAAAATAAGAATTTACATAAGGAGATAATAATGGAGTATGCAGGAAGTGTTTCTGAGACTTTAAAACCTACATATGAAAATGTAACTAAAGAGTTTATAGAAGGTACGTTATATACTTTACTTTGTAACAGTACAAAAACAAATTTTAGAATGCGTTTTGAAGAACCAGAAGCAATACAATATATAACAGAGATTTTACAAGAATCAGCTAAGGGTGGAACATATTGGGAAAGAAAAGCTCAGGAAGTATTAAAAGGTCTAAGTAAAAGTGAAGATTTAGATGATGATACACCGGTAATGGTAATAAGAGATTATAAAGCGTTTTTTGAAAGACTAACTGAGCTATGTGAGCAGAATGTACATCAACATTTCAAAAGAACAAAAAACTCGTCATTCCCATGGTATGAGAGAACAAATTGTATGGAAGAAGTTTGGCTTAGAATGGCCCCAGAAGATTTTAATGACCCGGAAAACTTTTTAAGAATGCAGGTTCAAATGGCAAAAGATACAACATTTAATAAATACGATCAAGAAACTTGTTTAGGACAGTCGAAAATATTAGGTAATAATTATATTTGCATACAAAATAAAGTGGCAAGAACTTGGGATGAGGCGTCTCAGGAAATGGAAATAACTATTTATGATAGTGAACATTATTACGATGAAAATAAAAGATATAGACCTCAATATAAGTTACCTGTAGTAAGATATGGCATATACGAAAAGGATGGGCAGAAAGTCTGTAGAATATTCTCAATTCAAACAACAGATACCGAGGCTAAAAATGGTGTACAAAAGAAAGTAGATAGAGCTAGATATAAAGTAAATGATGGAGTAAGTGAGGAGAGTACAGAAAAAGTAGAGCCTAAGAATTTAATTGCTCTAAGTATATTTGTAAATCTTTTAAATATGGAAGGCATAACTAAAATAGAAGCACAAGGAGCTTATGCTTTAGATTATGAATTTCACGAAAAAAGAAATATAAGATTAATAAAAGACTTTAACGAAAGATGGACAGATGAGAAAAAACAAAAACAGCCAGATATGTACATAAGAGAAAAAACATATTTGGATAAATCTTATGGTAAAGAGGAGTTAATAAGTGAGATAAAAACAGAACGATTTACTAAAACTTTTGATAGACTGCTTGAACATTACCCTATGGCCAGGGTAGATAGTTATCCTACAGAAGTAGATAGTAATTATCATATAACAATTCCTAAAATAAAAAGTAAAAGCGAAATAAATGGAGAATTGTTACAAGAAATGTATTGTTTGGTTGAAAGACAATATGAGACAATAGAAATATAAAAACACGAAAATAACACCCCCAAAAGAATTAACTTTTGGGGTGTTATTGTTATTCGGATTCTACATAGTTTGTGATGTGTGTATGAAGTACCGCTTGCATAATGTGCAAAGTAGAAACATACGCGTCAGAAATAGTATGTATAATATTAATGTTTTCCGAAAAGGCTCTGTCAAATGACATTAATGCAAACATAAGGTTCTTTGCGTTGATGGGAGTACCGGCAGAATCTCGGTAATAAAGTGATTTCTGATTTACTTTGCAACTAATCCACAATGAATCAGAGTCTTCCGAAATTCTAAAATCAGAAAGAAGTTGTTTTGCGTTGGATAATGCGGTAGAGATGGAACGAACATTTTCGTCGTTTTTGTTGTCTAAAACAGAGACTGCAAGTTCAAAACCATCAGAGATGTTCTCAATAGTTGTAAGAGAAGCTTTGCAAAAATCAGTGAGTTTCGAGATCAAGGCTTTTTCGGCATCGGTTACAGGTAACATAGAAAAAACTCCTTATAAATTATTTTTTGGATAGATTTTTGTTGCTTAAAACATTATATCACATTTTTTATGTAAACGCAACGGCTAGATTGAATATAATAAAATAACAACCTCGAAAATCGAGGTTGTATAAAATCCAAAATATTATCTCTTGCTGAATTGTGGAGCTTTTCTAGCTTTCTTAAGACCGTATTTTCTTCTTTCTTTAACTCTTGAGTCACGAGTAAGAAGACCAGCTCTTTTAAGTGAAGTTCTAGTATCTAAATCTATAGATGCTAAAGCTTTAGATATACCGTGAGCTACTGCTCCTGCTTGTGCTGAGAATCCGCCACCTTTAACTGTTGCTATAACATCATATTTTTCCATCATGTTTGCAACTGTGAATGGTCTCATAACAACTGCTTTTAATGTTTCTAAAGAATAGAATTCATTAAGCTCTTTTTTGTTTATTGTAACGATTCCTGTACCTGGAGTTATTCTAACTCTTGCTATAGCAGATTTTCTTTTTCCTGTAGCATAAATAAAAGTTTTTTCTGTTTTTGCCATAATTCTATCCTCCTATTAAAATTCCCAAACTTCTGGTTTTTGAGCTTGTTGTTCGTGGTCAGCGCCTTTATATACTCTTAATTTAGTAAGCATTGATCTTCCTAAAGAGTTTTTAGGTAACATACCTTTAACAGCTATTGTGATAGCTCTATCTGAATGTTTAGCCATCATATCTTTAGCTTTAACTTCTTTTAAGCCACCAACATAACCAGAGTGCCTAGTATAGATTTTTTTGTTTAATTTGTTTCCTGTTAATACAATTTTATCTGCATTAAGGATTATTACATGATCGCCGCAGTCCATATGTGTAGAGTATGTAGGTTTGTGTTTGCCTTTTAGAAGTCTAGCTGCTTCTGTTGCAACTCTACCAAGAGGTCTTTCAGCTGCATCAATAATATACCATTTTCTTTCAATTTCACTTGCTTTAACGCTATGTGTTTTATTATTCATGGAATGATTCCTCCTAATTAAATTTATTTAGTACATATACATAGATTAAAAATTACCGGAAATAATCAATGTATACATAACATCGCTCATATATTTTACAATAATTTCATATTAAAGTCAAGAGAAATGAGACAAAATATAAATAAAACGAATTAATTTAAATAAAAAAATGAAAATGTTGTATATTTTTTCTATATATGATAGGATATGAATAGTAAAAATGTATACAAAAGGAGGAAAATCATGGACGAATTTGAAGTAGATGATTTAATAGACAAAGAATATAGACAAGATGAAGAAGTTGTAGAAAATCACGAGATAAATAAAATTATTACAAACTTACAGTTATATTCTAATAATATAGAAATGCTTACTAAATTATATACAGATATATTAGAAGACGATAACGTTGTATATATAATGACAAGAATAAGTCAAAATCAGGTATTTATGAAACACTTCCCAGAGTTTTATGAGAAAAATTTAAATGGGGAAAGTGTTATAAATTGTCAGCAAAATAGTAGGTACCATAGATATGGTGTATTCAAACATATTTTGTATACTATTGAAAATGTCGGAAGAGACAGCTTAAAGTTTAGTTCGCACGATATGAAAATATTAAAATGGACTATGTTTCTTCATGACATAGGAAAACCAATGTCTAAAACAATAAATAGTGAAGGTTTTGATTCTTTTGCGGGGCATGATGACATGTCAGTCGTTCTTGCGGACAAAATATTAAACAGATTTGATTTTGACGAAGTAGACAAAAAGATAATATTAACCTTAATAAAATATCATGATAGATATTTAAATGAGGGTGATTTAACATATGAAAACTTAAGCTTTTTAGCACAAGAGTTAGAGGACAAAAAGGATTTGTTTTATCTTTTAATTGAAGTAAAACTTGCAGACAATAGAGCTAAAAGTGTAGATGTATATAATAAATTTATGACTGTCGTAGGAAAATATTATGATTTTGCAAATGAGTATTTTTCTCACGAAGAAACGAATAAAATGTTTGCAAGTATTGATGGAGAGGAAAGCATAACAGGAACAAGGTCAAATATTAATACGGTGTTAGATTTATCTGAAAGAGGCGTATATAAGGAGGGCGGAAGTGATGAAGATTTAACGGAAAAAATAATAGCAGATTTAACTAAAGATATAACACTAGGGAAAAGACTTAAATGTTATTACCAAGCGGTAGTAGATTTGAAGAAACGTCAAGTAAATGGGTATGAGGTTTATTATAAAATAGTAACGGACGAAGATTTCTCTTACAAACAAATTATAAGAAAAGCAAAAGAATTCGGTAAATACGATAAACTTCAACAAATGCTTTTTGTAAATGCTTTGGAAAGATTTAATGAAATAAAAGGTAAACAAGATATAACAGAGTATATAAATATTGATGCGAAAAGCTATAAAAACTATGTGAATAAAGCAAGAATATTTGACCTTATTGAAAAAAATAAAGTTGTTTTTGAATTTAATAATTTTGAAACATTAATAAACTCAAAAATAAAAGAATTATCGGATGAAATATTTATAAGAAAAGGGAAAGTTGCAATAGATAATTTTGAATCAAGCAATAAAACTTTGAAAGATTTAGAGCAAATCGAACCAAAATATATAAAATACAAGTTAGAGAATACTGAAGAAAACACAAAACAACAATTACAAGAATTATCTACATTTTGTTTGTTAAACAGTATAAATTTAATAGTGTTTGGTATAGACACAAAAGAATTGCTAGACTTTGCAATTGAATGTAATGTTAGATATGTACAAGGAACATATTTTGGTAAATATACAGACGGCTTAGATTTAGACTCCGAAAGAATTAACGAAATATTAGACGATTCTAAAGAAGAATTGATTGTTTAAAAAATAACAAAATGAAATTTTAAAAATAAAAAAACTGCACATAATACAAATATGATATATGTTGGAAGTTTATTGTCAGGTGTTATAAATGGAGTGTTCGCTAGTGGAGCGGGGCAGATTATGGTGTTTTTATTAATATTTATTTTAAAAATAGAAACGCATACTGCCAGAGCCACTAGTGTATTTTTAATGGGACTCGTTACAATCGTTACGTTTGTTAGATATTTAACATTTATAAAAGTGGAAATTTTACACGTTATAGTTGTAGTTGTAACAGGCTTAATATTTGGAATAATAGGTTCTAAAATAATGAAGAAACTACAACCAGATTATTTAAATTTAATTTCTGGAATCGTTGTAGCGGGCTTTGCTATATACAATATACTGAGGTAAAATGTTAATACTAGTATCTATTATATCTGCGGTATTAGCGGGTATGGGAATTGGTGGCGGCGCTTTATTTGTAATACTTTCAACAATATTTTTAGATTTTGACCAAAAATATGCTCAAACAATAAATTTAATAATGTTTATGGCAGTTGGTATATCTGCAACAATATCTAATGTAAAGGATAAAAAGGTGGATTTTAAATTGGTTAAAAAGATACTTCCTATATTAATTGTTGGAGCACTTGTCGGAAGTTGGGTGGTTACAAAAATTGAAAGCGAAAATTTAAAAACATATTTTTCATATTTTTTGGTGGGTGTTGGAATATATGAAATAATTACAAGTTTAAAAAGAATAAAAAAAGCAAAAAATAATACTAAACAATAATTATGAAAGGAGAGTATTATGGATTGTTTAAAAGGAATGTTGATTGGTATAGTTGTTGGAATAACAGCAGGTATGGTTATGGGAGCTTGTAATAGCACTATGATTTGTGATGCAATTAAACAAGGAAAAAAAGAGATAAGAAGATTCAAAAGAAAATATATGTAAATTAAAAGCTGGTAGAGAATACTCTACCAGCTTAAAAGTTGATTGCTATTCATATAATTTTGTTTATGACAATAAAAAATCATTTAAAGAAGAATGATTAAAAATGACAGAGACAAAACAAATAATATAAAAACAATAAAACAACTGATGTTTAATAATTTGAAAAACTTAATAATTAACCAAATAATGCCACAACTTATTAACATCACAATTCCTAAAGATATGAGGGCTAACAAAGCAAAGGGCAACAATATAAAAACTTCCATATGCTCCTCCTAAAAATAATTATTAAAGGATTTAAAAAACTGATTAACTATATTATAGCATATGTGTCAAGGTGAAAGGATGAGCAGGACACAAATATACAAATTTTCTTAAATTACTTGCTATTGTAACTGATTTATAGTAAAATATTTGTGTGAAAAAATAATTATAGGGTAATGAATGGAGGATTTTTCATGGTATATAATAAAATTATGAAGACATGTATATGGATAGCTGTTATAGCTCTTATTGCGTCTACTGCTGTTTTTGCTACAACTGACCTAGCTGTAAAAGATAACCAAATAGTAGGAGGGGTAATGACAGTATTAAAATATGTACAAACATATTCTTGGCCTGTGGCTGTAATAGTATTAGTTTATGCATTATACCAATACTATGTTGTTGGTTCAGAAGCTTTTGAACAAAAAGTAAGTGGACAAAAATTAATAGTAGGACTTTCAGTGTTTATGGCAATCATACAATGTTTACCGCTTGTATATGCTATAGTTACAATTGGATTTTAATGAAAAATAATTAAACTTAAGATTAGGGTGGTTTTTAATGAAAATATTATTTGGATTAAATAATGATGATACAGTCAAAGCCATTGTAAAATATTATGAAGATACGTATAAAGAAAAAGTAGAGTATAAAAATGTGTACTATTATAAACAAGCAGTACAAGAAATAAAAACAGGAGAATATGATAGACTTGTCATATTAGAAGATTTGGAAAAATACCCAAACAATAACTATGCTCAAATTGATGACTTTATATTTAGAAATATTGATGCAATGACAGATGAATTTGACGCAAAAAATATAATATTCGTGGCTTCAGATAGACGTAAACTGGGCGACGAATTTTTGGCGAAGTTATTTAATATAGGTGTTTATACAGTTTTAACGGGAGACAGCAGAACTAAAAGCAAAGTTGCTGCAGCTATAAATTCACCTAAAATGAAAAAAGACGTAAAAAAATATTATGAAGATAGTGCAAGCAAAAATGTATATAGCAAAGTAGAAGTTTCGGAAATAGAGATACAAAGAATAATCACATATTATAAAAATCAAAATGGTAACACAGAAAAATATGTAGAGATTTTCGACAAAATTGGTACACAATATACAAATGAACAATTGAGAATAATAATAGGATTTTTACCTGCTGCTGTAAAACAATATTTATTAGATAATAGTGACAGATATAAAGAAGTGTTGGCTAGTGGTGGTATTGTAATGCCAACACCAACTGAAACAAACACTACAGTTGAAGGGGCAAAGGAAGTCGTTACAGTTGAAAAGCAACCTGAAATAATAGAAAGAATAGTTGTAAAGCAACAAAACACGCAAGCACCTGTTCTTACTCAAGTTATGGAAAAAGAAGTTGTAAGAGCTGTTTATGAAGTGCCAAAAGACTATAAAAAAGTTGTTTGTATGGTTGGTGCTCCAAAAGTTGGAACAACATTTTGTATAAATGCCATAGCCACATCGTTATTTAGAAGAGATATAAAAGTGGGAATAGTAGATTTAACTCGTAAAAGAGACTCATATACACTATATACTTACGATAACGAAGGCAAACGTGCTATAGCTGGCGAAAGCATGAAGTATGCTTCTAATGGTCTTAATGAACCATTAGTATATGGAAAATTAAGTGTATACACAGGAGTACCTGGAGAAGATAGAAAACAATATAATGCAGCCAATGTTGTAGAAACAGCAATGAACAATAACAGCGTTGTATTAATAGATTGCGATTTTTCTACACCAGTAGATTATTATAGACTCGCACAAGAAATATATGTTGTACAAGATATGGACGTTTTAAACGTAAATCTTATAACTATATTCTTAAGAGAATTAAAAACTCGTGGAATTCCAATGAACAAGATTAGAGTAATAATTAATAAACACGTAAAATGTGCTCTGACTGCAAAAGATATATTAGATGGTATAGCCACATACACAAGTCCAGACCTAAAAATGTTTGATGACTTGTTTACAGCATCAGAAATGACATATCACATCTTACCATTTGACCAAGAGAACTATACTAAATATGTTGAAATGATGTACAAGTATAGCAATACTTTTAATTCGTTCACTAGAGAGTTTAAAGAGAATTTAGACCAAATAGTAAATGCAATATATCCAATAGGAATAACAAATTATTCTACAAATACATATAACAAAAGCAAACCTAAATCTAGAAATTTTGGCATATTTAAAAAAGCTAAGATGGCAGAGATGAATACGTCAAATGCTGGATTTGAAAAAGTAATCGAATAGGAGAAAAAAAGTATGGAAGTTTTAATAATCTTTCTAGCACTAATTATAGTAGTACTTGCGGCATTTGCAATATTCCTTGTTAAGAGGAACAAATATTACAGTGTTGCAATAGGAAATATGTCAGGTATGGTAATAATGCAAAGAATGTTTGAACTTATGGCATCACCAATACCGGCATCTAAGAAAATAGAAGAATTAAATAATATAATAATTGAAGTATTCAACAGTAAAAGTTCAACCATCTCTATATTTGATGGAATGAATTACGAAATAAAAGCAACTAATGTTGAAGCGACTTATGTAGATAGTATAAAAGCACTTGCCGAAGAGCAAGACTTCAAAAATAATGCGGCAAATAACGTATCAAAATATTTAGTTGCAGCGGGTGGCAGAATTCTAGGATATAAATCTGCGATGGAAAGAAAAATACGTTCAGCGATGTTTTCGCCAATATATTATAACGGAATGTATTTAGGATTTTGGCTATTAGAAGATGATGCTGAAAACGCATATGATTCAATATCTAAAGAAGAACTTGCAAAACTTAAAGATCATATTGGGGTATTTATAGAAAATGTATTAAGCCAAGAATCTATTGAAAGCGCATATAATACAGATAAACAAACGGGTTTTTACAACAATTTATACTTGTACTCAACAGTTAGGCAACAAACAGCAAAGGAAGAAAATTCAGCACTTACACTTATGATACTTTCTAATCTCCCACAGATTAATGAAGAGTGTGGTAGAGAAGTTGGAAATAAACTGTTAGAAAAAGCAGCTAAATTAATGCAAGAAATATTTAATGAATCAAACATATTCGTAAGATATAGCGGAAGTAAATTCTGTATAGTATCACCAGGATCAAGTACAGATGCGCTTCACGCAACTGTTGAAAGATACGTTACTAATTTGAAAATGCAAGAAGAAATAGTAGATGGCATGAAAGTGACATTGAATACAAATATAGTTATGAAAAATATACGTAAACAAAGTAACATTGAAAGAGAAATATCTAAAATGGCAGATTATGTAGAACATATGACTGAAGAGAATACAATAAAAATTATTTAATATATATTGTATAAGAAAGGAGGAATAAATATGGAACAACATACAACCGTATTTAGTCCACAAAAGGAAGAGTCAAAAAGAGTAAAGGAAATAATGGAGCAAGTAGTGGCTGCGCTTAAAGATAAGGGCTATGAACCGGTAAGTCAAATTATTGGATATATTTTATCTGGCGACCCAACATATATTACATCTCACAACAATGCAAGAGCTTTAATATGTAAAGTTGAAAGAGATGAACTTTTAGAAGAAATGATAAAAAAATATCTTAATTAATAGGTGAAATATGGGCAAAATATTAGGAATAGACTATGGTGATGCGCGTGTAGGACTAGCAATTACAGATGCATTAAAAATTACGGCTCAGCCTATGGATACATTAGAAATTCATGGTAATAGTGATTTGTTAATGGATAAAATAAAACAAATTATGAATGAGAGCAAATTAGAAGCTGTTGTAATTGGATATCCAAGACACTTAAATGGTGATATCTCTGAAACTGCTAAAAAAATAGATGATGTAATAGTTAAAATAGAAGCATTAGGATTAAAGGTAGTTAAATGGGATGAAAGACTTACTACGGTTATGGCTCACAAGACAATGCGAGACCTTGGTATAAAGCAAAAAGACAAAAAAATACACGCAGATAGACTTGCTGCTATGTATATATTAGAAGACTATATTAATAGTTTGTAAATTTTAGGAATATTGCTATATAAAATAGCAAATAATATTAAAAAGTAGGAGGAATTAAAAATGGATGAAAGAGAAGAATTAGAATGCACACACTCTTGTGCAACTTGTGGTGGATGTGGACACGACCACGATGAAATGGACGAAATGGAAACAGGTATAATAACATTTGTTGACGATGAAGGAAACGATGTTAGATTTGAAATACTAGATGTAGTAACTCTAGACGAAAAAGAATATTTAGTCGTATTACCAATTGACGAAGTTGATTCAGGAGTATTAATTCTTGAAATAAAACAAGAAGATAATGAAGAAGTATACGACACTGTAACTGATGATGAAGAAGCAGAAAGAGTTTTCAAAAAATTCCAAGAAGAATATGGCGAAGATGATGAAGAAGAGGAATAATGAGAAAAAGATTAAATTACATGATGGAGTGTAGGAAAGTTTTATCCTACACTTTATTTTATTAGTTTAAAAGCAAACATGTTATGTATACAAATATATGAGTAAAATTTAAGGTGGCAAAAAATAAAATAAATTGAAAAAAGAGAGAATCTCTAATATAATTAATTCGTGAAAAGCAATTAATTAGGAGGTTCTCTCTATGACTAATATAACAGAAAAAGAGATAAAATTCAATGAATTAGAAGTAAAAATATATAAATTTGTATGTAAAATAGGTTGTGAGATATTAAAATTAGTATTAGAAATGCAAGACCAAAAAATATGTAAGGAAAGAAATAAGAAAAGATATAGATATGTAAAAAGAGTACCTACAACAATAAAAACAATAATGGGTGAAGTAGAATATCAAAATACAATATACTATGACAAAGAAAAGAAAGATACTGAGAAAATAAAAGGTGAAAAGAAAACAGTATCCCTGCTTAAGGAAATGTTAAAAATAAAGAAGTTTGGGATGATGTCAACAAATGTAGCATATATAATGAAAAAAGCAATAACGAGTTTGTCATATAGAAAAACATCAGAACTTGTAATGAGTATAACAAATTTAACAATAAGTAGTATGGGAGTTTGGGGAATAATACAAACATATGCTGAAGAAATACAGGACATAGAAAATGAATTAATAGAGAAAAAAGATGAAGAAATATTAGAACAAGGGACAAAAGATTTAAAGATATTGTATACAGAAGCAGATGGAGTATATTTTAATGTTCAGGGAAAGGATAGAAAAAAGCTTCAAGAAGAATATAAAAAGAAACATCCAGAGCAACAATTAAATAAATTTAAAAAAGAATTAAAAGTAGGAATAATGTATGAAGAAAATTGTTCAATAGGAAAACAACAACGAAAAGAACTAGTTGGTAAAGAAGTATTTGCTGGAGTAATGGATACAAAAAGATTAGCTAAATTAATGAGTACATACACACATATAAAATATAACAAAATAGAATTTGTATTACAAAATGCAGATGGTTTGGGTTGGACAAATAAAAAACTGTTCCCGAATGTAATAAGACAATTAGATGAGTATCATATAATAGAGAAAATAAACAAGAAAATATGTGTAGATGAAGACAGAACAGAATTAATAAAGATGTACCATCAAGAAAAGTTTCAAGAGATGCTAAAATATATAGAACAATTAAAAGAAGAATATAGCTATGAAGAAACAGAATGTAAGAAATTGGAGGAACTGAAAGAGTATCTAAGTAAAAACTACAGTTCATTAAAAAGAGTATATAAAGATAAAGAATTAAAGAAACAATTAGGAATAGAAACAATCGACCACATGGGACATCAAGAAAGCAATAACTATGCAACAATAACAAGAAGATTTAAACACAAAAGGATGAGTTTTAGTATTAAAGGTGCAAATAATTTAGCAGTAATTTTAGCAACGGAAAACAGCGAAAGAAAAGAAAGTGTATATAATGCAATAAATAGTTCATCATTACCAGCAACAATATTAGAGTCAGTAAATGACTATATAGAAAAGATAGAAGCAAATGTAAAAGAATGCAAAAAGAAAATAAATAAACAAAAAGAAGTGTATGAATTACCAAAAGGGAACTTGTTAAATATAGGAATGTTTGAAAGAGAGGTAGAACAAAAATTAAAAGAGCTATTATTTAGGTAATTTTTAGACTTAGCGAAGCTATGCCTAAAAATTAGCAAGAAAGCGTAGCTTTCATAATAAAGATATGATAGAATAAACAAAAACAAAGAACGAATAAATTATATTAGAGAATTGCAACCTTGTACTTTACTGATACTATACAAATTAGGCGTATAAACGCAGTATTGACAAGATGCTTGAAATATGGTAAAATTAAATAGTTAAAAAATTAAAAGATAAATATAATTGTTTATCGGGAGGAGTCTTAGTTATGATTGAAACACAAAAATCAATTCGGCTAATCAAAGCAAAGATTTTTAATATTGGTTGGCTAGAGAATTCTGAGGGGAAACGCATTTCACCCGTGTTTTTAATGCAAGATTATTTAGAAGTAGGTAAATTTGTTTTAGTAGACACTAATAGAGGGTGTTTTGTATATCATAAAGAGAAGGATGAATTGTTATATTCTGGCATATTAGGCACTAACGTTCATGTAGACCACTGTATTGGTGATATATATGATTTAAACTTTGTTACTGAAAGTGGACATAGATGTCATAGGTTGTATTTTTCAGACATAAATTCTCCATATTTAGAATGCCAAGATATTAAAAAAATATCTGAGGACAAGTTTGCCGTTAAAAAAAGCGGCCTATGGGGAATAATTGATTTGAACATGAGGTGGCTTGTTACTCCGCGGTGGTTAAACATTCGTGAATATAACAAATATGGTTGCGCATTGGTATATGAGAAAAATGGCACAAGATCTATTATTGATCGCGATTGTAAATATCTTCTTGAGGAAACAGAGTATGATATTAGAAAGGCGTTTACTAAAGACTTATTTTTAGTATATAAAGATGGTTTATATGGAGTAATTGATATAACAGGAGCAATTGTTATTGCTCTGAATTACAGAAAAATAGTCATGAAGGCAAATTATTTCATAGTGCAGCAAAGCAAATACGGCTTGTATGATATGGCTGGTAATAGATTGTTGGAGTGCATTTACGATGAAATAATTGAAACTACAGATAAATTTGTCGTAAGAGATTATGCACGTATTGAGTTTGATAAACCAAAAGTAATACATAAGTAATTCAAAAGGCAGGAGTTTTTTACTCCTGCCTTTTGCTATAGCGGAAAGACACATATATATAAACAAGTATACATAAAATAGGATGAAATACTAGATTATTTTCTTAATATATTGTATAATATTTAGGTAAGGATAGGGTGAATTAAATGGAAAGTATAGAAAAAAAGGCTTGTGGAATGCTAGGAATATCTAATACAGTAATAGATTTAAGTTTAGAATGTGAACAAGAACTTACAGAAAGATTTAATGAAATAGATAATGTAGCATTAATTAATACAGCTAAAGTAATGAATGCATTTAAAAACAATAGAATAAGTGATAGCCATTTTAAAGCAACAACTGGTTATGGTTATGACGATATGGGAAGGGCCGCTATAGAGAAAGTTTATGCTGAAATTTTTGGCGCAGAGGACGCGCTAGTTAGAATAAACTTTGTAAATGGTACACATAGTTTATCTACAGCTATAGCTGGAAATTTAATGCCTGGTGATCTACTTGTAAGTATAACAGGTGCACCATATGATACATTGGCTGAAACTATAGGTATAGTTGAAAACAATATGTCTCTTATATCGATGGGAGTAAAATATAAACAAGTGGAACTTAAAGGCGGCACTTTTGATACTGACTCTGTTTTAGACATTATTAAAAACAATAAAGTAAAAATGATATTTATAGGACGTTCGAGAGGATATTCAACAAGACCATCTCAAACAGTAGAACAAATAGGAGAAATAATTAAGAAAATAAAAGAAGTTGACAACGATATAATAGTTATGGTAGATAACTGTTATGGAGAATTTGTAGAAACTTTTGAACCAACACACGTAGGTGCAGATATAATGGCAGGTTCTTTAATAAAGAACATTGGCGGTGGCCTATGTGAAACAGGTGGATATATAGTAGGTAAAACTGAACTTGTAGAGAATGCTGCAAAAAGACTTACTGCACCTGGAATAGGCAAAGAATGTGGAGCAACTCTGGGTAAGAATAAAGAAATATTACAAGGATTATTTATGGCTCCGCAAGCAGTAAAAAATGCAGTTAAAACAGCAGTGCTAACAGCTGCAATGCTAGAAAAACTAGGATACGAAGTAAGTCCATCAGCTTGGGAATATAGAACAGATATAATCCAATCAGTAATTTTAAGAGATGAGCAAAAATTAATATCTTTTATACAAGGTGTACAAGCAGCAAGTCCAGTAGACAGCTTCGTTGTGCCTGAACCTTGGGCTATGCCGGGATATACTAATCCAGTAATAATGGCTGCCGGAACATTTGTAAGTGGTGCTTCAATAGAACTTTCTTGTGATGCGCCAGTAAAAGAACCATATGCAGTGTTTATGCAAGGTGCATTAACATATGAAAGTGCTAAACTTGGAATATGTACCGCAATAGATAATATGATTAGAGGTAAATAGTGAATAAAATAGTAATAATAGGTGCTGGCCCAGCAGGTATGATGGCAGGCATAACAGCCGCTCAAAAAGGGGCAAATGTAACAATACTTGAAAAAAACAATGTGCCGGGTAAAAAATTAAATATTACAGGAAAAGGTAGATGTAACATCTCATATGTTGGAGATACAGAGTATTTTCTATCTAACATAGTTACAAACCCTAAGTTTATGATGAGTAGCATATCAAATTTTAATAATGAAGATTTGGTATCATACGTAAATTCTTTAGGGGTAAAAACTAAAGAAGAAAGAGGAAATAGAGTGTTTCTTGCATCGGATGATGCGCATGAATTAACTTTAGCTTTACAAAGAGAGCTAAATCGTTTAGATGTTAAAATTAAATATAACACAAGTGTGAAAAACATAGTTATATGCAGTGGTAGTGTAGCAGGAATTGTAACAGATACAGATGAAGTCATTTATGCAGATAAAGTTTTAATTGCAACAGGCGGTACAAGCTACTCTTCAACAGGTAGTACGGGTGATGGCTATCGTCTAGCCAAAATGGTAGGGCATGGTATAGTAGATGTGAAACCTGCCTTAGTACCACTTGCTTTAAAAGAAAAAGAAATATGCAAAAATTTAAGAGGGGTAACTTTAAAAAATGTAGACCTAAAAATACAAGTTGATGACAAAGCTTACGATAAAAGATTTGGAGAATTAATGTTTACAGATAAAGGAATAACAGGACCAATAGTTTTAAGTAGTAGTAGTAAGTTAAACAAAGTGAAACATTTAACTTCACTTGCTTCTCAAGATAAAATCAAAGTTATAATAGATTTAAAACCCACATTGAATGTACAAGAATTAT
Source organism: Clostridia bacterium (assembly GCA_045652705.1). Classification (GTDB taxonomy): domain Bacteria; phylum Bacillota; class Clostridia; order TANB77; family CAG-465; genus UMGS1649. Next base: position 63,842 of record JAZRUV010000013.1, read on the forward strand.
ACAAGAGAATAACAAGAGATTTTGAGAAATATATAAACAAAGAATTTAAAAATGCACTGTCAGATTTAACTATATCTAGATTAATACCAGTAATAATAGCTAAATCTGCAATATGTGAGACAAAGAAAGTAAATAGTATAACAAAAGAAGAAAAAGAAAGATTAGTTAAAGTATTTAAGGGATTAGAATTTACATTTAAAGACTTAGAAAATATAAACGCAGGAATAGTAACAAGTGGTGGAGTCAACGTTAAAGAAATAAATCCTAAAACTATGGAATCTAAAATTATAAAAGGATTATATTTTGCAGGTGAAGTTATAGATGTTGATGCATATACAGGTGGATTTAATTTACAAATAGCATTTTCAACAGGATATACAGCAGGAATAAGTATGGGAGAAATTTAATGAAAAAATTTGAACTAGCCAATAGGGAAAAGGTAGAAACAAATATATTGGAAGTAAAAAAATCTAAATTTATAGCGTTGGTATATTATATAGATAGTCAACAAATGGCAGAAGAAAAAATACAGCAAGTAAGAGAAGAATACAATGACGCAAGGCACGTAGTGTATGCATATATGTTAAAATCTACGGGACGCTTTACCGATGATAAAGAACCTCAGGGAACAGCGGGTAAACCGATATATAGTATATTGGAAAAAGAAAATTTGATAAATATACTTGTAGTAGTAATTAGATATTTTGGAGGAATATTACTTGGTGCGGGACCTCTAACTCGTGCTTATTCAACAGTTGCCAAAGATGCTTTAAATAAATGTGATAAAGTGCCATATGTAGAGTATATATATGAAAGCATTATTTGTGAGTATAAAGAGGAAGAAATGATAAAGAGAAATCTACAATCTGCGAATTGTATTGTTCAAGATATAATAAGAACAGAAAAAGTTGAAATAAAATACAAAAAACCGCTGTAAACTCTTTACGTTTACATAATTTTGTGGTAAAATTAATAGTGTAAGACTTATTTGAAAGTTTTAACTATAAACTTTGCAAAATTTAAAAAAGAGGTGTAACAAAATGTCACAGACAACAACCACAGCTACCACGTATGCATCCGAACGGGAAAGACAGTACCATGAGGAAGTTCTTCCTAAGCTCTCTGCTGGTATTAAGCAGATGAACCTGGATGCTCGCTCTCATTTCGTTCTGTACAATTCTGGGATTTATACAGTGAAGGCTTTGAGAGAAATCCTTGAGGCAGGTAAACATATCCAGATGCTCGATAAGCATGAAGAAGAATATATTTGCAGATGCTTGCAAATCACACCGCCTAAAAAGGATAAAGAGTAAATTCAATCGCATATTAAAAAAAGCAAACCACGCACTATTGAGCGTGGTTTGTTGTATAAAAAGCTGTTACTCAAACGATATAATTATGCCTCCGCCTATAACTATGTTGTTATCGTAAAATACAACAGCTTGTCCTGGCGTAATAGCCTTTTGTGGTTCATCAAATACAACTTTTATATTTCCATTATCTAGAGGTATAAGAGTAGCTTTAACTTTTGGTGCACTATATCTTATTTTAACAGTAGCAGTAATAGGATGTTTCAAATATTCCATTGTAATTAAGTTAACGTTTTTACATATTAAACTTTCTTCATAAAGTTCTTCCCTTGGACAAAGTATTACTCTGTTAGTAGTAGCATCTAACTTTTTTACATATAACGGTGCTTTTAACGAAAGACCTAATCCTCTTCTTTGACCAACTGTATAATGAATTATGCCTTTGTGTAATCCATAAACGTTCGCATCTGTACCTACAAATTCTCCCTTTATAGGTTTATAGTTATATTCTCTTTCAATAAATCCGGCATAATCATTGTCTTTAACAAAACAAATTTCTTGACTGTCTTTTTTGTTAGCATTTAAGAAACCATAATCTTCAGCTATTTTTCGTATTTGGTCTTTAGTATATTTTCCTAAAGGCATTAAGGTATATCTAAGTTGTTCTTGAGTAAGATTATACAGGACGTAAGTTTGATCTTTACCACTAGCATCTGATTCACATATATAATACCTACCTGTTTCTTTGTTATACCCAATTTTAGCATAATGTCCTGTTGCTATATAATCTGCATTAAAAAGTTCACGTGCTTTAGTGAGCATTAATCCGAATTTAAGATGTTTGTTGCATTCAATACATGGATTAGGAGTGTGTCCTTCCATATATTCTTTTGCAAAATAGTCTATAACAAACTTTTTAAAATCTTCTCGTAAATCTAAACAGTGGAATGGAATATCTAATTTCTCTGCTACTTTTTTAGCATCATCTATGGCATCTAGTGAGTCGTTACACAGCTGCATAGTGACCCCTATAACGTCATAACCGTCTTGCTTTAAAAGTAATGCGGCAACAGAGCTGTCTACCCCACCGCTTAATCCAAGAACCACTTTTTTTCTAGTATTTTCGTGCATTTTAATCACCTATATATATTTTAACATAATATAGCTTAATTTTCAAAGAAAAGAGTTAATGTAGTAGAAAAAGAGAGAAAATTAAGCGTTATCGACAAATATAAACAAAAGAGTATAAATTACATACTTGTAAATTGGAAAATATTGGGGTATAATTATGCTGTTGGTTGGAAAAATATAGAAAAACAGGAGGAACAATGGAAGAAAAAATGAAAGTCATGATTGTGGATGATAATGCAGAGTTTGTTAAGCTTCTCACGCTATTTATAAATTCACAACAAGATATGGAAGTAGTCGCAACACTTAACGATGGAAATAGTGTAGTAACAAAGGTAAAAGAATTAAAGCCAGACATATTATTGCTAGATATTATAATGCCGGAAAGAGATGGGTTAGCAGTACTAGAAGATTTAGAAGAATGTGCATTAGAAAAGAAACCACACATTGTAGTAATGTCTGCAATTGGTCAAGAAAAGATAACTGGCAAAGCAATGGCACTAGGTGCAACATACTATGTTATAAAGCCTTTTGATTTAGACACACTAATAGGCAGAATAAGAGAATTAGGAACAGTTACTAATTCGTTTTATGAAAGCAAAGGTAACAAATATGTTACAACTAAAAATGTAAAAATAAATGGAGAACCAGTTGAAGTAAAAATAACAAACCTTATTCACGATTTAGGAGTACCAGCACATATAAAAGGTTATCAATATCTAAGAGAAGCAATAATAATGGCAGTAAATAATGAAGAAATAATTAATGCAGTAACAAAGAGTTTGTATCCTCTTTTGGCAAAAAAATATGAAACAACTCCTTCAAGAGTTGAAAGAGCAATTAGACACGCAATAGAAGTAGCGTGGAACAGAGGTGAAATTGCAGTACACGACAAGATATTTGGCTATACTGTAAATTCAAATAAAGGTAAACCTACAAATTCGGAATTTATAGCACTAATAGCAGATAAAATTAGGCTTGAATGTAAAAATACAGGAAGTCTTGTAAGAAGTGTGGTTTAAGTACAAACTAGTGCA
>JAZRUV010000014.1:0-18501 GCA_045652705.1 Clostridia bacterium
GAAAATTTAATGAAAACGGTTTTGAAGTGACAGCTTTTCGCGCATCAAGGGAAAATCCTTGCGAGGACTTTGTACGTGAAACACCAAATGATACATATGCACTTGTTGTAGCAGGTGGGGATGGAACAATAAATAAAGTTGTAAACTTTATGATGAAATATGAAATTGATGTGCCGCTTGGAATAATACCCGCTGGAACATCAAACGACTTTGCAAATCACATAGGCATATTTGGCAATATAGATATGTCTGTAGATAGAATAATAGAAGGAAATATTGAACCTATAGATGTAGGTAAAGTAAACGATACATATTTTATAAATGTCCTCTCTGCAGGAATGTTTTCAAGTACTTCATATAAAACAGATAAACGACTCAAAGAGGTGTTTGGACAATTATCATATTTTCTAACAGCTGCAAAACAACCATTTGAGCAAAGACCATTCAAAATAAGAATTGAAACAGAAGATGCTGTTTTAGAAGAAAGTGTGGTTGTATTTATAATATTCAATGGAAGTAGTGTTGGAAGAATTGAACTATTTTCTAACAATCCTAGTATACAAGACGGAATGTTAGACATGGTAATATTAAGAAAAGGAAAACTTAATGAAACTTTAAAAATATTAGGGGAATTCGAAAATGGAGAATTCTTATCTAATGATAATGTAGTTTATTTAAAAGATAAAAAGTTTAAAATTACTATGCTTGATGGTAAGTGCGATAGACCTGATGTTGATGGCGATGAAGGTCCGGAGTTCCCACTTAATGTTGAATGTATAGAAAAAGGAATAAATATGTTTTTATAAAAACTAAAACATATAATTGATGAGAAAGAAGGATTATTATGTACGATAAAATTATAGATAAAAAATGGCAAGATAAATGGTATTCATCTGACTGCTTTAATGCAACAGATGATACATCAAAAGAAAAGTTTTATGGACTTGTTGAATTTCCTTATCCATCAGGGGTGGGACTTCATATAGGACACGTTAAAGCATACATTGGACTAGATGTAATTTCTAGAAAGAAGAGACTTGAAGGGTACAATGTGTTGTTCCCAATAGGCTGGGACGCGTTTGGTCTTCCTACAGAAAACTATGCAATAAAAACTGGAATACATCCAAGAGTTGTAACAGATCAAAATATTGAAAGATTTACAGAACAATTAAAAACTGTAGGTTTTGCTTTTGATTATTCAAGACAAATAGATACAACAGACCCAGCATATTACAAATGGACACAATGGATATTCTTAAAACTATATGAAAAAGGACTAGCATATAAAGATATAACAGAAGTGAACTATTGTCCAAACTGTCAAGTTGTACTTTCTAATGAGGAATCACAAGGTGGAAAGTGTGACAGATGTGATGGTGAAGTAATCCAAAAAGAAAAAGAAGTTTGGATGCTAAAAATAACAGACTATGCTGAAAAATTACTTGAAGGATTAAATGATGTAGATTTTCCAGAAAGAGTTAAAGTACAACAAGAAAACTGGATAGGTAAATCTACTGGTGCAGAAGTAGACTTCAAATTAAAAGATTTAGATGACACACTAAAAATTTATACAACTAGAGCAGATACAATGTTTGGTGTAACATTTATGGTTATTGCACCAGAACATCCAATGCTTAAAAAATATGCAGAAAGAATAGAAAACTTAGAGGAAATAGAACAATACGCATTAAATGCTAAGAAAAAAACAGAATTTGAAAGAGTACAACTTGCTAAAGACAAAACAGGTGTTGAAGTAAAAGGTATTAGAGCGATAAATCCTGCAAACGGCACAGAAGTGCCAATTTGGGTTTCAGACTATGTTATGATGGGATATGGTACGGGTGCTATAATGGCAGTGCCAGCTCATGACACTCGTGACTATGAATTTGCTAAAAAGTTTGGTATAGATATAATCCAAGTAATTGAAGGTGGAGATATAACAAAAGAAGCTTATACAGATATAGCAAATGGTACAATGATAAATTCAGATTTCTTAAATGGCAAGGGTGTAAAAGATGCCATTGCGGCAATGATAGAATATCTTGAAACAAAAGGTTATGGACATGCTAAAACAAATTACTTTATGAAAGACTGGGCTTTTGCTCGTCAAAGATATTGGGGAGAACCAGTGCCTATAGTAAAATGTTCAAAATGTGGACTAGTTCCAGTACCTGAAAAAGATTTGCCAGTAACGTTACCAAATCTTAAAGAATTTAAACCGGGTCAAAGTGGTGAATCTCCATTAGCTCAGGCTACAGAATGGGTAAATACTACTTGTCCTTGCTGCGGTGGAGCTTCAGAAAGAGAAACAGATACAATGCCACAATGGGCAGGTTCTAGCTGGTATTTCTTAAGATACATTGATCCAAGAAACGATTTAGAACTAGCAAGTCTAGACAAATTAAAATATTGGTTACCAGTTGATTGGTACAATGGTGGTATGGAACACGTAACACGTCACTTAATTTATTCAAGATTTTGGCATAGATTTCTATATGATATTGGTGTAGTACCAACTAAAGAACCATATGCTAAACGTTCAACTCAAGGCCTAATACTTGGTTCTGACGGTGAAAAAATGTCTAAATCTAGAGGCAATGTAATTAATCCAGACGATATAGTAAATGAGTATGGTGCAGATACATTAAGAACATATATGTTGTTTATTGGTGAATATGATGAAGCAGCTCCTTGGAATGACAACGGTGTTAAGGGTGCTAAGAAATTCTTAGATAGAGTAATGAGATTAGATAGTTTAGTTGTAGATAAATACGAAAAAGAAGATGAAGAACTAGCAAGAGAACTAAACAAAACAATTAAGAAAGTAACTGAAGATTATGAAGCTATGAAATTTAATACAGCAGTTGCACAAATGATGACATTTGTAAATGTTGTGTATAAAAAAGGTGTAATTTCTAAAGAGGATTTAAGTAAATTCTTAATTATATTAAATCCAACAGCACCACACGTAGCAGAAGAATTGTGGAATAAATGTATAGATGAGAATTCTATGATAGTAGATCAGGTATGGCCTAAATATGATGAAACAAAAATACAAACAAGCACTGTGGAAATTGCAGTACAAGTTGGTGGTAAAGTAAGATTTACAATTGCTCATGGTGTAGATGCTACAGCAGATGAAGTAAAAGAGCAAGTGTTAAATGATGAAAGATTAAAACCATATGTAGAAGGCAAAGAAATTAAAAAAGCAATTATTATACCAGGTAGGATTGCAAATATTGTCGTATAATGATAAAATACAAAAAGTAACATAAGATGAAAGTGAGGAAAACATATGTCAGTTGAGCTATCAACAATAATGATACAAATTTTAAGCGGATTTGTAATATTTTTCCTAGGTATGATAGCCTATGGATATACTGCAAAATCTAAAATTGAAGAGAGCAAAGATGCAGCTCAGGCGGCATATATTGATGCTTTAACAAAACTAGGCAACAGACATAAATTTAACAAGGTAATAGGCGAAATGGTAAAGCATGAAGATAAAAAATTTGCTTTATGCTTCCTAGACCTTGATGATTTTAAACATATAAATGATAATATGGGACACGATGCTGGTGATGAACTTTTAATAGAACTTGGCAAAAGACTAGTTGATGGTGTTGCAGACCATGGACAAGTTTTTAGACTTGGCGGCGATGAATACGCTTTAATTATAACAAAAGCAGATACTAAACTTGAAGTAGAAACAATAGTAAAAAGAGTTCAAAGAAATGTTGTAAGACCGGTAGACATCCGTGGTAATAAAGTTAATCTAGATTATAGCTTAGGAATTGCAATGTTTCCAGAAGATACAACGGATAGTGTTCAACTAGTAAACTTTGCTGATTCTGCAATGTATCACATAAAAGAAAGCGGTAAGAGTGATTATTATTTCCACAATCCAGCATTAAGGTCTAAGACTGAAAACAAAAAAAGAATGGAAACAGAACTTAAGGCAGCTTTTGAAAATAAAGAGTTTGGAATAGATTATCAACCAAGAGTAAACTTAAAAGAACCAAAACAAATTTGGCTTGAAGCATTCCTTTATTGGAATCATCCAATGGTAGGAAAACTCAGAGCAGAATATTTCTTGAAATTTGCTGAATCTATAGGTCTTATAATTGGAATAGATGAGCTTATGATAGAACAAGCTATAATAAAGCTTAATAAGTTAAGAAAAGAGGGTTATCCAAATGTTAATATTGCTATGAATATATCTTTAAGGCACTTCCAAAGAAAAGATTTCGTAGAAAAGCTATGTAAAATATTTGAGAAAAACCCTATTGAGCCAGGAACGCTTATGCTTCAAATAACTGACACGATAGATGTAGACAAAATAGAAAGTTATAAAGTTATGTTTGATAAAGTGAGAAAATATGGCATAAAAATTTCTGTAGCTAATTTCGAAATTAAGCATGAAGTAATGGATATGTTTAGAAGACTTCAAATAGATGAAGTAAAGGTAAGTTCTAAATATATAGATTCTAATAGTATATTTGGACCAAATGTTTTAAAAGATATAGTAACACTTGCTCGTGATTTACAGTACGACATTGTTATTACTAGAATAGAGGATGAGGCTACTTTAAATAAAATACTTAAATTAAAAGTAGATATGATACAAGGAAATTACTTATTTAATATAATGGATGAAAAAGATTTAATGGAATTTTTGAAATCATTAAACACTAAAGTTGAAGCTAAGAGAGGCAGACCAAGAAAAGATACAATTTGACAAAATAGGCTATGCATAGTATAATATGCGTAGTTTATTTTTATATTATTATCTATAATTGGAGGATAAGATATGGAACTTCTTTGGTATTTGCTACTCACCCCGATAATTTCGTGTTCGTTATCTCAGGTGTTGAAACTCATTTTCAACATTGCATTAAACAAACAGAAATTTAAGCTTTCAAGCTTGTATGCTGACGGCAACTATCCATCGAGTCACACGGCATTTGTGACTAGTATTACAGCAGTTTCTTGGTTTAATACTATTGTTAAGTGCTTAGCACAAGATAGCGTAGAACTTTGGATTTGGGTTTCAGCATCTATTACTATGCTTTGGTTTATAGTTGTAAGAGATGCATTAGGCGTGCGGTACACAGTCCAAAAGCTTTGTGAATGCGTAAGTGAGATAGTAGATAATACAAGCAAAGCGGAAGATATTAAGAAAAAGTTAGACGTTAAATCTGGACACAGACCTCATGAGGTTATAGCGGGTGCAGTTTTAGGATTAATAGTAGCAAGTTTTACATCTTGTATATATTATGGATGGTATGGTTATATTGTAATTCCTATTGCTATCCTGTCCTTATATATTAGTGCATCTGTGCTGGTATTAAACATTATACGTAACAGATGAATCAAAACCACAGCAAAAGCTGTGGTTTTGATTTTATATAAACGGAACTTAAAAATAAAAGTAAGAAAATACTTAAAAAAAGAAAAAAATATAAAAAATGTGTTGACAAAACACAAAAATTTTTATATAATATTGCTTGTCAACAAGAGTGGGCGCATAGCTCAGTTGGGAGAGCATCTGCCTTACAAGCAGGGGGTCATAGGTTCGAGCCCTATTGTGCCCACCACTTTTTTGGCCTGGTAGTTCAGTTGGTTAGAACGCCGCCCTGTCACGGCGGAGGTCGTGGGTTCGAGTCCCATCCAGGTCGCCATTTTTTTATTTGGCCAGATAGCTCAGTTGGTAGAGCAGAGGACTGAAAATCCTCGTGTCGGCGGTTCGATCCCGTCTCTGGCCACCAATTTATTTAGGTATCAAACAAGATAAATTGGCATACAATGTAATATGCGGGAATAGCTCAGTTGATAGAGCGTCGCGTTGCCAACGCGAAGGTCGCGGGTTTGAGCCCCGTTTCCCGCTCCATAACAAACCACACAAGTATATCTTGTGTGGTATTTTTATATTTACAATTCTTACTTTTTCTTTGTTATTTTTTGCTTGCGTTAATAGTTTTATTTAACAAATTTATTTTTTTATATAACTTACACTTATCTACAATTTCCCAAACAATAATTCCAATTACAAATGCTGCTATAGCATCATATATTACGTGCTGTTTAATAAATAGCGTAGATAATACTACTAGAATAGAAAGTATTGTAATAAGTATTTTCAGCCATTTTGGTGAATTGGATTTAGTATCTAGTATTGCAAATATAAATAGGAAAGAGTATAAGCAATGAATACTAGGTAAACAGTTTATACCTGGGTCATCTAAAGCATATATAATTTGAACAAGCTGACTAGATAAGTTGTTGTTGGTTATATTTGCTCTAATAACAGTGTTTGGAAAGGATACAAATATAACACCGGCAATTAATGTTGTTATTACGAAAGTTACAGTGTATTTATAAAATGAATCTTTATTTTTTATAAATATGTAATATGGAACCCAAAATAGCATGGTGTACCAAAAAACATATATCCATACAAATTGGGATATAAATGGTATTTTGTTATCTAAATTACTTCCTAAGACATATGGATTTTGTATAAAAGGCTTAGTTAAGAAAAATATAAATGCTTCAAATATTACAAGTCCTAATATAACCAATAATAGCTTTAAATTTAATCTTTTAATCAGGGTTTTCATATTTTGTACCAATCCTTTCACCATATTTTACAATTGTTTCAAGTCCCATTTCTGTATTATGAATTAGGTCTTCATCTATATTTATAGTGTTCTCTTTTACAAGGAGTACAATTGTAGAGCCGCCAAATTCGAACATACCTTTTTCTTCACCTTTTTTGAAAGAGTACTCATTATGGAAATTAACAATTTTACCAACAAGTAATGCGCCAACTTCAATTTGTATAACATCTCCAAAGTTTTCTGTATGAAGAATAGTATATTCTCTACAGTTCCTTTTATATATGTTGTAATTATCTAGCGCGATAGGTTGTACTGTGTGAAGTTCACCATTAATAAAAGTATTGTTAGATTTAGTGCCGTTATCTACATAACAATATCTATGATAATCATCTACCGCAAGTCTAAATATTAAACACAGGCCATTTTGATACTCTTTATATAATTCATTACCACCCAATAAATCTTTAACGGTATAATATGAATCTTTAATATTAAATGTGCTAGTATCATCTATAGAATATACCGTAAGTTTCGCGTCACAAGGCGAAATAAAAGCTTTTTCATCCATATCTACACTACGTTTGCCTTTGACTATTTTTCTAGTAAAAAAATCGTTATATGAACGAAATTTTCTTTGTTCATATTCACTCATATCTATGTTATTTTTCTTAACAAAGTTTTTTATCATAAGAGAAGATATACGAGTATTTAAAAATTTTCCTGAGATTTTAGATACAGATGGTTTAACTAAAAACTTTAAACAAGTTCTACCAAGCTTTGTAGTGTATAAAAAGGAAAGGGACTTAGCTTGTCCCTTCTGGTAATACACAATTCGAGTTTTATTTTCTATATTTTTCATAATATCTTTGTTAATACCAATAATAGCAATATTAGTGCACCAAATATCACTAAAGCTATCATGCCTTTCAATTTTAATTTTACTATTTTTATTTTAGATAGGAAAAGAACAGCTATAACAAGCAGTAATGCTCCGTATGCTAAATAAGCAAAACTTCCTAAAAGTGTAATAAGTGGATAAAGTAGAGGAAGTATAATTGCAACTGTGGTTACAGGTAGTCCCTCATAAGATTTACGAACTTCTGCAGTTTGTTCTTGTCTAGCATCTTCCATAACATTAAAGTAAGCAAGCCTTATTAATGCAGCTAAAACATATAGTATAAGTGGTATAATTAGGTACCATTTGTTAAGTCCTATTGTATATCCTATAACCGCAGGTAAAACTCCAAAGCATACAAGGTCAGATAAAGAATCTAACTCTATTCCAAATTTCTTTTCATTTTTAGTTCTTTCTCTCGTTCGTGCAACAAGACCATCAAACATATCGAAAAATCCAGAAAGCATTAAACATATTAAACCTATAACAGGATGATGCTCTATTGCAGCGAATATACCGCACATGCCAGAAGTGAGTCCTAAATATGTAAGTATAACAGTATAATTATAATAACCTATCATTTATTTTTCCTCCAATTTTTCTTTATCTTTAGCAAATGTAATTCTCAAATGATTTAAAAGTACTACAATTCCACTTAATAGTAAGCAAGAGTAATAACTTAATCCACGGGTAACTAACATTGCTGGTATAGATAGATTTTCACCAAATATTTTGTCATATATTAAAATTAACATTGCCTCACTTGCACCAATTCCGCCAGGAAGTGGAAGAGAGTCTATTGCTATAGCAATGGATAGTTGGATTACAACTAATTCTATATATGAATGTTCATTAAATCCAAATGCTTTATATACAACATATGCAATAGAAAACATGGCCAATCTTTGAACAAAAGTAATTAAACATACTTGAACAGAAACCCATAGGTTTTCTTTTATATATTTAGCGCTTTCTTGGTATTCAGCAAGGTGATTATAGAAAGACTCTATTTTTTTATCCTTGTTTTTAATTAAATGTAATTTGTGTCCTAAATTTATGAAAAAGATAGCTATGCTTTTAACCCAGCGTTTTGAATACATAAGCATTAAACAGACTATAATCATCGCTATATTTACTACAACACCAAATATAAATATAATAGTAAATAATGTAGAGTTGTTAAATATTAAATTTGGATAAAATATAACAGCGAAAAGACCCATTATAAGTAGTACTAATTTAAATGTAATTGTATTAAGTAAAAGTGTTACAGATGACTTAGTAAATGGTATGCCATCTTTATGCATATAATATGCTTGAGCAGGTTGACCACCAGTAGACGATGGAGTTATTGCTGAAAAATAAAACTCAATGCACGAATATATAAATCCTTGCCATAAATGTATTTTTTGTTTTAGAGATTTTAATATAATTTTAATGTATATTGATTCGGTAAATAAATACGTTAAAACCAATATTAATCCTAGAACAATGTATTCGTAAGAAATATTTTTTAAACTAGAAACAACATCTCGAATATCATTATTTTTAAATAATAAGTAAAATGTTAATACTAACAATATGACAAAGAAAACAACACTTAATAAATATTTTTTCTTTGATTTCATAGTTTTTCCCCTATAACAATATGAGTGATTATCATATAGTATGCATACATATTCTACACTTTACGACAAAGATTGTCAAGATAAGACAAGGTGTTGGAAAGAACTAGGTGAAAAATTATAAACAAAAACATCTATCAAATAAAAGAATTCCACTTGACAAAGTAGACATAATGTGATAGAATATTAAAGCAAGGTAATCGTAAATATGTGAGATAATTCAAATATAATGGAGGGAATATTTATGAAATATGGTAAACTCGTTCAAATCCAGAAAAAAGCTCACAAGTACAGCATGGTAGCCGGTATTGCAATTGGTGTTCTGGTTGTCCTAATGTTCTTTTGCGTTTTTTGCCTTTGGCAAGAAATGGTTACCCCTACTTTGCTATATATTATATTTCCTGTAGCTATCGTGGGTGTGACGGTAAATCTTGTGTTCACAAGGTTTCATGGAAAGCAGATTAGATGTGCAGAGGACTATTTTGCGATAAGGATTATGGAAGTCTTAAATGAGCAAGGTATTGAAACTGGAAAATTTGAGCTTATTCAAGAAACTGAGTTTTGTTACCGGGTAGGATTTCATAATCAAACAATTGACTATGAAAAGTTGCAGGACATCATTGATCAAGAGGTTAGTGATATGAACAAGATTATGAAGTTCAATAAGAGAGTAAAGTTAATTTAGTAATTGACTCTAATAAAAACCGTTAGTAAATTTTACTAACGGTTTTTATTTAGAGATTAGCGCACTTTTATGTAAAAACTTTCTACAAATGTTGACATATAAATATAAAAGTGTTATAATAATTTATGTAAACTTCGGTTTGCGCAAATTATAATTAAGAATGTGGAGGACAAAAGAAGTGTTTCGTTTAATTGTGACGAATGATGAGGAAGTCGTACAGTTTGCCAAAGAGCATGGGGCAGGTATCTTTACTGCAGAACAGTTGTCGGAAGACTTTGTATCTGGACAAGGTGAGGAAAAGAAAACTGAAGAGGACAAGGTATATTTCCTTCTTCGGATGTTGGCTATTCCCCCTAATGTCAAGGGCTATCGCTATCTCAAGTTCGTGATGGAACAATGTCAAAAAGATCCCGACTATCACACAAAGAGCATAACCAAGGGAATTTACCCTGATTGTGCTAAGCAATTCGCTTCTACAGCGACTCGTGTGGAAAGAGCTATCCGACACGCGTTGGAGCTGAGCTTTTGGAAATTCCCTGAAAAGTATTCTGAGGTTTTCGGCGGCACATTCAAGAAAGCACCTACAAACTCAGAGTTTATCGGTTTGGTGTCCGAGTACTTCGTAAACAACAAGTAATAAGAGAAAAGAGCGTTTCAAATGAAGCGCTCTTTTCGTATATATAAATTTATTCTGCGCGAACAGTAATTCCAAATCTACTATTTAAAGATTTAATAATAGAGTCTATTTTACTGTTTATTTGTTCAGAGGTAAGCATTCCATCATCGTTAGAAAGTCTTAGTCTTAATACTATAGATTTCTTTCCTTCAGGAATTTGGTTTCCTCTGTATTCTTCAATAAATTCTACTTGCTTAACTTTAGATTTAATTGTAGAATGAATGTCTGCCCATGTTGTAGATTCATCTACAAGTAAAGACAAGTCTTTTTCTACTAGAGGTAGAACAGGCAAGTGTTCAAACTCATTTGTTCTAGAAGCAAATGGAACAAGTTTATCAAAATCCATCTCAAATACTGCTACATTAGTACGTTTAATTTTAGCATCTGTCATTGTTTGAACTGAAACTAAAGATAATGTACCAACTTTTGTTTCACCACGCATAATATCTATGTATGCGTTAACATCAGCCCATGTAGGTCTTTCGCCGTGAGCAAAGTGCAATCTTTCCATATGAGTGTATTTAGCCATATTTTCTATTATACCTTTAGCTTCATAGAATATTGCTTTAGCATCTTTACTAACAATGGCACCTGTTAAGTATTTCTTATGTACAGGTAATGTTTCTTCAACAGACGAAGGATGGTATTCACCTTTTTCAAATATTTGAGCCATTTCAAACATTTTGAAGTTAGTCATATATCTTAGGTTTTTAGAAATTGCTTCTAACATTCCAGGAACAAGAGAACTTCTAAGAATTGCGCTTTCTGGAGAAGGTGGAGTAGCTAAACGAATAGATTTTGATATATCTATTTTAGTAGCATAAATATATTTATCTTCTATCCAAGGATATGTAAATATTTCATTCATTCCACATCTATATGCTAGATATTCTCTAAGTCTTCTTTCAAGTAGAGCAGTGGTTTGATGTACTGCATGTTCAAAGTTTACAGGTAATGGTTTAGCTTCGAAGCTTTCAAAACTTAGTAGTCTTGCTATATCTCCCATAACATCGTCTTTTAAAGATACATCACCAGTAGATCTCCATACGGGAACTGTTACGTGATATACAGTGCCATCGAATTCTACATCGTATCCGACACCGTTTAATACTTTAATTATTGTTTCACTATCTAAAACTTTACCAAGTCTTACATTTAAGAATTCTTGTTCAACATCGATTTTTTCTCTTTCTGTTTTAACTGGGTAAACATCGTTATATGCTACAACTTTAGATTCAGGGAATAATTCTTTAAATAATATTAAAGCCATATCTCTACCTAAATCTACACGCTCAGTATCAATATTTTTTTCATATCTAATAGATGAATCTGTTTTTTCATCAAATCTTTTTCCAGTTTTTCTTATTGTTTTAGCTGTGAAGTTTGCAACTTCAAGTAGTACACCAGTAGTTTCACTAAGTATAGAGTCCTTTTTGCCACCACGGATACCAGCAAGAGCTAGTGCAGATTCTGTATCTGCAATTACTAAATCATCTTCTGTTAAGTCGATGAAGTTATCATCTAGAAGAAGTAGTTGTTCACCAGCTTTGGCGTTTCTTACAACTATTTTTTCTCCTTTAACGTGTGTTCTATCAAAAGCGTGAGTTGGTTGACCTACTGCAAGCATAACATAGTTAGTTATATCTACTATAGCATTTATTGGTCTCATACCACCGTTTATTAATGCTGCCTTCATCCACATTGGAGATTCTTTTTCATAAACATTTTCTATTTCTACACCAACGTATCTTTGACATTTTGTTGGTTCTAAAATTTCTACATCGTATTTAGGTAGTGCACTATCAATTTCTAAATTTTCTAATTCTTTTAAAGGTACATCATAGATGCAAGACAATTCTCTAGCTATACCATAATGTCCCCAAAGGTCAGGTCTATTTGTTAAAGATTTATTATCTATTTCAATAACAGTATCGTTCATACAAATAACATCTGCTATGTTTTGACCGGGCATACAATCTACACCTTTAAGGTCTACTATTGCATGATCATTTTCAGGTGGGAATAGTTTGTCAAGATAAACTTCTTCAGCTCCACATATCATACCATAAGAGTATTCACCACGCATTTTTGTTTCTTTAATTACAACTGGTTCACCTTCACCATGCCATACTACTTCAGCACCTGGTTTAGAAACTACAACAAGTTCTCCCTCATATAGGTTTGAGCCACCACATACGATTTGAACTGGTTCAGTTTCACCAATGTCTACTATACATATTTTTAATGCATCAGCATTAGGATGTACTTTTATTTCTAATATCTTACCTACAACAATGTCGTGAAATTTTTCAGCTGTATTTTCTACGTTTTCAACTTCAACTGTTCTTAAAGTTAAATCATAAGCAATCTGTTTTGGAGTTATTGTTTCAGGCAAGTCTATATATTTTTTAATCCAATTTAAAGATACTTTCATTGTTTTCTCCTTTCTACTTGAACTGATTTAAGAATCTTAAATCACCACTATGGAATAGTCTTACATCATCTACACCATAACGCATCATTACAAGTCTATCTAATCCAATGTTAATATAGAAACCAGTCCACTCATTTGGATCAAGGTTTGCAGATTTTAGTACGTTTGGATGTATAACACCACCTGGCATTACTTCAATCCAACCGTTGTGATTACATACTCTACAACCTTTACCACCACAAACTAGACATTCCATATCTATTTCGTATCCTGGTTCTGTAAATGGGAAGAAACCTTCACGCATTCTAACATTAATTTTTCTACCAAATACTTTTTCAAGTATTGTTTGTATCATAACCATACCAGATGAGAAAGATATATTTTTATCTACTATTAATGCTTCATATTGGAAGAAAGCTCTTTCGTGTCTAGCATCAGTTGTTTCATTTCTATATACTCTTCCTGGATATACAAATCTTGCAGGAGCACCATGTTTTAAAAGGTATCTTACAGACCCCCCTGTTAAGTGTGGCCTTAAACATAGTCTTTCTGTACCTGTTTTATCTTCAGTTCCTTCAATCCAGTACGTATCCATAGATTGACGAGCTGGATGGTCTGCGGCAAAGTTAAGGTTGTCAAAGGCGTATTTTTCACTAGAGATATCATCTTCGCTATATACTTCAAATCCCAAAGACATAAATGCATCATTTAAGTCATAACACATTTGAGTGATTGGGTGAAGAGCACCGCCACTTACTTTTGTTCCCGGTAATGTTAAATCAATTGCTTCATCAAGAACGCTTTTTGAAGCGATTAATACAGCTTCTTTTTCACTTAGTTTAGTTTCAAATGTAGTTTTTATTTCGCTAATTTTCATACCAACTTGCTTTCTTGCGTCTGCATCTAAACTACCCATAGATTTAGATACTTCACTTAAAGGACTTTTCTTACCAGTTAGGTCTCTACGAACTTCTTGTAATTCTTCAATAGTTTTACAATTTTCAATTTGTTCTAAACCACTTTTAAGAATATTGTCCATATTTTGTAATATTTCCATTAATATTTCCTCCTTCATACAATAAAAAAGTCATTTGTCCTAAGCATAGGACGAAATGACTTTAAATTCCGTGGTACCACCTAAATTCGTTGAAAAACACAACGCACTTAACAAGCTATAACGGGCCTTAGCCGTCTCAATCTACTACTATTTCAAAAGAGCACCTCCAAAGTGAAATTTCGGTTTAAGTATATTAGTAGGCTTACAGCCGGTGACCTACATTCTCTAAAATATATTCTCTTATACTTACTTTGCTTTATCCTAGGCTTTATATTTAGTTTGTAAATAATTATATCACAAAAAAAGGAGTTGTCAAACGAAAGATTGAAAAAACACTACTTTTGTGATAAAATATATGTCAGTCAAAAATATACTCTAAATTTAATAATTAAGGAGAATGGATATGAAGAAAATTGATTGGAGTTTAACTCGAGCCATGATATTAGATGCTTGTCTAATAGTGTTTCTAGGTTGTGGACTATATGGGGGAGGTTTGTTTATAGCAGCTATTCATGATAAAAATGATAGTGCGTTAATTATTGCTTGTGTTTTATTGGCATGTACTATTGTTAGTCTAGTAATTGGATGTAGTGTTTCTATAATTGATTTTATTTGCAAAGATAAAAAACGCAAAAAACAAAAACATGTACAAGCAAAGGTAATCATAAGGGAGGATGTAGTTGTATGAAAAATAAATTTGTTAGTCTTCGGGATGTGTTAATTTTTATACTTGGCATTCTTACAGCACTTTTCTTATGGTTAGCACTTATTAGCATTAGATACATTTTTGGGATGCTTTTTAGACTTTGCTTTACGGTATTTATCTTACTTGTAATTGTAAAAGTTGTACAAATGGTAATAAAAAAGAAGAAAGACAATTCTAAATAATTTAAGGAGGAAGTGTTATGAACATTAATAAACGGAGTGTATGGAATATTCTTAAGAGGGTAGTATTTACCTGTGCTACATTTTTAGTCATTATAGCTATTTTGGCTGTAGCAGAAGTCATAGGCAAAGTGGTGTTTAACATTGTGATGAGCACCATATATGTACTTGGTGTATTGGGAATAGCTTTTGTTTTGGGTAAGCTGACGGCAAAATTGCTTGCCAAAGGACTCCACTACATTGAACAAAGGAAAAATAAAAAGTAAAATTTAAAAAAAGGATGTGAAATTTCACATCCTTTTTACTATAAAGAATAATATAATCTTGACACGCGATAAAATTATGATAAAATATTATCACAAAAGGAGGGGTTAAAATGCAAATTAGACCTGTTTCAGATTTAAGGAATAAGTTCCCTGAAATAGAGGAACTTGTATTACGAGAAGAAAAAGAGGTGTATTTAACTAAAAATGGTTATGGTTCTATGGTTGTTATGAGCATAGATAAATACACAAGATTGCTAGAAGAAATAGACTTAGCAAAGGCGCTTGAATTGAGATTTGGTAATGTAGACGTAGATAAAGTATTAAGTGAGACTATTCAGAAAATTAAGGACGGTACTATGGAATATTTATCTCATGAAGAAGTATTTGCAAATGCAAGGAGGGCAATTGATGGAAAAGAAAAAATATAATATTCAGTATTCTACAAGTTTTAATAAAGAACTTGTAGAAGCAATGAATTATTTGACTAATGTATTAAGTAATCCAAATGCAGCAAACAAGTTAATTAAAGAATTAGAAGAGAAAGTTAAAATTTTAGCAGTATTTCCAAAAATATTTTCTCCACAAATACATAATGATGATATAGTATATAAATTTAAAATTCAAAATTATTCAGTCTTTTATTATATTCAAGATAATACAATTACTATCTGTAATATATTTTATTCGAAAAGAAATCTTTCAGATTTATTAAACAGTATAAAATAAATCATTTAAGCCAAAATATATTTGGTGAATCTAATGAAAATATCTCATAAAATAACAAACATATCTGGTGAGGATGTAGTGTACATATATGTTACTATAGAGGATATATATGAATTTGGCAAAGAGAATTTAGGCAAAGGTGAAAATACAGATTTTTTAACTAAGCTTAGAGAATATATAACAAACAATCTAGAAAGCATGAAAAAAGCAGCAGCTATTATTGTAATAAATGGTGTTGTTATAGGAAGTCTTACACTGGCTGCTATATATCCGACAAAACAGGAAAGTATACCAAACAATAATGTTACACAAGTACAAGTATATGAAGAAATCACACAAGATAAAAAAACAGAAAATAATGAACAAAATAAGCAAGAAGAAATTAAACAAGAACAAATAAATATTAAGGATACAGCTCAAAAAGTAGAAATAAAAAAAGAAAACCCAAAGGTAAACTCATCCACAACAAAGAAGCCTACAACCACAACAAGCAACAAAAATATAACTATAACGAATAAAACTGATACATCAAATAAAGTTACGGCTACCGCAACAAAGAAGCCTGTAACATCCTCTACTACAAATAATACAAAACCAAATAGTACAACTTCTAAGCCAAGTACTAATACTACGACAAATAATAATAACACTAACTCAACTAAACCATCTACGACTACTAATCAAACTCCTACGGTAACAAGTGGAAGAACTATTAAATTTAATAATGGTGGAGTTATTTCAAATATAGATTTAGAAGAATATGTTATTGGGGTAGTAGCAGCAGAAATGCCAGCAGCTTTTCATAGTGAAGCTCTAAAAGCCCAAGCTGTTGTGGCAAGAACATATGCAATGAAAAAAGCATCAAAAGGAATAACACTTGTAAACTCAACGTCGCACCAAGTATATAATAGTATAGAACAAATGAAAGCTAAATGGGGTTCGTCATATTCTACATATTATAGCAAGATAAAAAATGCAGTAAATGATACTAAGGGGAAAGTGTTAAAATATAACGGGGAATATATAGAAGCATTGTATTTTTCAATGAGTAATGGGAAAACGGAACTGCCTACTTATGTGTGGAGTACAAATTATCCATATTTACAAGTTGTAAGTAGTTCGTGGGATGAAAATATATCTGCTGCCAAATATACAGTAACTATGAGTTATAAGGAGTTATCAAATAAGCTTGGTATAACTGTAAATGGGAATAGTGAAATAAAAGTTTTATCTAGGACTGCGGGAGATAGAGTAAACGAAATATCTATTGCGGGTAAAACATTTAGTGGGGTTAAAGTAAGAAGTCTTTTAGGACTTAGGTCTGCGGATTTTGTAATAACAAAAACAAGTAGTGGAGTAAAAATTACAACTAAAGGATTTGGTCATGGTGTAGGAATGAGTCAATATGGTGCAAATGGAGCGGCAAAAGCCGGATATAGCTATAAACAAATATTAAATCACTACTACTCGGGTGCAAGTTTAGTTAGCATATAGAATAAATACCTAGTACAAACATAGGATGTACTAGGTGATTTTATGTGTTTAGAAAAAATAAATAATATACAATTAAAAGAGAATAATTATACTAATGAAAGTTATTCGGAAATAACATTAAACCATTTGCCACAAGAAATATTAATGATGTTAAAGAGGATATATGCAGGAACGAAAAGTGAATTTACAAGCCTTACACAATATATGTATCAACATTATATAGTATGGTCTAATCCTAAATTGGATAATCTATCTGAAATATTAGAAAGAATAGCTATACAAGAAATGAAGCATCATGAGATAGTAGCTAAGATACTTGTAAAATGTGGGATAGACCCTAAAAACTGTGTATACATTGATGGTAACCCAAACCTCTGCGATTATTGGAAGGCTAGTAGTGTATCTTATGAGAAAACGCTATTAAGAATGTTTGAAAGTAATATTTTACTTGAGGGGAGAGCAATAGAAGCTTACAACCAAGTTTTAAATAAAACAGACAATGCAAATTTGAAACAAATTATAGTTAGAATATTACAAGATGAGTATATACATTTAGAATATTTTAAAAATGTGTTTGAGCTACTCAAAAATTAATAAAAAATATATTGAAAAAAGTCGAAACATTTGGTATAATGGTACTGTCGTAGTATGGAGGTAGTATTAAATGGAGAATGATAAGAAGTTTACTTCGGAAATGTTTGGATATGCAAAAAGAGAAGTTGAAGAATATATAAAAGATATGAAAGCAGATTATGAGGGAAGACTACAAGTTGAAAAAGCTGAAGTAAACAGGCTTTCAAACGAGATAACAATTATTAGAAAGAAACTGGAAAGATATGATAGCGAATATCTTCAAAAGCAAGAAAAAGTAGCTAACGCTTTAATTACAGCTGAAGACCAATCTAAAGCTATAGTTGAAAGTGCAAGACAAGAAGCTATAAACGAAAAAAATAGAATAGAAGCTTTAATAGAAGCTGAAAAAGAAAAATTATTGGACATTAAAAAAGAAGTAATTGAGCTAAAAGAAAGAACAATACAAGTGCTTGAAAAATATAACAACACTATGTCTGACCTTTTAGAATAAATATAGAATAAAATAGTACTAACTGTAATAAACATAGATTAGGTGAAAGTCTAT
>JAZRUV010000015.1:0-13185 GCA_045652705.1 Clostridia bacterium
TCTAATGTTATCTTTTTTAGTCTTGTACATCCATCAAAAGTACTATATCCCATGTTGTTTGTATTTGTAACAGTTTTTGGTATTGTTATCTCTTCTAATGCTGTACAATTTCGAAAAGCATGGTAGCTTATTTTTTCAACATTACCTAAATCTACTTCATATAATGCATCACAACCTGCAAATGCATCATTTTCTACTGTCTTTACACTATCTGGTAATGTTATTTTTGTTAATTCTTTATTATTACTAAAAGCATATGCGCCTATTGTTTCTACTGTACTTGGTATTGTTATTTCCGTTATTATTGTGTGTGCTAATAACGAGTCTGGTATTTTAGTCATTCCTTCTTCTAATGTTATCTTTTTTAGTCTTGTACATCCACCGAAAATACCATATCCATAGTTTGTTATACTCGTAACAGTTTTTGGTATTGTTATCTCTTCTAATGCTGTACAATTTTCAAAAGCATCGTAACCTATTTTTTCAACATTACCTAAATCTACTTCATATAATGCATCACAACCTGCAAATGCATCATTTTCTACTGTCTTTACATTATCTGGTAATGTTATTTTAGTTAATCCTTTACAATTTTCAAAAGCATTGCTTCCTATTGTTTTTAAACTATTTGGAAGTACAATTGTTTTTATGTTTGTACACCCATAAAACGCTTTGTCTCCTATTGTTTCAACTGTACTTGGTATTTTTATACTTGCTATTGATAATCCTTGAAACATGTTCGCAGGTATTACTGTTAATCCTTCTGGCAATATTATATTAGTTAGTTTTGGACAATTTTCAAATATTGGCTGCCAACCAGTAGTTGTTAACAAATTTTTATTTATCGTTACTGCTGCTAGCGTTGTACAATCTGCAAACGCAGCACCACCCAAACTTTCTAAATATTCTGGCAAAATACATTCTGTCATATTTTTTGCACCCTTAAAGCCATTTTCTTTAATAGAAATAATTTTCTTACCTTCTATTTCATCAGGCATTTCAAATTTCCCTACTATCTTTTCAGGATTAGAACATGCAAAATATTGTATGTAGTTACCTTTTATTTCATAGGTAAATTCTACATCTGTTCCATTTATATTAATTGTAGTTGTACTTACTGCCGCTTTTACATTAAAAACACTGGCAAAAACTACACAGATTAATATAAACGAAAGCCAAATTTTTGATATTTTAGTCATCTTTGTTTTCATTGTTTCCCCCTTTTTTAGATTTGTTAATTTAAATTATTTTATCTTTTGTTTATTTATTCTTTTAAAATATTTTTCTTCTGTTTAAATTTTATTTAATTTTTATTGTAATTTTTGTTTTTTGTTTATTTTAGCCATAAATATATGATATTAAGTTTATTATATCGAAGAACTCTGGCAAGCCTTCTTCACCAAATTTTGCTGCATTTCTTACTGCTTCATTCCATTCATAATTTTCAGTTGTGTCATATACTAATGAAATCATTTGTATTGCATCAAAGAAGTCTATTTCACCATCTCCGTTTATTTCACCATGTATTGATACTGTTTCACTTGATACTACAGTTCCACTTGCATCTAATACTTCTACAACTGTTCCTGTTCCAAGCTTAGAATCTTCTTCTAATACAACACCATCTATATTTGTAATTCTTACTGTCATTCCTGTTGCTTGTTCTAATGATGATTTAATATCTTGTACACTGTTGTTATCTATTGTTATTTCCTTTAATGTTTGTTGTAATATTTCTTGTACATTTATATCTTTTACTGTTACAGTTTTAGTTAAGCTATATTCATAGTTTGTACCATTATCTGTTATTCTTACCGCACAAGTATTTACTACTGTTGCTGTACCATCAAATCCTTTATTTGCTTCAAAATATCCTTCTGGTATTTTATATGTAATCTCTGCAAGAACTGTACCTGCTGGATATACAGTCTTATCTGCTTGTGCTGCAAGTTGTATGATATACATTGTAACTTTATTACCTTTAACTTTTGCATTTGAACCTGCAAGTTTATTTACTACAGTTATGTTTTCAGTAATATTATCTAATGTTAAAACAATTTCATAATCTGTTACTGGCTTTAATGCTGTTATTTTTACTGTTACTGTTCCTTTGTCGTAACTTACTGTTTTGTCTATATTAAAGTCAATATATCCTGCATTATCTGGTTCTTCTACTTCTGGTTCTACTATATCAAATGTAACTGTTTTTGTTCCTGTATAATTTCCTTTACCTGTTATTGTTATTGTTGCTGTTCCTACATTTACATTATTACTATATGCCAATGTATAGTCTGTTCCTTCTACTAGTGTTGTACTTCCCATCTTAACAACTGGTTTTGGTGTTATAGCTGCTCCTGTATATGTTTTGTCTTCTATAACGTTTACTGTTGCTGCACTCAACGATATTGTTGGTTTTGGCTCTTCTTCTACTTTTGCCATTGTTCCAAAATTTACTGTTACAAATTTATCTTGTTCTGTTATTTCTATATAGCCAGACTCCGTATATTCCCATTTTACATTGTTTAAAGATTTGCTAGCATCAAGCATTGTTTTATATGTTCTCACATCAGCTGTATAACCATCATTTGCTTGTATCATGTATCTACCAGGTGCTATGTCTTTTCCTACTATATACATTCCATCTCTTACTGTTTCTTTTATATCTGTTGGAAGTTTCTCTACATCCACCTTTGTCATTGTACCAAAATCTACTGTTACAAATCTATCTTGTTCTGTTATTTCTATGTAAGTAGCATAACCCCTAGCACTTTTTTCGCAAATACCGTTTTCCCAATTATTAACATCATCTAATGTTAAATATGTCCTTACATCAGCTGTATAACCATCATTTGATTGTATCTTGTAAATACCTGGTGCTACATCTTTTCCTACTACATATGTTCCCTCCGATACTTCTGTTTTAATATCCTCAGGCATATTAGCTAAGTCTACTTTTGTTATTGTTCCTCCATTAATATTAACAAACTCCTCTTGTTCTGTTATTTCTATATATCCGTAAAATATTGAGTAAAAATTAATATAATTATTATAACTATTATAGCTATTAACATTATCTAATTTTAAATAAGTAGACACATATGCCATATATTCATCATTTGCTTGTACCCTATATGTACCTGGTGCTATATCTACTCCCACTATATATGTTCCATCTTCAACAGTTGATTTAATATCTACTGCAAGATTATTTAAATCTACTTTTGTTAATATTGCGTTATATACACTAATGTAAGCATCATCTTCTTTCACTTCAATATATCCGTACATACCGATTAAAGCATTTCTAGGATTTTCATCTGTAAGTGTTGAATATGCCGCTACATTTGCCTTTTCATTATTTTTGCCTGTAATTTTATACATACCTGGTGCTATATCTACTCCCACTATATATGTTCCTTCTTCGGATATTGTTGTGTCAGTACCACTGGTTGTTCCTAATACTTCTTGCCACAGTTCTGTATCATATCCTGTTTTACCATCTGCATATGTGACTGTTCCTTTGTACAAACCAAATGTGTATTCATTAAGTTCTGGTGCATTTCCTTCAAAGTGAATATCATAAGCTGGCAGACGAGGGTCCCAATCAGGCTCTGCGCTACCCATTCCCCAAGCATATATTCTACCAAAAGCGTACTCCCCAAGCTTTGTAATTGAACTAGGTATTGTTAATGTTTTTATATTGTCTCCCCAATTATCCGTGCGTGTTGTTACAAGTGCATTATCTGCTATTTCTGTAACAGGTATATTGTTCACACTACTTGGTATTACAACATTATCCTCTATTTCACTAGTAATTCCTATAATTATTGCATTGTTGCCTCTAAACATGTATTTTATATTATCATATACTTCTATTAAATTTTTTCCACCTTGCTTCACTGTCACTTCAGTACGCTCAAATGCTGTACTTTCTATATTAGTTATATGTGTAGGTAAATCTAGAGTGTCAAATGTGAATTCTGTCATATAGAATGCATCGTGTGCTATAGTTGTTAAGTTTGCTCCAAAGTCAATACTATTTATATACGAATAGCTAAAAGCATATGCTCCTATTGTTGTTACCTTCATTCCTTCTATTGTATCAGGTATTGTTATATCTACGGGTTGTTCAACTTCATCATCATAGATACGCGTATAGTCATATATTGTTATAGTATCATCATCATTTTGCCAATAATATAGTCCTTGCTCTGTCACACCTTGATATATCTTACCTTTAAAATATGCCTTTTTTATATCAGTGTCCATTATAGATATATAAACTTCAACAACTTCTTTTCCTTCAATAGTGTTTGGTATTGTTATTTCTTGTACACCTATAAACTTATCTAATAGTATATCGTCTATATATATTCTATTATCATATTCACTATATACGTATCCATCATCTGTTACGCCATAAATTATTTCATTATTAAAAGTTACTTTCTTTAATGATGTTCCTCTAAAATATGCATAAACTGCTACTACCTCTTGTCCATCTATTGTACTTGGTATTGTTAGTGTTTCTATATTTTGAAATTTTTCTTCAACTATATCATCTATAATAAGTCCTTTAGGGTTCCATTCGTCAAAATTCATATAGTATATATATCCCTCTTGTGTTTTTTCATAAACCGCTTTACTATTCAACGTTACTTTTGCTAGATTTGTTCCAGCAAATGCATCAGTACCTACATATTCTATGCTAGATGGTAATTCTATTGTTCCAGTTAAATCACCACACTGCCAAAAGGCACCTCCACCTATTCTTACTAAGTTTTTCCCAAATGAAATACTTTTAATATTATCTCTTCCTTGAAATGTATACTCTGCAATTTCTACTACAGGTTTGTTTTCTATTGTGTCCGGTATAACTAAATTTCTTGTTTCATAATTTGTATAACCCGTTATCGAAATCCCCTTTCCATCTTCAGTATATTCATACTCAAAGTCTTCATATGTTAAGGCCTGTACTTGAGTTACAACTAACATAAAAATACAAACTAACATAAAAGACATTACTATTTTTGTTATTTTTATCTTCATATATTTTTATCCTCCTTTGTAATATATTTAATAAATTATTGTTAGTTTTTTCTTTTGTATATAATTATCTCTCCTTTCGTGCACACAAAAAGAGCAAAGCAACACATAGGTTTACCTATGCATTACTTTGCTTTTATTGTTATGATTTTGGATATGAAAAACTAGAACACTATTAGTAAGTGCTCTCTCTCTCTCTCTCTCTCTCTCTCTCTCTCTCTCTCTACAGCCTCAAGGCTTTCAGCGTTTTTCATATGTTATCCCTCTTACAACTTTAATATTATCACATATTGCATTTTTTTACAATACATTTTGCCAATTTTTTCTACTTTTTTCGCACTTCTTGTTGTCAATAAAACTCGAAAAACACTAGGCTAAAACCTAGTGTCTTATCTGGCTGGGATGGCTGGATTCGAACCAACGAATGCCACAGTCAAAGTGTGGTGCCTTACCGCTTGGCTACATCCCAATATGTTTTTCTTGTGGGGTGAATAATGGGAGTCGAACCCATGACCTCCAGGGCCACAACCTGGCGCTCTAACCAACTGAGCTATATCCACCGAACACAATTAATTTTAATGTATTTTTCGTTATTTGTCAAGTGTTTTTATAATATTAACACTTTTTTCTTCAACTTTTGCTTTAAATCTGTTTGTATAATATATTTCTCCATCTACGCTTACTGGCATTTTTCTTGTAGATACAACAGATATTTCTTTACCTTTTAAAAGCTTAACTAACTTTATATTTTCATGTTTCCCTTTACTATATTTAGGTAAGAAAAACAATTTCTGTATTAGTGTAGTTGAGTCTATTAAACAAACATCAAGTTTGCCATCATCAATTTCAGCATATGGTAATGCTTTTACTCCACCACCATAGTATTTATTATTACCTATAGCAATTAAAGTATTCACACCTTTATATATTTTATCGTCTACACGTATTTTTAGTTTGTAATTTTTTGCACCAAATATTGTATATGCAATTGCTAGCTTATACTTCATACTACCTGAAATAACAGGCCATTTTCTAAATAAATTCATATTGTCTGCAATTGCTGCATCAAGTCCAGCATTTAATACATTCATGCAAGTGCGTTTTCCAATGCTTATACTGTCAACTGTAACTGGCTTTTCATCTAAACTTTTACGTATAATTTTACGCATGCTTTTAAATGAATTTGTTGTGCGTGAAAAGTCATTACCAGTACCTCTAGGTATTACTACCATAGAAGCTTTGTCAACATATTTAATTGCTGCCGCCACCTCAGATAAAGTGCCATCTCCACCTACAACATATATTACTATTTCACCAGCATATTTTTCTACATACTCTTTAACAATTTCTGTAGCGTGTCCAACGTGTTTAGTAAGCTCAATGTAAACTTTATCCTTTGGTATTAAACCTTCTTTTTTTATATTTGTAAATATATTTTCAATCCCTCTTAAATATTTCAGCCCTTTACCAGTACCAGCCATAGGATTTAAGATAACAAGTCTTAACACTATACCAACTTCTCTCCTAATTTTGTTCCACCTATAACGTGGAAATGTAGATGTTTAATAGTTTGTCCACCATTTTCTCCTATGTTTGTTATTACTCTAAAACCATCTTCACTAACACCTAACGCTTTTGCAATTTTAGGTATAGCTTCAAATATATATTTTACATTTTCACTATTTGTTCCATCCACAGCATTTGCACTTTCAATATGCATTTTTGGCACTACAATTACATGTACAGGTGCTACTGGATTTATATCATAAAACGCATATACAAAGTCATCTTCATATACTTTTTTGCTAGGTATATCTCCAGCTATTATTTTACAAAATAGGCAATCCATATTTTTTTCACCTCTGTTTTTGTTTTTTATTTATTTTTTGTTATTTTTTTATTCAAGAACTGCTTTTATTCTTCTAACGCCAGCTGAGCTTGCTTCTTCTTTCTTTATTTTAAATTTACCAAGTTCTGATGTGTTTTTTACGTGAGGGCCTCCGCAAAGTTCTTTTGAAACATCTCCAATTGTATAAACTGTAACAACATCTGGATATTTTTCAATAAACATACACTCTGCACCTGAATTTATTGCATCTTGTTTGCTCATTTCACATACTTCTACATCTATTGCATCATTTATCCACTTGTTTACCAATTCTTCTGCTTTAGCTTTTTCTTCATCAGATAATTTATGGTCACAAGAGAAGTCAAAACGCATTCTTTCAGCAGTTATATTTGAACCTTTTTGATGTACATCAGGTCCTACTACAACTTTAAGGGCTGCATTTAAAAGATGTGTTGCTGTATGGTATTTAGTTTCCATTTCGCCATTTCCAGCAAGGCCACCTTTAAATTTTTGTTCTGAACCAGCTCTAGATTTTTCTTGGTGTTCTTTAAACTTTTCTTCAAAACCTTGCTCATCTACTTTTATTCCTTTTTCTGAAGCTAATTCTACAGTTAGTTCTAATGGGAACCCAAATGTATCATAAAGCCTAAATGCAGTGTCTTTATCCATAACACCATCAGTTATATGTGATGATACTTTTTCAAATTCTTTAAGACCCTTTTCAAGAGTTCTATTGAATTTAACTTTTTCCGTCTTTAATACTTCTAAAACTACGTTATAATTTGCTTCAAATTCTGGATAGTATTTTTTATACTTATCCATTATAACTATAGCGATTTGTTCTTCCCAATTACTATCTATTTGTATATTTAGTCCTCTTGCATAACGTATAACACGTCTTAATAGTCTTCTTAAAATATATCCTTGGTCTGTGTTAGATGGTTTTATTCCAGACGGGTCTGCTGCTATAAATATAGCGCATCTTAAGTGGTCAGCAATAATTCTCATTGCTCTTTCATTACCTTCGTATGAAAGTCCTGAAACTTCCTCTATTTTACCTATAACATCTTGCCATATAGAAGATTTGTAGTTGTCTGTATATCCTTCAAGAATTGCTGTAACTCTTTCCATTCCCATTCCAGTATCTACATTTTTACTTGGAAGTTCAGTAAAGCTACCGTCTTCCTCGTGCATATATTGCATAAATACGTTATTCCAAATTTCAACCCATCTTTCATCTGAAGGATCAAATTTTACAGGAACTTCGTCTGTACTTCTCCAGTAGAATATTTCTGTATCTGGTCCACATAGTCCAGTAAGTTCCATATTTGGCCACCAGTTATCCTCTTCTGCCATATATGCAATTCTTTCCTCTGGAATTCCACATTCTTTCCAGTATCCAGCTGTTTCTTCGTCACGTTCAACAAAATCGTTTCCTCTAAATACTGTTACAGCAAGTCTCTCTATAGGAATTCCTAACCATTTTGTTAAGAATTCAAAACTCCAGTTAACTGATTCTTTTTTAAAGTAATCTCCTAAAGACCAGTTACCAAGCATTTCAAAAAATGTATGGTGAGTTGTATCTCCAATTGAATCCAAATCGTTTGTTCTAACACATTTTTGGTAGTCGCAAAGTCTTTTACCATATGGATGTGGTTGTCCTTTTAAATATGGCACAAGTGGTTGCATACCAGCTGTATTAAACAAAACTGAAGGGTCGTTTTCTGGCACAACTGGTGCAGATGGAACCCTAACATGTCCTTTTGATTCAAAAAATTCTATATATTTATCTCTTAAATTTATTCCTTCCATAATTACTCTCCTCAATATGCAAATATTATATACGAAAAGTAGTCTAAAAGCAACATTTCGGTAGTAAATATAATACCGAAATATTGCTTTTAGTTATTTATTTTATGCTTTATCTAATTATAAATATGACACCTTTATCTGTATTCTCTGCTATTATATCATAACCAAAAACATTTACAGTTTTCTTTACAATAGAAAGACCTAACCCTGTTTGTCCTTTATTCCCTTTAACATATGGCAAGAATATTCTATCTAGTATTTCCTCTTTAATTTTCTCACCATCATTTTCGAATATTACTGTTTTATTGTCTATTATTATTTTTATCTGTTTGTCTGCATACCTTACAAAGTTGCCTAAAATATTGTCTATAACAGATGTCCACAATTCTTTTGTTCCTCTAAATTCATTTATTTGTTTAGCTTTGTTTAAGTTAATTACAAATTCAATATCTGTACGTATTAGTTTATGTTTTTCTACCGAATCTAAAATTATATCGTCTAAATTTATAACACTATCTTTGTACTCTTTGTTATCCTTTATATAGTCTATTTTATTTATATGCAAAATTGTTTGTACTTGTGAGAATAAAGTATTTGTCTCTTCTTCAATTATTTTTAATGCATCCTCTTTATCTACTACTCCGTCATTTACACCTTCAATATAGCTTTGTATAACAGATATTGGAGTTTTTAATTCATGAGATAAATTCTGAAACATCATATTTTTGTATTCTTCTTTTTGCTTAAGCTCTTTATCTACTTGCTCTATAGTGCTGTTAAGTTCGTTTAATTCATCATCTATTATAAATTCTCTACCTTCTACTTTTTCACCAGTAATTAAAGACTTTGTTTTTCTTTCTAATTTTTTAATCTTTCCTAATACATATTGAGACCAAGTAAATAATAAGGTAATTGTTACGGTTATTGTTGCTATCATAGTAGGAATAATTATACTAGATAAACTTTTTTCTTGAGATTTAATACTGCTATCATCCGTAAGAATCAAATTTTTAGCTCCGTTATTTTCTCCCCATAAATAATAATATGTCACACCATTATATTCAAATTTACCTTTTATTTCACTCTCACGTGCATAATTTAATATTTCTGTATATCCCAAATTTTGCATCAACATATTTAAATTGTCTGATGTGTATATTGCTCCACTTCTCGTTATTATTATAAAAGCTATATCTTCTCCCATTTTGTTGGTGCTAGGGTCTATATATTTTGAAGGTTGTTTTAAATACTCATATATAGAATATTCATAGAACGGTTTTAAAAAACGTGGTAACAGTATTCCCATAATAACTAAACATATTAAAAGAGCAACTAGTGTAACATACACTAGTTGTTTATTTAAACTCATATTTTCTACCTTTTTAATTCTATATTTAAATCTCATGTTAATCTATACCCATATCCATAAATTGTGTTTATATTTAATCCCGGCATTTTGCCTCTAAGTCTACGTACCAAGTCGTCTACTACCCTATCACTACCAAAATATTCTGTTCCCCATACTTTATCTAATATCTCATCTCTTGAAAAAGATTTGTTCATATTATCCAAGAAAAGTACAAGAAGGTCAAATTCTAATGCAGTGAGTTTAATGTCCTGTTCACCTTCGCAAACAGTTCTTTTTTCTTTATTTATATTATACGTTTCATATACCATTTTTGAACTATCCGCTTTATATACTCTTTTTAAAATATTCGATATCCTAAGCATTAATTCTTTTGGCGAATATGGTTTTGTAACATAATCATCACTGCCCATCTCTAAGCCAATTATTTTGTCTAATTCTTGGTCACGAGCTGAAGTAAATATTACTGGTACTACAGAATCTTTCTCTCTTATGTGTTTTATTACATCGTAACCACTTACCTCATCGCCAAGCATAATATCTAAAATCCATAAGTGAACTTTCTCTTTTACATTTAAAGCATCTTTACCACTAAAGCACTGAATCACTTTATAGTTTTCTTTTTCTAAATATGATTTCACAAGATTGTTTAAGTTTTTTTCATCCTCAACTAAACAAATATTATACATACTACCACCTTTTTAGTTTTCCCCTAGTGTTATCGTAAATTCCTTATATTCTTTATCTCTGTATACTTTTATCTTAATTTTATCTCCAATCTTTAGTTTGTTTTTTATTACATTTATTTCAGGTATAGATAATACTTTTGTACCATTTACTTCAACTATTACGTCTCCTTGACGAAGTCCACCAACTTCTGCAGGGCTCTTTATATCTACAGCTTGAACATACACGCCTTCAACCAAATCATATATTTTAGCATCTGTAGTATCTATTGAGACCCCAGTTATTCCAATATATGGTCTTGCAACTTTTTTGTTTGTTATAAGTTCTTCTACTATTGGTAATGCTTCATTTATTGGAATAGAGAATCCCATTCCTTCTACACCCGTAGCCGAAATTTTTGCAGTATTTATACCAACAACTTTACCACTAGAGCTTACTAATGGTCCACCACTGTTTCCAGAGTTTATAGCTGCATCTGTTTGTATAAGGTTATATGTTGTTCCGCCATTTGTCATTGTTCTATTTACTGCAGATACATATCCTACCGTAACAGAACCTGCAAATTCTTGACCTAAAGGATTTCCAATTGCCACAGCAAGTTCTCCAACCTCTATAGCATCACTATCTCCAAACACTGCTGCTGTAAGTCCTATTTTCTCCACTTTGATAACAGCTATATCCGTAATTGAATCTCCACCTACTACTTTTGCATCTAATGTATCTCCCGTAGAAAGTATTACTTGAACCTTAGCCGATGTGTCATTTATAGCTTGTTCTACCACGTGATAATTTGTTATTATATATCCATCTTTTGAATAAACTATTCCAGAACCTTCTCCTTCTGCTTCAGTTGTTCCAAAGAAAGATTGTGCCTTATATGTTACTCTTACTCCAACAACGGATGGTCCTACTTGTTTAGAAATAGCCACTACTGGATTTTCTACTGTTTCAAAATTATATGATGTAACTGTAGAATTAGTAACATTTCCACCTTGTGTAGTATTGTTGTCTAACTTAATATCTTCCATAATGACTAGTGTAGATAATACTCCACCTATAACACCACCTATTACTCCAAGCAATAGCACACCTATATATTTTCCACTTCCACTACTTTTTTTACTTACTATATATCTTTCTGGATTTTCCTTAACTTTTACTTTTTTCTCTTTTACAACTTCATCGTCTGTTGTTTTGTCTATTATTATTTTCATATTCTTCCTCCTGTAATTATTATACTATATAATTATCCCACAATTTCCAAAAATATATGTCAAATTATGTGATTTTAATTATTATATAACGAAAGTCTGCATAATACAAGCATTCTATATAAGTTTTAACTCACTTGATTATTCTTATGTAGATAAAAATAAAGAGGGATATTTACCCTCTTACCACATATTTTACATTGTTTTGCCTTCTTTTTATATGTTCCATTTTCATTTTGTCATCTATACTTGCATGCGCTCTAAATCTCCTAGATATATTGTTTACCAATTCATCTGTTAATACATTTTCAGTATTTTTTCTTTCTGCTAAAATGGAATAAAATAAATCCTTTTGCTGTATAACTTTTGCATGACAGTTTTTATCAACAGTCACATCAAGCTTACAATTGTTATCAAAAACTATGTATGATTTAAAGCAATTTTCTGGAAGTGCAAATTCTTTTAAGTTGTTTTTTACTGCTTCCAAGTGTCTTTTGTTTTGATTAATTGGATTGGAAAATCTATTATAATTTTTTCCACTAAATAATTGTACCCAGGTTTTTTCATTGCTTTTCCCCTTTATTATACTTGAAAACGCCTTAGATTCAATAACATATATTCCTGTATTGTCTATTGCTATTATATCTACTTGAGTTGTAACAAGTTCTTCATCTCTAAAATATGCATCGTGAATTATATTATCTTTTTCAAATATTCTTTCCAGTATCTTAACTATCTTTTCTTCAGCTAAAATTCCTTTTTGAACTTTTTTGTCGTTTAAATGCGCCTCATACTCATTTTTATTCGAAACATAGTCTATATAATTATTTTTCCAATAACCTCTTAACTTCTCTTGTTTACGTATCAGCACCCATTTCTTTATTTTACGTATAAATCTTATTGATAATATTATTAAACATATAATGAATGTTTCTTTATAATACATTATTGTTGGCATTATTAATAGTATAATAAGTGCACCTAACGCATCTGTTCTTCCTCTACCTTTTTTCATACAAAAATAATATCTCTTTTGGATAATTTTGTCAACTATAAATATAAGGGAGTGCAATATGAACTGTTCCCTAAAAAGTATACAGTGAATTAAAAAGAGAGTCTCTTGGAAAGTGTTACAGTTATTACTGTAGCACTTTCTGCTTTTGTAACTGTTTTTTCTTAAATTGCATAGGTGTTAGATAACCTAATGATTTTTG
>JAZRUV010000016.1:0-32122 GCA_045652705.1 Clostridia bacterium
CATTAATACCGGTGTATCTGTTACGCCATTTGCAAGTTTTGCAACCGTATTTCCGGTACAAGGCGCTACAACTATAATGTCCACTAAATTCTTAGGGCCTATTGGTTCAGCTTTAGTAATGGTATCTACTACTTCCTCACCCGTTTCCTGTTTTAATAATGTTAATGTTTCTTCAGGTGTTCCAAACCTATTTATTTCATTTAATATACTATATGAAACTATTGGGATTATTTTTTCTACACCCTTTTCTTTTAACATATCTATTTCAGGTTTTACCTTAGATAAATTACAAAATGACCCTGTTATACCAAGTCCTATTTTTTTGTTTTTAAGCATAATTTACCTCCGGCATATTATATATTATGCCGGAGCATTGGACATGTGCATTAAAATCTTCTAATTAAACCTACAACTTTACCAATTATTTGTACATCCTTTACAATTATTGGTTCCATCGCATCATTTTCAGGTTGTAGTCTAATATGGTCTTTTTCTTTATAGAAAGTTTTAACTGTAGCTTCGTCGTCAATTAGTGCAACAATTATTTGACCATTTTCTGCAGTACTACATTTGGATACAATTATATAATCTCCAGAATATATGCCTACATTTATCATGCTATCGCCTTTAACTTTAAGCATATATGTACCTTCAGACTTAGTATTTTGTTTTACCATACTTGTAGGTAGTTTTACATACTCTTCTATATTTTCTTCAGCAAGAATAGGCATTCCTGCTGCCACTTGACCTACAAGTGGTATTTCTAATAAATCTGTGTCTTTAGCTTCGCCTACTGTTTCCCCATTAATTTTTAAAGCTCTAGTTTTAAGATTTCCTTTTTTTATATATCCCTTTTCCGCTAAACGAGACAAATACAAGTGAACTGATGATGTAGATTTTAGGCCTACAGCTTTACAAAGTTCTCTTACAGACGGAGGATACCCAACCTCTACGACTTGTTTTCTTATATAGTTTAAAATATTTAGTTCATTTTGACTTAATTCATTTTCATTTTTACCCATAACACAACCTCCAAAACTTATGTTTGTTATATTATATATGATAAAAAAAGAAAAGTCAAACAAAAGTTTGCTTTTTCTTGAAAATTTTCTTAGTATTTATTTTAGTTTAACTGTTAGCCATTTCATAAGCACGTCTTACAGCCCTAGCTAATTGGTCTGCACATGATGTTTGTCTCATGCCACATTTTATTCCGCCTATTCTTTTTTCTATTTCTTCAACTGTCATTCCTTCTACAAGTCTAGGTAATGCTTGTAAATTCCCCGGACATCCTCCTCCTAGAAACTTAACGTCTGTTACAACATTTCCCTCTAACTTAAATTTTATTACTTTAGAACAAGTATTTTCTGTTTCAAATTTATATTCCATTTTTATTCACCTTTCACATTACATTTTATTTAAATTTATAAATAACTTAAATATCTTCCTGCATATATTTCATTTCCTGAATATATATTTTCAAAATCTTTTGGCACTACAAAACTTGCGTCTTTTTCAAATTCATGAACTTTAGCTTCTTCAAGTACATTTGCTATAAAATAGCTACAAACAAATCTATTTTCAAATGTAACGGGCATACCAAGCCATCTCAAACCACATCCTAAAAAATCATATTTATAGCTTGTACTATTTTCCTCCATGTCTTCTAGCCTTTGTCTTATTTGTTCATACTGTTCATTTGTTACCTGCACTTCATATATTTTACAGTTTGTATTATTAAACTTTGTAAAAAACTCTCCATCCTTCTTTTGCACAGAAAAGCCACCATTTAATATATTATACAAACTTCTTCTACCAAAACTATATGTCGTATAACAATCTTTAGTTAAAGAAATAGCTACATGACTATATTTATATTTTGTAAATAATTTTACAAAATTAGAAGGCATAGTATTTGTATGCATTAATATAATGTATATGTTTTGCATATTAAATTCCCCTTTTTATATTCAAAATTTATTTGAATTCTATATCTGAACACTTGATTGTAAGATATTTTAATCCACTACATTCATACATAATATGAACTTCATAACCATAGTCTAGTTTATATATTTCTTCATATAAATATATACTTTTTCCAAATTTTAAATCTTCCTGTTCTATGATGGTGGCATCTTTAAATACAACTGTTACAATATAACTTTCTATAAAATCTGAATGTGTAATTTTCATAATATAATTACCATCTTTACTTTTAAATGATTTTATAACTTCATCATGAAAATTAAAATTTGCATATATTTCTTCGCTAATATTTTGATTATATAGAGTGTTCATCGCTTCCTTCTCTATATTATCATATTTTTCTTTATTTGCCATTTCCTGTTCTTTTAATTTATTAAATATGTTCTTAGGTAAATAGCCTAAGGCAATTAATCGTTTGTCCACTTTCTCATATGCCCATTTAGGTAGCAAATCATTTATTGCAAGCATACTTTTATAAAATTCGTTAAACTCTTCTTTCGATTGTTCCGCATCAAAAGGTTTTCTTTTATTATATTCTTTTATATCTTGTTTTTCTTCAGCTTTCAAATGTTCAATAACCTCTTGTTTAGTTGCTGGCTCTATAACTTG
This sequence comes from Clostridia bacterium, assembly GCA_045652705.1. Lineage (GTDB taxonomy): Bacteria > Bacillota > Clostridia > TANB77 > CAG-465 > UMGS1649. The sequence continues at coordinate 2,599 of JAZRUV010000016.1, forward strand.
CCTCTTCTTTTCGTCTACAAACAACCAATCAATAGGATTAAATTCTTTGCTTTCTAAAGCATCGTACAAATCTGAATAATCTGGTCTAGCATCATATATTTCTTTTTCGTCCTTAATCCATTCATCTAACTTTTCATCATATAGTCTTTTAATATCCTGCTCTGTAACATTTTCTTTATTTATTGGTTCGAATCCCTCTGTATAATGTATATTTTGCATAAGTTCATACCACTCTTTAGTAAAGTATTTCATATAACACCCCTTAATTTATTTTATTTTCTATTTTCCCTTTTCTAATTTTCTATTACACCAAGCTGCAAATATTAGTAATCCTATTGCTTCAACTAATAATAATAAAATTATACCTAATAAATAACGAGAATCAAAAAAACTAGTAATTAGAGTAATAACTCCATCTATTATAAAGATTATGCCAAATACCTTTTTAGTTTTCATATAAACCTTTTCATCATTTATTCTTGGAAAGTTTATATGTGAGTCATCCGTAGTGTTAGGCAAATCTATTCCTATTACTATAAATAGCACACCAAGAATAAGCATTGCAACTTTTGAAATGTCTATACCAAATGTCATTGCATATAATATAATCATTACATACATCAAAACAGATATTAACGGAATAAATAGTTTATACATAAATAAACTTTTATTTTTCTTGTCCGCATTCTTACTTTTCAAGTCTAACATAATACATACAAAAGCTTGAATAAGCATCATTATAACTGGAATTCCGAACACAAACATGTCTCTTGACATAAAGCCATTTGGATTATTGTTAATATCAAAATGTGTTGCCACCATTTCTGGTAAATCTTGATAACAACAGAGTCCAAATAACATTGGAACTAAACACATAATACTTGTAAGTAGTAATATATCATAATTAATCTTTTTCATAGGCACTTTCCCTTTCATTATTTTAAAAGGAAGTTAACAAGACTGTCAACTTCCCTTCTAGTTTATCTACCGAAAAATACACCCGTTGCCTTTGCTGTTTTTACAAGTGGATTTGTTTCTATATCTAGAAGTCTTGGTATTCTCTCTTTTGGAAATTCCATTCTCTTCATTTCTTCTCCATCCATACCTACTATATAGCCAGACTCTCCATTTACAAGCATGTTAAACGCATAATTGCCTTGTTGAGATGCTGTTATTATGTCTGCGTGAGTAGGTCTTCCACCTCTTTGGGTATGTCCTAGTACTACGTGTCTACTTTCTATCCCTGTTTTTTCTTCTATTTGACTTGCTAGTTTTTCGGCTATACCACCATATCTTTTTTGTTCAAAACTGTCATTTAAAAGCTTGGCTATAACTTCACTCTTGCCCATTTCTTTAGCAGCTTCGGCAACTGCAATAATTGCTGATCTTCTGTATTTTGTTATTTCTGTTATCTTTTCACATACTTTTTCCAAATCATAATCTTGTTCTGGTAATAGTATTATGTCTGCACCCGAAGCAAAACCACCATATAGCGTAAGATATCCTGAAGTTCTTCCCATAATTTCTACAACTATAACTCTTCTATGCGAGTCAGCTGTACTTCTTATTCTAGATATTCCCTCTACAACATTACTTACTGCAGTATCAAAACCTATTGTAGGGTTACTTGCTGCCATATCATTATCTATTGTTTTGGGTATTCCTATTGTTGGTAAACCTCTTTCATTTATTACTCTAGCGGAGTCTAATGTGCCATCTCCACCAATAACGATTAAGCCTTCTACCCCTATCTTTCTTAAGTTCGCAATAGATTCTTCTGTTTTATCTTCATATTTCATAGTGTCCTTATCTACTAGGTAGTAAAATGGACATTCTTTGTTAGATGAACCAAGCACAGTTCCACCTAAATGTTCAATATTTTCTACACTTTCTGGTGTTAAGTCTTTATAGTAGCCTTCTACAAAGCCTCTGTATCCATCTATTATCCCTACAACTTCTACCCCTAATTGATTTGCACTCATCACCACAGCTTTGATTGCCGCATTTAGTCCTGGGCAATCTCCGCCCGCTGTCATTATAGCTATTTTCTTTAGCATATTATTTCCTCCTTACATCCTATGTTTATTATTTATTCTTTTTATCTAATTTATTAAAAAGATATTGTTTTTTGTTCTTCAACTTCTCCGTTGATATACACTGTAATTTTTGCAGATGTAAAACCATTAACATCAACTGTAAAATCACTAAATGCTTCTTCTTGTTTTGTATGTGTACTATTGTGTATTGTATTTGTTACACCTTCCACTTGGGCCGTAACTTTAACAGAAATTGTTTCTTCTGTTATTCCCTCTGCTAATTTACTCAAATCTATATTTACTGTCTTGGTTTTTTCAAGTCTATTTACAGTAAGCTCAATTACACTTCCTTCTTCTACTTCAACGTTTTCTTTTAGGCTTTGAGTAAGCACTATTCCATCTGCTTTTGACATATCATTTGCATAAGATACTCTAACTTTTAGTTTAATATCTTCTAAAGAAGCTTTAGCTTTTGATTCTGTGTTTCCTATAACACTAGGTACTATAACTAAAACTTTACCATTACCCTTACTAACTTGTATCTTAATTTTACTTCCTACTGGTATTTCTTCATCCTTGTTTATATCCTGAGATACAATTAGATTTTTAGCAACATCTTCATTTACTACAAATTCGAATTCAGGTATAAATCCCAAAGCTTCTAATTCATATTTTGCAACAGTGTAATCCTTTCCAACTACATCTATCATTTTAACTTTTTTTACACCCTTGCTTACAACTAGTTCTATTTTATTAGCTGTTAACGGTTCTCCCTCTTTAACAGATTGAGATATAACATAACCTTCCAAAACCTCAGCACTTTCTTCATACTTACTTACCGTTATTATTAACCCTAACGCTTCATATTTAGATTTAACCTCTTCATATTTTTCGCCTACCAGTTTAGGTGCTACTTCAACCTTTATTTCATTATTAACTCTATCTGAATTCATGGTGGATATTAAAGCACCAACGAGTATTCCAAGTCCAATAACTACTACAGCTATTATGCATATTATTATTATTTTCTTTTTAGACTTTTTGTTTTTTCTTCCTTCGTCTTGTTTGATTTCTTCTATGTCAGATAATGTTTTTCCGCTTCTTGTAGCTTTCCTAGAGCTTATAACCTCAATTGAGCTCTCATCTGCAATAGAAGGTCTTATATCATCTTTTAGTCCAATTATTGGAACAACTTGTGTGCCTCCTAAAACATCTGCTTTACTCCTTGTAAACTCTACATCTTCACGACTATTTATAGCAGCAAATATATCGTCTAAAAGTTCTGTAGCCGTTTGATATCTATCTATTGAATTCTTTTCTAAACATTTCATTATTATATTGTTTAGCATATTAGATATAGCTGGCACAACTTCTTTTGGAGATTCTGGTATCTGTTGTATTTGTTTTAATGCAACTGTTACAGGGCTATCTGCATTAAATGGAAGTACACCCGTTGCCATTTCATACATTACAACACCTAGTGAATATATATCTGACTTTTCATCTGTGTAACATCCTTTTGCATGTTCAGGTGAAAAATAATGTACTGACCCTATAGTTGAAGACGCACTTGTTATTGTGTCTTTAGAACTCATCTTAGCAATTCCAAAGTCTGTAACTTTAGCTATTGTATTGTTGTTTACTAAAACTATATTTTGTGGTTTTATATCCCTATGTATTATCTTTGCACTATGTGCAGCTTCTAATGCAGAAGCAATTTGACTTGCAAACTTTAATGTTTGCTCATTTGAAAGTTTTCCATTTTTATCTATAAAATCTTTTAATGTGTCTCCTTCTAAGTATTCCATTACAATGTAGTTTGTTCCATTTTCCTCTCCTACATCATATACAGATACAATATTTGGATGTGTTAGAGATGCTGCTGATTGAGCTTCAGCTCTAAATCTTTTAACAAATTCTGCATCTTTTGAAAATTCATTCTTTAAGACTTTAACTGCTACAAATCTATTTAAAAGATTACATTTTGCTTTATATACAGTAGCCATTCCACCCAAGCCAACTTCTTCTAGTATTTCATATCTATTCCCTAAAGTTTTACCTACTAGATTCAACTTTTATTTCCCCCTTACACTTCAATATACATAACAGTAGTATTATCATAGCCACCCTTATCATTAGCAAGATTTATTAAATTTGTACATATCTTTTCTTTTTCACCACTGTTAATACATTCAAAAATTTCTTCATCTGTATTTGCACCAGTTAACCCATCAGTACATATTAAAAATTTTCTTCCGTACATATTTTCTAACTTATTTACTTCAAAGTTAATTGATTTTGTTACGCCTAACGCTCTTAAGAGAACATGGCGTTCTGGATGTATTTTTGCTTCCTCTTTAGAAATTATATTATCTTTTACTAAAGCATTTACATATGTGTCGTCTTCTGTAATTTGTTCTATCTTACCGTCTAGTACTTCATATATTCTTGTGTCTCCTATGCTTATGTGATAACCGTCATTTCCATCTACATAAAGAAGTGATATTGTTGTACCCATATCTTTATATGTTTTGTTTTGCTTATTCATTTCATATACACATCTATTTGCATATTTTATAGCCATTTTAAGAACTTCTGGTATATCTCTCATATCTTCCATGTGATCTTTATAATATTCCACAACTTTTTCTGCTGCAGTTCTCGATGCTACTTCTCCACTATTTGCACCGCCAATTCCATCTAGTACCATGTATATATCCACACCAAGACGGGGGCTATATGTTAACATATAGTCCTCGTTGTTTTCTCTTTTTCTACCTACATTAGTCTCAGAGTAAAAAATACTAAACACCTCTTTTTCTACGTTTTTTCTTTGCTATATTTATACTTAATTAATTCTCTTTTTCTAATTTGTTTTCCAAGTGTTTTTGTCTTAATTGTCCACAAGCAGCATCTATATCTGAACCAAGTTCACGTCTTACTGTTGCTACAATTCCCGAACTGTTTAATATGTTCATAAATCTATCTACGTCTTCCGGTTTGCTTTTCTTAAATTTACCATTTACTATTTCGTTTACTGGTATTAAGTTTACATGTGCTATCATACCACGAAGAAGCTTTGCTAAATCTTTTGCTGTCTGTTCATCATCGTTTACACCAGCAATTAAAGCAAACTCGAAGCTTATTCTTCTACCTGTGACCATTATATAATATTTACAAGCATCTAGCAACTCTTTTATGCTATATTTATTTGCAACAGGCATAATTTCTTTACGCTTTTCATCTGTTACAGCATGAAGCGAAATAGACAAAGTTGCTTGTAATTTTTCATCGGCAAGTCTTTTAATATTATCTACTAAACCCGAAGTAGATATACTAATATGTCTTGCACCAATTCCTAAACCTTCAGCACAGTTTATTAGCTGTACAGACTTTACCGTGTTATCGTAATTGTCGAGTGGTTCTCCTATACCCATATATACTACATTAGATATCTTTTCATTCATATACTTTTCTACTGCAATAATTTGTCCTTCTATTTCAGATGCTAACAAATGTCTTGTCCAACCATTTTTAGTAGATGCACAAAATTTACATCCCATTTTACACCCTACCTGAGTAGAAACACATAATGTATTACCATGATTATATCTCATAAATACAGATTCTATTGCGTTATCGTCAGAAAGCTTAATTAAAAACTTATGTGTATCATCCTTTTTAGATACTTGAACTTGTAATACTTCCAAATTTAATATATATGCCGACTCTTTAAGTTTTTCTCTTAAAGATTTAGATATATCTGTCATATCATCAAATGAGTCCACATGTACTCTATGTATCCACTTAAATATCTGTTTTGCGTGAAACTTTTTTTCTCCTATTGATTCTATATATTCACCTAGTTCTTCTAATGTTAATTCGTTTATGTTTATCATAATAATTCCTTTCAAATATATTACAAAATATACACATATATTATATAACTAAACATAACAATTAGCAAGTAGTAAAATATACTGTAAACATACAAAAATTGAGATGTAACTTATGTTACACCTCAATTTAATATTATTAATTTTCGGAATATATATCTACTTCGTTATATATGTTCACTTCTTGTTGTTCTTGCTCAACTTCTAATGTTTCTTCTTGTTTTGTTGGTTCCTTAGCCATAGCTAATACTTGAGTTTGTTCTGTTAAAATTAACTTAACACTATAGATATATACTGCGTAGTCTTGGTCTGTTATCTCAATTGTATTACCATTATAATATGTACCACCTACTACATCATCTTTACTTATGCTAGATAGTTTATTTGCACAACCCCAGCTGTCTCCTTCAATAGTATATATTCCCGGTAATATGTCTTTACCCACTATATATATTCCTGTTTGATCAGCAGGTTGTATATCTTGTGGCAAATTATTAATATCTACTTTTTGAATAGTAGCATCATATATCGTTACTATAGCATCTGTAGATTTTATTTCTATATAACCGTACATTCCATAAAACCATTCGTTTTCTATTATTCCTTCACGATATATATTTACACAAGAATATGTCCTTACATCACCAAACCAACTATATTCTTCATTAGAATTATAATATTTAGATATAACTTTATATGTCCCAGGTTCAACATCTTTTCCTACAAGATACATTCCGTCGTTAAGAGTCTCTTTGTAATTTGGAGTAGTATTGTCTAAATCTATTTTTGTCATAGTTCCATTTACTTCTACTACAAAATCTGTATCTAATACTTCTATATAGCCATAGTTTGTTCCTATAGAACTAGTTTGTGTCTTATTCCTTAAACTTGCTGTTTCTGAAGAATATGTTACTGCACTTGAGTATTCTCCAGTTTGGTATATTCCAGGAGCTATATCTTTACCTACCAAATATAATCCTGTTGAAAGAGTTTCTTTAATGTTTATTGGTAAATCATCTAATTCTATTTTTTCTAAGCTTCCTGCTCTTACCACAACTGAAACATCAGTGTCTAAAATTTCTATATAACCACTTCCCATAGAATTACCTGTAGCATAATAGTCATTGTTATCTGATGTTATAATAGAAAATACGTCTATCCAAGAACAGTCATCTTCATCCGCTATTACTCTGTATACACCTGGTGCTATGTCTTTTCCTACTAAGTACATTCCGCCTCTGTTTAGTATAGTTCTATTATTTTCTGGCAATTCATCTGCATATACTCTTGTCATAGTTCCATCAACATTTACAATTACATCTGTTTCTTTAACTTCAACATAACCATAGTTTCCACTAAAGTAGTTTGTTCTATAATCATATTCATCTGTTATCTTACTATATGTTTGAACTGTGTGGTATAAATCCAAATCACCTGAATCTATTTTGTATAGTCCTGGCTCAACTTCTTTTCCTACTAGGTACATTCCATTAGATACTGTGTCCTGATAATCTTTAGGCATTGTTTCTAAATCTACTCTCGTAATTGTACCCTCTTGAACTTTAACGGTAACATCTGTATCAAGAATTTCTATGTATCCTCTTGGTCCACCATAGTGACCTGTTTGATATTCCCAATTACTACTTATAGCTGAATATTTGTATACTTGAGCGTAGTTACCATTTTCACCTGTAATTCTATATAGTCCTGGCTTAACTTCTTTTCCTACAATATACATTCCTTTAGACACTGTGTCCTTATAATCTTCTGGCATTGTTTCTAAATCTACTTTTGTAATTGTGCCGTTTTGTACTATAACAGTAACATCTGTCTCATGAATTTCTATGTATCCTCTTGGCCCACCATAGTAGCCTGTTTGATTTTCCCAGTCTGTACTTATATCTGAATATGTATATACCAAACACTCTCTATCTGCTAACCCTGTTGCTCTATATAGTCCTGGTGCAATATCTTTTCCTACTATATATGTCCCTTCTGATACTGTATCCTTTATTTCAGGTTCAAGGTCTTCAGCTTTTTCTATTTTAGCTTGATAAATTGCCACTACAACATCTGTGTCTTTAATTTCTATATAACCATTACTTCCACTAAAATAATTTGTTTGGTACTCATATTTGCTAGTTATTTTAGAATATGTATAAACATATCCATAATCATAATTAGCTGTAACCTTATACAAGCCAGGCTCAACTTCTTTTCCTACTAAATACATATTATTATATTTAGTTGTATCTATTGTTGATTGTGGATTTGTTTCAATATCCGATAAATCTACTTTTGTAAGTTTACCATTATATACTTTAACTACTTTATCTGTATCCAATATTTCTACATAACCACGATTAAAATATAACTCATCTGTCATGTTATCCATTATCATATGCATATCAGAATATTTTCTAACACTACATTCGTAAGCATCTTGAGCCGCTTCTATTTTATATATACCTGGATTTAAATCTTTTCCTACTATATATGTTCCGTCTGTTACTGTTGTTTTTAGGTCCGTTGGTATAGAACTTATATCTATTAATTCTAATGTTACACCTGCACCTACTTTTACAGCTACTGTTGAACTATCTATAGTGGCATAAACAATTCCTTTTTCCGCTTCAATATATGAATTTTCTTCATTATATTCACCACCTAGAGAGGCTAGCAATTCAACAGCAGTATAATGACTTTCTGAAACTATTTTATATGTTCCAGGTGCTATATCCTTTCCTACTATATAAGTTCCTTCTGAAACTTTATCTTTTATATTAACTGGTATTTTATCCAAATCTATCTGTTCTATTGTTCCACCATACACCATAACAAAATAATCTGTAGGTTTTATCTCTATAAATCCTTGTTTTGCATACATTTCGCCCGTTGTATTTTCCCAATAAAAGTCTTGTATATATTGTTCTGACTTTTTGCTGACTGTACAGTCAAATGTACGTGACGTTGTTATTTCATATGTTCCAGGTGCTATGTCTTTTCCTACTACATATATTCCATCTGATACACTTGTCTTTATATTTGTTGGTACTTCCTTATAACTTTCTTTAGTTAATTTTAAGCCTTTAATTCCAACTGCTAAATCAGATTCTTTAATTTCAATATATCCATATGGTTCGTATGTTCCCATATATGTGCCTGACCAATTAAATTTCAAATTGTCATATACGTTTATTTCTGTTTCATCATAATATACATTCGGATCTTTAGTTACAAACTTATATATTCCTGGCGCTATATCCTTGCCTACTAAATACACACCATCTTCAGATATACTAGTCTGTATATTTACAGGTACATCATCTAAATCTACTTTTTCTAATGTAGTATATGATAGTGTAATCATAGTAGTCTCTTCTGTTATTTCTATATATCCCTTTGGCATATTAATATATAGTCCGTACGGATCTTCATTTTCCCATACTCTTATATTGTTATATATTTCTTCTATCTCTTCAGTTTGTGTAACTTTATATGTTCCTGGAAGTAAATCTTTTCCTACAAAGAATGTTCCATTAGATACTGTTTGTTTTATATCTGTTGGATAATTCTCTAAATCTACTTTTTCCAAACTTCCATGTGCAACATTCACAGCCACTGCATCTTCCGGCACTTCTATATAGCCACTTTGCATATATTCTTGCATAAAATCATAATCCGACATAACAATAGAGTTAAACACCTCTATTTCTACATATTTAGAATCACATATAACTTTATATGCACCTGGAGTAATATCCTTACCAACTAGATACATACCATTTGAAACTTTGTTTTGTATATTTACTTCTATTTCATCTAGATTTACTTTTTCTACTGTACCATTTTCAACAGTTATTCCTTCTATATTATCATCAATTGTAATATATCCTCTATATGTATTTATGTCTGCAACCGCGAATCCCATTCCCGGTCCTAAGTTTTCATAAACTTCAGGTTCAAAATATTCTTCTACTACTGCTGGCCTTGTTGGAATAATTGGAGTTATTTTATATGTACCAACTTCAATATTTTTTCCTATAATATAGTCCACTGTTGTTATTTCAGGTTCAACTACAACATTATTATAGTCTACTACATTTGAATATTCTCCATAATATTTAGTTTCATTTACTGTTTTATATCCTCTTACCTTGAAGTAGTAATGACCATTCTTTGGTATTTCTACTGCTATGTCATAAGATGTAAAGTCTGCTTTTGAATATTCTCTTTGTAATTTGTATTCACCTTTTTCACTAGTAGCATAGTATACTTGTACCCCATCAAGTTCTGATGTGTTTTCCATAGATAATATGTATTGAACTGAGCCATCAGGTCCTGTTACTTTTTCTCCAAACTTAATTGTTGGTGCTGGTACAGTTATTGTTACAATACTAGATATTTTAACGTCTGAATAACTGCTATAGTATTTAGTTTTTCCTACTGTTTTGTATGCTCTTACTTTAAAACTATATTGTCCGTCAGCTAGATTTTTAACTGTATAGTTTACTGTGCTATTTTTAGTTATTGTTGTAAGTTTTGTATATGCCCCATCATCTTTTGCCATATATAGCTCATAACCTGTTGCACTTGACACTTTAGCCCATACAACTTTTATATTTTTATCCGTTGTTACAGCTGAAGTCATTTTAGGAGCTGGTGGATTTATTTTAAATGTTAGTGTTTTACTTCCATTAAAATTACCTTTACCTGCTATTGTTACTGTTGCTTTTCCTATTGCTGTATTGTTTTTGTAAGATAATGTATAGTCTGTTCCATTTTTTAGTGTCATTTCATTATATGTTAATGTTAGACTTTGATATAATTTCTTACCTGTATATGCCTTACTTGCTAAACCTTCTACTGTAGCTGAAGCTATACTTCTTTTATTTATACTAAATGTTATTTTCTTTGTTCCAGCAAAGTTACCTTTTCCTGTTATTGTTATTGTTGCTATCCCCGCTTTAACATTGTTTGAATATGCTACTGTATAATCTGTATCCTTTACAAGTGTTGTCTTACCATATTTAATAGTTATACTTGGTGTTATTGCTTTTCCTGTGTATGTATAGTTAGATACTTTGTTGTATGTTAGTTTAGATATACTTCTTCTTGCTATTTTGTATGTTAATGTCTTTTCTCCATAGAAGTTTCCTATACCTGTTATTGTTACACTTGCTGTTCCTGCTTTTACGTTATTTGCGTACGTTAATTTGTAATGTGTTCCATTCTTTAACGTATTTCCTGCATATGTTAGTTTCAAACTTTGTGTTAGTTTTCCACCTGTATATTTCTTTTCTTCTAACCCTTTTACACTTACAGATGTTATATTTCTTTTTGTTATTTCAAATGTTAACACTTTTGTTCCTGTATAGTTGCCTATACCTGTTACTGTTATTTTTCCTGTCCCTACATTTACATTGTTACTATATGTAACTTTGTAATCTGTATTTTTCTTTAATGTTTTAGAACCATATTTTACTGTTACACTTGGTTCTCTCTTATTACCTGTATAACCTAATGATTTAGATGCTGTTATATCTAATTCATTTATGTTTCTATCCCATATTTTAAATTTCAAAGTCTTGCTTCCATTAAAGTTTCCTTTACCTGTTATTGTTACACTTGCTGTTCCTGCATTTGTATTACTCTTGTAAGATAAAGTATAATGTGTTCCATTCTTTAACACAATTCCATTGTATGTTAATGTTAGGCTTTGGTATTGTTTTGAACCTGTATATGTTTTAGATTTTAGACCTGTTACCGTAGCTGAAGAGATACTTCTATCTTTTATCCCAAATGTTATTTTCTTCGTTCCAGCATAATTCCCTTTTCCTGTTATTGTTATTGTTGCTGTTCCACTATTTACATTTTTGCTGTATGCTACTGTATAGTCTGTATTTTTCACAAGAACTTTTTTACCATACTTTACTGTAACATTTGGTGTTATAGCTTTTCCTGTATATGTATAACTTGATACTTTACTATATGTTAGTTTAGATATACTTCTTCTTGCTATTTTAAATGTTACTGTTTTTGTTCCAGCATAACTACCTTTACCTGTTATTGTTATTTTTGCTGTTCCTGCATTTACATTGTTTGTGTAAGATATTGTGTAGTCTTCTCCATTTTTTAATGTTGTACTACCATATTTTACTTTCAAACTTTGTGTTTGTTTTGAGCCTGTGTATGTTTTTTCCTTCACACCAGACACTTTTGCTGAAGCAATATTCTTTAGTATTTTGAAAGATAATTCTTTTGTTCCTTCATAAATTCCTATTCCTTCAACCTTTACTTTTGCAGTTCCAATTTTTATGTTGTTTGTATATGTTACTGTATAATCTGTTCCTTCTACTAAAGTAACATTATTATGTTTAACTGTTACATTAGGTGTCACTGCTTTCCCTGTATACGCTTGATTTGGCACACTAGATACTACTACTTGAGACATTGCATATTTAGTAGGTTCATAACCATCTGGATATGCATAATCTGCCGCAAATACACTTAATGCAAATACAAACATTACTGCAAAAATTAGAGTAATTTTGTTTAGTTTCTTCATACTCTCCCCCCTCTAGCTATATTATACTCCTTACAAATTAATTTTCAAGTGACATTCTTTAAATATATCTTGTATTTTATTATATATTGCTTGAACTTCACTATATTTTTTGTTATATTATCTTAAAATAATGTTTGGAGGTATAATTATGATTGAGTTTGCTGGAACTCTGTTTTTTAAAGATAAAAAGCTGCTATTAGATAAACCTAGACGCCGCCCAACACACCAAATGATAGGTGGAAAAATCGAACAAGACGAAACACCCCTTCAGGCTGCTATTCGCGAGGCGCATGAAGAATTAGGAAATAGCGCAAAATTTAATCCCGAACTCTTTAAATTCGTAATGGATTTTGATGAAATAGCTACAAGCGACCCCAACCTTAAAATTCATTTTTATGTGTTTGAGTACACAGGTGAATTGCAAGGTGCGCTTACTACCTCTGATGAAATAGAATCGTTCCTTTGGTATGATACGTGTTATGACCAAGATATTTTATCTCATACGTTAAAAAATGAAGTTATACCTTATTGCTTGGAAAAAGGATTAATTGAATAAACATTAAAGCTACTTAACGTTATAATTACGATAAGTAGCTTTTGTTTTATTTTATGCTTACAATTTACATTTGTCCACCTGCGCATTTATGGTTCGCAAGCAGGGTTGCGAATAACATTTCTATCACCTGCGTATTTATTCCCCGCAAGCAGGGTTGCGAGTAACATTTGTTTATTGATAATTCTCTATCAATAACGCTACATGTGTTATAACTCACACCATACAGCGTGTCAATATTTTGTATAATTTTCTAATTAAATCTTTCTCCTACTTTAACTTTACCACCACGAATATATTCTGCTGCCGTCATAAGTCTTGTACCTGGAGCTTTTAGTTTTAAGAAGTTTACGTATCCATCTTTGCATCTTACTATAAATAAACTTTTTTTATCATTTAAGCATACTATCTCACCAAGTTCAGCTTCGTAATCTACTGTATAATCTATTCTTTCTGCTTGGTATACTTTATATGTTCTATCTTCATCAAGTTTACACCAAGCTCCCGGAAAAGGATTTGTTCCACGTATTAAACTACAAATAGAATCAGCAGTATCATTAAAGTCTATTCTTGAATTATCTTTAGAAAGCATTGGTGCTATTGTGAAATCTTCTGGTTGTTTTGTTCTATCTAATATACCATTATTTTCTACAAGTCTTTCTAAATCTAATAACAGTGTCTTTGCACCTACTATAGCAAGTTTATCATGAACTGTTTCGTATGTGTCATTTTGTTCAATAGGAACTGTAGCTATAGTTATCATATCCCCAGTATCCATTCCTTCATCCATATACATAGTTGTAACACCTGTTTCACTGTCTCCATTTATAACGGACCATTGTATCGGTGCAGCCCCTCTATATTTAGGAAGTATTGAACCATGAACATTTATTGCTCCATACTTTGGAAATTCTAAAATTTCTTTTGGCAAAATTCTACCATATGCCACAACTATAATTAAGTTAGGATTCCATTCATTTAATTTTTCCATAACTTCAGGATTTTCTTTTACTTTATTGGGTTGAAACACTGGTATGTTATGTTGTTCAGCATACTCTTTTACCGGCGGCGGTGTCATTTTCATTCCTCTACCTTTTGGTTTATCTTCTCTACAAAATACCCCTACAATGTTATATTCATTTTCTACTAATGCTTCTAAGTGTATTTTAGCAAAATCTGGTGTTCCCATAAAAACAATTCTCAAATCTTGTTTTTTCATATTTATTAATACCTCTTACTATTATTTTTCTCTTTATTTTTTCTTTTTATTCTTACCCTTTTTCTTGTTATTTTTAGCTTGTTCTTCAAGTTCAGCTTGTCTTCTTGCCTCTTCTAATTCTTCTTCAGTTAAAGTATATATATCATATGCTTTATCTAAGAAAAGTATACCATCTAGATGGTCTATTTCATGGCTTAAAACAACTGCTTCTAAACCTTTGGCTTTAAGTTTTATTTGTTTTCCATCTAAATCAAAAGCTTCAACTATAACTGTTTCAGGTCTATCTACGTTACCAAATGTATTAGGTGAGCTTAAACAGCCTTCCTCTCCTGTTTGCACACCTGTTGCTTTTTTAATAACTGGGTTTATAAATACCTTTGGACCATCTCCAATATCTATAACTATTATTCTTTTTAGGATACCCACTTGAGGTGCAGCAAGACCTACACCATCAAATTTATACATAGTCTCTACCATATCCATAGCCAACTCACGTATTTTATTATCTATAGTTTCTATTTCTCTTGAACGTTTTCTTAAAAGTTCGTCGTTATCATATCTTAAATTTCTAATTGCCATTTGTTTGCTCCTTTTAATTTTTGTAAATTATACAGGATTTTTTATAACTGCAATATTTACATTTCCACTTTTTATTTTATCATATTTTTCAAGATTTTCATAGATTTTATCTAAAACTTTATTATCTATATGTGTCTTTAAAACAATTTGCACTCTATACTTTCCATTTATTTTACTTATATACGGTACTTTTGGTGAATAGACAGTTATACTTTTATCTCCATTATTTTTTTCAAATATATCATATATTTTCTTACCATCTTTTATAACTGCATCTCTATATTTTCCACTTAACTCTAAAACAACTATATCTACAAATGGTGGATAATTTGCCATTTGTCTAAAATTAATCTCTTGATTGTAGAAAAACTTATATGAGTTATTATATACTGCATCTAGAACATAATTTTCTGTGTCATACGCTTGCATTATAACGCGACCCGGTTTTGTACCTCTACCAGCACGCCCCGCAACCTGAAGTAAATTAGAGAAACTTCTTTCAGATGAAGTATAATCTGTCCCTATATTATGGTCAGCATTAATAATACCTACAAGTGTTACATTTTCTATATCGTGACCTTTACTTATCATTTGTGTACCTACTAGAACATCAACATTTTCATTTTTAAACTTGTCTAAAATTTGTTCATGTGAACCTCTTTTTACGGTAGTGTCCATATCCATTCTTGCTGTTTTTATACCAGGGAAAGTTTCTATTAACTCTTGTTCAACTTTTTCTGTGCCGAGTCCACTTTCCACAATATTACTACTTCCACAATACATACAAGTATCTTTTAAAGTTTCACAATATGAACAATAATGGCAAAGTAATAACCCGTTTTGTTTATGATATGTAAGACTCACATCACAGTTTGGACAACGTATTGGTTTTCCACAGTCTTTACAAACTACATATGATGAATAACCACGTCTATTTAAATATATAAAAGTTTGCTCTTTATTTTTTATGTTTTTTTCTATTTCCTCTTTAAGCCTATTAGATAATATCCTAGATTTGTTATTTAGCGTCTCTAACTTCATATCTACTATTTCTATCTTAGGCACCATAGCACCTTCTGGTCTTTTTAACATTTCATAATAGTCTATCTTGCCAGTTTTTGCTTTATACATTGTACCAATTTCTGGTGTTGCAGAGCCAAGTAACAAAACTGCATTTTCCATATATGCTATTCTTGTTGCCACTTCTTTTGTGTTATATCTTGGGGTTGAACCTGACACATAGCTCGGGTCATGTTCTTCATCCATTACAATTAACCCTATATTTTTAAGCGGTACAAACAAAGCTGAACGCGGTCCTATTACAATTTTAGCTTGTCCTTTCACTATTCTCTTATACTCTGTTTGCCTTTCAAGCCCTGTCATTTTGCTATGAAGTACAGATACTACATCTCCAAAACGAGATATAAATCTACGTTTTGTTTGAGTTGTGAGTGAAATTTCAGGAACAAGTACAATAGCTGTTTTGTTAAGTCTTAAGCATTCTTCTATTGCTTGTAAATACACTTCAGTTTTACCACTACCAGTAACCCCCATAAGAAGTGATACATTAAATTTATTTTCGTTTATTTTATCTATAAGGCTGTCAATTACCGCTTTCTGTTCTGCAGTCGGTAGAAGTTTTTTTGTTCTTTCTACACTATGAAAATCTATAACATTAGTATCATGTTTTTCTAATTTAACATATCCTTTTTCCTCTACTGCTTTTACAATAGCACGAGATATGCCAAGAGAATTTATTATATCTTCAAGTGGAATGTTATCTACTAAAGCTAACTCTCTAATCAGTTTTATTTGCTTTGCACTTGTTATTTTTTTTGACTCTATGTCCTGTTCAATAACATCTTTACTTGCACAAAGTTTTACAACTGTTATTTGCTTTCCTGTTATGTTTTTTTCCTTTAATTTATCCTGTGAATATGGAAGCATTAATTTTAGAGCTGTATATACATTACAAAAATACATTTTAGATATCCATTTTGCAAGTTTTAGTCTGTTTTCATCTAAATAGCTTTCACTATCTAGTATTTGAGATATACACTTTAATTTCGAATTAGTTTCATCCGAATCCATAATTAATTTTACAATTATTCCTTCAACTTGTCTTCCTTTTCCTTGACCAAAATTTACTAAAACTCTTTTACCAATTTCAGCCTCCCCTTCATCTTCAGGGCTAATTAAATAGTCATAAACCTTATTTAACTTTTTATTTGTGTTATCTATAAGTACTTTTGCAATCATATATTCACCTCCCCTTATCTAGTAATAATGAGGGCTACTCACCCTCATCAAAATCCACTTCACTCCACACTTTATATGCCTTTATTATTTTAGAAGCAACTTCGTCAGGTCCAAGATTTGTTGTATCTATAACATAATCATAATTATCCATATTATGGATATCTACATTATATAATTTTAAATATCTCTCTTGTTCTGATGCTTCACGTATTTTTATAGCATTATGTGCCTCTTCAATACTTGTATAATCTTCTTCTTTACCTCTTTTAGCTGAAGCTTTAAAAAGTCTTTCAGCCGCAACATTTTCGTCTGCTATCATATATACTCTAAATGCTTTAGGTGCAAGATAAAATCCTAGTCTTGCATCTATTATAATGTTTGTACTTGCATCTATAACTTCTTTTGTTTTTGCTTCTATATTTCTATCTATATCCGGATTAGATTTAACATACTCATTAAACTCTACTAAGTCCATATTGTTTTCACGAGCAAGACTTCTAAAAGACTGGCTCGCTTTATATAAACTATACTCTAATTTTTCCGCAAGAAGAGCTGCTACTTCAGTCTTTCCAACAGCTATATTTCCAGATATACAAATCATTTGTTTTTTCATGAATTACCTCTATTATTCTACAATATCCTCTTCATCTTCAACTATTATGTCTTGGTTTACTACAGCGTCTGAGGCTTCTTTTTCCACTCTTACTTTATCTTCAGCAATTTCTCTTGTTGCTATATCTACTGCATCAGTTATATCTGGGTCTCCCTCTTCTATTCTTCTTTCTGCTATTTGTCTAGCTCTTTTAGCTACTGCTATAGCTAGTTCATATCTTGTTCCTACTTTTGGCATAACTTCATCTACACTTGGTTTTGCTAACATTTTCATTCCTCCTAAATTATACTATTATATTTTACCATAGCATTCGTTTATTTGCAAGCAAAGGTTTTAGAAAAATTTACACACCATCCCCATTTATACAAAACAACTCCGCCGCATAATATAGCAGAGTTGTTTTGTATATTTTTAATACGCGCTACTTCTTTATGTAAAGTGTAGGACGAAAACCGATGACGTAGGTCGCGCTACGCGGAGGGTAGCTGTGGGTACGGTACGCAACCGGGTTGTACTGATTGGTTCCGAGGTAATAAGCGCCTCCGCGAAGAAAACGGCCGTCAGAAGAGGAGCCCTCCATTGTCCATTCCCACATATTTCCTGCCATATCATATATATTGTTTACACTTGCTGCTTTTAAAGCTCCTGTAGACAACGCCCACCATGTTCCATATGCTTTTGTTGAACTTGCTGTTGTTGTTTGATATGAACCTAATGAGCCTGACGAACTAACTGCATACTTTGCTCCATCATTTAAATCTCCTGCTGCTATTACATGGTTATCATAATTCCCATAACTATTACTAGTTGTTACACTTGATACTGCTTTTGTATCTAACCACCATTGTAGCGTTGTATCCCACTGCACTCCATATGTTAATGTTGATACTACACCATAATTTGTATTTGTTGCT
The DNA here is from genome assembly GCA_045652705.1 of Clostridia bacterium. Lineage (GTDB taxonomy): Bacteria > Bacillota > Clostridia > TANB77 > CAG-465 > UMGS1649. The sequence continues at coordinate 21,236 of JAZRUV010000016.1, forward strand.
GGATACATACTTCTTGCTGCCTCTACTGCTCCATTTGTATCTTCTAACACATTATCATTCTTTGTCCATGATATATATGTATATGGTATTTTTTCCATCATAGAATATACATTTGAACCTTTTACTAAAGTAGTCTCGCTTGTTCTTTGTGTATCTATTCCAGCTTCATAACGTGCTATATAAAATCCTTTATATTCTTTTACACTTTCATACATTTCTTGCACTTCTGTTAAAGTTGTGCTTGTCACATATTTTGTGCTTTGCGTTGGTAATGGCAGATTTGTTGCTGTATCTAATACTACTTCCCAACAATTTCTTCCTAATGTATTAGATATTGTATCTAAATTGTCAAAAGTTTGCCTTATAAATTTACTAAAATCTTCTACTGGTACCCATACATATTGGTTTCTTGTTCTTTTTGCATCTTCTACATTTTCATCTGTAACTGGTGTTGTTCCTTCATATATTACAAGCCCTCCATTTTTTGTATTTTCTCCTGTGGCACTTGAGGCAACAAATCCTTTTGGTATTGGTACACCATCTACTGTTGCTATTACCCAATTTGCTGTTTCACCGCTTTCACCTTTAAATGTTACTTTTACACCTTTACTTGTTACTGTTATTTCATATGGTGTTAAGTCTACATTTTCATCATTTAATCTTTTTAACACTTCTTGCTCTAGTTGTTCCTGAGTAGTATTTCCAACCATATATGCCTCTGCCCATTTTAATGAAGCTAATGTTTGTATTTCCTTTAAGTTTGCTTGATCTACTGCACTTTGAGCTTTATCTATAATTCCGCTATTCCTTAATGATAAAATTATTGTTCCTGCTAGGATTATCATAACTATTATTGTTATTACTAGTACCACTAATGATACTGCTTTTTTCTTTTGCATATTTTGTCCCCCTTATTATATGTTTAGTTTATATCAAACAAAAAGCAAAGTCAACATTTTTAATTAACTTTGTTTTTTTAATAAAACGGAAAATCTAGATATTAATCTATTTATATAATACCCCTTGTTTTTTTACTTTTTTTGGTATAGAATGTTGTTATATAAATTTCGGATTTACGGAGGATAAAAATGAGTAAGGCAGATTTGACACTCTTTAAAGAAAAACATAAATTAAATGACTATTTTATAAGTGTTATAGAATCACTTATAACTAGATTGGTAGAATTCGAGTACATTCCACACTCTAAAGTTTCCAGTCTTATAGAACTATTACATAATAATATTGAAAATATTCGTTTTGGAAGTAACAATCTCTATGATTATAAAAGTGGATATTATGATGTAAATAAGAAAGAATTATATATAAAGGATGAAAAAAACATCCCTGCTATATATTTACGTTTATTGTATGCATTAACTTCTTATGAAGCAGATAAAAATTTATATACTGTTGGATATTCAACTACAAAACTTCGCACAGATAGCTATAGACTTGCTTATACAAACTTCGGTATAAATCGTGCTGTTATAGCTAATTTAGTATATAAATTGTGTAATTTATTGCCTTCATCATTGCAAATTACACCAACACGCAAAACACACGAGCATGATTTCCTAGGCTTTAAAATACAAGCAGACAACGACTTGTATTCTTTAGAAGGTAAGTTACTTTCACAAACTTGCTTTGTTTTAGATTTAGACCCCGAACTATTATACTTTGGACTTTTTGCTAAAAACCCAATTAAATATTTGGATAATATATTTAATAAAAAAGGCTTTGAAAACAAAGAAAAGTTTTTACAATTATTTGATAATATAAGCAGGAAATATAACACATATAACAAATTAGCCTATCTTTCTAACAGGCTAAATGATAACTATATAGAATATAAAAAACATATATTAACTTCTAATATAGACAGCATAATAAAAGAACAAGAAATAATAGAAAATAACATAAGCACTGTTATATCAGATTTGTATGGTGCTGTTGATGACGAAGATTTAGAAGTATCTATCGGTCTTGCTGAAGCATTATCTAAGTTAGAAGACGAATTAAAAAACATGCTTACACATTTCCAAGATATATTGTGTGATAATATTATAAAGCTTAATACTCACCTTCCATATATTAAATATGCCAGCAAATTAAAACAATTTAAAGATATATTAATCATACCAAACAAAAAGATTTCAAAAGCTATTCAAGATACAATACTGTTTAAATTAATGCCAGAAACAGAAGTTACAGAAATAAATTTAGTGCAAAAAATAAAATACGCTATAATAGAACAAATACTTTCAAGCACAGACTTTACAGATATATCTAGTACTTTCTCTTTTTATAACATAACAAATCTAGAAGATGTAGATAACGGCTCTGCTCTAATATTATTAAACGCAGATAAAAAATTCACAAAAATTATAGAAGTAAAAGGTCTAAATAAAAATATTGGTTGTAAGTCACAATTTGAATTAAACTATATACCATTAGACAACTTAAAATATATGATGACTTCAAATTATTCAACTACATATATTGGTAATATTGAAAAGTTATATACTTCTCTAAAAAACAGTTTTGAAGAGTTGAAAAATATTTCTCTAGATAATATTTCTGTTTTTGAATATGATTCAAAAAAATATATACTAGTTCATTACAACGACAAAATGTATGTTATTTTATACACATATTCCTCTAGAAAATATTTGTTTAATTTGCTAAATATTTCAGTTAAATATAAAGTATTTGGTAAAGATGCGATTAGTAAATCTGCTATTAAATCTAATTTACCTATACTATATAAAAAGTAATTAAAATGAAAATATTAACAGCCAAATTAACAAGCGGGAATTTATTCCCGCTTGTTATTGTCATTTATATATGCTTAACTATAATGTGATCATCATGGATTTCTCTTACGATATATTCCTCTTGGTCGTATGCGATGCGCTCAAACAACTTTACCATGACTTTGCCGTCTTTGCCTATACGGAGTTTGCCTCTCAAGTCAAAGACGCTAAGCAAGGGTGGTGCTGAAATATACACATCCTTGCCACGCTTTTTACATGGTACCAGCTTTACATCTTCAAGATCATCCCATACGCGTTTTTCTTTCGCCATATCAACAGTCCTTTCTTTTTGTTGAGTTTTTACAGATTCATTAGTAACCTCTGCCCGAACCTGTTCACAAGTTAGATACGTGTTAAAACGACTTTTGTATCCGTCAATTGGGTAATTGAATACTTCAAATTATAATACAATACCCTATCCGTCTTGGAAATTTGAACTTGTCCGTTTTTTCCAATCCTTCTCTTTCCTCGAGCATCATATATTTCCATTCCAGAGACTAGTGGGATGTATAATTCGTTTCCTCGTTTCTTGTAATCGAGTTTTATCTCTCCCCCGAATTTATTTGTAGCATTTTCACCAGCTGTTGCAACAACCTTAGGTTTGCTTTTCACTTGGAAATGCGCTGGCACTTCTCTTCTACCGTCTAACAAATTGGTTTTAAGCCCTTTAAGTTCAGCTCTAAAAGACTGACACTGGTCGCAGGTAACTAATGTTACATCATGCCCTTCTTTATGATACTGTTCTGCTACGTAAACAACTTGTTCGTCAACAGTCCAAGTTCTTATCTTATCCTCAGTAACCAATTTTAACAGGTTTTCTTTTTCTGTATCTCTGACATAAAAATATGCATTTCTCGCCTTTTCAAACTTGTGTCTTCCAACACTTAATTCGTGTATCACTCCTTCTGTCACAATAACGTCGACTTTACCTTCATCTACCGTTTTGGCCAGCATATCTAGCCAATGACTTACAGCTGAAGTATCCCAAACTTCTATACGTTTCCGCGTATTAGTAAGTTTTCTAAAAAACAGAATCGTCTTGCTCCAAAATCTCATCACACCAACTCCTTTTTAAATTTGTTATTTATATTTTTTAGAGCATTTATATTATATCACCCTCGCCGCGTTTATGTCAACTTGTTTTTGATTGTTTGCTTTAATAATTGACAAAATACAATAAATTTCGTATAATTAATTACGGTGAATATAATGTTACAAAAAATAATTGGAAAAACAAAAAGAGCAATAGAAGATTTTAATATGATAGACGACGGCGATAAAATTGCTGTTGGGCTTTCAGGTGGCAAAGATAGCATAACGCTTCTTTACGCACTATATTATCTTCAAAAATTTTATAGAAAACATTTTGAAATAATGGCTATAACCATTCATCCTGGAACTGATGGTTTTGATACTACTGAACTAAAAAAAATATGCGATGAACTAGGAATTGAATATTTAGTATACAACTCAAATATATCTGATGTTGTTTTTAAAATAAGAAAAGAAGAAAATCCTTGTTCTTTATGTGCTAATATGCGTCGTGGTATGCTTAACAGTCTTGCTGTAGAACATGGTTGTAATAAAATAGCTTTAGGACACCATATGGATGATGTGATGGAAACTTTCTTAATGTCTGTATTACTTAACGGAAGAATACACACATTCGCACCTGTTACATATCTTAGCAGAAGTAATGTAAAAACAATACGTCCAATGATATATGTGGAAGAAAAACTAATAAGAAGTGTTGCCAAAGAAAAAAACTTCCCTGTTATGAGCAAGTGTTGTCCTGCGGACGGTTTTACCAAAAGAGATTATATGTCAGATTTGATACACACACTAAAAAAGGATATCCCTCGTGTTAAAGAACATATTTTTGGTGCTATAAAAAGATCACAAATTGATGGTTGGAAAATAGAGGATAATGAGAAATAGCTCATTATCCTCTATTTATACTATCTAGACTACTCACAATTCCTGTTGTATTCATATAATAATCATGTGCCTTTATAACATCCTCTACATTACTTCTTATTTCACATATATCGTAACAATCTATTATATACCCATTAAATTCATTAATGTCTAAAAACTTATTTACATTCGTTATAAATTTTTCTTTACCATGAACTACAAACACAAACTCCTCTGCTTCATAATCATTTAACATAGATTCGTTTAACCACTGGCTATAATACATCCTATCTTGCATACTCTTGTAAAATCTAGATATAATATTCTTTATTTTTTTATTTTCTTCTTTTTCATTTATGTATATAATTTTTACATTGTCCAAATTGTTTACTATATAATTATTGGCAATTATACATGCATGTGTTGTATTAACAGTAAAACAGCATAATTTACATTTACTCATACTATCACCTCTTGTTTATATAAATATGTTACCATTTATTTCCATAATCGTCAACGAAGATTTTTATACACTTTTGTATAATTTTGGAAATTATACACAATATATTTTTAGGTGATATTTATGAGGTTCAAAAAAACTTTTATCGTATTTGCTATAAGCATTATCTTATTAAATTTATCTTTAGTATTTGCAATTAACTCTAACAAAAGCAAAGATAAATATTTAAGAATTCATGTTGTTGCAAACAGCGACAGTATTGATGACCAATTATTAAAATACACGTTATCCAAACAAATTAACGAATATATTACTGAGCTTACTAAAGAATGTACAACAAAACAAGAGTGCAAAGAAATTATACAGCAGCATATGAAAAATATATTAAGCTTGTGTGATACAACGTTAAAGGATAATAATTCAAATTATATCATTAAAGCATATCTTGGCAAACAATTATATGAAGAAAAACAAATGGATAATTTTTATATGAGACCCGGTATTTATGATTCGTTAAAAATTATTATAGGAAGTGGCCAGGGACAAAATTGGTGGTCGTTAATTTACCCTACAACCTTTAGTGGTAATAATAATGAGGACATTTTTGCTGAAGATACCAAGTACTCCTTTGGTATTATAGAGTTAATACAAAACTTGTTTATATAGCGAGAAAATGAGAATACAATTTTTTGTACTCTCATTTTGTTTTACTCTCTATTAATTACCATATATTGGTCCACCAACCCCAGTATTTGAATCTCCATTTTCTGTTGTATCACCTGGATTTGTAGGTTGTTCCGGGTCGGTTGGTGTACCAGGATTTCCTGGTGTCTCGGGTCCTGTTGGATTATCCGGTTCAACCGGAAGTTCAGGATCAACTGGAATTTCTGGTTGTTCTATAACAGGTTCTGTTGTATGTAATTTACAAGTATCCTCTGGCATTAGATATTTTCTATCGCTAGTTTTAGAATTCTTTTCCCTTGTTATTACTGAAATCTCTTTTAAATCTTCATACATATGACAATAGTCTGTTGGTAAATCTCCTGAAATGCTACATACCTCTACTTGTTTATGTATTGTACATTTATCTGTTGGAACTTTACCTGAAGCGAATATTTCAGATTTTACTATATTTTTTCTCGTATCCGCTTTACATGCATCTGTTGCAACAAGTCCTGAAACAGTACATATTGTAGCCTTTACTATATTGCTTGGCTTTGCAAATGATGCTTTCTTAAGGTCTTTATGTATTGTTTTCATTACGTTTGTAAATACTACTGTTGCAGTATATGGGTATGTACCAATAGTCTTTCTAGAACCAATTCTTTGCGGATCATCATAACCATTCCATACAACCATAGTATAGTATGGTGTATACCCTGCAAACCATTGGTCTTTATCGTCGTTAGTATTTCCTGTTTTACCTGCAATTTGTATTGTAGTAGAGAACTTAGCTGATGTTCCTGTACCACTATTTACAACTGTTCTTAAACAGTCTGTAAGCATATATGCTGTTGAAGCATCCATTACTCTTGTGAATTTTTTATCCACTGTTGTAAGTATCTCATTTCCATCGTGATCTAAAACTTTAGTATATAACTTAGGTTCTGTATATATTCCGCTATTTGCCATAGTAGCATATGCTGCGGCCATATCTATAACTTTTACATTAGCTGAGCCTAAAGCCATAGATAAGTTTTTATTAGCTGATGTAAGTGTTGTTATACCCATTCTTTGTGCAAATGTAAATGCATAATCTAATCCTGCTGATTGTAATGTTTTAACAGCCGGTATATTCATTGATTGGTTTATTGCCTCTCTTGCTGTAACATAACCATAATAATATCCATACCAGTTTGTTGGTCTATATCCATTAATATTTATTGGTGCATCATCTATTCCCATACCAGGATATGAGACTCCCAGTTCAAATGCCGGTCCATAAGCTGCTATAGGTTTAAATGTAGAACCTGGTTGAAGTTTAGCATCTATTGCTCTATTATAGTCTAAACCTTTCTTTTCTCCAACTCCACCTAGCATCCCAACAACATTTCCCGTTTTATTATCTATAACAATTGCTGCACATTGCATCATTTTTCCATTTTTATCTTTATAGAAATATTTAGTATTGTTTGCTTGTTTGTCTATTGATGCTTGAACGTCTGAATCCATTGTTGAATATATTACATATCCACTTGAAGCCACCATATCATAAGCTGCTGCATATGTTATTCCTTTAGTTTCTGCTAAGTCTTTCGCAACTTCTTCAAATACGGCATCAACAAAGTATGGTTGAACTGAAGAAGAGGCAGCTATCTTGCCTTTCTTAAATACAAGTTTATAGTTAAGAGCCTCATCATATTCTTCCTTTGTTATCTTTTCAAGTTCAAGCATTTTATTTAGAACTGTTTTCTGTCTTGTTATAAGTCTTTCCTTAGCTTCATCACTATTATATGGATTAGTGCCTTCTGGTGTTTGTATAGCTGCTGCAAGACAAGCACTTTCAGCCAAGTTCAAATTTTTAGCGCTTTTTGCAAAATATGTCTGAGCTGCAACTTCAATACCGTTTGCGCCTTCACCGAAATATATTTTATTAAGGTAAGCCTCAAGTATTTCTTCTTTTTCTAGTTCTTGCTCTAATGAATATGCTCTATACCATTCTCTTATTTTTCTCTTCCAACTAGTTTCCCTATCGTTTGTAACATTTTTTATTAGCTGTTGCGTAATGGTACTTCCACCAAATGATGAATTTCCTCTATTTACTACATAAGTTACTACAGCTGCACCTGTTCTTCTTATATCCACTCCTTGGTGCGTCCAAAACCTTTCGTCTTCAATAGCTATAACTGCATCTATTAAATCTTGTGGTAATTCTTCATAATCTATCATAAGTCTGTTTTCACCAGAACTCATTTGTCCTATTTGTTTACCATCACTATCTAACACAGTAGATGTTAACTTAAGATTTTTCAGTAACGATAAATCTATTTGCTCTGTTTCCTTAATTACACTATTTAGTACCCCTAATACTACGCCTACACCTACAACAAACAGTGCTAAAAATGTAAAGAATAATATTTTAAATACCTTCTTTGCTCTGCCTTTTTTCTTAGGCTTTTTACCACCATTTTCTGCCTGCTTTGTATTATTTATTTTTGCTCTTTTTAATTTAACTCTCTTAGTTTTATTTTCTTCATCAATAGGCATCAAAATCACCTCAAGTATATTTTACTACAATAACTTACTTTTTACAATACCTTAAAACATTTGAAAAAAGAAAAAATACCAACAAAAAGAAAATTAATTCTTTGTTGGTATTTATTCCTCTCTATCATATTCAGTTAAATCCTCTTCAGTGTTTAAACTATTGTTCTCAGCTCTTGCTGCAAGTTCCATAAATTTATCTACTAGTTTTTCAGAACGCTCCAATAGTTTTATTATTTGCTTCTCAGCTTCATTAAACTTCGAGTTTCCAAAAGACAACTCTAAATACTTATCTTCGTCTGCAAATACTGCCGTCCTGTTTTTAAATATTATCTGAACGGCTAAACACTTGATTCCATTCCGTTCAAGAAACTGCATATATTCTTCAGCCGAAAACTTCCACATCTCACACAAAAATGTCATGTTGGATTCCATACATCAACACCTCACTTATTTAAATTAAATAAATGTTTATGTAATTTGAAGAGAATTATATCACTTAAAAATATAAAAAGCAAGCATTTCATAAGCCGGGTTCTGTTTTAGACAGTCATTAATCTAGGATATATATCACTATATATCTCAAGCCACATTTCGAAAAGGCGGCAAGGTAACCTTAATCTTCTCTATCTGTGTTGCACCAAATGGGGTTTACACAACAATTATGTCACCATAAATGTTAGTGAGCTCTTACCTCACTTTTTCACCCTTACCTTTCGGCGGTTATTTTCTGTTGCACTTTCCTTAGGATCACTCCCAGTAGACGTTATCTACCATTACTACCTTGAGGTGCCCGGACTTTCCTCACAAGAAAAATCTTGCGCGACTGTCAGAAATACTTGCAAATATATTTTAACATATTTGCAAGTATTTGTCTATAATATATCTACTTCTTTATGTAAAGTGACGGGCGAAAACCGTAGTCTTCGTAATCGATATCCGGAGTGTAATTGAGACGAACCGAAACTGGGCGGCTGCTTCTTATACTGCCCCCACGACACACACGGCCGCTATCACCGCCGCCCTCCATTACCCATTCCTGCATATTTCCTGCCATATCATAAATATTGTTTACATTTGCTACTTTTAACGCACCTGTAGATAATACCCACTTTGTTCCACTTGCTTTTGTTGAACTTGTTGTTGCATTTTGATATTGACCTAACGAACTAGAATAAACTGCATACTTTGCTCCATCATTTAAATCTCCTGCTGCTATTTCGTGACTAGAATAATTACCATAAGCTGTGGTATCTGTTACACTTGCTACTGCTTTTGTATCTAACCACCATTGTAACGTTGTATCCCACTGCACTCCATATGTTAATGTTGATACTACTCCATAATTTGTATTTATTGCTGGATACATACTTCTTGCTACCTCTACTGCTCCATTTGTATCTTCTAACACATTATCATTCTTTGTCCATGGTATATAATTATATGGTATTTTCCCCATCATTGAATATACGTTTGAACCCATTGCTAAAGTAGTATTGACTGTTCTTCGTGTATCTATTCCAGCTTCATAACGTGCTATATAAAATCCTTTATATTCTTTTACACTTTCATACATTGCTTGTACTTCTGCTAAAGTTGTTCTTGTCATATATTTTGAATCTTGTGTTGGCAGTGGCATATTTGTTGTTATATCTAATGCTACTTCCCACCACTCTGTTCCTAATTCATTTGATACTGTATAGCTACTGGTCCCTAAAAAATCTTGTCTTACAAACTTGCTAAAATCTTCTACCGGTACCCATACATATTGGTTTCTTGTTCTTTTTGCATCTTCTACATTTGCATCTGTTACTGGAGTTGTTCCTTCATATATTACAAGTCCTCCATTTTTTGTATTTTCTCCTGTGGCACTTGAGGCAACAAAACCCATTGGTATTGGTACACCATCTACTGTTGCGATTACCCAATTGCTACTTCCTTTTAAAGCTACCTTTACACCATCTTCTGTTACGGTTACTTCATATGGTGTTAGGTCTAAATTTTCCTCATTTAATCTTTTTAATACTTCCTCTTCTAATTGCTCTTGTGTTATATTACCATCCACGAATGCTTCTGCCCATTTTAATGAAGCTAGTGTTTGCACTTCTTGTAGATTTGTTTCATCTACTGCATTTTGAGCTTTTTCTATTATTCCACTGTTGTTTATTGATAGAATAATTGTTCCTGCTAGTATTATCATTACTATTATTGTTATTACTAGTACCACTAATGATACCGCCTTTTTGTTTTGCATATTTTTCTCCTCCTTTTTTGCATGCAAAAAGAGCAAAGCCAACATAGATATTTACTCTATGTTAACCTTGCTTTTTTCTTGTTATTTGGGTATGAAAAAGCTCCACTACTTTGTAGTGTTTGTTTAGTTAATTGTGTGTGTGTGTGTGTGTGTGTACAGCCCCAGGGCTTTCAGCGTTTTTCATTTGTTTTACTCCCCTTTATTATGTATTTAGTTTATACTAAACAAAAATGAAAGTC
>JAZRUV010000017.1:0-28178 GCA_045652705.1 Clostridia bacterium
AAGGCTTGCGTTAGCATGCTCAAAAACATATATTTGATTACATTTTAATATTTATTTGTGTTCCAACCTTAAAATGCAGTTAAAAAGAGAGATGCAAATGACTTTTACATCATTTGCACCCCAACTATTGACTTAGAGCCATAATTCATTAATTTAATTCATAGCCCAATATACTTAATATACACAAACTTGCTGTTTCTGCTCTTAATATTCTTTCACCCAAAGATATATCTAAAACATTTGATTTTTCTAGCATCTTCTCCACTTCTTGTTCATCTAGTCCCCCTTCAGGCCCAATTATTACTGCTATATTTTTGTTATCTTTAATATTGTTAATTACACTTTTTAAATTCACCTTACTTGTTTCATGACATATTAACACACTTTCATAACATGATGTGTCTAAACTAGTTATATTTTGAACACTCTCTATATTAACATTATCTGCTCTTCCGCATTGTTCTACTGCTTCTTTTGCAATTTTTGAAAGCCTCTCAATCTTTTTTTGTTTATCTTTCTCATCCAACTTTACTACTGTGTTTTTAGTAATTACAGGAATTATATTTTTTACTCCAAGTTCTACCGCCTTTTGTACTAAGTAATCCATCTTGTCCGATTTTAAATACGATTGAACCAAAGTTATATTCATACCTGGTATGCCTTTTTTAGGTAGTTCACCAATTATATTGCCAATTAAAATATCTTTAGACAGTTTTGTTATTTCTACTTCATAAGAATTAATATATGCTCTATCTCCCACTTTATATCTTAATACATTTATATGATGCACTTCGTCACCTTTAACCGTTATTATATTGTCTTGCTTTACTATATTATTTTCATCTACTATAAATCTCTTTGACATGTTCACCACTCCACATAAATTATATATAATTATATCATTTTTTTCAACAAAATATAGCAAGATTTGCATTTTGCTAAACTGAACCCCAAAAAAGCTAACACTTTTTGGGGTTCAGTTTAAATTAACTTTATATTTCCTATTCACTTACTATTTACCAAAAAAACTTTTCTTTTTAGGTCCTACCTCTTCACTACAAGAAATCGCATATTGTTCAAGTAGTTCTCTTTGTTTATCCGAAAGTTTTTTAGGTATTTCAATTTGTACTTTAAATTCAAGATTGCCTCTACCGCTTCTTGAAGGTACGCCTTTATTTTTCATTACAAACGTTGTGTCTGGTTGAGTACCTTCTGGTATTTCGAATGTTTCTTCTCCCTCTAATGTTGGTATTTTTATTGGCCCACCTAATACCGCTTTTACAAATGGTATTTTTGTTGCGAAGTAAATGTTTTTTCCTTTTCTAGTAAAGATTTTATGTGGAATAACAGAAACCACTATGAACAAGTCACCATTAGGTCCTCCACGTTTCCCTGCATCTCCTTGACCAGCCAAGGAAATTGCCTGGCCATCATCAATTCCAGCAGGTATATTTATTTCTATCTTTTTAGCTTTTTTCACATTTCCAGTTCCACCACATATTTCACAAGGTTCTTTTATAACCTTACCTTCGCCATTACATTTATCACAAACACGAACTGTGCTAAATGTTCCCATTATTGTGTTTTGTACGGCTTGCACTTTTCCTACGCCGTGACACTTGTCACACTCTACTGTGGCAGAGCCGTTTTTTGAACCCGTACCGTGACAAGATGCACATTTTTCGTTACGAGTAATAGATATTTCTTTTTTTACACCAAACACTGCTTCTTCAAAGGTTAGTTTCATATTATATCTTAAATCTGTACCTTTTATTGGTCCATTTTTAGCAGTTTGTTTGAAACCACCAAAACTACCGCCAAACATACTTCCTAAGATATCTTCAAGGTCTATATCAAAACCGCCTGAAAAACCGCTAAAGTCAAAACCGCCAGCACCGTAGCCACCGAAACCACCATAGCCATTACCGTTTACAGCATCGGCGCCAAATCTGTCATATTGCTGTCTTTTAGTATCATCTGAAAGTACGCTATATGCTTCTGACACTTCTTTGAACTTGGCTTCTGCCTCTTTTTCATTCCCTTGATTTGAGTCTGGATGATATTGTTTAGCCTTACTTCTATACGCTTTCTTTATTTCATCAGCAGTTGCCGTCTTGGATACTCCAAGCACCTCATAATAATCTTTCCCTGCCATTTAAATTCCTTTCTAGTATAGAAACGGAAAAGTCAATTCTAGGTGAATTATTTTCCGTTTCTGTGCTACATTATATGTCTTTTATTATTTGTTTTCAGATTCGTCTTCTACTTTATAATCTGCATCGTGTACTACATCTTCTGTAGTTTCACCGTTTGATTCTGCTTGTTTACTTGCTTCAGCATATAATTTTTGAGAGATTTCATAGAATACTTGTGTTAATTTTTCTGTTGCAGCTTTTATAGCTTCAGTATCTGTTCCTTCTAACGCTTTCTTAACACTAGCTAGTTCAGCTTCAACTTTAGCTTTTTCATCATCAGAAATTTTACCTTCAAGTTCTTTTAATGTCTTTTCAGTGTTATATACAAGAGAATCTGCATTGTTTCTAACTTCAACTTCTTCTTTTCTCTTCTTATCTTCAGCTGCGTGAGCTTCCGCTTCTTTAACAGCTTTTTCTATTTCTTCTTCAGATAGATTTGAAGATGCTGTTATAGCTATTTTTTGTTCATTGTTTGTAGTCATATCTTTAGCCGTTACATGAACTATACCGTTTGCATCAATATCGAAAGATACTTCTATTTGAGGTACTCCTCTTGGTGCAGGTGGTATTCCAGTTAAGCTAAATCTTCCAAGAGTTTTGTTGTATGCAGCTATTTCTCTTTCTCCTTGAAGAACGTGTACTTCAACAGATGTTTGACCATCAGCAGCTGTACTGAATATTTGAGATTTCTTTGTTGGTATTGTAGTATTTCTTTCAATTAGTTTTGTAAATACTCCGCCATATGTTTCAATACCTAAAGATAGTGGTGTTACGTCTAAAAGAACTAAACCTTTAACGTCTCCTGTTAAAACACCTGCTTGAATTGCAGCACCAATTGCAACACATTCATCTGGGTTAATTCCTTTATATGGTTCTTTGTTAGTTAATCTCTTAACTGTTTCTTGTACAAGAGGTATTCTTGTAGAACCGCCAACTAGAAGTATTTTATCTAGTTTTTCGAATGTCATACCAGAATCTTTCATAGCTTGGTTAACTGGTCCTACTGTAGATTCTACTAAATCTGATACTAATTCTTCGAATTTAGCTCTAGATAAAGTTATATCTAAGTGTTTTGGTCCTGTTGAATCAGCTGTGATGAATGGTAGATTAATGTTTGCTGTAGCTGTTGAAGAAAGTTCAATTTTAGCTTTTTCTGCAGCTTCTTTTAATCTTTGCATTGCCATAGAATCATTAGATAAGTCTATTCCTGAATCTTTCTTAAATTCAGACACTAAGAAATCAATAATTCTTTGATCAAAGTCATCTCCCCCAAGTTTGTTATTTCCGGCTGTAGCAAGAACTTCAAATACACCATCACCAATATCTAGTATAGATACGTCGAATGTTCCACCACCTAGGTCATATACCATTATTTTTTGGTCTTTGTCTTTATCTAGGCCATAAGCTAGAGCTGCAGCTGTTGGTTCGTTTATAATTCTTAGAACTTCAAGTCCAGCTATTTTTCCAGCGTCTTTAGTTGCTTGTCTTTGAGAGTCACTGAAGTATGCTGGTACTGTTATAACTGCTTGAGTTATTGTTTCACCAGTGAAAGCTTCAGCGTCTGCTTTCATTTTTTGAAGTATCATAGCACTTACTTCAGGTGCTGAATATTCTTTATCGTCTATTTTAACTTTTTTGTTTGTACCCATATCTCTTTTTATAGATACTACTGTTCTATCGTGGTTAGTAACTGCTTGACGTTTAGCTACTTGACCTACTAGTCTTTCTCCGTTCTTTGCAAATCCTACTATAGATGGAGTAGTTCTTGCACCTTCAGAACTAGGTATTACTGTTGGTTCCCCGTTTTCAATGACGGCAACACATGAGTTAGTTGTTCCTAAATCAATTCCTATTACTTTTGACATAATTTAATTCCTCCTATTACTACAAAATTATGTATTTAGCTTGAATATATCTTTTATTTTCAACTCTATTAACATATATATTCAAGTTATTACCTTTAATTAATTTGCCACTTTTACTAGTGAGTGACGCACTACTTTATCTTTTAGTCTGTATCCTGTTCTAAATACTTCAACTATTTCTTTTTCACCTTTTGTTTCATCCACTACACTCATTACGGCTTCGTGAATGTCTGGGTCAAAAGTCTGGCCTAAATCCGGTATTTTTTCTACGCCTTGTTTATTCAAAAGGTCCATCAGTTGATTATATATCATTGACACACCAGTCTTGTATGTTTCATCTATACATTCCGCATCTTTTGCTTTTTCAAAATTATCTATTACTGGAAGTAAACTTGAGATTACATCAGATAATATCGAAGTATACAGTGATTCTTTTTCTTTGTTCATTCTCTTTTTGAAATTATCGAACTCAGCCATATTACGTTTAAGACTATCTATATATTCCTCTGCTTTTTTCTTCTCTTGTTCTAAATCTTTATTTAGTTTTGCAATATATGCTTCCACTTCTATAGTATCTTTCTTTTCTTCTTGCTCTACTACTTCTTCTTTTTTTGTCTTAGCCACATAAACACCTCCTTATTCTTTATTAAATAGCTTTCTAAGCTTCTCGTTTACCAACTTTAATGTATTTATTGTTTTAGAATAATCTACCCTTTTAGGAGCTATTACACCCAAACTAGCATTTGTTGTATCATCTGTCATATCTAATGATACTAATGTGTAATCTTTTAGCAACATTTCTTTGTGTTCACTTCCAATTACAACAGATACATCATTTTGCTCTAGTTTATCTAAAACATCACTTATTATATCTTTAGTTCCTACTACATTTAAGAACTTTTTTACTTCGTTTATTTCTGAAAATTCTGGTAGTGCTAAAAGACTAGATATATCTCCTTTTACAGAAGATTTCGTTTCAGATATCTTTTGCAGCATATTTTTATTTATTTCATTTAATACTTGAGAATAATGACTCAATTCTTTATGTACAATTTCATTTAAAACATTTGGTAGGTTCTCAAGTGGTGTTCCTTTTAAATTCTTATTAAGCAATTTAGATAATTCATCTATTCTTTCTTCTGGTAAAGTGTCTGTAATTTGAACAATTACATCTTTTACTGTTCCAGATTTAGACATAAGAATTATTAAAAGTACCTTTTCTGAAATCTTTAATATTTTTATATTCTCTACGACATCTGTTGAACTCACATTAAGTACTGCTGGTAGTTTTAGTAGTTTTGACACAACTTCTGCTGCATGTTCTAATGTTTTTTCTACACTACCATAACTTACAATATTGTTATTTATATAGTCTATATCTACCATACTTAAGGTATTATCTGTCATAAGATTATCTACATAGTATCTGTATCCTTTAGTAGATGGAACTCTACCAGCAGATACATGTGGTTGTTCTAAAAGGCCATAATCTTCTAAGAGCTTCATCTCGTTACGTATAGTAGCTGAACTATATTCATGTTCATATTCTTCTGCTATTTGTTTGGAACCAACCGGCTCTGCAGATTCTATATAACTTTCAACAACCGTTGCAAGTATCCTTTTCTTTCTTTCATCTAATTCCATTATATTCACCTTTTAGCACTCTAAAACCCCAAGTGCTAATTTCCCCTATATAATACTACTAGCTTCATATATTGTCAACCGTTTTTAATAAAAAAATTCAAAAAATTAGCACTTTCTTGTCTAGAGTGCTAATTTTATATTTATTTTGCTATTTTTCAGCTTGTTTAATACTATTTTTTCATGTAGTGTAATGCCGGCACCTATACCTAATATTGCCCAAAATGCAGGGGCAACTTGTACAACACTAACGTTGCCTATCGCTTGTGCTAAATAACTAACTATGCCAATTAATATCATTGTTATAAATAAGTTGTTTTCATTTTTGGTGTTTTCATTATTTACATATATTACTACCTTCTTAAGTCTTTTACATATTAAAACGATTAATATTAAATAAATTATCATAGAAGGTATACCTGTTGTTACTGCTATATGCAAGTACTCACAATGCGCCTTATCCACAATAACACAACTTAACACATCCAAATTTCCTTCCAAGTGATATCTAGTGTCTCTAAATTCCATCTTCAAACTATCCGGTCCTACTCCAACTACTGGATTGTTTTTTATTGCTAAAACCACCCTTTTCCAAATTCTAAGTCTTCCTGTTCCAAACTCATCATCACTATTTACTAGGTTTTCCAACTCATCTCCTAATCCCAAAAACTCTTCTGCATATATGCCATTACCAAAAAAGTTTAATATAATAAATATTGCTATAAAAATTACCACCATAAGCAAAATTTTAACTAATATCTCTTCATTATTTTTATTACGATACATTACATAAGCAGATATTAATACAAACATTATTGCAAATACGGTATATGCATTCAAAGTTGTTGTATATACTAATGCCGCAAACAACAACGCCACCAATATTAAAATGCTATTCTTATCTGTTTTCAAGTAATAATAACATACCATTGGTAAAAAAATACATATATAACTAGCAAAGAAATTTTGATTTCCCATTGTTCCTTCTGCAACTCCATCTGAGTTTGCTGTGCCAAATGGTAATTTTATATCTATTGGAGTATTTGCCTGTATTATTCCATATATACTCACAATTACTGCAGCTATTATACCTACTTTTAATGTCTTATTTATATATTTGTAACCCCTCATACAAATTAAAAATGTAGCCATGTATGAAAATATAGTTACAACTCCTTCTCCTCTACCATTTTCACCTAATATACATTCTCTAATTCCGTATTTACTAAATATGGTAGAAACAGCCACTAATATTAGATACACCCCTACAAGTATATCGTAAACATTAAATTTATATTTTGTATTCTTAATGTTTAATATAAGTAACGATAGAGCTGTCATTATAGTAAACATATTAAATATTGTATTTTTTAAAGAATATATTGCATAACCAAACTTTTCCGGAATTATTGGCAATAAAAATATAACAAAACAAAATAAGTTATATATAACTTTTTCTATTTGTTCTTTAGTTAATGATTTGTTTAATTCTTCTGTTATTTTTTTAAATTTCTTCATATATGTTTTTACCCCTAAAAAAGTATATTATATATTTTCTTTTTTTTCAATGACATTTAGAGAAAAAAATATTACATAGAAAAACTTCTAATAGATTATATACATAAACGTGTATAATCTATTAGAAGGTAATATTTCTAATTCTATATCATTCCCCTATAATATAATACATATACTACTTCTTTATGTAAAGTGACGGACGAAAACCGTAGCCTACGTCCGCACGGCGAGGGTGGTCGCCGTTACGGTTAGAAACAGCGTTTACGCCATTGAAGAGGAAGCTGTGGCCGCGCAACGCACGGTGGTTAGTGATGTAGCCCTCTATTATCCATTCCTGCATATTTCCTGCCATATCATAAATATTGTTTACACTTGCTACTTTTAATGCTCCTGTAGACAATGTCCAACATGTTCCACTTGCTTTTGTTGAACTTGCTGTTGCTGTTTGATATGAAAAATCTGAACTATATACCGCAAATTTTGCTCCATCATTTAAATCTCCTGCTGCTATTACGTGATTTTTGTAATTACCATAACTTGAGCTATCTGTTAGGCTTGCTACAACATTTCCTTTTCCATCTTTTGCCTTTACTTCTAACCACCATGCTAGTGTTCTATCCCATTGCACTCCATAGGTTAATGTAGATACTACTCCATAATTCGAATTGGTTTGTGGATACATTCTTCTTGCTACTTCTACCGCTCCATTTATATCCTCTGACATACTATCATTCCATGTCCATGGTATATATGTATATGGTATTTTTCCCATTACTGAATATACTGTTGTTCCTTCTTTTATTCCAGGCAAATCTGCTGCATTTCCTTTTGCTGTTCTTTGTGCATCTATTCCAGCTTCATAACGTGCTATATAAAAACCTTTATATTCTTTTACACTTTCATACATTGCCTGTACTTCAGCTAGTGTTGTACTTGTCACATAATTTTCATCTTGTGTTGCAAGCGGCATATTTGTCGTAGTATCTAATACTACTTCCCACCAACCTGTTCCTAGTGTATTTGATGAGCCGCTTTTTCTTACGAACTTACTAAAATCTTCTACCGGTACCCATACATATTGGTTTCTTGTTCTTTTTGCATCTTCTACATTTGCATCTGTTACAGGCGTTGTTCCTTCATATATTACAAGCCCACCATTTTTTGTATTTTCCCCCGTGGCACTTGAGGCAACAAATCCTTTTGGTATTGGCACTGTATCTGCTATGTTTACCACATTTGCTTTCCATTTTTCGGGAATAGGCGCTCTTAACGCCACCTTTACACCATCTTCTGTTACTGTTATTTCATATGGTGTTAAATCTAGCTTTTCCTCATTTAATCTTTTTAATACTTCTTGCCCTAGTTGCTCTTGAGTAGTATTTCCATCTATAAATGCCTCTGCCCATTTTAATGACGCAAGTGTTTGCACTTCTTTTAAGTTTGTTTCAGCCACTGCGTTTTTGGCCTGTTCTATTATTCCACTGTTGTTTAACGATAAAACTATTGTTCCTGCTAGTATTATCATTACTATTATTGTTATTACTAGTACCACTAATGATACCGCCTTTTTGTTTTGCATATTTTTACCTCCTCCTTTTTTGCATGCAAAAAGAGCAAAGCCAACATAGATTTTTACTCTATGTCAACCTTGCTTTTTTCTTGTTATTTGGGTATGAAAAAGCGCCACTACTTTGTAGTGTTTGTTTATATAGCTTGTGTGTGTGTGTGTGTGTGTGTGTTACAGCCCCAAGGCTTTCAGCGTTTTTCATTTGTTTTTCTCCCCTCTATGCAAATATTTTATATCATATCTTTGTGTTTTTCAACACTTTATTTCTATTTTATTTTTCAATTTATTCCCACTAATGTTTTTCCATCTTCCAAACATGACTTTAGTACTATTGCTCCCGCCCCTATCTTTACATTATTTGCAATAGTTATTGGACCTAAAACTATCGCCCCTGCTCCTATCATAACATTATCTCCAACAGTTGGATGACGTTTACCTTTATCTTTGCCAGTCCCACCCAATGTAACTGCGTGATATATTGTACAGTTATTTCCAACTATAGCAGTTTCTCCTATAACTATTCCCATTCCATGGTCTATAAATAATCTTTTTCCTATTTTAGCACCCGGATGAATTTCTATACCCGTAATAAATCTAGTTAATTGTGACAAACATCTTGGTATAAATCTTAGTCCTATTTTATATAACTTGTGGCATATTTTATGTGATACAATTGCATGAAAACCTGGATACAACATAATAACTTCCAATACATTTTTCGCCGCAGGGTCTTTTTGTTTTATATTTTTCGCATCACTATATAACTCTTTAAAAAAATTAAGCATATTACTCACCTTAGTGTATAATATGCTTAATTTTTTATTTAGTTATTTTAAATTTTATTGTTTTTCATCATTTGATTTATTGCTATTCCTATTTCTATTTCTTCTTTTTACTGTCACTGCTACGGGATTTACACTTTTAAGTTGAATGTATAAATAAATTACTTGTACAAACTCAACTAATGCTAATATGTATAATAAAATTATTGTAGAATGCTCTCTAATGGCTTTTCCAAAAGAAGTTTGTTCTTCTACTTTTTGCTCTACCTTAGGCGCATTTTCAACATATGGATTTACTACTTGAAGCGCATTTGTTTCCTCTTTAGACATCATTTCAAATGTTACCTTATACTCAACTGTACTTGATTTATCTGCTGAAGTCACTTTCACTATTATAGTATTCCTTCCTGCTTTTAGGTTTTCATTTCCTAATATTTCATATGTAGCTTCCTCTGATATTGTATATGGTAGTATATTTAATTTATCTGCATATTTCATCTTACTTCCTATATACTCAGTTTCAGTTGTATTAAATGGCGTTTCAAATGTCATGTTTTCTATTATTAAATTTGAAAGGTATGCAGATGACTCTTCTTCATTTCCTTGTTTTTTTACATTAATTTTGTATGTCTTTTTTGTACCATCTTCTGCAGTTACTACAATCTTTATTACATTGTCCCCTGCCTTTAAATTTTTATTTCCAGACACTGTATATGTGGCTTTCTTATGTTCTAATGTAATTCCTAATTTTATATTATCTATCTCTTCACCAACCGTAATGTTGTATGTTGTTTGGTTACTCTTAAAGCTTAAGCCTTCCACATTTAAAGTTAATCTAGAAATATTAGCATTAGAAGATTTTTTCGTAGTTGTTGTATTATTGTTATTGTTATTGTTATTATTGTTTACAGTTGTATTATTGTTTGTTGTAGTTGTTGTTTTTTCTTTTACTGTAATTGTTACAGATTTATTAATAACTGTTGCCGAGTCGCTATTTTCGTCTGTTATATCTCCTTTAAGATATACAGTATATTTCCCTGCCTTTGTTGGTTTTATACTATATGTTTTTGTAGTTGTTTGATTCTCAGCATCAGAATTAAATCCTACTATAGAACCAGACGTTTCACCAGAAACCTTCAAATTCCAAGCAGCAGCATTAACCTTTACTGTTATTGTAACTTTTGTTCCTGCCGTAACACTTGTTTTGTTTGCTGTTATACTCGCACTAGCTGCATATATGCCTTTAGTACAAAGCATAAAACTAAATATTGTCATAATAATAAATAAAAATTTCTTTTTCATAGTTTTTCTCCTATTTAAAATCTATTGTAGTTGTACCTTTTAAGTACTTAACTGTTTTTAATAAATCTGCTGAGTTTACTTCGCCATCTTTTGTTACATCTGCTGCAAATTCATTTATTGTTGCTGTTCCTTTTAGATATTTAACTGTTTTTAACAAATCGGCTGAGTTTATTAAACCATCACCAGTAACATCTCCACAAATAGCAATTGTTAGTTTGTCTAATTCACTACCATCTTGTTTTAAAAATACTATTGTCGTCCCTGTTCCAATATAACTATCTTCTGCTATATATTTACCATTTACATCTTTTACGCTAAGAGTTAAATTTACTAGTTGTATTTTTTGTTTTAAATCACTTAAAGTTGTGTTTGGAATAATATTAGTAACTATTTTACTTTCAGATACTAACAAGCTCTCATCTAATTTGTATTCTTCTTGTGGAGCTTCTATTACCGTTATTTTAACAGTTTTAATAATTGGCTTTTCCACATCTATCGCAGTTATTTCTAGAATTGTTTCTCCAACAATAAGGCCCTGTATTTGACCATCTATAACACACGCAATTGTTTCATCCAAGATTTTCATTTCACAGGCTTCAATATTTTTTAGTGTTATTACAGGTTTAACTTTTTTATTTACTATAACTGTATATTCTTGTTTATCTAATAATATGTCTTGTTGCTTTTCAATTACCGTTACCGTACATGTTGCTGTTTTTTCGCCTTCTAGTGTTGTTACAGTTACTGTTGTTGTACCTAAAGCTTTAGCTGTTAGTTTTCCGTTTTCCACCCTAACAATATTTTCATCTTGAGAAGTCCAATTAACTTCTTTATATTTTGCATCACTTGGATTAATAGTTGCTGTTAATGTATATTCTTGTTCTAATTCTAGTGTAAGTTCTGTTTTATCTAGCTCTACACTTTGTACTTTTGTATAATTATATTCCTTTACATACTCTTTCCATACATAACCTTTTATAACCTGGTCACCTATTGTTGCTTCAATATAGTCCCAATCATATCCAGCACCTTTTTTTCTTCTTGTCCAAATAACTCTATTGTCTGCACCCTCATTTGATTCTTTTAAAGTATAGATTATATTGTCTAATTCTGAACTTGCACTTGAACGGATATTAAAGACATCCGCACCATTTTTTGTTCCATCATCTAAATATACCTTGGTATTATCCTCTACAAACTTCGCGCTATCTCCCGCAGGATATGGAGCTGGATCTTCAGGCATATTATTGTACACTGGTACATAGAAAGTAAATGCTGTATCCAACATATCTAGTTTTTTATACGCTTTGTAGGATATTCTACTTTCACTAGTTGGCGCCATTATATTTGTTTGGTATTGATATGCCATAAGTGCTGTAGCATTTCCATAAGGATTGTTTACATCAAATTTTTGAAAATACACTGTATCTTGTCCATATTTTATATAACTAGACTTTATTTCTTTTACTCCACCTGTTATAGAAAGATATGGTGTTGTCCATCCTTGTGCTTTTGCATATTTAAGTCCATTTGTAACTGAACCAGAACCATCTGCATTAGGTGTTGCACCTATATTAAAGAAATTATATACCCCTGGATATGTTGCATGAGAACCATTTATGCTTCCGTTATTAACTATATCTCCCGATGTTTCTTGTATCATACGAGACGCAATGTATACACTACTAACCCCTTGCTCTTTACCTACTTTATCTATAATTTCAGCATAAGATAAATCCATATCTAGCCACTGACCTGCATTTTTATATTTTTTAGCATATGTTCCTACCATAGGTGATGAAACTATTACTTTTTCTACTACTTGTGGCGTAATATTTGGGTTGTATGAAAGTCCTTCAAATTGAAACACTTCTTTTTCATATAACGAATTTCTTGGGTCTATAACGTAGGCAACTGCGCCTTTAGATGCTATAACAAAATTACCATCCATATATGTGTTTTTACCATCTTTTTTCCATACAGCAGAATAGCTGCTTGGCACTAAACTTATTCCTTTTTTTACTTCATAGCTTTCATGTTTTAAGACTGTATTCCAATCAAGTCCAGTATACACTGCCTTAAATGTAGAATTAGGATATATTTGTTTTAGTTTATCTATATATGTTTGGTATGACGCAGGGAACGTATCTGATGTAGTAGATTTTGGAAGGTTCTTATTTATACTAGCATCAACACACCCTAGCATAGTGCTTAGCCCTATGCATATACCAAATATTTTTAACCCCATTTTTATTTTCTTTGGTAATGTCTTCACTTAAAACTAACCTCTCTTTTTTAGAGATTATATCAAAAGAAATGTATTCGTTCAAGTTTTTTGTATTAAAATGTAGAATTTAGAAAATTTATGTTTTTCTTTATCATTTGCTGTATATGAATTAATGTAATGAGTTATTAACAAATATATTAAAGAGACGCTGAAAATTCAGCGCCTCTTACTTTACTTAATCGCGTTCACCCTCACGATACCCTGCTTTGCCTTCGTTGGCATTGTAAAAATCATGACGATAGTTTCCAGGACTCCCCGGAGTCCACACATCAATACGGTCATCCAGTTGACGATAGGTGCCGCCACCGGGCAATTCACCAGTAATTTCACCCTGTCCCGCAGCGATAATGTCTTCTTCCAAAGTTCTACCTGCATATCTGGAAGTTTCGTAGCTTCCATCAAAATTAGGATCTCTTCCGTTACTCATGATTTTATCCTCCTTATTAAAGTCTGATATATGCAATATACATTGCATAATTATTATACCATCTATTTTGAATTTTTTCAAGAACAAATTGGTTTTAAAACTTATGAATTTTATATTTTATCATTAGCTTTTGATTTTTCAGTGTTTCCTGACCTTTTCGTTGGAGCGTTTGTCGTGGTTATTTGCGAAAAAAATTCTCCAATATTTCCGTTCTTTAATCAACTGTAAATATAATATAACACATTATTTAGTAAAAGTACATTATATCTAAAATATTTTATAAATTTTTATAAATCTATGTAAAATTTTTTATACTTATGATAGAATAAATTCATAATAAATAAAAAGTGGAGGTGAATAAAAAATATGTTAAATGAAAAGAAAGGAATAAGTTTAATAGTTTTAGTTTTAATTGCTGTTGTAGTAATTGTTATAGGTGCTGTATCTGTTGTTTTAGTTATGAATAATAGTAATAATGATAATTCTCCAACAAATAATAATAATAATGCAAACTTGAATTTAAATAATGAAACAAGTCCAACAAAACCACAAACAGATGATAATCAAACCAACAACATTGATTTGATATATACTTTTAAAGATCCAAGTAAACCGGTAGCATTTGATTATCCTAATTTAAAATCTATTGAAGAAGGAACTTCTCAAATTTTTAAGAATAGTAGATATGTAATTGCATATTGTAGAGAGACTAAAGAAGCTGAATTAAAAGATATCCCAACAGAGTTATCAGAAAAATTTTCTCGTACAATTAGCACTCATTTGATAGGTGATTTTAACTCTTTTTCGATAAAAGAATCAAAGGAAATGAATATAAACAATATTAAAGTTTTAATGATAAAGGGACTCCTTGTTGCAGAATTTGATGATGGAAGTAAAGTTAATTATCCTATGCAAGGATACACTTTTAAGAAATCTGGTATGATTGTTGAACTAATTGGTTTTATAAACGAAGAAACAAATGACACTAATAAAAAAGAAATGGAAAAAACTATTGAAGCAATGATAAAAACACTTCGTGATGATAGATAAATATATTGGAGCCAAAATTCTAATTGGCTCCAATATATTTATCTATTACTCCTTTAAAATTTTATAAATATCAGCTAAAACTTCATAGACAAAATCACTTTGTTCTTTTTCTGTCATTTCCATTACTTGTGCAGACATTAAAAGCAAATGTTTATATTCAAGAAAGTTTATCATCCCATATTTGTTATAGTTTGTATCAACTATTCTTAATATTTGTTTTAACAAATCTAGCATTTTATCACTTTTAATGTTTGTATAATCACTTTCAAATATATTTATTGCAAGTCTTAATTTATCTGCAAACTCCAATGTTTCATAATACCTTACTAATTTTATTACTTTTTCACTATTATTTTTTAATATCATAATTTTTACCACCTTTCATATTTTTTGTTTTTTACATTTTTGTTATCAATATAGTCAATATCATCTTGCCTTAAAATATTATCTTTTTTCATTGCTTCATATACTTTTTTATAACTTTCATCAGCATAATATCTAACTCTGTTCTTAAAGAATTTCATAAACTTATTCCATAAATTTTTAAACACATTCAAGTGCTTAATTTCTTTTTCTTGACTAGAAATAGTATCTTTTGCAATACCTAAATCTTCTTTTAATTCCTTTATTTCAAAATCTTTTTGTATAATAGTTCTATTTAGTATTCTAACTTCGTTATCGTGTTCTTTTAAATCTTTCTCGTATTCTTTCATAATAATATCTAAATCGTTAACACCTTTAATAGATTTTGTAGTATCTCTAACTTTTGAAATATAGCTTTTTATGGTTTCTAGTTGTTCATTTGAAATAGTATAATTCTTTTTGTTTACTAGATTGGGCTTTAGAGTAGTTATTATACTTTCTAGCTTATTACTTTCTGTATTTACTATATCTGTTTTTTCATTTGCTTGTTTTAACCTTTGTTTATTCTTTTCATAATCTTTTTTCATTTGTCTGTAATTAGTCATTTTACTAACTGGTATATCAAAGTTTCTGCCTAGTTCTTTTTCTTTCAGTTTGTAATCAACTTCATAATATTTATTAAAAGATTTTATACAGTTAAATCTCATTTTATCTTGTAGTTTTGAAAGAGAAGTTTTAGTAAATATTTGAGATTTTGCAACTTGTTTTCCCATTCCATTTTTATAACCATCTTTTACAGGAACACCAACTATATGCATATGAGGAGAAAGGCTTTGTTCTTCAAAGTGTATTACCGCATTTGCTATTTTAAATTCTGGTACAAATTGCATTAAATCATATACTTGTTCTTTATATACATTAGTCATTTTTCTTCTGTAGATAATATCTTTATCATTCCAAAATTCCATATCGCCAAGTTCAATTATTAGTTCACAAGCTAAATCTCTATTAGAATTTCTTGATATATGATTAAAGTAATTATCTATTTTTCTATCATCTCTTGTTTGCTTTTTGTTATATTCAATTCTTGCTTTTTCAAACTCTTGTAAATATAAATTTTTAACATCATTTATTAAATTATTTGTCCCATAAATATTACAAATCATATCTGTTTTATGGTCATATTCTCTATAATTATGATTATTTACTTTTGATAATTGACCACTATTTTGTATAGAATGATTACTAAATGAAGTTGTATTTGATGGATTCTTTTTTGCTAATTCTTTTGCTCTTTTTGTTTTATTTTTATCGTTTCCTAAGTGAATTGTATAGGCTAACATCTCACTCATTTTTTTTGCTCCTTTGCATACAGGATTTTGACTTGTCAAAAATCCTAACCCCCTATGAGTTTTGACATTCTATCAAAACTTGGGGGGCTCTGCGAGGCAATTTGATTTACTAAAAATAGTAAATCAAATTCAAATTAACTATCGCCACTTTCATTGCTTTGCAACAAAACGTGCCACGTTAATTTGTTTTAGCATACCTTCGCAGGAGTATAAGTGACTGCTCCTATTGTATATGTGTCTTTCTCTTTTATAGGAAACGAATTATCATTTTGCAGAGCAACCATTCTAATAACATTTTCATCTTTGCTATTTAGTTCAAATTTCATTATCTTGTGTTTTAATTCTTCATTACTATCAATTTGAAACAACTCATAAAATTCTATATCAAAATATTTATTCATTCTGTCTATATAATCATCAAATTGTTCTTGATTTATATTTACACTTGTCCTAATTTGTTGTTCTTCGCCATCTATCGTAATTGGGACATAAAGGTCTAATATACCAACTTCAAATAATTTTGAAATTTGACTAGCATAGCTACTTCTAAAATTTATCTTATCAATATAAAAATCGCCATTTTCATCTTTTAATAAAGTCATTGACTCAATAAACTTTGAAATAAATTCTTGTTTTTCTTCTTTTGATTTCTTATTCCATTCATCTTTTAAAACTTTATCTAAATTATTTGTTCTTATTAGATTTTCTCTTTCAATATCTCTGTCTGCCATTAGTTGTTGTGGGGTAAAAGAGAAACTATTTACATTTAAACTTTCATATTTTTTGGTTTCTAGTAAATTTATTTTTTCTTCAATTATTTTATAATCTGCTGAAAAATCTTCTATCTCAACAATACCACTTAAATATGCTTTCTTAATTCTTTCTTTTTGTTGTTTTAGAGTTTGTATTTCTTTATCAAATTTCTCTGTATCAGTTTCTTTTTTATCAGCCAGTACAGGAAGAAAATATTTCTTAACTGCCATATCATATTCTACTAAATCTAATATAAATTCTTCTAAACATTGTTCAACTTTATCTTCTCTATAATAAATCTTACAATGTTCACAGTTATAGTACATATACTTTCTTTTTGTACCACCAGAACCTTTGCATTTCATTATCCTGCCACATTCAGGACATTTAAGTCTTTGAAAAAATAGATAAACTCTATCTCTAGTATAAGCTCTTTGATTTTTCTCTTTTTGCATTTGTGCTTCTTCCCACATAGCACGAGTGATTATTGGTTCAACTACATTCATAAAAATAGTAGTTTCTCCATTAGTTTGTTTACTAATACTTCTATGTTGTTCATAATCTCCCATATAAACCCTATTATCAATCATTCCCATAATTGTAGTATCTCTCCACTTTTTAGGGTATAGGACTTTTTCTTTATTTAGAATATTACTAATTTGTTGATAACTTTTGCCTTCTAAATACATATTAAATATTCTTATTACAATATCTTTTGTAGTTTCGTCTATTACAGTCTTTTTATTTATATCTTTTTTATAGCCAAGTGGTATTTTACCAGGCAAATGTCCAGATTTTATAGCACCATTTAATCCGAACTTTGTTCTTTCGCTAACTATTTCAATTTCTAATTGAGATAATACTGTTAGCATTCTTACAAAAAATCTTCCGTTAGCAGTAGAAGTATTAACATCATCTCTATCACATACAAGATATGTGTTATGTTTTTCTAATACTGCAATAAGTTCTTCTAAATCACGAACTGAGCGAGTCACTCTATCTAACTTGTAGGCTACAATATAATTGATTTTTCCTTTCTTCATATCTGCTAACATTTCTTGAAAAGCAGGACGATTTTTAATATCTTTTGCTGATATTCCTGCATCTTCATAGATTTTGAATACTTCATATTCTTTGAATTTGCAAAGCTGTAATAGTTTTTCCTTTTGTTCTCCCAAACTAAATCCTTCTCTAGCTTGATCTTCTGTACTTACACGAATATAAATTCCTGCAACTTTTCTTTCTTCGTTCATAGTATTAAATTCCTCCCTTCGATTTGAATAGAAAGGCATTTAATATAAAATAAGTGCCAGATAGCGCAAGGCTATTGACACTTAAAGAGTTTCATAATTTATTTTTCCTTCTTTTTTAACAACACAAATAAAACAAAATAAGGTATTTTTTAAAAAACTCTAAAAATTAATGCCTTGCTATGTATTCCTGTAGTTTGGACAAAGGGTATTTCGTCCTTAAATCATTAACATAGAAATAATCATGTTCATTAAAGAACAGATACAGGCAATCTTTAATGATTACTCTATGCGGCTCAACATATGCCAAATTTGTATGTTCTATTATTCTTAAACAACCTTCAATCACCACTTGTTGCTCAAGTTCTATAGAACTAAATTTGCAAGCCCATTCAATTTTTGAGAGTAAATCTCTTCTTATCTTGTTTGGAATCTTTAATACACTTATCATATCACACCATCCTTTCATTTTCTATAAAAAGCGACAAAAAAAATCGACTTTTTACAGTCGATTAAATCTTTTCGTCTGGTGCGACGATTTTACCTTTTGGAGCGGTTAAGCTACAGCTTACGAACTACAACGCTCTCTTTCTATAAACATTATACAAAAAAATTATATTTTTTTCAACAAAATAAAGACAATATTATTTTAATATGATAAAATTAATATGATAGGAGGTACAAAATGAAAACTTGGAAAAAAGTATTATTTAATGTTTTAGGTTGTGGATTATTCTTATTTGTTGGTGGAGTAATTTTAGGTGTGATTATTGAAGATAATGAGTTAGCATATTCTATTTGCTTAAAAATAGTTTTAGGGTATGTATTTATTTTATCTTTTATTTCTTTTATAAAAAAAGTAAAAGAAACTATGCAAAATATAAATAAAGAAAAAGTAAAAGCAATATTAAGACCTATAACTTGGGCTATTACTACTTTACCATATATTACTTTATGGGGTATTTTAGTAGCGCTTGCATTTACAAAATACTTAAGTATTGCATTAACTGTTGCTTTTGTTGCTCTAGCAATCTATATACTTCTATTACTAATCATTGGTTCAAAAATGCAACACGAAGAATATAAAGAAAATGATAAAAAAGAAGTTGATGATTTAGAACAATATGTAAAAAATAAAGATAAGGAGTGATATAGATGTTTTCAAAAAATATTTATAAAAAACAAAATGGATTTTTATTTGTAATTTTATCTTGGGTTATGTTTCTATTTTTACTATTTATGGTAATTTCGATGATATTTAGTAATGGACCAATTACATATCCTGGATTTTTAGAAAATTATGCTGATTTTTTAAGTATGTTTATGGGTTGGTTATTTATGATTAGTTTTGTAGGATTTCCGCTTTCACTATGTTTATACAAAGGAATGAAGAATTTATATGTTAATAGTAAATTAAATATAAATGAAGATAAAATTTACTATATCCAACAAACAGAAGCACTTTGGACTATATTTGGTAGAAGTACAGAATATAAAATATATAATGTGTTAGATATTAAAAATTATGAAATTTCAAAAAGATGGATAAAAATTTATGGACATATTGAAGAAGAAACTGTTTATAATAAAAAGAAATCAGATAAAAAGAATATAGAATATGTTAAAATTGCACGTGCTTTTGATACTGATAACGATATTATTAAATACTTACATAACATCAACAAATAACTATAAAAGACAATGTAGAAAATAAAATCTTCATTGTCTTTTTTTATAACTATTAACTATCTATTTTTAAGGGGATTGGGGATTTTCCCCACATTAGAATTTATACGGGAGTATAAATTCAGTGCTGGCTAGACATTACTTTTACTCCCATATTAGACAAAATATAAAAAGAGGATTAAATTATTTCTATAATTTTTTCCTCTTTTTTTAGATTTCTTATATGAAAATATATTCTTTTAATATAATTTCTTCTGCTGTATTTTTATAATTATTCATAAGTTTTGCCCATTCAATATGATTAATTTTTTTGTTCTTTTCAGATAGTCTTTCATCAGTTTTTTTATAACTTTCCATCAAAGTATTTAATAAATCTTCAGAATTTTTACTTACTGAAATAAGATGATTAGTAAGTTCTTCTTTCATTAAAAGCGAAGTATATAATGCTTTTTTATAATCTTTTAAATAAGCTAATCTCATTCTTCCATATTTGTTTATATTTCCTTTTTTAGTTTCTTTTAAAGTTAAATCTGGTAATAAATAATCTCCTTGTTTTGTATAAGTTATTTCCATAATTAAATCATTCCTTTCATATTTTTATAATTATTTTTGGTATTAATAGTAGATTATCTACTATATTGTTATCTTCAATATATGGACAGTTTATAATTCCATCGTGATAAAAGTGTTGTTTTATTAGTTCCATATATAGAAGTAAATCTGCTTCAGAATATTCATTATCTTCATATTTTTTAGTAGAAAATATAAAGTAATCTTGTTCTAATTTTTCTAATTCTTGTTTATTAATTTGTTCTTT
The DNA here is from genome assembly GCA_045652705.1 of Clostridia bacterium. Taxonomy (GTDB): domain Bacteria; phylum Bacillota; class Clostridia; order TANB77; family CAG-465; genus UMGS1649. The sequence goes on from JAZRUV010000017.1 coordinate 20,856, forward strand.
ATATTTAATTCCAATTTCATTATTATTTAGAATTTCATTAAGATAACTTACATATTCTTTATTGCTTTTAGATATAAATTCATCAGTAAATTTTATATTTTTAATTTCAATATTGTAATTTTTATCTCTTGTTATTTCTAAACTTGCTATTAATCTTTGTATTAATTCTTTCTTAGTTTTTTTATTTAAACTATCCCATAAAAATGAGAATCCAAGCTTATTTTGAAATAAAATATTGTTATCATCTTGATAATCACAATCTAATTTCTTAAGTAATTCTACTGTGTAATCTTTAAAGTCCTCATCTGGATCTAGCTTGTTTTTCTTTTGATTTAGTTTATCTATTTCTTTTTTTATTACCTCATTTTTATGGTTAATTACTTCAACGTTTAGGGTAGAACTTAAATATAAATCTACTAATTTTTTCTCTTGTTGTTTTAGTTTTTCAATAGCATTATCTATATCTTTAATTTCTTTTGTTTTAGTAGAATTACATACGATAATCTCATTATCTGTATCATACATATATCTAGTTAATTCATTTAAAATACGGCCTAATTTTTGTTCAATTTTGTCTGAACTATAATGAAGTCCTTTGGATTTACAATTACTATTTTTACAAGTTAAATGGTAATAAACTTTTTCTTTTTCAGTACCACTATTTTTAAAAGAATTAGTAGAAGAAAGTATTCGACCACAATCTGGACACTTGACTATTGAAGTAAATAAATGAATATGTTCTCCATAATTAGAGTGTTTATTTCTCTCTAAATTTGCTCTTGTAACATTCCAAGTTTGTTCATCAATAATAGGTTCACAATAGTTATTTACTCTTAAAACATCTTTTTGTTTTCGTTTGTATTTTCCATATTCAAATGTTCCTATATAAATAGAATTAGTTAATATTTTATAGACTCGGTCACTTCGCCATTTACCTTGTTTCAAGTATGAATTATTATCTTTCATAATACTTGCTATATTTCTTGTAGAGTGACCTTTTTTACATAGTTCAAATATTTCTTTTACTACTTGTGCTTCAATTGGTTCTATCTCCAAATGTCCTGTTTCTTCGTTTCTAATATAGCCATAAGGTGCTTTACTTGGGTGTATTTTGGATAATGCCATTTCTTCCATAGCACGTTTAGTTCTTGCTCCAATTTCTTTTCTTTCCCTTTGGCCAAATACTAAATTCATTCCAAATATCATTTCACCATTAGCGGTAGATATGTCATAAGGTTCAAGTATCAACTCAATTTTTACATCGTACTCTTCACAATAATTTAGTAGCCAAAAGCCATCATAATTATTTCTAGTTAATCTATCTACTTTAATTGCAACTAACTTATCTATCTTTTTAGATTTAATATCTTTTAATAATCTTTGCATTTCAGGTCGCATTAAATCTTTTCCAGAATGTCCTGCATCATTGTAGACATCAACTATTAAATAATCATTTTTCTCACAATATTCTTTAATCATTCTTAATTGTGAATCGATAGAATAACCATTATCTCTTTGGTCATCTGTACTTACTCTTACATATACTGCACATCTATTACTCATAAAATCATCTCCTCACTTGTTTCCTAACTAAAACGGAAAATAACAACCCATTTTTGAAAATTTCTTTCAATTGTTTCCTAAATAGTTTTAATTTTTGCAACCTTAAATAGAAAATATCTCTCAATTGTTTCCTCTTTAAATGTTAAAATTGCAGACACTAATTTGATAATTTTATGAGAATTTGCTTAATTTCTTTGAGATTATATTTCTCATTATGCTCTTTAATGTAAAATGGTTTATTACTAATTTCATTTACTTTGTATTCTAGTATTGTTAGAGTAGTAGGATATGTAATTATGTATTGAGTTGGTTCAACAAATTGTAAATTTGTTTTCAATAAGTGTTTAACTTTGCCATTTTTAGTTATGTAAGTGTAGTTTTTGATGATTTCTAGAATTTCAGTATTTGGTTTTAATTCTTGTATTACTTTGAATTCAAGCATAAAAAATGTTCTCCTTTCTAGAAAGAGAACACTGTATTTATATATCTTCCAAGCAACTATGTGAGTTCGATTGAAAGACAAAATAAAAACTTACGATACCATATTGGTTCGTAAGTTGTTTTCAAATGGAGCTAATAGGCGGAATCGAACCGCCGACCTACAGGTTACGAATCTGTTGCTCTACCTACTGAGCTATATTAGCATGTGCGTCAACTAGATAGTTGACATTGTCCTTTTACTTCTATTTTTTGCTTTTTTATTTAATTTCTTTAATTCGGCTAGACCGTGAAAAGCTAATATTAATGGATATATCAATTCTATTATAAGGGCAAGGAAATTTATTCCCATTGTTGCAACGCTTATTACAATATATACTAGCATAGACATTGCCATTATTATTTCAAGTAATATCCCAAACATTTTTTTATGACTATATAATATATAACATATTCCAAACAATATTATCATAAGCAATTGCCACCACACAGCACCAATAACCGTTCCAAAAGTTACAGCTGTTGTAGAAATGCTGTTCATCTTTGAAACATATGATATCACAGCTAGAATAGTTATTAGAGTATATACTAATCCCAACACTAATATTATATTCTGTGATTTTAATTTGTTTTTACTTTTTACTCTTTCTTTCCTCATTGTTTTTTCCATACAACCACCTTATAATGAACATATTATATCACAAGTGAAAAAAATGTAAAGAAAAAACTAGGTTTCCCTAGTTTATTTTTAAGTTAACTCTGCTGTTCCTAAATCATAAGAGAATTTTATCTTCTCTTCTATTTCTTTATCTACTTCTGTGTGGTCCATACCTTGAGCAAGCATAAGCTCACTTATTAGTATTTCTTTTGCGGAAGTAAGCATTTTCTTTTCAGCTGTTGAAAGTCCCCTTTCCATATGTCTGTGTGATAAATCCCTTACAACATCTGCTACTTCTAATATATCTCCTGTTTTTATTTTGTCTACATTAGATTTATATCTTCTACTCCAATTGTTTTCGTAAATATATTCTGCTTTTGGTTTTTCTAAAACTGCAAATACGCTTGGTGCTACAGAGGCGTTTGAAACTTCTCTTACCCCAATATCTGTTGCTGTTTCAGTTGGAACCATAAGCTTCATATCTCCAACTGGCATTTTTATTATATAATATTCTGCTGTATCTCCAAACATTTCTTTTTCTTCTATTGACTCTATAGTACCTGCTCCATGCATAGGATACACTACTTTATCTCCAATACTAAACATACTTGTCCCTCACTTTCTGCTTCTTTATTTAACACAGTTATATTATACCATTTTAGATTAAAAAAGTAAAGGATTTTAAAAAAATTTTACCATAAAAGAATAGACGTGCTATTATATATACGCCTATTCTTAAGGTTTCAAAACATATTAACCATTTGTTACCAAATCCTTGATATTATTTACTTTAACTAGTTTTACTCCTTGTGGCAATTCTATCTTTTCCAAACCATATCTTGTTGTATATATTGTTTTATATCCCAATTTTACAGCCTCTTTAATTCTCTTTTCAATATTTACAACTCGTCTTACCTCGCCTGTTAAAGCAAGCTCACCAATAAATACCGAATCATTATTTAAAGCCTTTCCTTTATAACTAGATATAATAGCCATTGCAACAGCTAAATCTGCTGCGGGTTCTGCTATTTTTATTCCACCAACAACGTTTATATATACATCTTGAGTTCCTAAACTTATTCCACAGACTTTTTCAATTACAGCAAGTAAAAGATTTAATCTATTTACCTCAATGCCTGTTGTAACTCTCCTTGGAATATTGTAATATGAATGAGTTGTTAATGCTTGAAGTTCTAGTAGTAATGTTGATGTGCCTTCTAATATGGCGGTCGTAACCGTTCCTGGTTGGTTCTTTTCTCTTGTCAAAAACATTTCAGACATATTTGTGACTTCAACCATTCCCTTTTCTGCCATTTCAAATATTCCTATTTCGTTAGTTGAACCAAATCTGTTTTTTACCCCTCTTACTATTCTATGTGATACAAATCTTTCACCTTCAATATACAACACAACATCTACCATATGTTCTAAAAGCCTTGGACCAGCTATAACACCATCTTTTGTTACATGCCCTATTACAATGGTAATTATACCAAGTTTTTTAGAAATATTCATAAGACGTGCTGTTACTTCTCTTACCTGTGATACACTTCCTGGCACAGAAGAAATAGCTTCATCATACATTGTTTGAATAGAATCTATAATACAAACTCTAGGATTATTTTCTGTTATTTTAGACTCTATCTCATCTATGTCTGTTTCACCATAGAAATATATTTTCTCATTGTCTATTCCTAGTCTATCTGCTCTAAGCTTTACTTGAAGTTCTGATTCCTCACCAGAGACATATAACACATCACCATGTGCTGTTAGCTTATCTGAAATTTGTAAAACCAAAGTGGATTTTCCTATTCCCGGTTCTCCACCTAAAAGTATCAAAGAGCCATCAACAATTCCGCCACCAAGCACTCTATCTAGTTCGCCAAATCCACTTGTAAAACGTTCTTTTTTTACTATTTGTATATCTTTTAGTTTTTTCATTTCACTTTTAGGAATATTTGATACCACTTTTTTACCTTGAGATTTTTCTTTTATTTTTTCTTCTACAAATGTATTCCACTGATTGCATCCAGGACATTTACCTAACCACTTGGCCGACTCATACCCACATTCTTTACAAAAGAATACTATTTTTTCTTTTCCCATATTTGTTCCTTTCTATTTTTATTTCTACATTTATTACAGCATATCTTTTTTATTTAACCATATGGTAACTATTACTGTTATAACTGCTGTTATACCTAATACACCGTAGAATCCATTAACTCCTGTATTAAATGGAAAATCTACATTCATACCCATTATTGAAGCAATTAATGTTGGTATAGATATAATTAGTGTAATAGATGTTAAAAGCTTCATCACATTGTTTAAGTTGTTAGATACAACAGTTCCAAATATATCCGTCATTCCATTTAATATTTCTGAATATGTGGCTGCCATTTCCATAGCTTGTCTATTCTCTATAACTGCATCTTCAAGAATATCTTCATCTTCCTCATATAGTTTTATGAACTTACCACGTCTCAATCTTTCCATAACCGCTTGGTTTGTTTTAAGCGCAGTGTTGAAAAATATCATAGACTTTTGGTAGTTTATAAGCTTTAGTAGTTCTTTATTACTCATAGTTTTCGTTATATTATCTTCAAATGCTTCTACATCCCTGCTAATATATGTTAAGTATCTTAAAAATTCTACAGAAGTTATATATATCAATTGAAATGCTAGTCTAGATTTTTTATACGTGGCAATTTCTCCTACTATTGTTTTCTTTCTACTTAGCATATCCATTAAAGAAAACTTTTCTGAAGATATTGTTATTACATAATCGTCCCTAACTGCAAGAATACCTAAAGGCATTGTTGTATATACTTTACCTCTTTTATTTTTTTCTGTAATAGGCATATTAATAGATACAAGTATTTGGTCATCCTCTGTATCTATGTGTGATGTTTCTTCTTCATCCAGAGCATATTTTAAAAGCGTCTCATCTACTCCTGTTTCTTTTATTACATAAGCCATTTCTTTTTCCGTTGGCCTTACTAAATCTATCCAACAACCTTTTTCAATTTTTTCTAGTTCTTTTAATTTTTTATCTTGTTCTGTATTTTTTAATATTTTTATCATATGCTCACCCCTATACTTTCTGCTATTATCTTATTACAGGAATAGGAAGTTGTCAAGAAAATAGCGCCAATTCACAACATTTGTTTATTCGTACAATTGAATTTACATACTTGTTATGTTATAATATTTATGTAATCTTAGAAAACCAAAGAATAATTATTTGAAGGAGCCAAGTTATGTTCGACTTAAAATTTAGTTATATGAAACCTACCGGCGCAAATGTTACCGAAAAATATTCTACTCTTGTGAACTTCACAGATGCCGTAGAAAACGGAGCTTACCCCAAACAGTTTCTGAGCTACGGCGAAGTGGATGCCACATTCTTCGAAAACCCTCTTCTCGACAAACACTTTGAAACAGTTGAAGCTTTATATAAGCACTGCGTTTCCATTATGCGAGGCCACTACTAAAAATAGCGGACTTAATTGTCCGCTATTTTTGTGTTTATACATTCTTTATATTATTTATTTTTGATCTTCAGGTGCATTGTCGCATGGAAGTTCTAAAAGTTCTGGATTTAATATATATCTTCTAAATACAGATAAGGCCTTAGCGTAGTAATAACCGTCACATATTCTTTCATCCATAACAAATCTAAATGTCATATACTTTTCTGTTTCTCCCGTTTTGTAATTTTTTACTCTTTCTTTTCTTCCACCCATAGCAAGGAATCCACTTGTTGTTCCAAAGTTATATATATGATGGAAAATCGAATCAATTCCTATTGATCCTAGATTTGTTAAGAATATACTTGTATGAAATGGTGATGCTTCTATAACAGCTTTTGGTAATAGTCCGTGATTATCTAAAAATATTACTAAATTAATTATGCATTTTATTAACCAGTTTGGGAAACTCATTATAAAAGCTGCTAATTTATCTGTTGCATTTTCTTCTGTTGCCTCTTTATTTTTAGCAACTTCCTCATGTACTTGCTCTGCAATTTTAAATATCGTATCCTCTGGTTTTATTTTAAACTTAACAGTTGTATCTACATATTCTTCATCAGTAAGTTTCTTAACTATTGCAAGAGAAATACATACTTCATTTCTTGCAAATATTCTTCTATTCATTATAAAGCGATTTAAACGTGGCTTTTCTATAACTGTTCTTGCTATTGCCGCTAAAACTACATCCATATGTGTAATTTTAATCCCTTGTTCTCTTTTCTTTTTAATATATTCTTCTAGTCTATCTACAGATATCTCATCTTCAAAATATACCTGAGCATCAACTCTTTGCTTCATTATATATGGTATTATTTTATAGTACGGCTTTAAACTTTTAATTCTTCTTCCATCAGCTCTTTTTCCAAACATATTATTTCCCCTCTCATAATTTGTTACATATTATCATATAATGTCGAAATTTGCAAATAAATTATAAAAACACAAACATTACACGAAAATAGATGCAAATGATAAAAAACCATTTGCGGCTGTATAATTTAGGTTGGGGTGTAAAAACACCTTAACCTAAATTTTATGCATAAAAAATTGCAATTAAATCACAAATACCTTAAAATGTAATTGACTAAAAAAACAAAGAAAGGTTAAATTGGTGATTCAATTGCGTAG